>JAILDV010000040.1 GCA_024688885.1 Bacteroidaceae bacterium | reverse complement strand
GGATGTCGTTCCCCGTGTGGACAGCCACTTGCTTGCCACCCCATACGTGAAAGAGCGAGTTGCCCATTCCGAGCAGAACAGAGGTGATGGGCACCCCATAACCCATCGTCTGCCATCCGCTGTCGGTCATTGCAGATGCCGCCAGCACCGCAACTGTCAGCACCACCACAGACCCTATCAGCAGCCAGTGCCGCTGTTTCATCCTGTCAGCCCACCAGCCAGTGAGGGGTTGTGTCAGGAATGCCAACACATTGTAGGTCACGTAGGTCATCACGATGTTTGTGGTGCCTGTCGTCGTGAGGTGCAGGCAACAGATGCACAGACCATCGACGAGGAAATGCATCAGCGCACTCACCCCCGTCAGTTTCACACACACTTGTTGGCTGGGTTGTGACATTTCTGTTCTATTTTGCTTGCAAAGATATGGAAAAAAAATAGAAAAATGAAAGAATGAGAAAATGAAAAAAGAAAAAAGGAATGAGGAATTGTTACTTTCCCGAGAAAAAAAGACATTAAACAACAAAAAACTCTCAACTCTCAACTCTTAACTCTCAACTTTTTTGTATCTTTGTCCAATATTTTCAACCCCCCAAAACTAATTCTTATGGACTTTGTCATGATTTTGCAACTGCTCATCGTGTTGGGCGCCCTCTATGTGGGTTCACGCTATGGCAGTTTGGCATTGGGCGCCATTTCTGGTATCGGTCTTGCCATTCTTGTGTTGGGCTTCGGATTAGAACCAGGCTCTCCTCCAACTGATGTGATTTACATCATTATTGCAGCCGTGACCTGCGCTGGCATTATGCAAGCCTCGGGCGGTATGGATTGGCTGATACAGATGGCAGAGAAGTTGCTTCGAAAAAATCCGGGACATATCACATTCCTCGCTCCATTCTGCACTTTCTTCCTAACGGTGCTGGTGGGAACAGGTCATGTGGTTTATACCCTCATGCCCATTATCTGCGACATCGCCTTGAAGAAAGGCATCCGACCTGAACGTCCTTGTGCTGTTGCCTCTATCGCCTCGCAAGTGGGAATCACTTGTTCGCCTATTGCGGCAGCTGTTGTGGCATTTGTCAGCATCTCCAACGCCAACGGTTTTGAAATTGCCATCCCCGATGTGCTGATGGTTTCAATTCCTGCTTGTCTCTGCGGATTGACTGCTGCTGCCCTGTGCTCATACAGGCGCGGCAAAGACCTCGACAAAGACCCGGACTTCCAGAAGAGACTACAAGATCCTGAGCAACGTGAGTACATCTATGGTTCGGAAGCTACGACATTGGACAAGGAAATCCCACAATCGGCAAAGAACGCTGTCTTCATCTTCCTGGGTGCCTTGATTATCATCGTCTTCTTCGCTGTTTTCCAGAACGCTTTGCCTGCCTACGAAACCTTGCGTGCTGTCAAAGGAAGTCATGACCTCTATGTTGACGAAAACCTTACTATGACTGCCAGCCAATTGGTGAAGGCAAGAGTACATGTGACGGGCGTGACAGAATGGTTTGATAAGCCATTGACGATGAATGTGGTCATCCAGATGATTATGATATCTGCTGCTGCTTTAATGATTATCTTTGCGAAAGCGAGTCCCAAGAAGGCTGTAGCGGGTTCTGTTTGGCAGTCGGGTATGGTGGCCGTGGTCGCTATTTACGGTATCGCTTGGCTCGCTGACACTTTCTTCACCAATTATATGGATGAGATGCAAAGCTCGCTCGAGGGTGTTATCAGTCAATATCCATGGGCAATCGCATTTGTGTTCTTCATCGTGTCTGTGCTCATCAATAGCCAAGGTGCAGTGGTGGTGGCGATGTTGCCTTTGGCTTACTCGCTGGGCATTCCAGGACCCGTGTTGCTCGGTGTGCTCCCCTCCGTCTATGGCTATTTCTTCATTCCTAACTATCCCTCTGATATTGCCACTGTGAACTTTGACCGTTCAGGCACCACGGTGATAGGCAAGTACCTGCTCAACCACTCGTTTATGATGCCAGGTCTCGTCAGCGTCATCGTCAGCACCATCGTGGGATTGATTATTACAACGATATTTTATTAACTCAAGTTTCGGAATTAGGAATGAGGAATTAGGAATGAGGAATGATGGAAGCCCCCTCCGACTCCCCCAAGGGGGAGGGAGAGCCATGCGGGGTGTAAGCATGGAAGATGGATGATGGACGATGGACCTTTCACAATTAGGAATGAGGAATTAGGAATGAGGAATTGAATCTCTAAACTCTAAACCCTAAACTCTCCACTCTAAACACTAAACACTAAACACTAAACCCTAAACTGTCAACTGTCAACTATCAATTGTCAACTAAGCGAAGCGATAACTCCTTAACTCCCAAAGAAGTTGAGCACTTGCGAAACTTTAGCTCGACGAAGTCAAACTTAAATATTTAATAATATAAATATATGAAAAGATTTTTATCTACTGTTTTTGTGGCAACGCTTGCCACCATGCCTCTGTGGGCAGAAAATGACGAAGCGCAGGAACTCAGCGTGCCTGCCGAAGAGAGAATTGAGGTGAGTGAGTTTGAACCCAACGGCACCCCTGGTGCTGGCTTCATCACCGACCTTGTGAACAACAGCCTTTCCGATGCTTTTCAGGGCGCTGCTCCTGCTGACGCAAAGCCTCAGTTGAGCAGAAAGTTGACCGACTTTGCCTCTGCACCCAAGTTCGGTGGCTACTTCATTGGCAAATACGCCTATAGCGACCAAGACGGAGCGAAAGGTGGTGCAGGGTTCAGCCAGCGACTCATCCGTCTGTATGTGGACGGCACCATTCTCGGCGATTTCAAGTATCGTCTGCAGGCACAGGTGAACAACTCCACCTTCCACATGAAAGACTACTTTGTGGAGTGGTCGCATTGGAAGGAACTCGCCGTCAAGGTAGGTCAGTACAAGCGTGCCTTCCTCTTCGAAAACCCCTACAACCCTTGGGATGTAGGTGCAGGTGACTACTCGCAGATTTCCAACCAGCTGGCAGGCATCAGCGACAAGGACGGCAATGTCGTCAATGGTGGTCGCGATCAGGGTTTGCAGCTGCAGGGCGACCTCTTCCCCGCCAAGAACGACGGTCACCGCTTCATCCACTACCAGCTTCAGGTGATGAACGGACAGGGCATCAACACCGGCGACAAGAATGGACGCAAGGATTTCATCGGTTCCCTGCAGGTGCAACCAGTCAAAGACCTCTTCATCGGCATCTTCGGATGGACAGGCGACTATGTGCTCGCCGATGGCACCGAAGTGGATCGCAACCGCTGGGCAGCCTCTGTGAAGTATGAGCACAACGACTGGACAGCACGTTTCGAATATGCTCATGCACAAGGCTTGCTCGCCAACTATCAGGGCGAAGGAAAGGCAGACGGCTGGTATGCCACCGTGGGCGTTCCTTGCACTCCTTGGCTCAAAATCTATGGCAAATACGATGCCTACCGTGCCGACAAGACATGGGACAGCACCAAGACCATCTACAGCATCATCCCCAACTTCCAGATTCACAAGAACCTCATGATGCAGTTGCAGTACAACCACGTCCACAACCGCAACCTCGAACACAAGGACTACAACGAACTCTGGGCAGAACTGTACGTCAGATTCTAAAGAACACGTGAGTTCGATATAAGAGGTTGCGCCGTTGGAGCCGAAAGAAACAACCACAGATTTATAATTTTCAACCACGAATTACACGAATTACACGAATTGGGAGAGCCTTGGCGGCTCTTGGGAAACCATCCGGACGGGGCTTTCGCCAAGAAAGCCAAAAATTCGTTTAATTCGTTTAATTCGTGGTCAAATAATCTGTTTAATCGGCTAAATCCGCGGTTAAAAATTCAAATTTCCGCTCAATCCGCTCAATCGTTCCGCAGGAACTTGTTTTAACGTGAGTTCGGTATAAGAAGTTGCGCCGTTGGCGCCGAAAGAAAAATAGATAAAAACAAATAAAAATAGATAAAAAGATCATGTTTTTTTATATTTTCA
>JAILDV010000063.1 GCA_024688885.1 Bacteroidaceae bacterium | reverse complement strand
ACTCCAATGGTCGTCAAATGTGCCTTTCATCTCCAAACGCAGTTGGCGTCCCTTGAAGGAGCCACCCTCTTCATCACCATTAAACCGCTCTTGATAAGATGCGTGCATATTTAGGAACACATTGAAAGCATCCGAATGTTTTTCCACTTTCAGCAGACGTTCACTCAGTGAGGTCACTCCGCTGTCGTCACCACCCAAGTGACTATTATTGCCCTGTGCACATACAGTTCCTGTGCCATACAAAAAGACAAAGGCCATTGTCAGGATATTGTGCCCACAAACAAGGAACTGTTCATTTTTCATATTTTTTACATGATTTATAAAGGTTAGGAATAAGAAATGAGGAGTTTGGAATGAGGAATTGGCTATCCAGTTGTTCCCTCATTAGGAACAAGCTACAGGGCAATTCCTCATTCCCAACTAATTATAACCCTAAGTCTTTCTTGATTGCATCCACTTTTGCCTGCGCCTCTGCTGTAGCAGAAGGATAGCACTTTGGACATCCCATTTCACCCTTCACCTCCACATAGAACTTAATCTTAGGTTCGGTGCCAGACGGGCGCACAGAAATCTTGGTACCATCGGCGGTAAACCACTGGAGCACGTTGCTGGTGGCAGGCATGTCAAGGGCAGACTCCTTGCCGTCGCACACCTGCTTCAGCGTCTTGTAGTCCTTCACACATACCACAGGGCTGCCACCCAGCGATGCAGGAGGATTCTTACGGAAGTCCTCCATCATCTGCTTGATTTCGTCTGCACCACTCTTGCCAGGCTTCGTCACACTGATGGCATTCTGATAAGCAAAGCCATAGTCAAGGTAAATCTTCATCAGCAGGTCATACAGCGTCATGCCGTTATCCTTTGCCCATGCAGCAATCTCGCAGAGCAGACAGATGGAAGCAGGGCTGTCCTTGTCGCGCACCTTGTCAAATGGCAAGTAACCAAATGATTCCTCACCGCCACCAATATACTTCTTCACGCCCTCAGAGAGCTTGATTTCACGTGCAATCCATTTGAAGCCAGTATAGACATCACGAATCTCCACGTTGTTGCGCTTGGCAATCTCGGCGATGGTTTCCGTTGTCACAATGGTCTTCACCATGAACTCGTTGCCCTTCAGCTGCCCCAGCTTCTTCTTGTTCTCAATAATATAGTAAGAGAGCATCAGAGCGGTCTGGTTACCATTCAGGATGCACCACTCGCCCTTGGGATCGCGGCATACCACAGCCAAGCGGTCAGCATCAGGATCAGAAGCCAGCACGAGGTCAGCATTCAGCTTGGTGCCCAACTTCATGCCCAATGTCATCGCCTCAGAATTCTCTGGGTTAGGAGAAACCACTGTTGGGAAGTTGCCGTCAATCACCATCTGCTCCTTCACCACGTTGATGTTCTGGAAGCCCCAAGTGCGCAAGGCAGCAGGGATAATCACACGGCCTGTTCCGTGCAGCGGAGAATAAACGATGCAAAGGTCCTTCTGACGGTTAATCACGTCTTGGTCAACCAGCGCCTCATGCACAGCGTTCAGGTAGTCGACATCCATCTCACCACCGATAATCTGGATGAGGTCATTGTTAGGCGTGAACTTCACTTGGTCAATCGTCACCTTGTTCACCTCGTCAATGATGCCCGTGTCATGTGGAGCCAGCACCTGTGCGCCATCGTCCCAGTAAGCCTTGTAACCGTTATACTCGCGTGGGTTGTGGCTGGCAGTGATGTTCACACCTGCCTGAGCACCCAACTGACGGATAGCGAATGAAATCTCAGGAGTAGGACGAAGGCTCTCGAAGAGATAAGCCTTAATGCCATTAGCTGAGAAGATGTCAGCCACGGTCTCAGCAAAGAGGCGAGAGTTGTTGCGGCAGTCATGACCCACCACCACGCTGATGTCCTTCTTGCCAGCGAATGCCTTGTTGATATAGTTGGCAAAGCCTTGAGTGGCCATACCTACAATATACTTGTTCATGCGGTTGGTGCCCGCACCCATGATACCGCGCAAACCGCCAGTACCAAACTCCAGATTCTGATAAAATGCGTCGATGAGTGCAGTCTTGTCCTCAGCATCGAGCATAGCCTTCACTTCTGCCTGTGTCTCGGCATCAAAAGCGGGAGAAAGCCACTTCTGAGCCTCAGTCGTACACTGCTTAATCAGTTCGTTGTCCATAATTATTAGAAATGTTTAGTTGTGAGTTACCTCATAGTTGATGTAAAAGCCCAGCATGTGGACTAGTTGCAAAGATAAAACAAAAAATCGAAAACAGAGCCATGCTCCCAGTTTTTTTTCTTCTCTACCCCCAAATTCTCACACAAAACACAGGCAACACCTCTCATTATGTGACATTATTTGCATTCAGCCATCCGGCCAAGCAAGTGGATGGTGTAGCGCCAGCAGTTTTCAATAGTGGCAATCCCCACACGCTCGTTGATGGTGTCTTTCTCTGGTTCCCCAATTCCCTCCCAACAGTTGTTGAGGTATCTCACCCATACAGGTGTTAGTGTCTCACCCATACAGGTGTCGGTGTCTCACTCATACAGGTGTCGGTGTCTCACTCATACAGGTTTTGGCGTCTCACCCATACACCCAACGAGGTCTCTCACACACACCTCATTGCAATTATTGTGATTAGCATAGGCTTCTCAATGAGATAAGTGGAGAGAAAAAGCAGGGGCACTTCGTTTGAAGCACCCCTGCTTTATTATATATATAATGTATATCCCTTACGAGAGGAATCCGAGCAGGACACCTGCTGCAACAGCAGAACCGATGACACCTGCAACATTGGGACCCATAGCGTGCATAAGCAGATAGTTGTGTGGGTCTGCCTTGAGACCTTCGTTCTGCGAGATGCGGGCAGCCATTGGGACTGCTGACACACCGGCATTACCAATGAGCGGGTTAATCTTCTGGCTCTTCGGGAGGAAGATGTTCATGATGTGAACGAAGATGACACCGCTGGCAGTTGCCACAACGAATGCACATGCACCGATGATGAAGATGAAGATGGTGTTCCATGTAAGGAACTCAGATGCCTGAGTAGAGCAACCCACGGTGAGACCAAGGAGCATCACGATGATGTCGTTGAGGGCACTGCCTGCAGTCTTGGCAAGACGTGTGGTCTTGGTTGACTCCTTGAGGAGGTTACCGAAGAACAACATGCCGAGCAGGGGCAGACCTGACGGAACGATGAACGTGGTGATCAGCAGGCCGACAATCGGGAAGAGCATCTTCTCTGTCTGGCTAACCTGACGAGCTGGCTTCATCTTAATTTGACGCTGCTTCTTGGTGGTGAGCAGCTTCATGATGCCTGGCTGAATCACAGGAACAAGTGCCATGTAGGAGTATGCACACACGGCAATGGCACCCATGAGGTTAGGGCTCAGCTTGCTGGAGAGGAAGATGGCGGTAGGACCGTCAGCACCACCGATGATGGCGATACCAGCAGCCTGATTAGGCTCAAATCCCAGAGCAAGTGCCACCATGTAGGCTCCGAAGATACCGAACTGGGCAGCAGCACCAATGAGCATAAGTTTCGGATTGGCAATCAGCGCCGAGAAATCGGTCATTGCACCAATACCCAAGAAGATGAGAGGAGGATACCATCCCTGGCGCACACCCTGATAGAAGATGTTGAGCACGGAATTATCCTCGTAGAGACCTATCTCAAGACCGGCATCCTTGAAGGGAATATTTCCCAAGATGATGCCGAGACCAATCGGAATGAGAAGCAGCGGCTCGAAATCCTTGGCAATAGCAAGCCAAATGAAGAAGGCACCCACAGCAATCATGATGATGTTTGCCCACTCCACATTGGCAAAGCCTGTGTATGTCAGGAAATCCAGAAGCTTTGTTCCGATGAAGTCCATTGTAGAAACACTTTCGAGTAACATCATAGTTGTTTACAATTTGAATGATCCATTGACTATTTTGTTACGCGATAGTGACAAGGATGGCGCCTTCCATCACGGTCTCGCCACGCTGAACCTTCACTTCCTGAATCTTACCGTCGCGGTCAGCATCGATGTTGTTCTCCATCTTCATGGCTTCGAGCACAACAACGGTTTCGCCCTTCTTAACTGCCTGACCGACAGTAACCTTGATGTCGTTGATGGTACCTGGCAGCGGTGCGCGAACAGCAGAAACACCTGCCTCGACTGCTTCGAGCTTCTCTTTTGGAGCTTCCACAGTCTTGACGGGAGCAGCCACAGCACGTACGACTGGCTTGGGCTGAGCAACTGGCTTTTCGAGTTCCACCTCGAACTCGATACCGTTCACTTCAACTTTTGCGATGTTCTCTTCAATGCCGTTGATCTTCACATTGTAAGGAGCACCCTTTATCTTATAATTATATTCTTTCATGTTGTTTTTGATGTTTTAGTTTGCTTGATGATGCTGTGGAGTGACACGAAGTTCGTGGCTCTTGTCTGCCCACGTGGTTTGAGTCTGATTGATGGTCAGGATGCCTGACTCAAGGTCGTGCGTGCCACCAAAGTACTCGTGGAGTGCCAAACCGATAACGGCTGCATAAGTTTCCATGTCGATACCCTTGGTTTCAGTGGTACCCTGCTTGGCCATTTCAACCACACGTTCTGCCTTCTCATGAATGGCACGGATGGCACGAACACGAGCCAGCTTGGCAGCACGGTTCATTGCCCAACCAAAGATGTGGAAGAACACGAACAACAGGATGAGACATAAGAACACCACACCCATACACATGAGCGTCATAGCTATGCCGTGGGGGTCTTTCTCCTTGAACTCCTTAATCTTGTCGTTGCTGAAGGCAACATTGGGAGCGTTAGGAGTCACCTTGTCTGCTTCCAGCACCTGCCACTGAGCATCCTTGACACGTGCGTAGCTGGAACCAGCTGGAAGGGCTTCCACACGCACAGAGTCGAGCAAGTCAACTGCATTGCCATCGAAGAAATAAATGGTGAAAGGTTCACCAACAGGAAGTGTGAAGTTCAGGTGAAGCGTACCACGATTCACGTGGCCATCAGCAAAGAATGTGATGCGTTGCTTGGCAGCAAGCGATGTACGCGGGTCTCCTGCAGGGATGAGCGACATGAGCTTTTCACGCTCGGGCGCTGACATAGTCTTGTCGAGCACAGCCGGATTGATGGTGAGGAAACAGTTTCTTATGTCATGAGTAGAATAAGAAATGTTCTCAATCTCAATCCATGAGGTTGGCTGACCATATTCATCCACATAGCTTGCCTGCTGCTCGCATGTCTTGTCGGAATCGCTCTGACAGCATGCAGGAGTGTAAACATAGACTTCGTTGAGCTTGAAGTCGTGTGCACCCTGTGCGAATGCGGCAGATGAAGCTACGAGGAATGAAATAACTGATAATATCTTTCTCATAATGCTTACAATGGAATATTACCGTGCTTCTTAGCAGGATTGGTAAGTGACTTGTTGGCCAGCTGCTCGAGAGCGCGGATGACGCGGAAACGAGTGTTGCGTGGCTCGATGACATCGTCGATGTAGCCGTACTTGGCTGCCTGATAAGGATTGGCGAAGAGCTTAGAGTATTCTTCCTCCTTCTCGGCGATGAATGCCTTGGCATCACCACCCTCTTCCTTTATCTGCTTAGCCTCGCGAGCGTAGAGCACTGCGGCAGCACCGCTGGCACCCATCACAGCGATTTCAGCTGATGGCCATGCGTAGTTGATGTCGCCACGGAGTTGCTTACAAGACATCACGATGTGAGAACCGCCATAAGACTTGCGGAGGGTGACGGTCACCTTTGGCACAGTTGCCTCTCCGTAAGCGTAGAGGAGCTTAGCACCATGCAGGATGACGGCGTTGTACTCCTGACCTGTTCCAGGAAGGAAGCCTGGCACATCCACGAAGCTGACGATTGGGATATTGAAGGCATCGCAGAAGCGGACGAAACGCGCACCCTTACGGGAAGCGTTGCAGTCAAGCACACCAGCGAACTTAGAAGGCTGGTTGGCAACGATACCTACTGAACGACCATTGAAACGGGCGAAACCGACGATGATGTTCTGTGCATAGCGTGGCTGCACCTCGAAGAACTCGCCATTATCGACAGTAGCGGCAATCACCTTGTACATGTCGTATGCCTGGTTAGGATTGTCAGGAATGATTTCGTTGAGAGAATCCTCCAGACGGTCGATGGGGTCAGTGCATTCCACACGTGGAGTCTCCTCCTGGTTGTTCTGAGGAATGTAAGAGATGAGCTGCTGAATCATTGCCATCGCCTCTTCCTCAGTAGAAGCAGTGAAGTGAGTCACACCAGACTTGGTAGAGTGAACAGAAGCACCACCGAGGCTCTCCTGATCCACATCCTCACCTGTCACGGTCTTCACCACAGCAGGACCTGTGAGGAACATGAACGAAGTGTTCTCCATCATCAGCGTGAAGTCGGTCAATGCTGGAGAATAAACAGCACCACCGGCACAAGGACCGAAGATACCTGAAATCTGAGGAATCACACCTGAAGCCATGATGTTACGCTGGAAAATCTCTGCGTAACCAGCCAAGGCGTTGATACCCTCCTGAATGCGCGCACCACCTGAGTCGTTGATGCCGATGACAGGAGCACCCACCTTCATGGCCATGTCCATAATCTTGCAAATCTTCTGGCTCATCGTCTCAGAGAGAGAACCTGCATTCACCGTGAAGTCCTGAGCAAAGATAAACACGAGACGACCGCCAATCGTACCAGAGCCGGTCACAACACCGTCGCCCAGATACTGCTTCTTCTCCATACCGAAGTTCGTGCAACGGTGGAGCTTGAACATATCATACTCTTCAAAACTGCCCTCGTCGAGGAGCATGGCAATACGCTCACGTGCCGTGAACTTGCCCTTCGCATGCTGCTTGTCGATAGCCTTCTCGCCACCGCCAAGACGTGCTTTCTGTCGGAGTTCAATCAACTCCTGTATTCTTTCTGTTTGCTTTGACATAAAAATATCTTTTTATGAGTTAAAAGTTAAAAGTTAAAAACTAAAAGTAAAAGTATCCTTGCATACACGGCATCAAGAATCCGCATGGCAGGTAACTTTCATTTTTCACTTTTCACTCTTCACTTTTCACTTCTTACTTGTTCTGTGGTTCGCAAAGTTCTGTCAAAACACCTGCTGTTGACTTGGGGTGCAGGAAAGCTATGGACATCTGCTCTGCACCTGGACGTGGAGTCTTATCAATCAGACGGACCTCCTTACCTTCAGCCTCAACGAGTGCCTCAGCCACACCGTCTTCAACAGCGAAAGCCACGTGGTGAACGCCCTTGCCACCCTTTTCCAGCCACTTTGCAACAGCTGATTCAGGAGACGTTGGCTCCAGAAGCTCCAGTTTCACTTCACCAACCTTCAAGAAAGCAGTCTTCACTTTCTGGTCAGCCACTTCCTCAATTGCATAGCACTTCAGGCCAAGCACATTCTCGAAATAAGGGAGCACAGCGTCAATGCTCTCCACACCTATACCAAGGTGATCGATTCTTGAAATCTTCATAATGAATTTTATTGATTTTATTAAATACTGAATGTTGTTATGTAATTTTTCATCACAAAAAGAATAGGACACGCCACTGACGGCATGCCACAAAAACTCTACAAAGATACAGCTTTTTATCGGGAAGGGAAAAACAAACACAAGAAAAAACGCCCCTTCCAACAGAAAAAGACAAAAACCACTCAAAAACACCACTTTCGCAAACTCCACCTTTCAACACCCCACCCCTTATTCCACTTCAATCTCCACCTCAATTCCGTTTCCGCCACTACCCTCCTTACACAGTCCCAAAATCGACGTCGTCGACATCGGCAAGTCGACATCGACGACATCGGTTAACCGACGTCGACGACGTCGATTTAGAGGGTGTGGAACAAAGGGGAAAGAGGATGTGCCGCTACCGCAATTACATTAACGTCGCTGCCATAATTACCCCAACGGCAGTTCCGTAATTAACGTGAGTTCGACGAATTCACGTTAATTACAAAATCATTGGGACACCAACCAGGCCAAAAGAATATTGAGAGATATTAGCAATAGAAATAAGATGACAAAAATGATGATATTGACAGCATAGTATGAACAATGCCAGATACTAGCAATATGCTGCAAATCACTAACACACCTGACAAAAGCTCTATTGAAAGGAAGGCGATAGTGACGCAACATCAGCACAAATCCCACCAAATACATTAAGGCAAAGAACAATGCACATATCCTAATGATCCACCGCATACCTTCAGGTGCTTGAAACGGACACATAAGACTTTGTACAAATGGTAAACATCCAGACAACACAAGCACACCACCCTGTATCCACAAATTGAAGATAACAGATATTTGTTTATAAGTCAATCCGAAACACTTCCCAAGCCCTTGTAAAAAAAGAACGAACAAGGCAAAAGGAATGGTGATGATGTATCTAATCCAATTCATAAAGGTCTCGATTATCACTCATTTATATCATCCTTTACCAATCTCAACTCACGCTTCCCCTTTTCATTTATAATTGATTGGAAGATTGCCTTTCGTATCAAGCGTGTCCCAGAAGAGAACCAACACACAATCTTCCTCTCCTTCGGTATATATTCTGTCCATCGGTCACTCATTGGCTGTCCAGCCCATTCAAAAGGTTCATCCACCATCTTTTGAGGCTTGTCACGGTTAAAGACCTTGTACACATCATATTGATTAGATCCGTACCAACTGCAATGAGCACCTCTAATCACAAGTTCTTCTTCTCCGTCAAAGTCCATATCTTTGAAATAAAATAGAGACTTATCACTCAAATACTCCTCTGGAGCAGGAGACACATAATCAAGTCTTATCGTATCAACCGTATTTTGAACAGCCTCTATTGGCAACACAAACAAATCGCAGTTGACAGTAAATGAATGCTGGGGTTTCTGAAACGTAAATGCAGCAGAACCCCAGTTATCTTCTTCGCCATCCATTAACATATCCATGGACACGCGGTATCCATTAACAAGTTGATTGCATATAACATGAATTGGAGCAACATTTTCCTGTGCAATGGCTGCTCTCTGCGAATCCTTCGAGAGTTCAGTGTTATTAGAGCTATTCTGGCACCCCATACAAATGGTCTGTAAAAATATAGCTCCTAAAAAGGAATAAATGGTGTTTATAGTCTTCATGAATCTTTTTCAATACATTGTCAGATAAAATCGTCATAATCCTCGTAATGGCAATAATAATCTTCATAATCTTCATAGTTTTCATAATCTTCCGACATTAACCAATTACAGGCATTCCTTGGGTCAAAAAAGCGGTGATATGCTTTAAGGGTATATTTCCCTGCCGAAAGTATTCCGGCAAGATACCCACATTCGCCTTGAGGAGTTTCTATAGCACTAACATAATGGTAAAAATAGTTATACCAATCATCGTCTTTGTCTCCACCATCAGGTTTAATCCATACATCTTGTTCCATTTGAGGATTATATGCCTCCACATAGTGATACGCAAATGGGAGGCGATCCATAAACCCGCCATGACTGTATTCTCCAACGAAATATTTCAAGAGTTCCTCGCCTTTCACGAGTTGAAATGCCTCAAAATCAAGATGGTTGTCACCTTCATATACAAACACATACACACCGCTTTGGGGTGCAACGACTCCCTTGTTCAAGGCAATCCACGTTTCTTGAACATCCCAGATGCGCTCAATCTTAAAAGTCAATTGCTTGGGACTTTTACATGAATAGGCTTTAATATAGTCTTTACCAGAGAGCTGAACATCAGCTATATAATAGCACGTAGTCGTCCCATCTAGTTTCATATAGACCATTTCAAAAATACCCTTCTTGCCTATAATATCTTTTATTTCCATTTCTTACTTTTTGCCATTAGTGTCCCTTAAAACTTGGGCACAAATGAATTCAACAACTAATGTGCGAGAATGTCAGTAAACAATTCATTCACGACCTCTCCAGTGTCTTCGCCGCCAAAGATTTGTGCAAAGTGTTCCACATCCGTTAATTATTTATTGGAAATCGTTTTGATCAAATCTCTGATAGTCAAACCTCATCAATGTATCTACGTCAGGAGCCCAATTACAACAGGAATTTGGTGCATCCATATCAGAACATATTACATGGGCATAACCTTTTTGATTTGACTTTTCGACCAAATCTTTGCCAGAGGCTCGCAGACTATATGTCGTTTCAAATTGTAGCATGCTTATTATCGTATGGTTTCTTATCGTCGCCACATTATAATAGCGGCAATTAGACGTATACCATGTATCAAGGAAACCGAAGTCATCAGTACCATTCCCATCTAAATCACCTTCAAACACGAGACTTGGGGAGACTCCCCAGAACTTGCATCTCTTTACAGCCTTGTTGCTACAACATAGTTCCCAAATTTCACGGTTATTTTCGTCTGGACACTCAAACCATAATGTGTCAATGTTGCTATCAACAAATCTGCCGGTGATTAGGTCTTCCTCCTTATGCCCTTTCACGGAATTGACATACTTATAGCTTTCTCTAATCAATGAATCCATAATCCTCCTTTCTCTTAATTCCGCATACAGCGGATTCTCCGAGAGTTCTATGTTTTGGGTAAGCTTATGGCATCCTGCACAAACAACATTCAACAAGATTATACAGATACAGAACAATGGATATACTTTCATGTTTTTAAGAGGATTTAGAGAATTGTAAAGTGTTTACAAACGAAAACATTATCTACCTCCTATTTCACTTAAATCTCTTCCGCATGCTCCAATGAGATTCCCAAAACATCCAAAGACGAATATGATAGAAACTATAATCCATACTATGATAGACCCCGCTCCAACTTTATCCGATTCTTTTCCTGATGACTTATAAGCATTATCTTGTGCTTTGATATTAATCGCTGCTACAATAGCGGCAATTACCAATAATACAACAACTGTTAGTCCCATAATCTATTTTCTTAAAACTTGGTCAATTGATTGTTCACTAAAACTATAGCTTAATATTTCCCACAGATCGTTTATCCCATTGGGCGTACTATACCACTTCTTTCCATTATTCAGAGAAACAGCAACAGAATATTCCGCTTCTTGTTTGTATATACAACTGGAGTCTGAATATAAAACCGTATGATACTCATACAGGTAAAGCAATTTGTTGCCTTCTCTTACACGATTCTTAATATCTGTAACACATACACCAGCTCTCTTTGCATTCTGCCATGAATCCAAGAATTCATTATTCCATGCTTCTAAAGTCATCTCAAGATGCTCCTCATACACCTTTTTTAATTCATCAATAGATTTTTCTGGTACTTTCTCTTGCAACAGTTTGAAGAAATCTGGATAACACAAACTCACAACTTTCTTATAATCCAAATTAGCTTGTGCCTCTTCCAATTCATGGAGGTCCGACAACAAATTCCTTTCCTGATCGTTTTGTGGAACATAGGCATCAATCTTCCTATTTGTATATTCAAGTGGAATCTGTTCTTCATCACCCATTGTTTCTTCCATAGGAACGTCATTATTTAATTCGCCCAACACTTCTTCATCTGTCGGTAAAGTGTCTTCTGGTTCCATTAGCACTACAGGGCGTGTATTAGAGGAAGATTGACGGCACGAGAGCAATGTACATCCCATCATGAACAATAGCATAATCTTTTTCTTATCCATTTTCCTTTCTATATATCCTATTTGGACTATGTTAATTGAACATTGATGCAATGCCACAAATAATTGCGCCTATAACACATATTACTATGCATCCCAGAAATTGTACCAGAATGGTGTTTCCAATAAATCCAAAGAAACTATCAGCATGATAGAGTTCTTCACCTCTTTTGTTTACCACTGTGTAACGAGTTTTAGTTTCCATAATTTTTGTTTTTAAGTGTGAATACTAATGTTTGTTTCTACCCTTAATGACAGTAATAATGGAAAGGTTAACAACTCATCGGATTTTTTTACGAAAAAAAGATGGTGCGTTTCTCAACAGACCATCTTACTAGCGCCGTATGATTTACATACTTATGGAAAGTTATTGTGATTGAGAGTGAGTTATTCACCTATCAACTCGAAATAGCCAGTAAACTCAATAATCCTCAATGGGCTGAGCATGGCAAATCGAATACATGTTTTGTTGGCAAAGATTTCACAGACAAGGGGATCTGTAGGGTCTTGCCAACTATAACCATCAGGAAGGCGACCATACATAATACGATCTTCAAGAATGTCGCCACGTTCAACACCAAACACTGGTAGCCCAAAATTGCGTTTCATATTCATGGGCATATTCCCTTCCAAGTGAAACATGGCACAATTATTAATCACTTTAGAGACGATTTGAATGTCAACATTCTGTTGGCCTATACAAATACCGTCATTATACTTTTCATAACGAGTCGCTCTGAACACAAACGGGGTAAGATATATACTTTTCATACTTTAAAATTTAATAATTATTTGTTTCTATACGTTTATGCCATATGGCACCAAAAGATTAACAAGAACCTCTAATAAAATAATAGTGAAGAGCATCCCCTCCATCATTAAATATATAATTACACGATTATTACCTATAAAGATTCTGGTGGTATTCCATACCAGCTATCATAACCATGTTCTTTTCCTTTATAGACCCAAGTAAAACCATTCTCATCTCTTTCTATTTGAGCATTTATTTCATCATTTGGGCAAGGAGTAAAGCCATTATCATCAACTTTCATACAAGCAAAAGTTATACCATTACTAGTACCACAACTATCTATAAAAGAACCTTTTATAAAGAACGGCGAATTCAATGCAAAGGTATGAAATAAAATCGATTTATCAAATAATAATACGAAAATTTAATCCAACATTATAAAACCCGCCCAATAATAAGGATCTTTATACTTTTTTCGAACCTCATACATAGCCTTCTTTAATGAATCATGCTTTTCGTTGCCACTGATTAAGGCTGCATAGAATGAATTCATCAGTAATGATGTTACCTCGTCAGGAACTTTCCACAAACTCATCACAATTGTTCCTACACCAGCCTTCTTAAATGCTAACTGTAAGCCATAGACTCCATCTACTGGATCGATGACTCCTTTAGCAGTCTCACAGGCAGACAACACGACCAATTGTGTGTTTGACAAATCCAATCTTGAAATCTCGTCGGCAGTTAATATACCATCTTCAACGTTCTCCAATGCAAATTTGCCATTCCATGCATTATTTGCACCAGCCATTAACAATCCGCTCCATTGCATATATCGTTCTTTCTCTGAATATGGAGTTATTTGACTTAAAAAAGAACTAACTGATGCTTTTTCTCTTGAACTAATAAAATAGCCGTGGGTTGCCAGATGTATGATATTAGGCGATTTCCCACTTAATGCCTTAAAAGATTCTTCATTCGCAGATGTTTCCGTCATAATTATGGTGGAAACTCCATTCTTTTTTAGGATGTCTTGTATCTTTGAAATTTCATCTTTTGTGGCATTTAATTCGCCCCAGTTGCCTCTATTACTTATAGAGCGCAATGCTACTAGTCCATCAACAACAGAGGGACTGGAACCATCTGTATATTGTTCACTTTGCCTTGTCATTTCAGCCAATGTCTCGTTATATTTTATTCCTCCATATAAAACAGAACTATTAAAAGTAGGTTTATCTGTTTCTTTTACTTTTGAGATTTTATTTGTGGAAGAAACTCTAACCAATTTGAACTTATCACATAACGCTATACCATTTGTATCATGAACAATATCGTAATTTATATTTGATAGTTGTCCCGTTGTTGAATAATAGATAGTAGAACAGTCTTTTAAGTATGGTTCAATATTTGCCCATGTTAGTTTGTATAAATCTCTGTGCTTTGTGGATGTATAAAAATCATTGATACTAAAAATGTCACCATCTACACCTTGCGTAATCTCCTCAACATCATTTACACTACCTAAAAGAATCAATCGCGGTGAAGTATATTCTTTCCGAATAATAAAAGCACCATAGTAGTCCTTTGCATTTGTAATAGAATCCATTGTGACAATATAACAAAATTCTATCGCAGCTTCATTCTCCTCCAAGATGTTAGCTATATTATTCCAAGTTCCACAGTTTTTTTCTATGAGTTTATCAAGCCCTTTTATAGAACTAAGTATTTCTTCTTCTTTGCGAACTAAATCATGCGCAATTTTTTCTTTCGTTATACTATCATTGGTTTTGTATGATAAAGATTCTCTATATTTCAAGTACTCATTATAGTTCTGCTTTAGTTTTGGGTCATTAGAGTCACTTATATATTCTTTTAGAGCACTTGTTGTTCCAAGTAAAAGCGACTTACAGAAAAGGGTATTATTATATGCTTGAATTATTGCATCAGGATTTTGTGTTTTATATGCAACCATATTGTTTAACCCAACCATTTCTATTCCATACTGATCCCAGTAATTCTCGCGATTCATTTCTGAGAAAGTCGAGAAAACGCGAGCCACGTTTTTCCTAGCAGCAGTATTGAATTGTTTCAGACATGCAGTTGCATCTATATAATTCCCTAGTAATAAATGATTCCAAGCTAAATTTTGATATACGAGTTTATCTAATTCTGCATTTGGATTCCTAATTTGTTGTAAATGTATGAGACTTCCTTCAATTCGGTTTTGACACAACAACATCTCTGCCAAGTTATTATGAACTATTGCTATTGTAGTATTATCTATTTGATAATCATCAGAAAGGTTTAAAATAAACGAACCGGCTTTCTCTGCTTCGTCCCAATTCTTCATCATAAAACAAAGCCGCCCATAAATTGCCAATATATAAACTTGCAAATAATCTTTTGTATCTCTTTTTTCATAAAGGTTACCATACATTTTCTCATACAATTCTTTTGCCTCCTCAACATAAATATCTGCCAAAAGAATTTCATCCATGTTTTGATATACAATTGAAATGTTACAAAGCAATCCAATATAAAAATCACTTATATCATTGACTTGATTACACATCAACTGCACTGTCATATAATAATGAAGAGCATCATTATACGATTTAAGTGCGGACTCATTGCGCCCCATTCTTAAAAAGAGTTCCCTTACTACGGGAGTATTCTTATTATAATTTATAGATTTTTTAAAATCATCTGCTCTATTCAACAACTTATATGATAAAGAAATATTGCCTATTCTATTGTAGTATTCATCAATCCAACAAACAATCTTAAGATAACTTTCTATTTCAGTCGTTAGATTCTTTTCATATTCGTCAAGGAGATTATAAAGTGATGGCAGAGCGGATTTTGTATCACCAGACTCTACAAGTATTTCACATTCTTTATAGGTCAACTTACCATTTTTTATTCTATAGTCATAATCTTTTGTTGCCTGAGAAGATATTGTCAGACATACTAATAAAAGAAATAATATTGTTGTTATCTGCTTCATTTATGATTAACACATTCATTTATATAATCACTTGTACGGCTAGTCACCTCTCCATATAGTTTCATTTGTAAATCTTTACTCTTATTTAGATAGATAAGGGCATCTTTATAACTTCTTACCAACATCATAGAGCGACCTAAGTTGTGATAAATATTTGCAAGAATAGTAGGATTGGTTTCAATCATCGCGTCTTCATTATCTTTGAGAAATGACTTCAAGAGTTTCTGGGCTTTATCAGGATAATCAGAAAGAATATAAGCGACACTTAACATGTTTACGATTTCCTCATAGTTTGTAGCACCTTCCTTGGGATTATTACTATCAATATATTTTTCATAATAAGATATCGCTGTGGAATAGTCATTAGTATCATATGAGCCATTACCAGCAAACCTATATAACATATGAGGAGGATAATCTGTAAAATTTGCCTCTTTCAAGTAATCAAATCCATTTGTTAGGACATCTTGAACTTTATCATATTCTTTTGATGCTAATAAAAACATCGTAAGGAAACAATATGAAGAGCAGATGTCTCTATTGGGGGATTCTATTAAGTTCCTAATTTCCGTATTATATTTTAAAATAGGAATAGCTTCTTTGTATAATCCGAGATTGTAACCCAAAACAAGTGCTTTGTCAAACGAAATCTGTATGAACACCTCGTTTAATCTACCACTATACCATTCAATTAAAGATAGTAACTTGTCAAAGATTGCTATTGCATCTTCATATTTCTCATCCTTACGAAATTCTATGGATTTTGAAAATAATCTATTAAATAGATAATTATACAAAGAATTTTGGGCTTTTTCATGGGAAACAATACTTTTTTGCATGACTTTTGGCAAACACTTTTCCGCCATATCATATTCATCTCTATCTACATAAATAATACCTAAATTATAAAAAGCATTAGACACGAAATCCAAATCATTCAATTCGTCATTTTTAAATAGTTGGGAAGGTGTTCCATATATTATAATCTTCTTATAACACTTTTCAGATGAAGATAAATCTCCTAATTTATAATAAAGACATCCTAAACTTTGCAAAGATTGTAAATAGCGATCATAAGTAATTCCTGCCTTTTCGTAATAATCACAGGCTTTCTCGAACGATTTTACGCTGTTGTTTGAATCTTCATTTAGGTCATAAGCTGTTGCTTTAACAAAATAGAAAGAAGCCAATTTTACTTCATCTTCATTTTTATAAATATCAATGTCTACATTTTCAAGTATTTCCAATGCCTCTTTATCCTTATATTCACCAATCAATTTATCAGCTTTAGCAGTTATTTCACCCAAAGAAAGTGTTTGAGCTATGCTAATATGCTTAATTAACAAAAAAGCAATAAAAAGGATTATTTTCACATACTTTGCCATAGAGTAACGATTACAACTCATTTTTCAATAGAATAACCTTATCACCCATAACCGTGCCCTTAGGATACATTTGCGCCATTTCCATCAGAATAACTTTTGCTTTAGCCTTTTCGTAATTCTTCAAATATCCAATAGCCAAATTCCAACCTATGTATGGAGCATAATCGGTATAATCGTTGTAGGCGTCCTGTTTTGACAGTTTCCATAACGTTTTGAGTCGAGAGGAGGTATTATCCAAATCTTTACCTTCTGCTACATTATTAAACAAGGTGGATAGTTCTGCGTCAACATCACCATTTGCTTCACCTCTAATTATCGTTGATACAGGGAACATGTTGGCATATTCCCCACCAAGGCTGGTCGTATCATAGTAGTCGTAAGACTTGAAACCGACGAAGAAAATGACCACAACAGATGCTGCAATAGCAAGCCAACGAGTTGATTTCTTCTTTGTGCCAACAGCCTCATTTGCAATATTCCTAATCACTTGCTCTTCCGTCTCACGTAAAGCATCTTTCAGTTCTTCATCCACTTGCTTCATACCCTTAACAAGTCTTGCTTGGGCAATTGCCTGATTACGCAAATCTGCATTATTCTTCAGTTCCTCCATGAATGCAGATTCCTCTTCGGGCTCCATCATTCCTTGCATGAAACGGCTGATTCGCTCGTCATTTAGGAGATCTTTTCCTTGTACGATATTCTCGTTGTCATTCATAATATCTCAGGTTTTAGAATAACGACTTACTCATTTCACTATATCTCAAACGGAATTTCTCACAGCAGCGATACTTTGTCACCTTTACTGCATTTTCGCTGGCATAGTTAAACATTTCTGCAAGCATTTTCATAGAGTGTCCATCGCCATAATAGCCCCATAACAATTCATTGCAAGGAGATGGCAAATTCTTGACAATTTCTCTCACCAAGGCTTCTTTCTCCTTTTGAGCTATTTCACTATCATCTTCCAAAGCCAAAATCTTATCAACCTGTTCACTTTGATAATCAAAATGCTCTTTACTTGGGTTTATCTCATACGATGTAGTTATATATTTGCTTTTCTTTCTCAGTAATTCCATCGTTTTGTTTCTACAGATTGTCATAAAATATGTAGAGCTTGACATGCCAAGTCCTTCTGCTTCAACCTTATTGTCTATTATGTTTTTCCACAAAATAACCAACGAATCCTGAAACACATCAGCACATTCATCTTCCGTAAGAGAATATCGACTTAGTAGGAAAGCCCTAGTTTTTTGCCATTGTTCTCTGGCAAACTTCTCTAGCTTTCGTTCTTTTTCATCTTTGTATCTATGTAAACTGACAATCATATTGCAATAATTATAGACTAGTTTCTATCACAGGATTTTGACGTATCAAACGTGTATCTTGATTCATAAGTTGGGTAACTCGTTCCGTCCATGATATATTACGGCTCAATGGTATTGTTTGCAGAACCTTATTTACGTAATAAGATAATGAACCATAATATTTGCCTTTTTCTTTTATTTCACTATTCACCTGATACGACCTACAAGCCTCTAGAACGCAAATATTCGCCATCGTTTCTGATTTCTCCACCTTCATTTTTCCTCGTTTATCTATACTTGGAACATAAGGTTTACTTGACATTGAAAAGCCACTATCCGTTCCTCGAATGATGACACTATCTTCCTCTTCGTCACCTCTATAAGATGAACCTGCATGACAAGCATCGAGAACAACATAGACAAATCCATTATGGCCAACATTTTTTCTAATAGTTCTAAAATAGCCATTCAATTCATCATCTATGATATGCTTCTCGCCAGTATACACTCCCTTCTGATAAACCTTTTTGGCATCAACAGGAATAAGAGCTTCATCCCATCCATCTTCTTCATCTCCATTCATGTCCTCAACAGGCTGCCCATGACAAGAGAAATGGATATATACGATATCATCAGACTTACATGACAAGGCAAACCTCTTTATTTCCCTTCTTATCCTATCAGCTTTTGCTACCCTATTAGTAATCCTTGTGATTTGGAATCTTTGTTGCTTTAATGTTGCTGCTAACAAGTCGACATCGTTTGCTCCATGAATATTTGCCCAATCATTATCTGAAACATCAGATTGAGTAGAGTTATATTCAGAGATACCAATTAACAATGCGCGCTTTGTTTGCCCATTCATGGAATCAACGCAAAACAACCATAGAAATAAATGCATTGCAATTGTAATATGTAGCAAGTTCTTGTCAATCATCACACTCATATCAGTTTGCAAATATACAATTTATTATTCGCTTCCAAATAATTTTACAAGTTTTTTTGAGAAACAACAGAAAAAACAAGGTTGCTCGTCATTTACTCATACCTCATCCTCTTTTTCCTTAAATTCTGCAATCCATTCACGCAATTTCTGCTGAAGCAGGGCTTTGTCAGGCAGACAAAGTGCATATTGCTGAGCATAGATGTTGGCATCCTTTGACGAAGTAAATCTTTGATTTCGTAACCGGTTACGATTTTCTGTTGTTTCCAAATTCCAAACCACTGGCTTGGATTTCCTGTTGTGTTGAATTTCCGAGCTCCACGAAATGCGACCATGATAATTGTCGCGACGCTGTCGAGACAATCTGAGAATCAGGAAAAAGGGTTGCGAACTGCATGTGACGATACAGACTTTTCACGTCAAAGCCTTTGTGCCCGTAAGGTTCCAAATATTTTTACAAGTGTTTTTGAGAAACGACAGAATAATCAAGAAGATGAGTACACTAAACCACCGCTTTCCTCAGCGAAGAGAAATAATCTCAAATCTTCCCGCTTTGCTGTCCTCGGAAGTATTCTTCTATTTCGGAATTCAACATGGCATAATCGCGGTCATAGTCCTTGAGGATGAGACCATGTTCGAGGAGGGTGATACGTGAACAGATGTCGAGGGTGTGGGTCAAGTTATGGGATGACACGATGATGGTGGCTTTCTGTTCCTTGCTGTAGGTCTCCAGCAGATACTTCATCGCCAACTGAGAGGTGGGGTCAAGGAAGTTGAAAGGTTCGTCGAGTATCAGCAATTTGGGATAGTGCAGCATGGCACCAATAATGCCCACCTTCTGCTTGTTACCCATGGAGAGGTTGCGAATCAACGTCTTCTGCCCCAATATCTCACCATTCATGAAACCATCGAACTGAAGAAGACGGTCGTGCAGGACTGCATCTGAGATGCCTGAAATCTTGGCAATGAAACGGAAGTATTCCTCGGGAGTCAGATAATCGATGAGAAATCCCGTATCGACAAAAGCCCCTGTGTATGCCTTCCACGCTTCACTCTTTGATGTGTCACACGAAACAGGCTGACCATCCACCACACCATCAATGGTCACACATCCTGTGTCAGCATGCAGCAAGTCGAGAATGATACGGAACAAAGTGGTCTTCCCTGCTCCATTATTGCCCACCAGTCCTATCGTCTCTCCGCTATGGATGGCATAGTGGTCAATGTTGAGGGCTTGTTTCTCCCCAAAGGATTTGGTCAGTTTTTCGATTGTTAAGTTCATCTTTATATTTTCAATTTAGCCATTTACAATGTACAATTTATTTTTTCATTTGGTGATTTAGCAATTTCTGTACAACCGCTTGGCAAATCATTAAACAACTCAATTGTCAGATAAATTGTACATGTATTTATCTACTGTTCCTGAATCCGTCCATATTGTCATACCGACGTTTCATAAAGCGTTTGTATATATTACGGAGCCATAACGGGTGCAGCAGCATCCCAATCAACCCGATGGTTATCATCGAACAGGCTGCCACATGGTCGTTGAAGCACTGCACCAACGCATACATGATCAGCATGGGCAGGAACAAGGCTCCGCCAGCCATCAGCATCTGCACTTTGGTGTCGCGTCCGGTCTTGGTCAATTTCTCATTCAAATGGATGGTGATGTCGTTATAGACCGCCAACTGGAAGATGAAGGGGAACACGGCGCCTGCCGTAAACAACAGGCATCCCAATGCGGTCAGCCATGTGATTTTTCCCTCCATGATGGGCATCAACGAGAAGAGCAAAGGGACAATCAACATCAAGCACTGATAATAGTATTTTGCCTTGAGCAAAGACAGCACCGTTTCTCTACGCACCATCAACCCGTCGATGTAGTTTCCCTCCACACACATCACCGTCGTCAAGGTCATCACCCCAAAACAAGTAAAGCAATACATACAGATAAACACCTGCATGAATGGCCAGTCGTCATAAATGTCGGAAAAGGAGAAAAGTCCGCACAGCATCAACATACATAAGGAGCCCGTGATGAATTGCTTCCTCACAACCAAGTTGCGCACCGTCGATTTCATCTCCAGTTTCAGGTATTCTCCAATCACCCCGAAACGATCCAGGAACGTCATGTTGTGTGTCTTGAACTGCTTGACCACCTCTGTCTTGGCTATCTCCACATAGATGGCGACCTTCTGCAAACGGAAATTGACGATGTACAACGGCACCACCAACACGACGAAGAACAACCAGCACAATGGGTTCCATTGACAGAAACCACGCATCATGCGAATCGTCCCTTCAAAAAGCCATTGGTTATCCACATCGAAGAAGATGCCGAAATATGCCAATGCCGCATACGTGAGCAAAGGAATGATGACAAAGAAAAAGTTGCGATTCAACAGCGTTCGCCAGAAAAGATACCAATAGCTGTTCAGCACATACATGAGCCACCAACCCATGATGAAGCCGACAAATCCCATGATGCCGTAAAACTGAGGAATGGCGCGAAGTCCGAAAGGTACAAAGAAGAACGCCCAAAAGAGGTTGTAAGGCTGCATTCCCATACGCAGCAGAAAGGTGTGCAAGAGAAAGCCCGTGGGAATGTTGTGAAGCTTGTACTGTTTGATGTTTTGGGCAGGTGTTTCCTGCATGGAGAAACGGGAGAGGAAATCAATGATGAGGAACCAAATCATTCCTCCGTCAATCCAGTCGAAAGCCTCCAATGCAGAACCTTCAAAATACGAATAAGCGGTGAAGCCCAACATGACCAGATAGACTGCCCAAAAGGCGATGAAGATGTAACTCAGAATCTTCATTGCCAACTTCTTCTCAAACATCGGATGGCGACGTGCCTGCAACCGCTGATTGTGAGAAACAAGTTTATATAACAGCTGAATCCTTGAAAGCTCCACCCTCTTCTATTTCGTCATGTATCATCGCAAATCAATGACCTCCACACCCGGATAGTTCTTCTTGTTGAATCGGAAAGTTGAATCTTGGTATTTCTGATTCTTCAGGAAAGAATTGCAACGAATGGTTGTCACAGCATCCTTGGAGGAAGTCATGGTGATGACTGTCGGATATTTTGTCGATTTGTTGATACGCACCACCACCTTCTTGAAAGGACTGCCACTCTTCCCTGTCAGCACAACCTCAGACTCCTTTGCCGTACCTTTTCCCATCTTGGCGGTATAACCCTTCTTGTAGAATGACAGGAAAGCATACGGATTCATCTTCGCCACAGCATCAGCAGAAGGAGTGGTCACATTCACCTCGTCATTCGCCTTCACATAAGTCCACATGGTCTTGCCGTCAAACCACGTAATCGTTCCTCCCATGTTGATGACAAACTTCTGACGCTGCAATTTGATGTAGCCTGCAGAAGAACCGCCATCCGCTTCCAGAGTAAAGGCAATCTTCACATTTCCAGCAGCCCGCAACGTGGCAGCCGACTTATCCAATATCTTTATTGCCTCCTGTGCCTCAGCAAACAGGGAAACCAATAGACAAATCAATAAAAATGCGGTCTTTTTCATTCTCTTACATTTTACATTTCACTTTCTCAAAGCGAGTTCAACAGACTCTCCAACGTCATCGGGTCCTTAATCAACACTTCACGAGGCTTGGCACCCACTTGTGGTCCCACCACGCCCATACGTTCAAGCTGATCCATAATCTTGCCCGCACGGTTGTAACCAATAGAATAGTTGCGCTGAATCATTGAGGTCGAGCCACTCTGATTGCTCACCACAAACTTTGCCACATCTGCAAACATCGGATCAAGTTTACCCTTATCCATCGGACCCATAGCTGCACCATCACTGTCCGGATCAGCCACCTCTGGCAGATACAACGGATGCAGGAACGACTGCTGCTTGGCAATGTAAGAACAGATGTCATTCACCTCTGGAGTATCAACAAACGCACACTGAACACGCACTGGTTCTGCACTGCCCAGATAGAGCATGTCACCCTTACCAATCAACTGATTGGCACCTGGACGGTCAAGAATCACACGAGAGTCCATCATCGAACTCACCTTGAAGGCTATTCTTGTCGGGAAGTTTGCCTTGATGGCACCGCTGATGATACTTGCCTGTGGACGCTGAGTGGCAATAATCATGTGGATACCCACTGCACGAGCCAACTGAGCAATACGACAAATAGGCAATTCCACTTCCTTACCGGCTGTCATGATCAAGTCGCCAAACTCATCCACAATCACCACGATGTATGGCATAAACTCATGTCCGTGTTCGGGATTCAGTTTACGGCTCTTGAACATCTCGTTATATTCCTTGATGGTTCTTGCATGCGCACGCTTCAAAAGGTCATATCGAGTATCCATCAGCGCACAAAGAGAATTCAACGTCTTCACCACTTTCTGAACATCCGTGATGATACATTCTTCCTCCTCTTCCAGACGTGCCAAAAAATGATTCTCAATCGGGCTGTAAATGCTGAACTCCACTTTCTTCGGGTCAACCATCACAATCTTCAACTCTGACGGATGCTTCTTGTAGAGCAACGAAGTAACGATAGCATTCAAACCTACAGACTTACCCTGACCCGTCGCACCTGCCACCAACAAGTGAGGCGCTTTCGCCAAATCGAACATGAACACCTCGTTACTGATGGTCTTACCAATTGCACAGGGAAGTTCCATCTTGCTTTCTTGATAGACACGGCTGTTGATGACACTCTCCATCGACACAATGCACTTCTTCTTGTTAGGCACCTCTATACCAATGGTACCCTTACCAGGAATGGGCGCAATGATACGGATACCTTCTGCCGCCAGCGACAGAGCAATATCATCCTCCAGATTTCGGATTCGACTGATACGCGTACCTTCTGAAGGCACAATCTCATACAGTGTGATGGTTGGACCAATCGTTGCCTTGATGCTCTTGATTTCCACGCCAAACTGTCTCAACACCTCAATGATACGGTTCTTATTCGCATTCTGCTCAAACATATCTATCTGAGGGCCCTGGTCATCGGCTTTCTTCAACAGATTCAGTGTCGGATATTTATAGTGTTCCAAATCCAGTTTCGGGTCATAAGGCGTGTTAATGTCGCCACGCTGAATCTTCCCTGTCCCCACTTCTGTTTCATTCGCCTCAATATCCATCTTTGTTTCATCATTCTTTTCCTCTCCACCAATCTTCACCTCTTCCTCTTCTTTTTCCTCTTCCACTTCAACTTTCTCCTCAACATACTTCTTTTCTTCCATGATGGTTTCATCAACAGGGAACACCAACTCAACCTTCTCATCCACGTCTTTGCCCTGAACTATATTCTCATTCTCATCATCTTCACCTACCCCTTCTTCCTCGCTATTCTCATCCTCATCTTCCTCTTCATCATCCTTGTTCATCAGATGCTGCCACCGTTCGGGTTTCACTTTCTTCAGGATATTCAAACGGAACATATTACGAATCACCTCAATGGTCTTTGCACTCAGATAAATGAGGTACAACACAGCCGTCACCACTAACACAGCCAGCAATCCTGGTGTACCCACCAATTGCGTCAAATACTTGACCACCTGAATGCCGTGATTGCCTCCAAGCTTCACGAAAGAGCCCTCAAAAAACGGAAACAGGTAGCCAAATGCCGCCAAGAACACGCTCGTCCATAGCATCAATACCGTGAACAAGATGAATTTTCTGACCAATGTAAACTTGAAGATGCGCATCATTCGCATTGCCAGGATAATCAAGTAAGGAAGCAAAATGAATGAAGCCAATCCAAACAAATCATTCAAGAAGAAAAATGCAACAATGGCGCCCCACGAACCACACACATTTTTGTAGCGCAATTCACTATTCAACGGGTCGGTGTGGCTCTCCAGCAGACTATAATCCGCTTCGCCCGTGAAAAGGTAGGAAACAAATGCCACCAACATGAAGATGGCAACCACACCTATCAACAAACCCACACAGAACGAAAATGTCTCCCATTTGCCAAAACCAATAAAGAAATCACTCGCCGACAACTTTTCCTTTTGAGCCGTGGCGTATTTGTTGTTCTTCTTATTTTTAGATTTAGTCTTATTATTTGCCATTCGTTGCGCCAAATGAATTATCAATTAGAAAGTTTTGCAAAGATAATATAAATCAGGCACAACTCAAAAACAAATCTCCAAAAAACTCACTTTTTCCAATATATTTTGTGTTATTCTCTCGTTTATTTCGTACCTTTGCACCGTTTTTACGTAAAATATGGTAAAAAGATATTATTATGAATAAGATTGTTAAGAAAGAGCAGTTCAGCGAGAAGGTTTTCAAACTGGTTGTTGAGGCACCTTTGATTGCTAAATCTCGCAAGGCTGGTCACTTCGTCATCGTCCGTGTGGGCGAACAGGGCGAGCGCATTCCACTCACCATTGCAGACTCTGATGTTGAGGCTGGCACGATTACACTGGTGGTTCAGACAGTGGGTTATTCTTCCACTAAACTCTGCAGCCTGAAAGAGGGCGACTTCATCACTGACGTTGTAGGTCCTCTGGGTCAGGCTACTCACATCGAGAAGTTCGGTACCGTTGTATGTGCCGGTGGCGGTGTGGGTGTGGCTCCTATGCTCCCCATCATCAAGGCGTTGAAAGCTGCTGGCAACAAAGTCATTTCCGTGTTGGCTGGCCGTACAAAAGAACTCATCATCCTCGAAGACGAGGTTCGCAAGCACTCTGACGAGGTCATCATCATGACAGACGATGGCTCATATGGTCAGAAGGGTGTGGTCACTGTCGGCATCGAGCAGGTGATTCAACGCGAGCAGGTGGACAAGTGCTTTGCTATTGGCCCTGCCATCATGATGAAGTTCTGCTGTCTCTTGACAAAGAAATACAACGTGCCTACGGACGTGTCACTGAACACTATCATGGTGGACGGCACGGGTATGTGCGGTGCCTGCCGCATCACCGTGGGTGGCAAGACAAAGTTCGTCTGCGTAGATGGCCCAGAGTTTGATGGTCATGAAGTGGACTTCGACGAGATGTTCAAGCGCATGGGTGCTTTCAAGCCTATCGAAATAGAAGAAATGAAGAAGTTGGAGGAGCACGTGGAGGGAATCACCGCCTCGAAGAAAGAAGAGGCTGTGGCAGATGCTACAGGCTTGACCACCGACACTCCCCTCTCCGAGCTTCTTGACCGCAATGCTGCATGGCGTAAGGAATTGGCTGGCAGCATGAAGGCAAAGGAACGTGGCGAGATTGAGCGTTGCGTGATGAACGAGCTTGACCCTGTCTATCGTGCCACCACTCGCACAGAGGAGGTGAACATGGGTCTCACCACTGAACAGGCACTTACTGAAGCTAAGCGCTGTCTCGATTGCGTGAAACCTTCTTGTATGGAGGGATGCCCTGTCAGCATCAATATCCCATCATTTGTAAAGAACATTGAGCGCGGTCAATTCCTTGAAGCTGCCAAAGTGCTCAAGGCCACTTCTGCCCTGCCTGCTGTGTGTGGTCGTGTATGTCCACAGGAGAAGCAGTGTGAGAGCAAGTGTATCCACCTGAAGATGGGTCACAAGCCTGTGGCCATCGGTTATTTGGAGCGCTTTGCTGCTGACTTTGAACGTCAGTCAGGCAAAATGGCATTGCCAGAGTGTGCCCCCAAGAACGGCAAGAAGGTGGCCATTGTGGGTTCAGGTCCTGCAGGTCTTTCTTGTGCCGGCGACTTGGCAAAAGCTGGTTATGAAGTGACTGTCTTCGAGGCACTGCACGAGATTGGTGGTGTGCTGAAGTACGGTATTCCTGAGTTCCGTCTGCCTAACGCTATTGTGGATGTGGAAATCGAAAATCTCCGCAAGATTGGTGTCACTTTCGTTAAGGACTGCATCGTAGGTAAGACCATCACCATCGAAGATCTTGAGAAGGAAGGCTACAAGGCTATTTTCGTTGCTTCTGGTGCAGGTTTGCCAAACTTCATGAACATTCCAGGAGAAAACAGTGTAGGCGTGATGTCTTCCAACGAATACCTCACCCGTATCAACCTCATGGATGCCAGCAACCCTGCTTCAGACACGCCTATCGTGAAGGCAAAGAACGTGATGGTAGTAGGTGGTGGTAACACGGCAATGGACTCTTGCCGCACGGCAAAGCGTCTGGGTGCTGAGCATGTGTTTATCGCTTACCGTCGTAGCGAGGCTGAAATGCCCGCACGTCTCGAAGAGGTGAAGCATGCCAAGGAAGAAGGTATTGAGTTCTTGACTCTCCACAACCCTATCGAATATATTGCAGACGAAAAGGGCAATGTCACTCAGGTGAAGCTTCAGGTTATGGAGCTTGGTGAGCCTGATGCTTCTGGTCGTCGTTCTCCAATTCCTGTTGAGGGCAAGATTGTCACTCGCGACATTGACCTCGCTGTAGTAGCAGTCGGCGTTTCTCCTAACCCTATCGTTCCTAAGTCTGTACAAGGTCTTGAACTGGGTCGCAAGAACACCATTGCCGTGAACGACCAAATGCAGTCGAACATTCCAACCATCTTTGCAGGTGGTGACATTGTGCGTGGTGGTGCAACAGTTATCCTTGCCATGGGTGATGGTCGCAAGGCTGCTGCCAACATTGACGCAATGCTGAAAGCGCAAGCATAAACAAGTAAAATCATTCATAATGAACGAAGGGCTGTACCTGCTGGTACAGCCCTTCGTCTTTATGATATATCGTTCAGATGAAAGATTAAGTCAGATTTCTTTCGTCTGTCAGAAAACGCTTAATTACTGCGAACACTGTAGTTCGGCGCTTCACTCGTGATGATAACCTCGTGTGGATGGCTTTCCTGCACACCGGCATTGGTGATGCGGGTAAACTTGGCATTATGGAGGTCGAGAATGCTGGCTGCGCCACAATATCCCATACCAGAGCGGAGACCACCAACGAGCTGATAGATCACCTCCTGTACAGTTCCCTTATAAGGAACACGACCTGCAATACCTTCCGGCACGAGTTTCTTGGTCTCTGTCACGCCACCTTGGAAGTAGCGGTCCTTAGAACCGTTCTCCATCGCTTCGAGAGAGCCCATACCACGATAGCTCTTGAATTTACGTCCATTGAAGAGAATTGTCTCACCAGGAGCCTCTTCTGTACCTGCCACAAGAGAACCAATCATGACACAGTTGCCACCAGCCGCCAAAGCCTTGACCACATCGCCTGAATAGCGGAGTCCACCATCAGCGATAAGAGGCACGCCTGTTCCTTCAAGTGCTTTTGCCACATCATAGACGGCACTCAACTGAGGAACGCCCACACCTGCCACCACACGAGTGGTACAGATAGAACCAGGACCTATGCCGACCTTCACTGCATCTGCGCCAGCCTCAACGAGCGCTTTGGCTGCCTCACCTGTGGCAATATTACCCACCACGATATCCACATCAGGGAATGCTGCTTTTGCCTCACGCACTTTATCAATAACGCCCTTGGAATGACCATGTGCCGTATCAATAACAATAGCATCCACACCTGCCTTCACGAGTGCTTCCATGCGTTCGAAAGTGTCGGCTGTCACACCCACACCAGCAGCAACACGCAAACGTCCCTTGGAATCCTTGCAGGCATTGGGCTTATCCTTTGCCTTAGTGATGTCCTTGTAGGTGATAAGTCCTATAAGCTTATTGTCGGCATCAACAACAGGAAGTTTCTCAATTTTATGTTCAAGAAGGATGCGCGATGCACTCTCAAGGTCTGCCTGTTGATGAGTAACCACAAGATTATCCTTTGTCATCACATCATCAATCTTCTTAGAGAAGTCTGTCTGGAAACGGAGGTCACGGTTCGTCACAATACCTACAAGCGTATTGATATCATCCACCACTGGAATACCACCAATATGATACTCATGCATGATAGCCAACGCATCTTTCACCGTAGAACCGCGTTTGATGGTGACTGGGTCGTAAATCATACCATTTTCTGCACGTTTTACAATTGCCACCTGACGAGCTTGATCCTCAATGGACATATTTTTATGAATTACACCAATACCTCCCTCACGGGCAATGGCAATCGCCATTGGAGCCTCAGTGACTGTATCCATGGCAGCAGTCACGAAGGGAATCTGCAATTCTATGTTACGTGAAAACTTGGTAGCAAGGGTTACCTCGCGCGGAAGAACCTGTGAATATGCCGGAATAAGCAGCACATCATCAAATGTCAGTCCTTCCATTACAACTTTATCTGCAATAAATGACATAATGATTGGGTATTTATTGCATGCAAAGGTAAGGTATTTTTATGACGTGACAAAGAAAAAGAACAGAAAACTAAAAACTAAAAACCAAAAGTTCATTTTACTCATCTCGATGGTGAGTGATTTTCACTTTTGGTTTTTAGTTTTCACTGATTCTTGAACAACCGTCAGTTCGCCAGCTCGCTGATGAACTTGATGCGCACTAACCTCACATCCTCTTCATAGATGTCACCGTCAAGGTTGTCAAGCGCTGTGTCGAGGTCGTCTGTCTCACTTTGACGGAAATAGTCGTAGATTTCATCAATGACATCTTCGTCCATTTCTATGTCCTCAAAGTAATAGTCGATATTGAGTTTCGTTCCACTGTAAACGATAGCCTCCATCTCGTCCAACAATTCGTCAAAGTCAAGTCCGTTGCTCCTTGCTATATCCTCAAGACTCACCTTTCGGTCAATGGCTTGTATAATCTTCACTTTCACTTTCGACTTGTTTGCCACTGTCCTAACGCGCATGTCAGTCGGACGAACAATGTCATTGTCCTCACAATGTCGCTGAATAAGCTTGCAGAACTCGCTGCCATATCGTTTTGCCTTACCTGCACCAACACCAGGGATGTTCTGCAACTCCTCTTCGTTGATTGGATAGAGGGTGGACATCGACTCAATCGATGCATCTTGAAACACCACATACGGAGGTACATTATGTTTCTGGGCAATTTTTTTACGAAGATCTAACAGCATGCCATACAGCACCTCATCAGCCACGCCTGTGCTACCTTGGTCAGAACTATCATCGAAATCGCCGTCGAAATCGTTGTTCTCCACCACCATGAACGGTACGGGCTTCTTGATGAACTTCTTGCCTGCCTTCGTGAGTTTCAATGAACCGTATGATTCCACTTCCTTCTCTATGTAACCATCCAAGCTGGCTTGAATGAAGATGGCATCCCACATTGTTTCTTCCACGTCAGCACCAGCGCCGAACTGCTCCAACTTCTCGTGCTTATGGCTCAAAATCGTCTCGTTCTCCTCACCACGCAAGATATTGATAATGTATTCTTTCCTGAAGTTTTCCTTCACAGCCAAAATCACCTGCAATGCAAGCAGCAGATTCTCCATTTGGTCGGTCTTGGTCTTCGGATGCAAACAATTATCGCAGTTTCCGCAATTCTCCTTGTCATATTCCTCACCGAAATAGTGCAGCAACATCTTACGACGGCACACAGACGATTCACAATAAGCAGCTGTCTCACTCAGAAGATGCGTGCCGATGTCCTTCTCTGCCGGCGTCTTGTCCTTCATGAACTTCTCCAACTTCTCGAGATCCTTGTGGCAGTAGTAGGTGATACATTTACCCTCACCACCATCTCTTCCTGCACGGCCTGTCTCCTGATAGTAACCTTCAAGGCTCTTCGGGATATCGTAGTGAATCACGTAGCGCACATCAGGCTTGTCAATACCCATGCCAAAAGCAATGGTGGCCACAATGACGTCCACACGCTCCATAATGAAGTCATCCTGTGTCTCATTGCGGTCTTTGTTATCCATGCCAGCATGATAAGCAGCAGCCTTGATGTTGTTGGCACGAAGCACTTCTGCCAGATCTTCCACCTTCTTACGGCTGAGACAATAGATGATACCGCTCTTGTTGGGGTTCTGCTTGATGAATTTGATGATATCCTTCTCCACTTCTGCCGTTTTCTGGCGCACTTCATAGTAGAGATTTTGGCGATTGAAGGATGACTTGAAGTCCTTTCCTTCAACGATGCCGAGATTCTTCTTGATATCGTTGCGCACCTTGTCAGTGGCTGTAGCAGTCAAGGCGATGACAGGGGCATCATATATCTTGGACGAAGCCTCCATAATCGCCTCATCAGAAGGGAGATCCGGCAAAGCCATAACTGCCGGTTCATCAGCCATACGCTCTCTCAGTGCCTGATAGTCACGACGGATAACTGGCATCATCTCCAATAAGGAATCCACGAAACGGGCATCCAATCGAGGACATTTGTCCGACTTCTCCTTAATTTGTTCCTTCATCTCCCCCATGAAGGCAATAACCTCAGCCAATCCCTTCACGCTTCTCTCCAATGCTTCCAGCTCTTGTTCATCCACACGATCAGGAAATTGTTTGAATTCCTTGTTCATCTCCTCAAACTTCTGCTTCTTCGCACGATACGTGTCGGTCAATCCCTTGATGACCATAAATTTCTCCCGAGGCAGGAAGAGTTCGATGACAGGAGCCATTGCAATCCAGTTGATGACTGGACGAATCTTGCGGTATTCAGGGCGGAAATCATGTCCCCACTCCGAAATGCAATGGGCCTCATCGATGGCAAAGAAAGAAATCTTCACTTGACGGAGAAAATCCACATTGTCTTCCTTCGTCAACGATTCAGGAGCCACATACAGCATCTTGGTCTTTCCAGCCATGATGTCAGCCTTCACCTGATCAATGTTCGCCTTGCTCAACGATGAATTGATGAAATGCGCCACGCTATCCTCTTCACTAATATGCTTGATAGCATCCACTTGGTTCTTCATCAAGGCAATCAACGGAGATATCACAATCGCCGTTCCCTCCATCAACAATGCTGGCAACTGGTAGCACAACGACTTACCGCCACCAGTTGGCATCAGCACAAAAGTGTCCTTACAATCAAGAAGGTTTTTGATGATAGCCTCTTGGTCGCCTTTGAATGTGTCAAAGCCAAAGTAATATTTCAGCGCCTGCTGGAGTGTTGCGAATTTCTTCATTAGATGTTAGAAAATTAGATGTTAGAGAGCATTATCTGAGGGGACATTACGCATTCTATGAACAAAGTTATGATTCTGTTTTGTATTATCAAAGAAAAAACAAGAAAAGTGTGACAATTTTATGAAAAAATCACATTTATTTATCCTCTGTACTTTCTTTTAGCACCGCCATGTTTGCATTTTCCACCTGTTGACGTGCAAAATCGAGTGTCACCGTAAACTCATTCACGTCTGTCGATGGAACCTCAAACATTGGCTTCATCATGATGACTTCAATGAGCGAGCGCAAACCTCGTGCACCCAATTTAAACTCTATGGCTTTGTCCACCACATAGTCCAGCACTTCCTCCTCGAAGGTCAGTTTTACGCCATCAATCTCAAACATCTTCTTATACTGCTTGACAATTGAGTTTTTCGGTTCCGTCAGGATGGAGCGCAATGCCTGCCTGTCCAAAGGTTCAAGATGGGTCAGAATAGGCAGACGCCCAATGATCTCAGGTATCAGGCCAAATGACTTCAAGTCCATTGGCGCAATATACTGCATCATGTTCGACTTGTCAATCTTCGCCACGTTTCTGGCAGCATCAAATCCCACAACATGCGTGTTCAGTCTCTGAGCAATACGTTTTTCGATGCCATCAAAAGCACCGCCGCAGATAAAGAGGATGTTTCGTGTATCCACCTGAATGAACTGCTGTTCAGGGTGCTTTCGTCCACCCTGAGGCGGTACATTCACCACGCTACCCTCCAAGAGCTTCAAGAGACCCTGCTGCACACCCTCGCCACTCACGTCTCTCGTAATACTCGGGTTGTCACCCTTACGGGCAATCTTGTCAATTTCGTCAATAAAGACAATACCCTTTTCTGCTTGCTTCACATCACCATCGGCTGCTTGCAACAAACGAGACAGAAGGCTCTCCACATCCTCGCCCACATAGCCAGCTTCTGTCAGCACCGTCGCATCGACTATGGCAAAAGGCACCAGCAACATTTTTGCGATGGTCCTTGCCAGCAACGTCTTTCCTGTGCCCGTGCTACCCACCATGATAATGTTCGACTTCTCCAACTCCACATCATCCGTCTCACCACGATGGTTCAGACGTTTATAATGGTTATACACAGCCACAGAGAGCGCAATCTTGGCAGCATCTTGTCCAATGACATACTTGTCCAAATACGCCTTGATTTCCTGAGGCTTTGGCAGGTTCTGCAACTTCGAATCCTTACTCTTCTTCGCCTTTGCTTCCTTGACAATTGCGCCAGCCTGTTCCACGCAATCCGAACATATATACCCGTCAATGCCGTAAATCAGTAAGTCAACTTCGCGTTCTGTCCGTCCGCAGAACGAGCATTTATTCAATTTTGCCACTTATTTCTTCCTTATTATTATATATAATGTGTAATCTCCCCTACAAGACTAAAGCCTTATGACCAGAGCCTTAAACTTCAGTCTCTTCAACTCTCAAAATCACACCTTCCTCGCCAGCACTTCATCCACCATGCCATACTCTTTCGCCTCTTCAGCGGTCATCCAGTAGTCACGGTCACTGTCTGCCCACACCTTGTCAAAAGGCTGATGGCTATGGTCACTGATGATGGTATAGAGCTCCTTCTTCAACTTCTGAATCTCACGGGCTGTGATTTCGATGTCGCTTGCCTGACCTTGAGCACCACCCATCGGTTGATGAATCATGATACGGCTATGAGGCAGCGCACTGCGCTTACCCTCCTTACCCGCCACCAGCAACACAGCAGCCATGCTTGCCGCCATGCCTGTGCAGATAGTCTGCACATCGCTATTGATGAACTGCATCGTGTCGTAGATACCCAACCCTGCATACACACTACCACCGGGAGAGTTAATATAGATGCTGATGTCCTTAGTGTTGTCCACACTATCCAGATACAGCATCTGCGCCTGCAGCACATTCGCTGTATAATCGTTCACCTCCGTACCCAAGAAAATGATTCTGTCCATCATCAAACGAGAGAAAACATCCAGTTGAGTGACATTCAGCTGTCTTTCTTCCAAGATGTAGGGGTTCAGATAACCAGCTTGAGATTTGATGACATCATCAAGCACCATACTATTCATTCCCAAATGCTTAGTAGCATATTTCTGAAAATCGTTTATCATAAAATTCATCATTAAGTCTCCTGAAAAATCATTTTGAAACACAAAGGTATAAAAAAAGTGGCAAGAACAAAAATTCTCGCCACTTTTTTTTCTATTTTTATGAAATGTATTACTGCTCAAACATCTTGTTGAAGTCTTCTGCGCTGACAGTGCTCTCTTTCAGCGTCACTTTTTCCTTGATGGCTACGCCCAGCTTCACCTCGATGCAACGGTCAATCAAGTTGTCAACCGTCTCACGCTTCTTCAGCATCTCCTTCACTGAATTCTCCAGATACTCGTCTGGGATGTTCAACATGCCATACTGAGCAAACTGCATGCGAGTCACTTCCTTTGCCATGTTCTTCACATCCTCATCGTCCACTTTCACCTCGTTCTGTTCCACGAGCTTCTCCTTGATGAGATGCCATGTCAGTTCCTCAATGCTCTTCTCAAACTGAGCATCCACCTTAGCTTGGTCACCCGTGTTAGCAAGAAGAATCTTCTTCAACTTCTCCTCTGGGAACTCCAGTTTGCCCACCTTCTTCGTCACATGCTTGCGAACATCAAGCAAGAATTTGTAGTCGCTGTCCTTCTTGAACTGGTCAGCAATCAGCTCCTTCACCTTTGCACGGAAATCAGCCTCTGTCTTCACCTCACCGCCAGGGAACACCGTGTCAAACAGCTCCTGATCAAGAGGTCCTGGCACGAAGCGGGTAATTTCTGTGATTTGGAAGTTGAATTCGCCCTTGTGGTTCAAAGCATCCTCTTTCTCCACCTTCAACAGCGAAGTCAGCTCAGCCTCATTATTATTGTATGCCACAGATGGGTTGAAAGTCACGATGTCGTTTGTCTTCACACCATCGAACAACTTCTTCTGATCATCATCCTTGAAATACTTAGGCAACATCACCACATTCTCAGCCGTCACAGGATTCTCCACATCCAATTCAGTGATGACACCCTTGATCATATCGTTGTCCTCATAAGAGTCCACCTTCTCATACTTGCCACCACGCTGACGATACATGTCCACCTGATTTGCCACCATCTGGTCTGTCACGTCCACGTTGTAGTAATCAATCTTATCCTTCTTGGTCAAACTCACCTCAAACTCAGGTGCGATAGCCAAGTCAAACTTGAAAGTGAAGCTCTCGCCTTCCTTCAGTTCCACGTTATTGTTCTCTTCAGTAGGAAGAGGTTCGCCTAACATGTTAATCTTATTCTCACGGATATAGCCGAAAAGACCATCCTGAAGAATCTTGTTCACCTCTTCAGCCAGAATGCTCACGCCAAACTGCTTCTTGATCAAGCCAACAGGCACCATGCCCGGACGGAAACCCGGCATGTTCATTTTCTTCTTTGCATCCTTCAGAGCCTTCTCATACTTCTCCGTATAATCAGCAGGCTCAACCACGGCAGTAATCACCGCATTTACCTTGTCAATGTTCTCTACTGAAATATTCATATTTTTACCTTAATTATTAATTTTCACACAAATAATCAGCAACTGACTTCTTGACTATCAGTTGCCAATCTCTCAAAATCGGCTGCAAAGTTACTACAAATTCCTCAATATCACACTATTTTTACTGCTTTTTTTACCGATTTTCTCACACAACCCTGATGAACCCTCTGCAATTGAAGTGCAAACCTACATCTTGGATGCAAATTGTCCACACTCATACATGCGCACCTTGTGCATCACATTTCACACACCCAGCGCATCCTATTTCGTGCTTACAGCGCATATTATTTCGTGCTGAGTGCTCATCTTTGATAGCCAACCATTTACAAATAATGAAGAAAAAAAATGAGACCATATCAGCAGCATGCATCATGCTTGGTCGAAAGGCAATCTGTAGGTGCAGCCTTCTTTCCAGCGAGAACAGCCATATGCTGTTTTGCCTTTGATGATATGACCTTCGTGGCAGATAGGACAAGGCATGCCTATCACCTCATCGGGATTATGCTCAGCCTTCACTTCTTCTGTAGTTTTAGGTTTGGGAGATTGGGCATTACGAGACTTTGTATTTCGTCCTGCGCGTGGGTTAGGTTGGAAACCTGCTGGAGCATTGAGATTTGAGGGTGGAGAGGCAGGCTTTGCTTTCTTTTTCTTCAAATCCGCTTCAGTCGTCACGGCTACGCGACGGTTGGAGTTGTCATTACGCACCTGATTGATGATGTCGGTGACCATCTGCTTGAGTTCTTCGATGAAGGTCTTGGCATCATATTTCTTCTTCTCTATTTCACGGAGTTTCTTCTCCCAAATACCTGTAAGTTCAGCACTTTTGAGGAGTTCCTCGTGGATGATACCAATAAGTTCCACACCTGTAGGAGTGGCAACGAGACTTTTACGTTCCTTACGGATATAGCGGCGTTTGAAGAGTGTTTCGATGATGGCTGCACGTGTGGAAGGACGTCCGATGCCATTCTCCTTCATGGCATCACGAAGTTCTTCGTTGTCAACAAATTTGCCGGCGGTTTCCATCGCACGGAGCAGGGTTGCTTCGGTGTATGGCTTAGGAGGTTGTGTCCACTTCTCGGAAAGAGAAGGAAAGTGAGGGCCAGACTCGCCAAGCCCCCACCCAGCCTCCCCCAAGGGGGAGGAGTTACCATCCGGCGTGTTTTCGTCGGATTCTTCTGATGGTGTACCTTTATATATTATTTTCCAGCCATCATCAATAATTACTTTTCCGCTGGTGCGGAACAACACCCCGGATGGCTCTCCCTCCCCCTTGGGAGAGTCGGAGGGGGCTTGCTTTACCTCGCCAAACACCGTTGTTGTCTCAAACTTGCAATCGGGATAGAACACCGCAATGAAGGCACGTGCGACAAGGTCATAGACGCGTCGCTCCATATCGGTGAGACTGATGGCGGGCACACCTGTAGGGATGATGGCATGGTGATCCGTCACCTTAGAGGAATCAAACACTTTCTTCGACTTTGGAAGGGGTTTTCCTTCAAGGGGTTGCGTAAATTGCTCATACCCCTTCAAGCCACGAAGCGTCTGAGGACATTTGGCATAAATATCATCACTTAGAAAAGTGGTGTCAACACGCGGATAGGTGGTGAACTTCTTCTCGTAGAGGCTCTGGATGAGTTGTAAGGTCTGTTCTGCAGAATAGCCGAACTTACGGTTGCAATCCACCTGCAAGGAAGTCAAATCGTAGAGTCTCGGTGGTGCTTCCGTTCCCTTCTTCTTCTGAATATCAGTCACCGTAAAAGGTTGCCCTTCAATAGATTGAAGCACAGTCCTACCCTCTTCTTCCGTCATAAACTCTATCTGCTTGTAGATAGGGCCCTTACTCTTAATGGTCTTGCCTTGCTCAGCAGCAGCCTTCACTTCCGCAGCATCCTCAGCTTCCGCTTCCTCATCATGGGCAATGGCGGTGAATTTCGTGTCACGATAAAGGGTGGAGAGCACCCAACTTTGCTTGGGCACAAAACTCTCTATCTCCTGTTGGCGACGCACAATCAACGCCAATGTGGGGGTCTGTACACGTCCGACAGAAAGCACTTGTTTCTCCTGTCCATACTTGAGCGTGTAGAGACGTGTGGCATTCATGCCGAGTGTCCAGTCACCGATGGCACGGCAAAGTCCTGCCTCATAGAGTGACTGGTATTCAATTTGGTCTTTTAGATTGTTGAAACCCTCACGGATGGCTTCCTCTGTCAACGAAGAAATCCACAGACGTTTGACAGGACATTTTGCCCCAGCCTTCTGCATCACCCAACGCTGAATCAGTTCACCTTCCTGCCCGGCATCTCCGCAGTTGATGATGCTATCTGCCGCCTGCATGAGCTTCTCAATTGTGGCAAACTGACGCTTCACCCCGTCGTCATCTTTCAGACGAATGCCGAAACGTGCTGGAATCATCGGTAGATCCCATAAATCCCAACGCTTCCAACGCTCAAAATATTCATGAGGATTCTTCAGCTCGCACAAATGTCCGAACGTCCAAGTGACCTGATAGCCATTGCCCTCAATGTAGCCCTGCTTCATGTCTTTGGCGCCCAACACGTTGGCAATGTCACGTGCCACACTCGGTTTCTCCGCTATACAAACAATCATAATCTCATTATCATTCGAAGTGAAAAGTGAAAGATGCGGTTGAGCGAGTGCAGAGTCAAACTTGTTTGAACTATGCCGAGCGTGAGCATCTTCGGCGAAGCCAAAAGTGAAAAATCTATTTTACCAGCCATGCGGGTTGCTTGTCGTTTGATAAAGTAACTTAGATTTTTCACTTTTCCCTCTTCACTTTTCACTTTCATGTTTCTGTTGGTCGTGCAGTTCCTTCGCCTGCCGCAAGATGTCGCTGGCAAAGATGAAGTCTTCCAGTTTCTTGTTGGTGGCATCCATGATTTCCTTGTTGCTGCCCTGCCATTCGGCACGTCCTTCGCAGATGAAGGTGATGTTCTCACCGATGCCCATCACGGAGTTCATGTCGTGGGTGTTGACGATGGTGGTGATTTTATCCTCATGCGTGATGCCAGCGATGAGTTCGTCAATCACGATGCTCGTCTTGGGGTCAAGACCTGAGTTCGGTTCGTCACAGAAAAGATATTTCGGTTGCAGCACAATGGCACGCGCGATAGCCACACGCTTCTGCATACCGCCCGAAATCTCGCCGGGGAACTTGTTTTCAGCTCCTTGCAGATTGACACGCGCCAAACAATCAAGTGCCCTGCGTTTGCGGTCTTCGTAAGCATCATACGAAAACATGTTTAAGGGAAACATCACGTTGTCCAACACCGACATGGAGTCGAACAGCGCAGCACTCTGGAAAATCATGCCCATCTCACGGCGAAGCAAGATTTTCTCCTTCTTCGACAAAGACACAAAATCACGGTCATCGTAGTAAATGCTTCCCTTGGTCGGTGTGAGCAATCCCACGATGTTCTTCATCAGCACCGTCTTACCGCTACCACTCTGACCAATGATGAGGTTCACCTCACCATCGCGGAACGTGGCATTGATGTCGGTGAGCACCTCCCTGTCCTCAAAACTCTTGTATAAGTGTTCTACTTTTATCATGTCAGCATGTTTGTCAAGAAAATATCAGAAAAGAGTACAAGAATACTGCTGGTCACCACAGCATCGGTGCTCGACTTACCCACTTCCACACTGCCGCCTTCCACGGTGTAACCCTTGTAGGCAGAGACACTGGTGATGATGAAGCCATAAACAACCGCCTTGATCATACCGCACCAGAAGAACCATTGGTTGAACTGATAACGGAAACCCTCATCCAGTTCAGGCACAGTGGTGGTTCCCATCAACGAGGTGGCGTATGCACCCATGATACCCGCCGCCACACTCAATGTAACCAAGATGGGCATGATGGTCATCAGCCCTACTATCTTAGGCAGTATGAGGTAATTAGCGGAATTGACACCCATGATGTCAAGCGCATCAATCTGCTGCGTGATGCGCATGGTGCCAATCTCCGAAGCAATGTTCGACCCCACCTTACCCGCAAGAATCAGACACATGATACTTGATGAAAACTCCAGCAACATAATCTCACGCGTCGTGTAACCCACCACCATGCGTGGCATCCACGGACTCTGAATGTTCAACTTGATTTGAAGACAAATCACCGCACCGATGAAGAAGGAGATGATGAGCACGATGCCAATCGAATTATATCCCAACTGATACATCTCCGTGACATATTGCTTCAAGAACATTCTCCATCTGTCGGGCTGTGAAAGCACACGACCCATCAGCATAACGTACCTACCCAGATGGGTTAATCCTCTCTTTATTGAAAGCACTTCTATTGTGATTTTAATGATTTATAAATGGCAAAATCTTGGCAAAATTAGTCATTTTTGTTCAAAAGAACCGCTTTTAACATAGTTTTTTCTTTTATAAAGTGACTAATCGCCAAACAATTCGTACTTTTGTAACTAATTTGAATTGATATGGAGCTAAATAAACAATCCATAACCACCAACGCGGGCGATGAGAACATACCAGAGTTTTCTGACGACCGGAACACACTCTACACTCGTGATCTTGTCAAGACATATGGCAAGCGCACTGTGGCAAACAATGTGTCCATCAGCGTGCGTCAAGGAGAGATTGTAGGACTGTTGGGACCGAACGGAGCAGGAAAGACCACGTCGTTCTACATGACGACGGGATTGGTGGTGCCCAATAGTGGACAGGTGTTCATCAACGATGAAGAAATCACCAAAGACCCCGTTTCCACCCGTGCCAAGAAAGGCGTGGGCTATTTGGCGCAAGAGGCAAGCGTGTTCCGCACCATGAGTGTGGAAGACAACATCATGACCGTGCTGGAGATGAAATACAAATCCACCGAAGAGCAGCGGGAGCATCTCGAACGGTTGCTCGACGAGTTCAACCTGCAGAAAGTGAGGAAGAACCGCGGAAATCAGCTGTCGGGAGGTGAGCGAAGACGTTGTGAGATTGCCCGTTGCCTTGCCATCGACCCCAAATTCATCATGCTTGACGAGCCCTTTGCCGGTGTGGACCCTATCGCCGTGGAGGACATTCAGTATGTGGTGTGGAAGTTGAAAGACCGCAACATCGGCATCCTCATCACCGACCACAACGTGCAGGAAACCCTCTGCATCACCGACCGCGCCTATCTCCTCTTCGAAGGGCGCATCCTCTTCAAAGGCACACCGCCCGAGTTGGCAAGCAATCCCATTGTGAAGGAAAAGTACCTCGGAAGCAATTTTGTGCTTCGTCCTAAAGACTTCCAGATGATTGAAGAGAAGAAGAAAAGAGAGTTGGAAGATAATTAACACATTAATATATTAAATGACAGAAACCGAAAAGTTAGTGAAGTCCTGCATCGCAGGCATCCAAGAAAAGAAGGGAAAGAAGATACGTGTAGTCAACCTCGAAGGCATTGACGATACCATCACCAAATATCTGGTCATCGGCGAAGGCAACTCGCCCAGTCAGGTGGCAGCCATCACAGAATCTGTGCGCGATTTCACTCGCAAGGAGCAGAATGCGCGTCCGTCGGCAGTGGACGGCACAAGAAACAACCTCTGGGTTGCCATCGACTTCATTGATGTAGTGGTGCATATCTTCGTACCCGATGCACGCGAGTTCTACGATGTTGACAACCTTTGGGAAGACGCTGAAATCACTGACATTCCAGACATTGATTGACGAAACATGAGTACAAACAACAATAACAGCAACAACAAACTGCAAAAGCCACGCTTCAACTTCACGTGGCTCTATATCTTGCTCATTGCAGGATTGGCATACATGATATTCACACGCCACGACACATCTGCCTCACGCAGTGTCGATTACACCACCTTCAAGGAGTTTGTGAACAAGGGATATGTGGCTGATGTGGCTGTCAACAAAGACAACAACACCCTCACCCTCGCCATCGATTCCAAACACGAGAAGCAAGTCTTTGGTGCTGTGAGCAAGAACAGGAAACCCGCCCGCATCAAGGTGGAGTTTGGTTCCATTGACAATCTGGAGAGTTACCTCGACGCACAGAACAAAGAGGGCAACTTCAAAGGCAAGGTCACTTACGAACGCGATAACGACATCTTTACGAATCTCTTGTGGAACTTCGCGCCCCTCGTCATCATCATCCTCATTTGGTTCTTCATCATGAGAGGAATGGGTAGCGGCGGCTTCATGGGAGGTGCGGGCAACATCTTCTCCGTAGGAAAGTCGAAAGCGCAACTCTTCGAGAAAGACGACAAGAACTCCCCGCAAATCACCTTCAAGGATGTGGCGGGACAGGCAGGTGCCAAGCAAGAAGTGCAGGAGATTGTCGATTTCCTGAAGAAGCCCGAGAAATACACCAACCTCGGTGGTAAGATTCCAAAGGGAGCCCTCTTGGTGGGTCCTCCCGGAACTGGTAAGACACTGCTTGCCAAGGCAGTGGCAGGCGAAGCAGGCGTGCCCTTCTTCTCCCTGTCAGGTTCCGAGTTTGTCGAGATGTTCGTAGGTGTGGGCGCCAGCCGTGTGCGCGACCTCTTCCAGCAGGCAAAAGCCAAAGCACCCTGCATCATCTTCATCGACGAGATTGACGCCATCGGTCGTGCTCGCAGCAAGACCGCAGCCATGGGAGGCAACGACGAGCGCGAAAGCACCCTCAACCAGCTCCTCACCGAGATGGACGGCTTCGGCACTAACAGCGGCATCATCATCTTGGCAGCCACCAACCGTGCCGACATTCTCGACGGCGCCTTGCTCCGTGCAGGTCGCTTCGACCGTCAGATTCACGTTGACCTGCCCGACCTCAACGAACGTAAGGAAATCTTCATGGTGCACCTGAAACCACTCAAGATAGACGAGACCGTGGAAGTGGCACAGCTGGCACGCCAGACACCAGGCTTTTCTGGTGCCGACATCGCCAACGTCTGCAACGAGGCAGCCCTCATCGCAGCCCGCAACAACAAGGAATGGGTGGACAAGCAGTGTTTCCTCGATGCCGTTGACCGCATCATCGGTGGTTTGGAGAAGAAGACCAAACTGCTCACGGCACAGGAGAAGCGCACCATTGCCCTTCACGAGGCAGGACACGCCACCATCTCTTGGTTCCTCGAATACGCCAACCCATTGGTCAAAGTCACCATCGTTCCACGTGGTCAAGCCCTTGGTGCCGCATGGTACATGCCAGAAGAACGTCAAATTTCCACCAAGGAAGAGATACTCGACGAAATATGTGCCACTTTGGGCGGTCGTGCAGCCGAAGAACTCTTCACTGGCCGCATCTCCACAGGAGCCATGAACGACTTGGAGAAAGTCACCAAGCGCGCTTACGGCATGATTGCCTATGCAGGTATGGGCGACAAACTGCCCAACCTCTGCTACTACGACAATCAGGAGTACCAGTTCAGCAAGCCTTATAGCGACAAGACTGCCGAGACCATCGACGAAGAAGTGCGCGCCCTCATTGCAGGCGAATATGAACGTGCCAAGAAAGTGCTGTTGGAGCACAAGGACGGTCATGCGCAACTGGCACAAAGGCTGATTGAAAAGGAAGTCATCTTTGCCGAAGACCTCGAAGAAATCTTTGGCAAGCGTCCGTGGACCTCACGCACCGACGAAATCCTCGCATCCAATGCCGAGGACGAGCAGAAGGAAGGTGAGCAACCCTCCAACGCTACCGACCACAAGAAAGAGAACGAGGAAATCATCCGTCAGAAGATTGTGCAGGCAGTCCTTGAGAAGGCAGAGAAAGCCAAAGAGAACGGACAGGATTCCGACAATTCCCCCTCCGACAAACCAGCCGAAACCGACAAACCAGAAGAAGCGTGAAAAATCTGATTATACGTGCCATCACGGGTGCACTATTCGTCATCGTCCTTGTGGGCGGAATCGTGTTCAACCCCTACTCTCTCCTGATTCTCTTCACCGTCATCACAGCCTTGACGGTGTGGGAATTCACTACGATTGTCAATCGTCACATGCACCTGCATGTCAACCGTTTCATCACCACCGTTGCGGCAGCCTACCTCTATGTCGCCGTGTGGGCTTTCAACACCAACATCATGGGCGCGGAGGTCTTCATTCCCTACCTCATTTCCATCATCTACCTGTTGGTGTCTGAAATCTACTTCGACCGCCCCGAAAACATCCAGAACTGGGGCATGACCTTCATGGCACAGCTCTACATCGCTCTGCCATTCGCATCGCTGAACACCCTTTGTTTCATCAGCACACCAGCAGGAGTGACCTACTACTACTGGTACGCCCTCTCCTTGTTCATCTTCCTGTGGGCAAGCGACACCGGCGCCTACCTGTTCGGTTCATGGCTGGGCAAGCACCACCTCTTCCCGCGCATCTCTCCCAAGAAGTCATGGGAAGGCAGCATCGGTGGAGGCATCACAGCCATCGCCGCCTCACAAATCATTGCCAGTTTCATACCCTTTGCCGAGACACTCCCCGACACCACCAGCCGCCTCCTGTGGGCAGGACTTGCGCTCGTCACCGTCGTCTTCGGCACATGGGGCGACCTTGTCGAGTCACTCTTGAAGCGCCGTCTCGGCATCAAAGACTCTGGTCACATCCTACCAGGGCATGGAGGCATGCTCGATCGCTTTGATAGTTCACTGCTCGCCATTCCCGCAGCAGTCGTCTATGTCTATACAATTATGCTTAATATAATTCACTAAACAACTATGACTGAAATTCAGAACCCCACTGAGGAACCTGTAGTTGAACCTACAGCCGAACCTGCAACCGAACCCGTTGCAGCAGAAGAAACAGCAGCCGTTGCAGAAACTGCAACCGAGCCAGTAGCCGAAGAAGCCGCTGAGCCAGTAGCCGAAGAAGCTGCCGAAGAGCCTCAGGCAGAAATCTCAACTACTTCTTTCGCCACCTACGAAACCGAAGCAGAAGTCGTCAACCGTCTCCGCGAGATTTCAGAAAGCGACGAAGAGGTCACTCGCCAAGAACTCGACAGCCTCAAGAGCAACTTCTACCGCATCCATCGCCAACAGGCAGATGCCGCCTACAAGAAGTTCATCGAAGAAGGAGGCGCAGCCGAGGAGTATGCTCCAGAACCCGACCCCGAAGAGACCGCCTTCAAGGAATTGATGGCAGCCATCCGCGAGAAGCGTGCAGCCATTGCTGCCGCACTGGAACAGGAACGCGAGGCAAACTATCAGAAGAAACTCGAAATCATCGACAAGATAAAGGCGCTCACGGACAATCCCGACGAGATTAACCGTGGCTACAACGACTTCAAGGAACTTCAGCAGCAGTGGAACGACATCAAGGAAGTGCCTGCCGAACACGCCACCACCCTCTGGAAAACCTACCAGCAGGCAGTCGAGGCATTCTACGACACCCTCAAGCTGAGCAATGAACTCCGCGCCTACGACTTCAAGAAGAACCTGGAGCGCAAGACCGCCCTCTGCGAGGCAGCCGAGAAACTGGCAGAAGAGACCGACATCATCGTCGCCTTCCGCAAGTTGCAGCAGCTCCATCAGGACTTCCGCGAGACAGGACCTGTAGCAAGCGAACTGCGCGAGGAAATCTGGACACGTTTCAAAGATGCCTCCACCGTCATCAACAAGCGCCATCAGGAATACTTCGAAACCCGCAAGCAGAAGGAAGAGGAGAACCTCGAAAAGAAGACCGCCATCTGCGAAACCATCGAAGGCTTCGACATCGAAGGACTGAAGACCTTTGCTGAATGGAACACCATCTCAGAGAAAATCACCGCCTTGCAGGCAGAGTGGAAGACCATCGGCTACGCACCCCAGAAGATGAACACCAAAATCTTCGAGCGCTTCCGTGCCGCATGCGACCACTTCTTCACCCGCAAGAACGAATACTTCCAGTCAGTACGCGAAAACCTCAACCAGAACTATGCCCTCAAGCTTGAACTCGTCGAGCAGGCAGAAGCACTGAAGGACAGCACCGACTGGAAAGCCACCACCGACGCACTTGTCGAACTGCAGAAGAAATGGAAGGAAATCGGCACCGTGCCTAAGAAGTACAGCGACCAGATTTGGGAACGCTTCAACGCTGCCTGCGATGCCTTCTTCGCTGCCAAGAAAGAGGCAAACAAGGGCGCAAACGAAGAGCAGCACGCCAACTTGGAGAAGAAGCGCGCCATCATCGACGCCCTCGCAGCCATCGTGCCCGAAGAGTTCGAAGGCGACCTCCGCACCCGACTCCGCAAAGCACAGGACGAGTGGAACCAGATTGGTCACGTGCCCTTCAAGGAGAAAGACAAGCTCTACAAGCTTCTCCGCGAACAGATGGACCGTCTTTACGGCTATGCCAACGAACATGCCGCCAAACGTCGCATCGACCGCTTCAAGGAGAGCATCAAGGGAGGCAACGGGAACGATGTGCGTTCACGCCTTCTCCGTCAGCTTGACATCCTCAACAACGAGATCAAGACCTACGAGAACAACCTCGGCTTCCTCACCCTCAGCAGCAAATCCAAGCAGGGCAACAGCCTCATCGAAGAGCTCAACCGCAAGATGGAGAAGCTCAAGGCAGACAAGGAAGAAGTCAGAGCCAAACTGAAAGCACTCGACGAGCAGTAATGCTCACCCCATCATCACCAAAGGAGGGTTGCCACCAACGGCACACCCTCCTTTCTATTTACCCCCCTTCATGCGAATGAAAAAACAAAAATTTAACAATTTCTTTGAAAATGAAAAATGAAAGAATGAGAAAATGAAATATCTACGATGTGTCTGTCAACGCTAAACTCTCAACCTTTAACATTATACATTATCACTCAATTCTGTTTCATATTACACAGGTGGCCCACTGGAGGGTAGTACTAATCAATTCTGCAGTGCCCCGTCTGTTCGCCCACCGCTGTTGAGGTATCTCACCCATACAGGTGTTGGTGTCTCACCCATACAGGTGTCGGTGTCTCACCCATACACCCAACGAGGTCTCACTCATAGAACTATCCTTTGGTGTTCCTTTAGTCCTCCTTTAGTCCTCCTTTAGTGCTCCTTGTGTTCGTAGTGGTAAGATAGTAGTAAGGTAGTAGGTTCGTAGTGATAAGGTCGTAGGTTCGTAGTGATAAGGTAGATGTGGGTAGTAGTTGTCACTTGTCAACTCAAAAAGTTTATCGCAAGGGGTAAAGGTAAAAAATCATTTTGAGCCTTTTCCATTCCTGTACAGCGCATTTGTTATCATTTTCCCGATGTTGTTGACGGCAATAAAATCTGGAATAATCTTACGTTTCTTTTGTATTGTGTTCGGTTTTCACTAACGTTGGCTTCGCCGAACTTTGGATGCGCCTCAACAATAAAAATGAAAAAATTATTCTTTCATTTTGTATTGTGCTCGGCTTTCACTAACTTTGCAATAATAAAAGCGAAAAAAGTGGAACCTGTACCGTGATTTGGAACAACATAGGTGTACCTTTGCTGTCAAAAATCATTAACTATCAAAAAACAACAAGATGAAAGACCTGAATCAATTCGTGAGTGTATATCCCGTTTCTATAATCTCAAGATTTTCAATCAAGAAACCTTCTATACAATAAAAAGCCCCCGTTAAGGACGAGGGCAGCAACCTGAATGTTTTCACAACGGAATAATCCTTATTGTGATTTGCTTCAAATTAGTGAGGCAAATGTACGATGTTTTTTTATTTCATACAAATTTATTTGATAAAAAAATTGTTTTTCCGTAAATTTGGCGGCAAATAACTTCAAATTAGAAAAACCAAAACCATTATGAAAAAGATTTTAGGCCTCGACTTGGGCACAACAAGCATTGGCTGGGCAGTGGTGAATGAAGCCACAAACAAAGAAGAAAAATCATCTATCGTCAAATTGGGAGTTCGTGTGAACCCCTTAACAGTTGATGAACAAACCAACTTCGAAAAGGGAAAACCCATCACAACCAATGCTGATAGAACCTTAAAGCGTAGTATGCGCCGCAATTTGCAACGCTATAAACTGCGTAGAGAGCATTTGATAAGTTGCTTAAAAGAGAATGGCTTTATCACCGATGATTCCATCTTATGTGAGAACGGCAATAGAACAACATTCGAGACCTATCGCCTTCGTGCCAAAGCTGCAACAGAAGAAATCTCTCTTGAAGAATTGGCTCGCGTTTTACTTATGATTAACAAAAAGCGTGGCTATAAAAGCAGCAGAAAGGCAAAATCTAATGACGAAGGGGAACTTGTGGACGGTATGAGCGTAGCAAAAACCCTTTATGAAGAAGATATCACTCCTGGACAATACTCACTCCAGCTACTTTGCAACGGAAAGAAATATCTCCCCGACTTTTACCAGTCAGACCTTCGTGTTGAACTGCAAAAAATTTGGGAGAAACAACAGACGTTCTACCCCGACATATTGACACCTGATTTCATGCAAGTGCTTGAAGGTAAAAGCAAGACCAACACTTCAAAGATTTTCTACGCACGTTATGGAATTCATACTGCTGACAACAAAAGCAAGGACAAAAAACGTCAAGCATACGAATGGCGTGTCGATGGCTTAACCCGTCAACTAAACATTGAAGAAGTGGCTTATGTCATCAGTGACTTAAACGGACTCATCAATGGTTCAAGTGGATACTTGGGAAAAATCAGTGACAGAAGCAAAAACTTGTATTTCAACAAACTTACCGTTGGGCAGTATCTGATGCAGGAATTAGACAAAAATCCTAATGTCAGTTTGAAAAATCAGGTCTTCTATCGGCAAGACTATCTTGATGAATTTGAAACCATATGGAACACACAATCCCAATATCACCCAGAACTCACCTGTGAACTCAAGAAAGACATTGGGAACATGATTATCTTCTATCAGCGACCATTGAAGAGTCAAAAAGGTTTGGTGGCAATTTGCGAGTTGGAAAATGAACAACGAGAAGTGGAGGTTGATGGTGTCAAAAAACTTATCACCACAGGTTGTAAAGTCTGCCCTAAATCTTCTCCCCTATTTCAAGAGTTCCGCATGTGGCAACGCTTGAATGACGTGATAGTCTATGATTCCAATGCTAAAGCAGACCTGTTTGGAAACGGCACAGCGACCAAGCGCCGTTTGACAGAGGAAGAAATGAACACTCTCGCCTTTGAGCTAAACATTAAGGGCAAGTTGACCAAACAACAGGCACTAAAATGCTTATTTGGCAAGGCAACAGGACTTGACATGAACTTCAAAGAGCTGGACGGTAATGAAACACAAGCAAAATTGTTCGAAGCCTATTTGAAGATTGTGGAAATGTCCGGCCATGAAGGCTACGATTATGCCAAATTAAATGCATCTCAAATCTTTGATGTAGTTGAAAAAGTTTTTGCAGGATTAGGGTTTAACACAGCCCCACTCTATTTCGATGCATCCATTGAGGGCAAGCAATTTGACAAACAGCCAATGTATCAACTATGGCACTTGCTTTATTCTTATGAAGGAGACAATTCTAAAACTGGCGATGAAAGTTTAGTAAAGAAAATACGAGACATCTTCCATTTCGACAACGATGACTATGCCAAAATTATTGCAGGCATTTCATTCAAGCCTGATTATGGCAGTCTCAGTGCTAAAGCCATCAAAAAGATTCTTCCATTTATGAAAGCAGGTAATGATTATAGCTTGGCATGTGAATATGCACAATACAATCATTCCAAACGTTCACTGACAAAAGAGGAACTCGAAAAGAAAGAACTGAAAGACCATCTGGATTTATTACCTAAGAATAGCCTTCGGAATCCTGTGGTCGAGAAGATTCTCAATCAGATGATCAATGTGGTGAATGAAGTCGTCAAGACCTATGGACCTCTCGACGAAATCCGCATAGAAATGGCTCGCGAACTGAAGAAAAGTGCAAAAGAACGCGAAGAGGCAACCAATGAAATCAATGCTGCAAATATCCGTCACGAAGCCATCAAGAAGATTCTTCAGGCTGCACCTTTCAACATTGAACACGTTAGCCGTAACGACATCATACGTTATAAACTATACGAAGAATTGAAAGATAATGGTTACAAAACCCTTTATTCCAACACATACATTTCCAAAGAAAAACTGTTCAGCAGAGAATTTGATATAGAACATATCATTCCTCAAGCACGTTTGTTCGACGATTCATTCTCCAACAAAACACTTGAAAGCCGTAGCATCAACCAAGAGAAAGGAAATGCCACCGCTTTTGACTTCGTAAAGGAGAAATATGGAGAAGAAGGTACAAAAGCATACAAACAACGCATTGATGAACTGCTCAAACAGAAAGTACTCAGTAAAGCAAAACACGACAAATTGCTGATGACGATTGATGACATCCCAGAGGATTTCATCAATCGTGACTTGCGAGACACTCAATATATTGCAAGAAAGGCACGTGAAATTTTGGAACAAATCGTCAAAGTCGTTGTACCAACTACTGGAAAGATTACAGACCGCCTTCGTGAAGATTGGCAATTGGTAAATGTCATGCAAGAACTGAATCTGCCGAAATATCGAGAATTAGGACTTATCGAAACATTCAAGAAAGACGGCAACGAGGTTGTGCGCATCAAAGACTGGACAAAACGAAACGACCATCGCCACCATGCAATGGATGCATTGACGATAGCATTCACCAAGTTGAGTTTCATCCAATACTTAAACAACCTGAATGCACGAAGCGATAAATCAAGCAGCATCTATGGCATTGAACAGAAAGAACTATATCGTGACAAACACGGAAGTTTACGATTCCTTCCACCAATGCCATTGGATGAATTCCGAGCAGAAGCCAAACGGCAACTGGAACAGATTCTTGTATCTATCAAGTCCAAGACAAAAGTGGTTACACGCAATGTCAATAAATCAAAGTCGAAAAAAGCAGAAAAGGGATTTAATAAACGTGTTCAATTGACCCCACGCGGACAATTACACAATGAAACCATTTATGGCAGCAGTCAGCGATATGTGACCAAAGAAGAAAAAGTAGCTTCGTCCTTTGATGCGGAGACAATTGCCACAGTGGCCAACAAAGCATACAGAGAAGCGTTACGACACCGTCTGGATGCATACGATGGAGATGCAAAGAAAGCATTCACAGGCAAGAACTCTTTGGAAAAAGCACCTATCTGGCTGGATGATTTGCACACACGCGCTGTACCTATTAAGGTGAAATGTGTAACGATGGAAACCATCTACACTATTCGCAAACCTATCTCAAAAGATTTGAGAATTGAAAAGGTCGTTGACAAACATATTCAAGACATTCTTCGTGTGCGCCTCGAAGAATATGGAGGTGATGCCAACAGGGCGTTCTCCAACTTGGACGAGAATCCTATTTGGTTGAATGAAGAGAAAGGAATTCGGATTAAGAGTGTTGCCATCAATGCAGGATTGAGTAAACCTGAAGCCATCCATGTGAAGCGAAACCAATTCGGGAAACCCATCCTCAATGAAAGAGGAAACAAACAAGCAGCAGATTTCGTACAAACAGCCAACAACCATCATGTCGCCATTTTCCGTGACGCAAACGGTAAACTCCAAGAGCACATTGTATCATTTTATGAGGCTACCATGCGCGCAAATCAGGGATGGCCTATCATTGACAAAGAGTACAATCAAACAGAAGGATGGGAATTCTTATTTTCCATGAAACAAAATGAGTATTTCGTATTCCCAGATAAGGACTTCTGTCCTGCTGATTATGACTTAATGAATCCAGATAATTATGCCATCATAAGCCCTCATTTGTTCCGAGTTCAAAAGTTGGCCTCAAAAGATTATTTCTTTAGACACCATCTCGAAACAACTGTAGAAGACAAAAACGAACTGAGAGATATGACTTGGAAACGAATCCGAAATTGTGATGAGCTACAAGGTATCGTTAAAGTTCGTGTTAATCACATTGGTCAAATTGTTGCAGTAGGATAATACTAACATGATTAAGAAGACCCTCTACTTCGGCAATCCTATGTACCTCAGCCTCCGCAATGCCCAACTGGTGTTGCGGAAGCCTGATGCGGACAAATTAGAAGAGTCGTTCAAACAAGATGCAGAACGGACCATCCCGATTGAGGACATCGGTGTGGTGGTGCTCGACAACAGGCGCATCACCATCACTACTGGAGCGATGGAGGCTCTGCTCGGCAACAACTGTGCCATCATCACTTGTGACAGTACCAACTTGCCTGTGGGACTGATGCAGCCTCTCAGCGGGAATACCACACAAAGTGAGCGTTTCCGCAACCAAATTGATGCATCGCTGCCCCTAAAGAAACAGCTTTGGCAACAGACTATCCGACAAAAGATTTTGAATCAGGCAACGGTGCTGAACAAAAACACTGGAGCGATTGTCAAGAACATGCAAGTGTGGGCAAATGAGGTGAAGAGCGGTGACCCTGACAATCTTGAAGCACGTGCTGCCGCCTACTATTGGCGAAACCTCTTCCCCACTCTCCCCAACTTTGTGCGCGGACGGGAGGGTGACCCACCCAACAACCTGCTCAATTATGGCTATGCCATCCTTCGGGCTTGCGTGGCTCGTGGATTGGTGGGGAGCGGACTCTTGCCCACATTGGGCATCCATCACCACAACCGTTACAACGCTTATTGCCTGGCAGATGACATCATGGAGCCTTACCGTCCTTTCGTGGACGATTTGGTCATCAACATCATGCAAAAGTACCCCGATTACACCGAACTGACACAGAGCATCAAGACAGCCCTTCTCATGATTCCGTCACTCGACGTGATGCTGGATGGAAAACGGAGTCCACTGATGATTGCCGTTGGTCAAACAACTGCCAGCCTCGCCAAATGCTTCAACGGAGAACTGCGTAAAATTGCCTATCCAGAATTGTAGAAAACAGCGAACATGAGCATTTTGTCACGCCTCACCGAATACCGAGTTATGTGGATTTTAGTATTCTTCGACTTGCCCACAGAAACCAAGAAGGACAAGAAACGCTATACGGATTTTCGCAAGAAACTCCAAGTTGACGGATTCACCATGTTCCAGTTCTCCATCTACATCCGACACTGTGCCAGTAGCGAGAACGCAGAGGTACATTTAAAAAGAGTTAAATCTTTTCTACCAGAGTTTGGAAAGGTCGGATTGCTAACTATAACTGACAAACAGTTCGGCAACATGCAACTATTCTATGGCCAGAAACCAACTGAGCCCAAAACGCCTGGAGTGCAGTTAGAATTATTCTGAAAATGAAAAAACCAGCCGTCGAGCTGGTTTTTTCATATCACACACCCTTCTTTTTTATTTTCTAATTACAGCTACAACTTCTTAATACTCTTTTACTTACAAAGATTCAGGTGTATATGACTCTGCAAAGATACTAATTTGAAAGCAAATCACAACGATTGTCGCATCGGCAGTAGAGCTTGCATGGGTGTATATGACTCTGCAAAGATACTAATTTGAAAGCAAATCACAACGACAATCTTTTACTTCTGTTGAGGCTCTGGGGTGTATATGACTCTGCAAAGATACTAATTTGAAAGCAAATCACAACCGACGAGGTCGGGTATCTTGTGACAGGCACGGTGTATATGACTCTGCAAAGATACTAATTTGAAAGCAAATCACAACGCAACCATTGGGCTGCTGCTCCGACATAGCGGTGTATATGACTCTGCAAAGATACTAATTTGAAAGCAAATCACAACTCGTGCCATCACGCTGCGTGGCGACACGATGGTGTATATGACTCTGCAAAGATACTAATTTGAAAGCAAATCACAACACAACTGCCTTCGCTACGAATGGGAGACACGGTGTATATGACTCTGCAAAGATACTAATTTGAAAGCAAATCACAACCACCGAGGTTGGATTCCTGGGCGATGTGAAGGTGTATATGACTCTGCAAAGATACTAATTTGAAAGCAAATCACAACCGAGCGCAGAGTGCGGTTCAGCGTCAGAGCGGTGTATATGACTCTGCAAAGATACTAATTTGAAAGCAAATCACAACACGGAGTCGTGGTCGCAGGATTGTGGACTGGTGTATATGACTCTGCAAAGATACTAATTTGAAAGCAAATCACAACACTTTTTCAAACATGATTGTCGTTTTTATGGGTGTATATGACTCTGCAAAGATACTAATTTGAAAGCAAATCACAACCCTGTGTGGCAAATTCCCGAATGGCTTTATGGTGTATATGACTCTGCAAAGATACTAATTTGAAAGCAAATCACAACTCTATGCAAGATATAAGGATTGCGGCTATGGGTGTATATGACTCTGCAAAGATACTAATTTGAAAGCAAATCACAACTGTATCATCTCCATTTGGCTTTGATGCTCGGTGTATATGACTCTGCAAAGATACTAATTTGAAAGCAAATCACAACGATACGTTAATACTTGTTCAATAATTCTTCGGTGTATATGACTCTGCAAAGATACTAATTTGAAAGCAAATCACAACACCTACATTGTGGATGAAGGATGACAGACCGGTGTATATGACTCTGCAAAGATACTAATTTGAAAGCAAATCACAACTTCAACATAGGCAAGCATGTGAAGCCTGTCGGTGTATATGACTCTGCAAAGATACTAATTTGAAAGCAAATCACAACCCTCCATCCCTATCCATGAATCGCGTACCTGGTGTATATGACTCTGCAAAGATACTAATTTGAAAGCAAATCACAACTCGGCAAGAAGAGTATCCAGTACAGCAGCAGGTGTATATGACTCTGCAAAGATACTAATTTGAAAGCAAATCACAACTATAGGTGATTGTATTACACAGGATTCTGGGTGTATATGACTCTGCAAAGATACTAATTTGAAAGCAAATCACAACTCCTTCGCCATCTCATCCAGCACGTCACCCGGTGTATATGACTCTGCAAAGATACTAATTTGAAAGCAAATCACAACTCCTGCTTCGGTCGTGGCTTGGCAACACATGGTGTATATGACTCTGCAAAGATACTAATTTGAAAGCAAATCACAACCTCACTTTAATGGCTGCTTCATAGAGTGCCGGTGTATATGACTCTGCAAAGATACTAATTTGAAAGCAAATCACAACGAGGTTTTCACGGGCTGCATGACAATCCTCGGTGTATATGACTCTGCAAAGATACTAATTTGAAAGCAAATCACAACCCAGAAGTATGGAATGTAACAAAGGATAGGAGGTGTATATGACTCTGCAAAGATACTAATTTGAAAGCAAATCACAACAATTGCCTCGACTCCGTGCTCTTTCCATTTGGTGTATATGACTCTGCAAAGATACTAATTTGAAAGCAAATCACAACTTATTGGGGATGTGGCAAGTGGGAATACTTGGTGTATATGACTCTGCAAAGATACTAATTTGAAAGCAAATCACAACAAGATTCCAGAATATAAAGAAAACCCCACA
>JAILDV010000057.1 GCA_024688885.1 Bacteroidaceae bacterium | reverse complement strand
CCGCAGGAACTTGTTTTAACGTGAGTTCGGTATAAGAAGTTGCGCCGTTGGCGCCGAAAGAAAAATAGATAAAAACAAATAAAAATAGATAAAAAGATCATGTTTTTTTATATTTTCACCTGTTTTTTTATATTTTTCTTTCGGCGGCTTGCCGCAATAAAGCATTTTCTTTTATACCGAACTGACGTTGTTTTATAAAGACATATCCCTTTGGGATGATCAAGCAGATTAATCGGATTTATAGGATTTATCTAAATCCTCACACAGGACCTTTGACGAGTTTCAGCAAATTGCAAAATATCCAGAGAAGAACATGGAAGCCATCTTGCGGACTTACAGCCAAAAGATGCACAATGCCCACTTCGTGCAGCAGCACAGTGTCGGTGACAACGATGGTCTTTGCCATCGCTGGTGCGGGTGTCTCTGCTGACGGACGCAGAGAGAAACCCAAAACGAAACATACAAGATATGGGCTGCTACCAACTCACCGACAAGTTCTTTGCCATGTGGCTGTTGAGGAAGGATTGAGCGGATGAAAAACAGACAGTAAACGCCCTACTCTACACCAGCCCGTTCATATCCTTGCTGATTGTCTGCAACTGAGAGCGGATGTCTTTCAGTTTCTCGATGACCTCGATGTTGCGATTGACAGTCTTGCTCTTGTCGCGACGGATGGCGTCACGCGCACCTTGCAGAGTCATGCCGCGTTCTTTCACCAGATGATAGACGAGGCGAACCTGCTCCAAGTCGGCTTTCGTGTACTGACGGATGCCACGACCTGCCTTTTGTGGCTTGATGTTAGGAAATTCCTTTTCCCAGAAGCGGAGCAGGGTTTCTGTGACGTGGAACATCTGTGCCACTTCGCTGATGCTGTAAAACATCTTCAAATCTTTGTTCTTGTTCAGTGCCATAGTGGTATTATGCTTTAGGTATGTTCTTCAATATTTCAAGTGTGAAGTTGTAGAAGCGCTCCACGGTGGGGATGTGGCAGGCTTCGTTGGGGGTGTGGGGACTCACCAAAGTGGGACCATAGCTTGCCATATCCATGTCGGGGTAGTTCACGCCGATGATGCCGCACTCCAGTCCTGCATGACAGGCACCCACCACTGGGCGTTTGCCGTACATCTTCTCATAAATGTCTGCCATCATCTCGACCAATGGACTCTTGGGGTTGGGCTGCCATCCGCTGTAGCCGCCCTCGAACGTCACTTCCATGCCTGCCATGGAGAAGCAGGCGATGTACTGATTGCAGAGATATTGCTTCATGCTGTCCTGAGAGGAACGTGCCAACGTGATGACTTCTGCCTTGCCGTCGGCTATGTCGATGATGGCAAGGTTGCAGGAGGTCTCCACCAACTCGGGCATGGAGGGTGTGAAGCGCAACACGCCGTCATGTGCTGTCAGCACGGCATTGATGAGGTTCTCCTGTATGTCTTCAGGGATGGTTTTAGCGGGGATGTCTTCCACTGGCGTTGCCGTCAGTTGGAAACCGTTCGTCTCTATGTCCTTGTATTCGTTGGTGAAGGTCTGTCTGCACTTCTCCACCATGGCAAGGAACTCTTCCTGCATGGCTTTTGGCACCAGCACCTTTGCCTCACATTCGCGCGGGATGGCATTGCGCATATTGCCGCCATGCCAACTGCAGAGCCATGCCATCTTCGTGTTGACCACGGCAAAGAGCAGGCGCGCCATCAGTTTGTTGGCATTGGCACGTCCCAGATTGATTTCGATGCCTGAATGACCACCCAAGAGTCCCTTGATGACAATGTCGTAGCAGAGCATGCCTTCGGGTTCCACATTCATCTCCTGATATTCCATCTTGCAGAGGATGTCGATGCCGCCTGCACAACCGATGGTGATTTCGCCTTCTTCTTCGGAGTCGAGATTCAGCAGGTACTTGCCCTTCAGTTCGCCAGCCTTCAAGCCGAACGCACCTGCCAAGCCTGTCTCTTCGTCACGGGTGATGAGCACCTCGATAGGTCCATGCTCGACGGTGTCGTCTTCGATAATCGCCATCGCTGCCGCCACACCCATGCCGTCGTCTGCTCCAAGGGTGGTGTCGCGGGCGGTCACCCACTCACCGTCGATATAGACATCCAATGGGTCGGTCTCGAAGTTGTGCTTGCTGTCTTTGGTCTTCTGCGGCACCATGTCCATGTGTGCCTGCAACACGGTGACAGCACGGTCTTCATAGCCAGGAGTGGCGCCTTTGGTCATCACCACATTGCCTGCCTTGTCAATGGATGCTTCGGCACCATGCTGCTTGGCAAAGTCAACCAGAAATTTTGCCACCTGCTCGGTATGTCCCGATGGGCGGGGTATCTGAGTCAGTGCGTAGAAATTCTTCCACACAACTTTCGGAGAGAGTTCTTCAATTGGATTCATATCTTGTAGATGTTAGATGTTAAACGTCTGTTGTTTGGAGGATGCAGGACGAAGTGCCAGAGCCACCCATGAAAAGATGCCCAGCAAGGGAACCAAGGCTGTCTGCACCGTGTGGACAATCAGCACGAAGGTGACTGCATCGGTGTCTGCCAATCCATAGAGAATCAAGATGGTCTTGACGGCAAAATGCCACGGTCCTGCCCCGTTGGGCGTAGGTACTATCACGGAGATGCTGCCGACAATGAAACTCACTATGGCAACGGTGAATGTCAGGTGAGATGTGAAGTCGAAACACAGGAAGGTAATCCAATAGTGCAGGAAATAACTGCCCCAAATGGCGAGTGTGTAGAACGTGAAAAGTCCCTTGTGCTCGACACCCTTCAAGGAGAGAATGCCTTCCTTCACCTTGTTGACCATATCCTTCACCTTCGCCATGAACGTGAAACGCTTCATGAGCAACCAAAGGAAGAGCAACGTGATGACCAGACAGATGGCAGTGACGATATAGCCCGTGGTGGTGAATCCTCGTAAGACATCACAAAGATTCGTGCCCGTACGGTCGAAAAACGAGGTGAAGATGCCCACCTGCGAGAGGATGACCACGAAGGTGATGAAGAGAATGAGCAGGGAGTCAATCATGCGTTCGGTGACCACTGTGCCCAATGATTTCAGAAACGAGACACCGTCGTATTTCGCCAATACGCCACAACGGCTCAGTTCTCCACTGCGAGGGATGACAAGGCTGGTGGCATAGGAGATGAAGATAGCATGAATGCAATCCATCAGGCGGGGATGCTCGCCCATGGGTTCCAAGGTCTGTTTCCAACGGATGCCTCGAAACATCTGTGCAGTGATGCCAAACACCAACGAGAAGAGCATCCATCCCCAATTCATCTCATGAAGGAGTGTCTCCTCCATGGCATGAAAGTCTGTGTCACGATACATCCACCACAGAATGCCTCCTCCCAACACGAAGGGTATGGCAATATTGATAGCCTTTTTTAGCGTTTTGTTGCTGTTCATCAAGAAAAGTTGTAACTTTGCAGCGCAAAGCGTTCTGCTCAATAATCATTTTCGCAGCCACAAAGTTACGAAATAATTCATAATTCAACATTCAATAGCAACATTTTTTTTCATGGACAGCATAAAACCGAAGAAATTCTTAGGTCAACATTTCCTTACCGACCTCAGTGTAGCGCAACGTATTGCCGACACCGTGGATGCCTGCCCCGACATTCCCGTTCTTGAAGTGGGTCCTGGCATGGGAGTGCTCACCCAATACATCATTCCCAAGCAACGCCCTTTCAAAGTGGTGGAGATTGACTTCGATTCTGTGCCTTACCTCCATGAGCATTTCCCGCAACTGGGCGACAACATCATCGAGGGCGACTTTCTGCGGATGGATTTGGAAAAGGTGTTTGACGGCAAGCCTTTCGTGCTGACAGGCAATTATCCCTACAACATCTCATCGCAGATTTTCTTCAAGATGGTGGAAAACCGCCACCTCATCCCCTGCTGCACGGGCATGATTCAGAAGGAAGTGGCTGAACGCATGGCTGCATCGCCAGGGGGGAAGACCTACGGTGTGCTGAGCGTGCTCATTCAGGCGTGGTATGATGTGGAGTATCTGTTCACGGTGCATGAGAACGTGTTCAACCCTCCACCGAAAGTGAAGAGTGCCGTCATCCGCCTCACACGCAACAACAAGCAAACTCTCGGATGCGACGAGCAATTGTTCAGACGCATCGTGAAAACCGTGTTTACCATGCGCCGCAAGATGATGCGCAACGGCATGAAGCAAATTCTCGGAAAGGACTCCCCCATGCTCGCTGACCCGATGTTCACCAGACGGCCAGAAGAACTCTCCGTGCAGGAATACATTGACCTGACCAACCGAGTAGAGGAAGAACTAAGTCATCAAGCATAAAAAGAACCTCATCAGCAAGCATAGAAAAACAGGCGGGAAGCACATCACTTCTCGCCTGTCACTTTGTTCTGTTTCACCAATTCATCCCTGATCAGCGACAGGAAATGAATGGCACCCGAATAGTTCCTGTTTTCATACTGCGTCTTGGCCATGTGCATCAGCGGCTCTATTGCCTGTTCCACATCGCGGACATAGACACCATGTCCCATGTCCATCTCCTTTTCAAAGGTGTGAGAGGTGAACCAGTTCACCAGCTCATCTATCTCCTCCTTTGTGTATTCTGGTTTGTATTTCATTTTTATAATTGATAATTGAAAATTTTCGTCTCAATTTTTCAAGCACTTTCCCATCTCTTCTGCCGCTTTTCTGCTGGCACCTGCACCACCCAAAACGCGGTTCATCTCCTCATAATCGTCGAGCATCTGCTGACGGGCTTTTCCTCCTGGCAAGATGTCACCCAAACATTGGATGATGTTCTCTTTCGTCATACGGTCAGCAACCAGTTCCTGCACTATTTCCTTATCCACGATAAGGTTCACCAGCGAGATGTACTTCACTTTCAGCACCTTGCTCCTCAACCATGAGATGAACTTTCCCACCGGTGTGGCATAGCATACCACTTGCGGCACCCGCAATATCGCCGTTTCCAATGTGGCGGTACCCGATGTGACCAATGCCGCCACCGATTCGCTCAACACCTGATAGGTCTCTCCGAACCGTATCTCCACATCCACCCCCTCAGGTATATACTTCTTATAATATGCCTCATCCATGTTGGGTGCACCGGCAATCACCAACTTGTACCCCTCAAACGTCGCCGCACACTGCAGCATCATCCGAAGGTTATCCTTGATTTCCTGCTTTCTGCTCCCTGCAAGGATGGCAATCTGCTTCTTCTTCTCACACACTTCAGCGCTGTTCTTCCACTGCTCCACAGCATCCACACACGGGTTACCCACATAATGCACCTTGTATCCCCTGTCATCAAACCACTTCACCTCGAACGGCAGAATGGAGAACAACTCATCCACATCTCTCCTGATGTTCTTGATGCGATACTCCTTCCATGCCCAAATCTTGGGGCTGATATAATAAAACACCTTGCAGATGCCCTTCTGATGCACATACTTGGCTATGTCAAGGTTAAAGCCCGGATAATCCACCAATATCACCACATCGGGTTTCCACGCCTCAATGTCCGCCTTACATTGCTGCATATTCCGCAGAATCTGAGGCAGATGCACCAGCACTGGAATGAAACCCATATAGGCAAGTTCACGGTAATGCTTCACCAACACCCCTCCCACAGCAGCCATCTTGTCACCGCCGTAGAAACGGAACTCTGCCTCAGCATCCTGCCGTTTCAGTTCCGCCATCAAGTTCGAAGCGTGCAAATCGCCCGAAGCTTCCCCCGCTATCAAGTAATATCGCATAATTTAATTAATGCATCATGTTGACCCCCTACACCATCAGCCCACTTAATTTCTTCATCGTCGCATACGCCGTCATGTCCAGCTGCAAGGGAGTCACCGCTACATAGCCATGTTCATACGCCCACGTGTCACTCTCTTCGTCGTGCTTGTCATAAGGTGCATAATAGCCTGCAATCCAATAATACTTGCCCCCTCTCGGATGACTTCTCTCCTGCCATTCCTCATGCCAGTCTCCCATTCCCATCTTGCAGATTTTCAGTCCTTTCAATGGTACTTCATCGGGCACATTCACATTCAGGCACACCTCCAAAGGCAGCCCTTCCTTCAGCACCATCTTGACAATCCGCATCACATATTCCTTCATGTAGGTGAAGTCGGCATCCTCGGCAGTTCTTCCACTCGAAAAGGCGATGGAAGGCACATGCTTGATGCATCCCTCCAGTGCAATGGACATCGTGCCCGAATAGTGGGCATTCACAGCGCAGTTGTCACCATGATTGATGCCACCCAACACTAAATCAGGACGGCGCGGCAGCAACTTCTCGAATGCCATCTTGGTGCAGTCGTTCGGTGTGCCCGTACATGCCCACATCGTCAAACTTCCTCTCGTTTCGTTCCCCTCCTCGTGGCAGATGAACGTGTTCCTCACAGGGCTATGACTGCTGATGCTCATACTCGCGCCACTCCTTCCGCCATCGGGAGCCACCACAAACACGTCTCCCAATTCTCTCATCATCTCAGCCAACTGTCGGATGCCCTCAGCCTCAAAGCCGTCATCATTGCTAATAAATATCAGTTTATCCATTTTTTTCAGTTTTCTGCCCACAAAGGTACGTATTTCCCGTGGCTTTTCCCCTCCAAAAAGAGAAAAATGTTCTTTCAGAGAAAAAAAAATCCAAAACCCTTTGTCAGTTTCCGGAAAAGCACTACCTTTGCATCGCAATTCGAAAGAGGGGCGCTCTTTCCAACATTGCTGAAAGAAAAATTGGGATATGGTGTAATTGGCAACACAACAGATTCTGGTCCTGTTATTCCTGGTTCGAGCCCGGGTATCCCAACCAACAACAGAGGCTTCAGACATACATCTGAAGCCTCTATTGTCCGAAAATGACACATCATTTCACTAACCCTATAAAAAAACTGATTTATGAAAAAGATTGCTTTATTCTTTACCGCAGCACTTGCCCTGTTACTCACAACCAACTGCAACAATGGTACAAATGCCAATGTAAGCAACGAATCTGAAAAGACCAATCTTGCCGACAACCTCGCCAGCGAGGACGCCACTGCGCAGGTGCCAGACACCATGGTGCTCGGTAAACTCTATTTCGTGAATCTCAAAGAGGGAGAGCAACCCATCATGACCGGTTTGAGTCTGAATGGCAACCATTGTGGCAGCGAAGATTTCAACAATAAACCATTTGCCGCAGAAGGTATCCGCTCTGTCTTTGAACTGAACGAATGGATAGAGTTTCATCCACAAGCGAACGTGCAGACAGGCATCAAGGTGATGGTGTTCAAGCACAATGCCGACCAGAGCGCCTACTTGAAAGGGGCTTTGAACGACGAAACTCCTGGCTACATTTTGGCTTGTGACCTGAATCAAGATCCCGAAGCGGAAGAAACCGAGCATTGGGGCTCCTTCTACCTTCATCCCGAGGAGGTCGAACCTGGCTATTACGATTTTGTATTCCTCTACAACAATAAGGTGTTTGCCACCATGCTCACCAAATTCTATCTTGTTGATGAAATATCCGAAAAATCTGATTCGGAGTTGGAGAACCTGATGAAGCAAGCCATCAATTGAGAAAGACCTTTTGGAAAACTGTAGCACTGTAGCGCTGTAGCAATTACTTCATTGCAGCAGCGCTACACTTTTTCATGAAATCCCTTTATCAGCACCCATTTCCATACACCGATGTTACATCCGACATAAATTATGTAACACTGCTGCAAAATTATTCGACATAAAAGCCGTACCTTTGCAACAGGAATAATATCTATCAAAACTTTAATTTATATGTATAAGAAAATTTTATCTGTCGCTTTGGTTTCGTCGCTCCTTTGTGCACAAAGAGCCGCTGCACAAAGCGAAATCTATCCACAGCATTTCGACCTTTCCGAAGTGACGCTGCTCGATGGTCCCATGAAGACCATGATGGAAACCAACGACGAACTGTTGCTGAAGTATGATGCCGACCGACTCATGACACCGTTCATCCGTCAGGCAGGTCTTTCAAAGAACCCCTCTTCCAAATATAACGGTTGGGAAGAGAAGCACCCCAACTTCCCCAACTGGGGAGGCGATGCAGGTTTCGACCTCAGTGGTCACGTGGGTGGTCACTATGTGAGCGCACTTGCCTTGGCTTATGCAGCCACTAACGATGCCAGCATGAAAGCACGCATGAAGGAGAAACTGGATTATTGCCTCAACATCATGAAGGATTGTCAGGATGCCTATAAGGACGACACGAAGGGGCTGAAAGGCTTCATTGGTGGACAACCCCTCAATCACATCTGGACAGGTCTTTATGCAGGCGACATCACCCAGTTCCGTCGTTCAGGCGGATGGGTGCCTTTCTACTGTCAGCACAAGGTGTTGGCGGGTCTTCGCGATGCTTATCTCTACACCAAGAGCCCGTTGGCGAAGGAACTCTTCCGCGGTCTTTCCGATTGGAGCGTCAACGTGGTGAGCAACATCTCCGACGAGCAGATGCAGCAGGTGCTCGGCTCTGAACATGGCGGCATGAACGAAACTTTGGTGGATGCCTACACCATCTTTGGCGACAAGAAATATCTCGATGCAGCTAAGAAGTACAGCCACCGCCAGATGATTGACGGCATGAAGACCTTCAACCCCACCTTCCTCGACGGCAAGCACGCCAACACTCAGGTTCCTAAGTACATCGGTTTCGAACGTGCATGGCAAGAAGACAAGAGCCTCACCGACTATCGTAGCGCCGTGCTGAACTTCTGGGATGATGTGGCACAAAACCGCACTGTCTGCATCGGTGGTAACTCCATCAGCGAGCACTTCCAGAACCATCAGAACGGACAGCTCTACATCAACAACATGGAGGGTCCCGAGTCTTGCAACTCCAACAACATGCTGAAACTCTCCGAAGACCTCTTCGACGACACCCATGACGCCAAGTATGCCGACTTCTACGAGGCAACTATGTGGAACCACATCATGTCCACACAAGACCCTGAAACTGGTGGTTACGTATATTTCACCTCGCTGCGCCCACTCTCCTACCGCATCTACTCACAAGTAAACCAGGGCATGTGGTGCTGCGTCGGAACAGGCATGGAGAACCACTCGAAATACGGTCACTTCATTTACACGCATAGCGCCACCAACGACACGCTCTATGTGAACCTCTTCACTGCCAGTGAGTTGAACAGCAAGAAGTTCGGCATCCGTCAGGAAACTAACTTCCCATACGAACAGAATACCAAGCTGACCATCACGAAGGGTGGCAAGTTCACTCTCGCCATCCGTAAGCCTTCTTGGGCAAGCGCTGACGGCAAGGCTTCCTACACCTACCAGACAAAGAAATGGAAGGCTGGCGAAGTGGTCAATGTGGCACTTCCCATGAAGCTCCGCTACGAGGAATGCCCTGACTATAAGAGCTACATTGCCTTCAAGTATGGTCCTATCCTCCTCGGTGCACGCACTGAGACAGAGGCACAGCTGCCTAACGAATACGGTGGCGAAGGACGTATGGACCACTCTCCTGGCGCACGCTCCACAGCCAAGCCCCTCTCCTCTGCCCCACTCCTCATCGGCAACCGCTCAGAGGTGCTCAACAACATTCAAACAAAAGACCTCAGCAAACTGAGCTTCACGCTCTCCACTGACAAGGGCACCCTGCCACTCGTACCTTTCTACAGCATTCAGCACTCACGCTACTCCTGCTACTTCTTCCAAGGCACTAAGGAAGACTATGCAAACTCCGATATGGGACGCCGTGATGCAGAGGAACAGGCATTGCAGGCACGCACCCTCGACTATGTGGCAACTGGCGAACAGCAGAGCGAAGCAGGTCACGAAGTCAAGTTCTCAACAGGCTCCACAAGCGGCAGCTATCGTGGCGAGAACTACCGAGATGCCAAGAACGGCGAGTTCATCCAGTATGTCGTGGAGAACACTCAAGGTCTCAAGAATGACCTCTCCCTCATGCTCCGCTTCATCACTTCCGACCGTGGACGTGTGGCTGACATCTTCATCGATGACCAGAAACTGGGCGACATCACTATCCAGCCACGCATGCAAGGTGCCGATGAACAAGGCTTCTTCAATGTTGAATATGCTATTCCCAACGAACTCTTGCTCGACAGTAAGGGCAACGTCAAGAAGAAGCTCACCTTCCGTATCGTCGCATCGCCCAACACCATGTGTCCAGGACTCTACTACTTGCGACTGATGAAAAAATAATCGAACTGTATTTTGAACACAAACAAAAGAATCGGAGTTACCATCGTAACCCCGATTCTTTTTGTTATACCACGAATTGATGTTTATTTTCCCCTCCATCACCAGTCATCATCGTCTGTGCCCGTGATGCCATGTTTCAACGCCTCTTCCACCTTGTCCATGATGGCATTTGAATAAGCATGTGTCATCACCAAAGCTTTGGCACAGGTGCGTTTCTGCGGGTCTTTCTCCACAAACGGATAATGCCTGGCAATCTCCCATTGTTCGTCATAGAGATTTGCATTCGTTTTGTCATCCTTCTTACGCTTTGAGTCACCATAAGTGCTCTTGTTCGAATCGGTAGGTGATAGCCATCCACCACTCACATCTGACAACACGTCGTAATTCTGCACCGTATATGTCACCCTCACACGCCCTTCCTTGATGTCCAGACGGATGACTGGCGTGATGCTCACCGAATACTTGTTCAGCGTACCTATATGCTCAGCGATGCCTGTAATGGTCGAGGAGATGATGATGCAACCAGCTTCCTTATCGTTCAGCGTGATGGCCTGCTTGTCCTTGAATGTAGCTGTCGCCCAGTAATTGAGGGCAACATACAAATTCTGTTTCGATTTGCCCGGAGCCTCAATCACCTACTGATACGTCAGGCTCTCGTTCTTGTCAAGTTTCAGCCCGCTGGAAAGGTTTAAGGCAGCATCGAGCCACTTTTCTCCATACCTCGCTCTTGCATACTTCTCCAAATCAGCGGCTTTCATCACTTGGGCTTGCATATTCCCAGCATAGCATATTGTCAGAATGGTCATTACAACCATCATTATCATTTTCTTCATTTTCTTCGGTGGCTTTCCACAAAAAGTCTCTCTAAAATCTAAAACTCAAATTCATGCATTATGCTCTCAATGACGCATTATGCATTATGAATATCCTTTATGAATTATAATTCCAATCACTTATGGTCAGATGTCGGTATTTCGTCACCAGGGTCTTCCATGATGAAGTTGACTGCCGGCACCCATTCACGCACGGTCTTATAGGACTGCAGGGCTTTGTCTTCGTAGGAAGTGCGAAGACGTGTAGGGTCGACGTGGAAAGTCAGCACAAGGGCTTCACGCACGGCTTCTGCACGCTTTTCTGCCAACACACGGTGGTATTCCTCATCCTCGTCAGGAATGATGTCAGGATGTCCCACAATGTTCAGGTTAACCAGCGGGTGGGAACGGAGAAATTTCGCCACATACTCCACACGCTTGGTGGTGGCAGCATTCAGATAATAGAAGCCCGCATAGAATGGAATTTCCGTGTGCATCGCCTCTCCATAACGCACCGTTTCCTGATAATCACGCGTGTGATCAACCAGCACGGGATCCACAAATGGTTCCTTCGGAGGAGTGCGGAAACGGCGCAGTTGCTGTTTACCATTCTTGAAGTGATATACAAAGTTGACCATCAGGTCGAGATAGAAGTCAAGACTGTTGCCGTCAGAAGCACCATTGTACTTGTTGTCGGTGCCGTTCATGCGCAAATCCACAAGGATGTCCCACGGCTCATTCAAACGGATGCCCATCTGCATACCAGCATGCCCCACAATGTAATTACCTCCGCTCTTATCCACTGGATAGTAGGGTTTCTCGGCATTCGGCGTCACATTCCATTTAGCTATCTTTTCATCGAATCCGAAGGTCTTAATGACTCCTGCACCAAAGGTGAACCCCCACGAAACAGGGCGGTCGGCATTATAGCCGAAGAAGATGTTGGTGAGGTTGACAACGCCTGACAACGAGGCTGACAGGAACTTATAGTTATAGCGTCCGTTGCCATACACCTCTGGCATCGCGTTGGCTGCAGCTTTGCTGCATCGTGACACCTGCGTGGTGAGGCCTGCATTGAGCTGCACACCGAAGGCTGGGTTGAAATTATGCCCTAATACGGCATCGATAGAAGGCAACTGGTGGAAGATAAAGTCTGTGCCGTCGGCATTTTCTGCCAAGGACTGACTAAAACCGCCACCCACACCAATGTACCAGTCACCATGCTTGTGCTTGGGGGCATTATACAACTGAGCCGATGCTGTCAGCACACACACTAACAGACACATCATCGCCATCCATCTAGTCCATCTATTACTGTCGTCCATGGAGGCTTTTTCCCGCTTGGCAAGGGGCTTTTTCTGTATATTTTGAGGTTCTTTTAGCACCATTTGGGGTATCATTCTTACGTGATTTCTCGTGATATACTTGCAAAAGTACCACATTAAATTCAAAATTCAAACAAAAATCCCCAATAAAATGAATATTCTCGATAAAAATCCTTAACTTTGCCGCCGAAATGCAACATAAACGGCTCGGTAGCTCAGTTGAATAGAGCGTCAGATTCCGGTTCTGCAGGTCATGGGTTTGAGTCCCATCCGAGTCACATCGCCAGAGGGGTCACAGTTTTTGTGGCTCCTTATTTATTGCCAACATCCCCAACTTAATACTTACATAAATCACCACCTAAAAAGAATATGGTCAAGAACATTATTGGGGTTTCACAAGCAAAAAATCGGATTTCCGAACCAAAATCTATCCAGAAATCCGATTTTTGTCCATAATAACCCCTCGAAAACCTATTCGATGCCAATTTTTGGACAAAACATGATTGTCAATAAGCAAAGTAATATTAGCACATAATGTTAAATTATACTCATTTGTTAACAACCTTTATTTTATGTGAAATTATTAACTGGCACTGAAGGTCTCAAACGTACCGTCATCGAAGAAAATACGCACTTCAACCACTTTCCGAGGTGGTTTTTGCTGCTGTTTCAGTGTTTCAGCCACAATTTCCTGCACATTGACAGCGGGCGCAACAGCTGGAGTTGCCGATGCACGGCGGGATGTAGGCGCACTGGAAGCGGCTGCAGGAGCGGGATTGGACGACATGGTAAAGAGTGACAACTGGCCATCATCGAAGTTGGCTGCTTCCTCTACATTAGTATTATTGTGGGCATCGTCTTCAGCTACACCTTCAGAGGGAGTAGGAGAGTCGGGATTGAGATAGATAGGTTCGGCATTGAAGAACAACCATGCAGGGTTGATGTCAGGAAATGCCTGGGTGATGCTCCGAAGAATGTTGAGGGTAGGTTGGGTGCGACCACTCAAAATGTGAGAGAGGGTACCAGGAGCTATACACACCTCATTACAAAATTGGGTGTTGTTGAGGTGCTTTTCCTGAATGATAAACTCGATTTTTTCCTTATCAGTCATATGTTGATGTGTTATTTAATGATTTTTCTAATTTTTTACAAAGGTAGGTAATGTTTTCCAACTATCAAAACATTTCTTTATATTTTTGTAATTTTCAATTTTTATTTTGTATTCCGAAAGTCTCGAGGTGTAAAACGACGTTTTGGGTTACTTTTGTAAAAGTCGTATATTTGTAAAATAACATCTGTAAAACACACTTTCCCTATCACTTTAGTATTGGATGTTAAGTAGCTGATAGAATTATTGTTAAAAACCATCAAAATGGCAAATACAGGGCAATCAGCGATAAAACAGGCTATGCAGGAGTGGTTATAGAGGGTGATGCCTTGCCTTCTATTTCAATAAAAATACATAATCTGCGCTTTTTCAGTAGATTACTTTTCGTAAAATGGTGGTGCATATTTAGAAATTTCACTTTATAAATCATTTAGGTTATAAAATGTAAAAGTGCTTGGTATTTTCATTTGTAAAATTGCCGTCCTGCGACTAAATCACTCATTTTGTAAATTTGGTTTACGGGACTATTGATTTCACTCTGTAAATTTCCATTTGTTTTGTTTTAATTTTTGTTAATGTAAAATTTAAGCGGCTCAATTCGAGTGATTTTTGGCTCGAATTTGCGAGAATCGAACAGGTGGTTTCTTGTGGTTTTTTGACTGAAAAAAGGGGCATTTTTTCACCCCATTTTGAGGGTTAATCCTTTGATTTTCCGAAAAAAGAGGGGTGAATTTTTTGTTCGACTTTTTGAGTGAAAGAGATTTTGTACGCGTTTTTGAGGCTAAAAAATTGAAAGATTTCAGGTGCTTTTTTCAATTTTGAAGACAAAATAAAGATGATTTTCGGCACCCTATTTGATGCTCAAAAATCATCTGGAATTTTTTAGAGGATTTTTCGTGAACAAAAATCAATGGAGAATAAAATAGATAAGTTCGTGCATGATGTCAGCATCAGACAAGTTACCTCGGTCGATTCCCTTGAGACGTGCATCCGCTTCACGCAATTTTCCAATGATCTGCATCACTTTCAAGGGCGTGTACTTACGTATAGCAGTGGTGTATTCACGGAGTTGCCACGTCTGACGTAAGTCGAGTTGCGCCATCAGCCCCTTCTCCGTCTTGTCTGGAGCATAATAGGCCAACATCATTTGGGCAAAGAAATTGAAGAGCATCGCTACAGTCATTACAGGAGAATTGACCTTCGGATTCTGGTCGAAATTGAAGATAATCTTGTTGACTTTTACCACATCCTTATTAGCAATAGACGTTCGTAACTCCCACAAATTGAACTCTTTAGAAATACCAACATTCTGTTCAACGAGGTCGGAAGTTATGCGTGACTGTCCAGCCGGGAGTGCTAGCACAAGCTTATCCAATTCGCTTGCCATACGGTTCAGATCGGCACCGACACTCTCTGCCATCATCAGACAGGCACGTTCATCGATGCCCACTTGTTTCCTGGAGAGGTATTCGACAATGAACTGTGGCAGCATGCCTTCCTTCAATCGTGGGCTTTCGAACACGACACCCACCTTCTCGATAGCAGGAACCAGCTTCTTGCGTCCATCCACCTTTCCATTTTTGTAGCAAATCACCAAAATTGTGGTCTCCATTGGATTTTGTGCATAGACGGCAAGCTCATCAATTTTTAACAAATTCTGCGCCTCTTTAACAATTACCACTTGATGTTTTGCCATCATCGGGTAGCGGCGCGCACAATTTATCACGTCAGCGACATTCGTTTCGCGCGTACAATAGATGATGGTTTGATTGAAATCCTGCTCATCTTTCGTCAGCACGTTGTCGGCAATGTATTCAGCAAGACGGTCAATGTAGTATGCCTCCTCCCCCATAAAGAGAAAGATGGGCTTGTACTCCCCTCGCCGAATCATTTCCACAATTTCGCGATGTGTGATATTTGTCTTTGCCATATTTTTCTGTTTCGCTTGCAAAGGTAAGAAATAATTAGGAATTAGAAGCGAGGAATGGGAAATGAATTGCAAAGAAAACCATTCTTTTCTTTGGCATTTCGCTCGATTTGCACTAACTTTGCACCATGATTGAGAAGCATATAGTTTTGGAGGACATTGACCTTGTGACGTTCTACGGGGTGAACAATGTCCATTTGCAGATGATCAAGGCGCTCTACCCCAAGTTGCGCATTGTGGCGCGTGGTAATATCGTAAAGGTGATGGGCGATGAGGAAGAGATGTGTGCCTTTGAGGAGAACATCGCCAAGATGCAGGAGCATTGCGCCAAGTATAACTCGCTGAACGAGGAGGTTATTTTGCAGATTGTGAGGGGAGAGCACCCTTCGGGACATGCTGCAGACAGTACCGCCATTTGCTATAGCATCACGGGCAAACCGATTGGACCACGTTCGGAGAATCAGAAGACACTGGTGGATGCCTACTACAAGAACGACATGATTTTTTCTATTGGTCCTGCGGGTTCTGGTAAGACATATGTGTCAATTGCTTTGGCTGTAAGGGCGTTGAAGAATAAGGAAATCAGGAAGATTATCTTGTGTCGCCCCGCCGTGGAAGCTGGCGAAAAGTTGGGTTTCTTGCCAGGCGATATGCGAGAGAAGATTGACCCTTATTTGCAACCGCTCTACGATGCCTTGCAGGACATGATTCCTGCGCAGAAACTCACGGAATACATGGAGCAGAACGTGATTCAGATTGCCCCACTCGCTTTCATGCGTGGACGAACGCTGAACGATGCGGTGGTTATCCTCGACGAGGCACAAAACACCACGACACAGCAAATCAAGATGTTCCTGACGCGTATGGGACAAAACACGAAGATGATTATCACAGGTGACATGACGCAGATTGACCTGCCACGCAACGTGAAGAGCGGATTGAAGGAGGCGAAAGAGGTGTTGAAAGATGTGAAGGGCATCGCTTTCGTGGAGATGGACGAAAGGGACATCGTGCGACATAAGCTGGTGACAAGAATCGTGAATGCTTATCATCAATATGAGAGCGAGACTAAATACCCGCTGTTCAACGAAGGGAACAAAGACATCAATTAACTCAGATATTCATTAACTTAGATAGTAATTAACTCAACAATAGAATCATGGCTAAAGCTTTAACAAGGACTGATTTCAACTTCCCAGGACAGAAGGAAGTGTATCACGGAAAAGTCCGTGACGTGTATAACATCAACGACGATCTCATGGTGATGGTCGCCACAGACCGCATCTCTGCATTCGATGTGGTGCTGCCGAAGGGCATCCCTTTCAAAGGTCAGGTGCTCAATCAGATTGCAGCAAAATTTCTCGATGCCAGCGCTGACATCGTGCCTAACTGGAAGTTGGCGACTCCCGACCCTATGGTGACAGTAGGTTTGAAGTGCGAAGGTTTCCGCGTGGAAATGATTATCCGTGGCTACCTAACAGGCTCTGCATGGAGAGAGTATAAGGCTGGCAACCGCACCCTTTGTGGCATCACATTGCCAGAAGGCATGAAGGAGAACCAGAAGTTCCCGAAGCCCATCATCACTCCCACCACTAAGGCTGATGAAGGTCACGACGAGAACATCTCGAAGGAGGAAATCATCGCTCAGGGTCTTGTGAGCAAGGAGGATTATGAGGTGATGGAGAAATACACCTACGCACTCTTCGAATTGGGCACCAAGATTGCTGCTGAGAAAGGGTTGATTCTTGTGGACACGAAGTATGAATTCGGCAAGCGTGACGGCAAGGTGTATCTGATTGACGAGGTACACACACCTGACTCTTCACGCTACTTCTATGCTGACGGCTATGAGGAGAAGTTTGCGAAAGGTGAACCTCAGAAACAGCTCTCAAAGGAGTTTGTGCGCCAGTGGCTCATCGACCACAACTTCATGAACCAACCCGGTCAGGTGATGCCTGAAATCACAGATGAATATGCAGAATCTGTTTCTGAACGCTACATCGAACTGTATGAGCACATCATCGGTGAGAAGTTCGTGAAGGAGACAAGCGATGAGGACATCGCCAAGCGTATCGAAAAGAACGTATTGAATTATTTAAAGAATAATTAGGAATGAGAAATTAGGAATGAGGAATTGAATGTCATATCCAACAAGGAGTACAAGTAACAATTCCTCATTCCTAATTCCTCATTCCTAATTCCTTTGTATGTACGAGCAAGAGCAGATAAAGCCATACGGCGAAGAAGGAACGAAGCGTGAGCAGGTGGAGCAGATGTTTGACAACATCGCCCATTCATACGACACGCTGAACCACACCCTCAGTTTTGGCGTGGACAAAATCTGGAGGAACAACGCCATTGACTTTCTGCTCAAAAAAAGAACAAGCACGGATAGCGTACTCGACATTGCTACAGGCACTGGCGACTTCGCTATCCTTGCTGCACAAAAGCTGCATCCTCAACGCATTGTGGGGTGTGACATCAGCGAGGGGATGATGCAGATAGGCAGGGAGAAAGTGGCGAAACTGGGACTTTCCGACACAATCACTTTCCAAAATGAAGATTGTGCGAAGATGTCCTTTGACACAGGTTCTTTTGATGCTGTCATTTCTGCCTTTGCGTTAAGGAACTTCCAGAACCTTGACGAGTGCTTGAAGGAGATGCACCGAGTGCTGAAAGACGACGGGCATTTGTCGGTTGTGGATTTATGCACCCCTGTTTCGTTCCCCATGAAGCAGCTTTTCTATATATATAAAAAGGTGGTGATGTCTGTGTTGGGAAAACTCTTCTCGAAGGACAACACCGCTTATTCCTATCTGCCCGAAACGATGGATGCCGTGCCCCAAGCGGAACGCATGCAAAGCATCATCCAGCAGGCAGGATTCCACGACGTGAACTTCAAACGCCTTGCCTTCGGCATGTGCATCCTTTATACCGCAGAAAAATAGTGGAGCCATGAGCGAACCAGATGAGACACACCGCATGGGGAAGCGATGCCAGAAGAAGAACTACCGTTTGCCTGGTGCTTACCACATCACCATCAATGTGGCAGAACGACAATGGCATCCGTTGGGACAGGTGGTAGGAAATCTTGACCAGCCTGATGGCGATGCAAATGCACCAAGGGTGGAACTGACTGCTATCGGAAAGATGGTGGAAGAGGAACTAACGAAAAGCATCACAACACACTATCCCATGATTGAGGTGCTGGATTATGTGGTGATGCCCGAACATTTACACTTCATCCTCGTGGTGCACAACAGCATCATCAGTCGAAATGGAAGAGAGACCCACCTGGGGCAAGTCATCGCAGGCTTCAAGAAAGGCTGCAACCGCCGCTATTGGGAAATGACTGGCATGACAGCCAATGGTCAACAGGGTGTGACCGCCAATAAGCAGCAGGGCATGACAGCCAATGAGCAGCAAGGCATGACCAATTATGGGCAGCAGGGCAAACCTGCTGACGCAAGGGCGGAAAGCACAAGCCCCTTGCGCCATGCGGTTCACCCGCATGGGTTCAAAGTCCCCTCCTCAGGCACCACCAACCGCCAACCCCTCTTCGCCTACGGCTATGTCGATGTGATGCCGCTGCAACCAGGCCAACTCGAAACCCAACGCCGCTACATCCACAACAACCCGCGCAGCCGCCTCATGCGCACCAGTAATCGCAACCTGCAAAGCCCACAACGAGGCGGCATCGGCACCGCCCTCAAGCTTCCAGCCCTGAAAGGTTATCTGCAACGCGAATGTGGCACACCCCTCATTGATGAAGACAAATGGGAAAACATCCAAAATCGGCTGCTCATTAACGATCGGATGGTAACCTGCGACAGCTACGGCAACCGCCAATTACTACAATGCCGCATGCTCCCAGTCGTCTGCCATAGAAAGGACAAAGCCTCCTTCACCCTGCAGAAACAGCGATGCCTTACAGCGGCATCCGAAGGAGCCATCCTCGTCTCTGCCCGCATAGCTAAAGGCGAACAAGAAATTATTGACACAGCCATCCAACAAGGGTTCCCTGTCATCACCATCGAAGACAATGGCTTGCCAGACCTCTACCACCCCTCGGAGCGACGCATAGAACTCTGTGCCACCAACAAACTGCTCATCGTCACCCCTTGGCGTTACATCTATCGGCACACCCACGAACCCCTCTCTGTAGCTGAATGCAAGACTATGAATTGCGTTGTTCAAGCTATGTGCCGCACAAAAGACTCTTGGTGGAAAGAACAATAGGCAAACAATAAAAACAATTAAAGATAAATGAACACATACGGACTCATTGGCTACCCATTGGGACATTCCTTTTCTCGCAAGTTCTTCACGGAAAAATTTGCGACAGAAGGGATTGATGCCCAGTATTTGAATTTCGAAATTCCAAGCATCGAGGAATTTCCCAATATCATCAAGAACAACCCAACGTTGAAGGGCCTAAACGTGACCATCCCATACAAGCAGCAGGTGATGCAGTATCTGGATGACATCAGCGAGGAGGCAAAGGCGATTGGTGCGGTGAATGTGGTGAAATGTCAACTGTCAACTGTCAACTGTCAACTTCATCTGACGGGTTACAACAGCGATGTGATTGGCTTTGTCAACAGCATCAAGCCTTTGCTGAAGCCTCATCACAAAAAGGCACTCATTCTCGGTACTGGCGGCGCATCAAAGGCTATTCGTTATGGATTGGAAAAGAAGTTGGGAATGAAAACGCTGTTTGTGAGCAGAAGTGCACGAAAGGGAATGATTACTTATGAGGAGGTGACAGCTGAGGTGTTGAGGGAGTATGAGGTCATTGTCAATTGCTCTCCTGTGGGGATGTATCCTCATGTGGATGAGTGTCCTGCCCTTCCCTACGAAGCCATGAACGAGAACAACCTCCTGTATGACTTGGTGTACAACCCGCTTGAGACACTTTTCATGAAGAAAGGTGCGGCACAGGGTGCCACGGTGAAAAACGGTTTGGATATGTTGCATTTACAAGCCATTGCATCGTGGGAATTTTGGGAAAAGTAATTTTTTCACATTTCACGTTCCACTTTTCACTTTAATTTTGTAACTTTGCCCCATCGATTTTCTGTTTACTACTTATTTAACTGTACTAAACCTAAAGATGCGGACAATTCTCTTTTCTATCCTTATGTGGGCGTGTGCCCTCTGTGGCATGCAGGCACAAACCATCAAGAAGGGTGACAAGTTCTTCGATGGTATATCACTCTATACCGTACAGGAAGTGCGGATGGGGAAAATCGTCTATATGACCAGTAACGACGGTGACGAACTGACACTTGAAAAGGTGGATGGTAAGGTGGGTGAATACACCTTGCAACCCAGTCGTCAAGCAGATGAGCCTCCCTTTGGAAGTAAATGGGGAGGACGGGTGCAGTACATCCATCATGAAGAAAGGAATCTCCTTGCGTTCCGCAATCCCAGCAACGGCGAGGTGATGTGGACGATGGATTTGACACGCCAATCTTACGACGACTGCGTCATGATGCAACAGATGATGCAACAAGAAGAACCCGAGAATGCTGCCACACTGGTGCTGAACCGTCCCTATCTTGCAAGCATTTCCAAGGAAGATTTGCGTCTGATGCGCAACCGCATTCTTGCCAATCACGGCTATCGCTTCACGTCGAAAGACCTGCAAGAACACTTCGGTCAATATTTGTGGTACAAACCAGTCAATGACAACAGCACCATCAAGCTTGACATTATTGAACAAGTCAACATTGAGCTCATCAAGAGTGCGGAAGCAGAGAAATAAACTATAATTTAGAATAGCCCCATAATCATTTTAGATGATGAAAAGGATTACATATTCACTCATCACATGCTGCGTCACCATGATGATGCAGGCACAAATAGCCGGACACGATTGGTACAACGGCACCCTTCAATACTCTGCTGAGAAAATAGCAGGAGGAAAAATCCTCATGAATGCGATGGACGAAGGTGAGGAACATGAATTTTTGCTGAATCCTGTGGCAGGTAAGGCGGAGACCTACCGTATCACAGACAGTGAAAACCACTATGTGAACGAGTACGACGGTATGACTGCCAAGTACATGAAGAAAGAGGGTTTGGATGTCATCGGGTTCTACAACAGCAAGAACCAACTGGAGTCCATCATGGAGAAAGTGGAGGATAATAGAGAATATTATGAGAGCATGACGGTCGCAAGATGGAAGCAGCAACTCAAAGGCACCTATTCATTCCCTGAAGGTGGTGGTGATTTGATTTGGGATGATAAGAACATTACGGTGGGAGGCGTGATTGCTCCCTATGATGTGGTCCTTTTCAACGGCAGGGTGACTGGCTACATCCGCGTGGAAGGCTCTGGCACCATTCTGGAAGGTTTATGGGAAGTCATTCCTACCCTGAAAGGAATTCATCTCTATGAAATCAACGAAAAGGGCGACTATCTGTACGAATGGGAACGCGCTTCCGTGGAATATGCACTTGTGGAAATCGACTCGCAAGTGGGACGGTTTGACTACGCCACAAAAAACCTCCTTAACCCCCAGTTCTTCCGTCATTACAAGAAATCCACCCTCCGCATCATGCGCAATGCCATCATGGCTCGCAACGGCTACCGTTTCCAATCGAAAGACTTGCAAGATTATTTCGGCAAGGAGCCTTGGTACAAACCTGCCGCTTCGAACGACAACGTCAAACTCTCTTTCATCGAGCAACTGAATGTGGATCTAATCAAAGCGGAGGAGGAAAATCCTGAGCATGAAGCTTATGTAAAAGAACCGAATGAGTAATAAAAGCTTAATTTAATGCATAATTCATAATGCATAATTATGAGAGTTGAAAATGAAACAATTTAGCATTTCTATCATCTTGTGCCTGTGTGCCTTTGGCATGAATGCACAGACATTGAAGCAGCAAGGAAAATCGGCAAAGCAGATTGTGCCAGAAGGTTGGGAACAAAAAGAAGCTGTGGGTGACCTGAACAAAGACGGTATCAAAGACCTTGTGGTGCTCGCAAAGCCCAATTTCAAGGAAAACATGATGACGCGTGATGACGGTTACGAATACAACTTCAACCCGTACATCCTCGCCATCTACTTCGGTCAGGAAAACGGAAACTACCAGCAGTGGAAGCAATACGAGGATATGTTTGAGCCTGACAGCGAATGGAGCAGCGTGGATGTGGACATCGAGATCACCGAACGTGGCACACTCAATATCAGCCCCGACCACTTCGCCAGTGCAGGCTCTTACGGCACCAGCCAAACTACCTATACCTTCCGCTTTCAGGACGGTGACTTCTATCTGATTGGTAAGGAGAGCACAGAGATGTCACGTAACACGGGCGAGATGACCACCGTGAGCGAGAACTACCTCACATGGAAGCGCCAAACAATTGAGGACAACGCTTTCGAGGATGTGCAGAAGAAGGAGACTTGGAGCAAGTTGACCAAGGAGCCTTTGAAGAAATTGGGAGATGAGGGACTTGAGTAGTTGAAAGTTAAACTATTTTCATTATAAATCATTAGAAACATTATGAAGAAAATTCTTCAATTCGCTATCGTGGCAGCAGCTCTTGCCATGACGGCTTGTGTGGGCAAAGTTGAAAAGACCATCACAGAAACCGTAACAGATTCTATTCCTTGGTATGAAGACACAGAAGCATTGAACACTGACCTCAAGGCAGCCATTGAAGATGCTCGTGACCTCGACTCTTCCAAGATTTCCAACACACTTATGCCTATCAAGAAGGGCACTCCCAACGAGGAATGGGAAACCATCGACGGCAAGGATATGGTGCTGCTCGTCACACTCGTTGACAGCAGCCGCCTGCAGAAGTTCTTCGGACAGGAAGGTGTGTACCAGATTGACCGTGAGATGGGCACATGGGTAACGATTCCAGGTGAATGGCTCAGCAAGAAGGATGCTTTCGAAGGTCTTGACAGTATTGCCGCCCACATGCGTATGTTGCAGATGTATGGTCTTAGCCCTGATTGCACTTACAACATCATGGTGCAGTTCTATGCTGATGTGAAGGGCATCTTCCGTCCTGCATCTGACCCAAGCATCGACACGACCACTGCCGGCATCGAAATCCCTGCATGGGCAGACGAGAACTACAAGGTGGGTGACACGAACTTCCGCGAGTGGTTCCGCTACAACGTGCAAGCCGCTTTCGAAGATGACAGTCCTCTTCCTTGGACACGTCTCGGTTACACCTACGACTGGCACAAAGGCGCTCCTCGTCAGGGTCTTTCCGAGTATGTGGTGGTTGACCAGACATACCTGAAGGTGAAGAGCTACGAAAGCGAATGGCAGTTCATTCAGAATCTCAGCAAATAAAGTCATACCCCTCGACTACAAAACAGCATACCCCTCGACTACGGCACATCGTAGTCGAGGGGTACGTCTTTTAATAGAACTGCTAAGCGTTAGTTTTCAGCAGCAGGGGCAGATGCCTCTCCACCACCCTCACTGGCACTCTCTCCTTCCGCCTTTTCCTTATTCGGAGCAGGAGCCACATAGACGGAGCCACCGATGTAGGTGTTACGAGGTATGTCCTCTTTGGCAGTTGGATATTTGGCATGATATTGTGGGAAATTCTTGTCAGCCAACACCTTGTCCATGAAATAGCCAAAGACGGGAAGTGCGGTGCGGCTACCCTGCCCCAATGCGCTGGTGCGGAAATGGATACAGCGGTATTCGCCACCCACCCAAGCACCTCCGACAAGGTTGGGCGAACATCCCACAAACCACGCATCGGAATGGTTGGAAGAAGTGCCCGTCTTGCCACCCAATTCGGTGTCGTAGAAATGGATGTACTCCCAAAGTGCCTGTGTGGTGCCACCCGGTTCCTGCATACCTGCACGGAGAAGGCGCTGGAGGTAGAAGGCGGTCTTGTATTTCATGACGGGTTTAGGAGCTGGTTCATCTTTTTCACAATCATAGATGACGTTGCCGTTTCGGTCAAGTATTTTCGTGACAAGAATAGGTCTTCGTTGCTTGCCGTCATTCATAGCGGTGCAATAAGCATCAACCAGTTCCAAGAGATTCACGTCGGAAGAGCCGAGTGCCAACGAGGGGGTGGCATCAAGTTTGCTCTGAATACCCATCTTATGTGCCATATCGATGACATTGTCTATGCCTGTGTCCTGCCCCAACTTCACGGCGATGGTGTTGACTGATTGGGCAAAAGCCGAGCGAAGTGTCATGCTGGCTCCTGTGCTGTAGCCACCCGAATTGTGGGGAGTCCATGTGACGAGCCGCTGAGGGTCTTGTGCATCGGGCACCTGCAAGGAGATGGTTTGGTCACGATAGCGTGTCGTGGGCGTGATGGCATCATCATGTTCAAAGGCAGATGCATAGACAAAGAGCTTGAAGGTGGAACCCGGTTGACGCATCGCGGTCACCTTGTCATACTTCCAGCTGTTGAAATCGACATCGCCCACCCATGCACGCACATAGCTCGTCTGAGGCTCCATCGCCACAAAACCGCAATGCATGAACTTGACCATATAGCGGATGGAATCCATCGTGCTCATCTCCTTCTCCACCAGATGGTCAGGTTTGTTGTAGTCAAAGACTTTCACCCGATGTGGCTGGTTCATGTAGTAATTGATGGAGTCGGCATTATCGTCATACTTCTTTGCCAGAATCTTGTAGTAATCGCTTCTTACGGCGATGTCCTCGATGAAGTTGGGAATTTCCTGTCCACGCTCATCACGCCAAGGAGATTGATTGCCCCAATGACTGTTGAATCGCTGCTGAATGAGGCGCATTTGCTTCTGCACCGCCTGTTCGGCATAGCGCTGCATACGGGTGTCGAGCGTCGTGTAGATTTTCAAGCCATCGGAGTTGAGGTCGATGTTGTTCTTCTCTGCCCAATCCTCCAGATATTCCTTGATGGCTTCGCGGAAATGGAGGGCACCCCCATCGTAGGATTTCTCGACAGTATAGTTCAGATTGATGGGTATCTTTACCAACGAATCCAGTTCCTGACGCGTCAGCTTTCCGTGTTCAAACATATTGTTCAGCACCACATTGCGGCGTTCAAGGCTGTTCTTGGGATTGACCTTAGGATTGTATGTCGTGGTCGCCTTCAGCAAGCCCACCAACACCGCCGATTGCTCTGCTGTCAGGTTTTGTGGAGTGGTCTTGAAATAGGTTTTGGCAGCCGTCTTGATGCCAAAGGAATTGCTGCCGAAATCCACCGTGTTGAGGTAGAGCGTGAGGATGTCCTCCTTGCTGTACATGTTCTCAATCTTGATGGCGGTGATCCATTCCTTCGATTTCATGACCAAGATGCCCAATCCTGGCACTTTTCCCAAAAGTCCTGTGGAGTATTGCGAACGAATCTTGAAGAGGTTCTTGACCAATTGCTGCGTGATGGTGCTGGCACCACGAGGATTGCCCTTCAGAATGTCCTTTCCTGCCGCAAAAAGCCCTTGATAGTCAATGCCGTGATGCTGATAGAAACGCTCATCCTCCGTGGAAATCAGGGCATCAATCACATAAGGGGAAATCTCCTTGAATTTCACGGGCGAACGGTTCTCGTTGAAGAACTTACCAATCAGCACACTGTCAGCGCTATACACGAACGAGGCATCGTTGGTGACAGGATTCTGTATCACATCCATCGTGGGCGACACCCCGAACAAGCCGAGGAAATTCATATCCACAGCGCCCAGATAGAGGTAAAAGAACACGAAGAAGGAGGCAATCGGCGTGACGATTCGCTGATACCACTTCCCCCGATATTGGCTGACATACCATCGCCAACCCAATTTCAAGTAAATCCACAATTTATGCAACAAAGATTTCATCTTCTATCTTTTTAAGCATTTCCTCTAAATTCATCTGATCGGCATCCAGCCAATGGATGTCAGCATCATGCTTATACCAAGTCATCTGTTTCTTGGCATACACGCGGGTGTTTTTTTTCATCCGCTCCACTGCCATCGGGAGTTCCCACTCACCGTCAATCACCTTGAACATCTCCTTATACCCCACCGTGTTGAGGGCATTCAGTTCCCTCAGAGGGTACACCCTCCTCGCCTCGTCAAGCAACCCATCTTCCATCATCTTGTCAACCCTTGCATTGATGCGCGCAAACAGGTTTTCACGTTCACGCCTCAATCCGAACTTCACGATACGGAAGGGGCGTTCCTTCATGCTGTTCGTGCGAAACGAGGTGAAAGGCTTTCCTGTCATGTAGCAGATTTCCAAAGCATGCACCACGCGCTTATGGTTTCGCTTATCCACAATTTCATAATACTGAGGGTCAAGCAGCTTCAGTTCTGCCAACAAGGGTTCCAATCCTTCCTTCTCAAGCCGTTCGTGAAGCACGGAGCGGGTTTCCTCATCCACGGTCGGAATGTCATCAATCCCCTTGGTCACCGCATCTACATACATCATGCTCCCTCCCGAAAGCACCACCGTGTCGTGTGTCTCGAACAGGCGAGGGAGCAGCTGCATCACATCCTTCTCATATTCAGCCGCACTGTAGTATTCATCCAATGCCAGCGTATGGACAAAAAAATGCTCCACCCGCGCCAATTCCTCTGCGGTGGGTGAAGCAGTGCCTATTTCTATGTCTTTGTAAATCTGTCGTGAATCGGCATTGATGATGGGAGAACCCAGGCGTTCAGCCAACACAAGGCTCAGCTCCGTCTTTCCCACCCCCGTAGGGCCCAACAAAACAAGCAAGGTTTTCACTTCCCTATCCTACTGCACCGATGAAACGCAGTTCGCCTGATTCGGTTATCTTCATATCGAGCCGCACGATGTAGGTCACTCCATAATCCATCAGTATCTTGACATCAGCGTAAATCTCCCCTGTTTCAAGGTTGCAGCAGGTCTTCTTCACCTTCATCGACTTGATGCGGCTAAGCTCAGGAGTCATGTCATAGAAACCCTTCTTGACATTTCCGCACAAGAATTCAGCCACGAACTGCTCGGTGCGCCCTTCGAGAAAAGAGTCATGCTGTTCAGCCACATAATCGGGGTCGAAAAAGCCAAGAGTACCCTTCACATTTCCCTCCATCAACGTGGAGATGAAGCCGTTGGCAATGCCCTTGACGGTGCTTTTGGTGTATTTCTGCGCATTGACGCATACACTCGCCAACATCATGGCGACAATCAAAATGCTTACCTTTTTCATACCGTTACTATTATGTCAAAAAACCGTATCTCTTGAAATTAGAACTCATCGCTGATGTCGAAGCCTTCGAGGTCAATCTCGCTGCTGTCCACCTCACTGCCATACATATCCTCATCGTCCATCACGGAAGAAGTGTCCACAATGGGGTTGCGGGCAAACATCTCGTCGAAATCGAGCGTTTGTGCAGGCGGTTCACCGACAGATCGCGTAATCTTACCCTTCTCAAGATTCTTGCCCGTCTTGATTTCAGAAAGCTCGATGAAGAACACGCGGTCAGCCAACGGGTCGAAGGTGTAGAGCATGTGCTGCTTCTCATCCTCCAGAAACTCGTTGAGTTCCGTTTCTGCCATGATATAGCTGTCCTCGTCAGCATCGGTGTCCATCTCTTCCAACGTAATCTCCTGCCCTTTCTCCCATCCGTTCTCACAGATGGTGAATGAGGTCAGCTGATTATCTTCATAACCACACGACTCAAGTATCAACTTGTGCAGTTCCAGGAACTTCGCATCAGCATCAATCTGGATTTCCCGCATGAAGCCGTCCACTTCGTCTGAGATGAGAATAAATCTGTATATCATTTTGAATGAGGAATTAGGAATGAGAAATTTTGAATGAGGAATTAGGAATGAGGAATTAGGAATTGAATCTCTAAACCCTAAACTCTAAACTCTCAACTTTCAACTGTCAACTGTCAACTGTCAACTGTCAATTATCTAATGATGCCCCGTTGAGAGCCAGAGACGAACTCAATGATGTATTCGATTTCCTTGCTCATGGGCACTTCGTTCTTGATGGCATCAATTGCCTCGTTCACGGTGAGGTTGCACTGGTAAATCAGGCGGTAGGCGTGGGCGATGTTGTCAATCGTCTCACGGCTGAAACCGCGACGGCGCAAGCCGATGATGTTCAATCCTGCAAAGGCAACGGGTTCACGACCTGCAATGACGAAAGGAGGGATGTCCTTGCTCGTACGTGTGCCGCCCTGCACCATCACATAGCCACCGATGCGGCAGAACTGATGCACGAGCACCACAGCAGAAATGATGGCGTTGTCATCGACGATGACCTCACCAGCCAGCTTCGTGGAGTTACCCATGATGATGCCGCTGCCAAACACGCAGTCATGTGCGATGTGGGCATTCTCCATGATGAGGTTGTTGCTGCCCACAATGGTCTTTCCCTTACTGGCAGTGCCACGATGGATGGTCACGTTCTCACGAATCTTGTTGTTGTCGCCAATCTCCACGACAGAGTCTTCACCCTTGAATTTCAAATCCTGTGGAATGGCACCAATCACAGCACCCGGGAAGAGGGTGTTGCCGTTACCAAGACGAGTGCCTGACAACAAAGTCACGCTGTTCATCAACACATTGTTATCGCCCACCGTCACGTTCTTGTCGATAAAGCAGAAAGGACCAATCTCACAATTCTCACCAATCTTTGCTTCTGGGTCGATATAAGCTAAAGGACTTATCTTTGCCATATTTACATTCAATTTATTGGAGGAGATTGACGTCAAAATTCATGAAGATTCACGTCAAAAACTCTTATAGAATATATTTCTTTTCACATCAATCTTCGTCAATTGACACGTCAATCTTCGAAAATCTTTTTCTTGTCACATTATTTATTCTTCACTATTTGTGCGGTGAATTCAGCTTCTGCAGCGATGGTGTCGCCCACGAAGACAAGACCTGCCATCGTGGCGATGCCGCGACGCAGAGGTCCCATCATCTTCACCTTGAAAATCAGCGTGTCGCCCGGCACAACCTTGCGGCGGAACTTCACGTTGTCAATCTTCAGGAAGTAGGTTGACCAGCGTTCAGGTTCTTCCACATTGCTCAACACCAGCAAACCGCCTGCTTGAGCCATCGCCTCCACAATCAGCACACCTGGCATCACGGGCTCCTGAGGGAAGTGTCCTGTGAAGAAAGGCTCATTGCTGGTCACGTTCTTCACTGCCACAATCTCCGCCTCATCCACAGCAATCACCTTATCCACCAGCTGCATGGGATAGCGGTGAGGGAGCAAGTGGCGAATCTTGTTCACATCCATCAGCGGCTCGCTGTTCGGGTCGTATGCCGGACACTGCACCTCGTGCTTTTTGATGTCTCTCTTGATGGCACGCGCGAACTTATTATTAATAGTATGACCAGGCTTGGTGGCGATGACACGTCCGAGGATGGGTTTGCCCACCAAAGCGAGGTCGCCGATGATGTCGAGCAGCTTGTGACGTGCCGTCTCGTTGTCCCATGTGAGGGGCTTGTGGTTGATGTATCCCAGACGGGTGGCATCCATGTGTGGAATGCCGAGGGTGTCAGCCAGCTTGTCGTAACGCTCCTGCGGCAGTTCCTTCTCGTAAATGACGATGGCATTGTCGAGGTCGCCTCCCTTGATAAGACCAAGGTTCAGCAGAGGTTCAATCTCGCGCACAAACACGAAGGTGCGTGCAGAAGCAATCTCTGTGGGGAAATCCTCGATGTTGTCAAGATTGGCAAACTGGTTGTCGAGAATCTTTGAGTCGAAGGCAATCTGTGCATTCACGCAGAACTTATCATCGGGCAAGAGAATCAGATGCTCGCCATTCTCGCCCTTGATTTCCATCTTGTGCTTCACCACGTAGAAGTCCTTCTTTGCCTCCTGCTCCTGCAAGCCCACCTTCTGAATCTCCTCCACAAAGGGCAGTGCGCTTCCGTCGAGGATGGGCATTTCGGGACCATCCAGCTGGATGAGGCAGTTGTCGATGCCGCTGGCATAAAGCGCTGCCATAGCGTGTTCGATGGTGCTTATCTTGATGTCGCCTTTCACAAGAACGGTGCCACGCTGGGTGTCACCTACCAAATCAGCATTGCAATCGATGATTGGCTGACCTTCAATATCTGTTCTTTGAATCTTGTATCCGAAGTTCTCTTCTGCAGGGTTGAACACCGCCGTGATGAACTGACCAGTGTGCAACCCCTTACCTTTCAGGGTGAACGATTCCTTCAGAGTCTGTTGATGTTGCATTTTTATTCAATTGACAGTTGACAGTTGACAGTTGACAGTTATTGACCATCAGTGTCTTCCTTCAACCTTTTTATTATAGTTATTAAAATTTTTATCAATTCTCTATTATCTTCGTTAATTGACCGGTATTCCTCATCCGTCAAATATTCGGTTTTATAAAGAAGTTCCAGCCAGTATTCCGTTTCATCAGCCTCTTTCAAGGCTATATTCAACTTATTAAGAAAGTCCTTGCGACTTTGTGCGTTTTTGTTTTCTCTGGCATTTGCACCAATACTCGTGCCGCTTCTGAGCAGTTGCTTTGACAAGACATATTCCCTCTTTTCATCTGTCAGATACTTGTAAAGCCTCACTATCCGGATTGCAAAGTCAAAACTCTTTGTTCCAATAATGCTTTCCCTCATCATCTTCACATCACAAATTGATTGCCAACTCTCACCCGTCCAACACCCCGCATGGCAACTGTCAACTGTCAACTCTCAACTGTCAACTGTTCAACTTTCTTTTTCAAGGCAGCTACCTCTTTCAGCAGTTCTGGAAGAGAGTTGAGCGCTGCCATGTTCTTGGCAAACTTCTTGTGCTCGATGGCAGGATAGCCCATCAGCGTGGCACCACCCTTCTTGGCAAGATTGCCGCCAGCCAAACCTGCTTGGGCACCAATTGTCGTGTGGTCACCCACTTTCAAGTGTCCTGCTATGCCCACTTGACCTGCAAACACACACCACTCGCCCACTTTCGAACTGCCTGCCACACCCACTTGCGCCGACATCACCGTGTTCTGCCCCACTTCCACATTGTGCGCAATCTGTACGAGGTTGTCGAGCTTCACGCCCTTGCGGATGATGGTGCTGCCCATCGTCGAGCGGTCAACACATGTGTTGGCACCAATCTCCACATTGTCCTCGATGGTCACGATACCTATCTGCGGAATCTTGTCGTAGCCGTTCGGAGTGGGTGCAAAGCCAAAGCCGTCGGCACCAATCACACAACCGGCATGCAGGATGCAGTTGCTGCCCACGATGCAACCGTGATAGATGACCGCATTGCTGTAAATCTCCGTGTTGTTGCCCACCTTTGAGTTAGGGCCTATCGTGGCATGCGGATGAATCACCACGCCGTCACCAATCTCCACATTCTCGCCAATCGCCACGAAGGGACCGATGTAGCAGTCCTTGCCAATCTTGGCGGTCTTGTCGATGAATGCCAGTGAGTCGATGCCCACACGCTTCTGCTGCATGCTCTGATACAGCTGCAGGAGCTTTGCCACCGATTCGTATGCATTGTCCACGCGCACCAGTGTCGCCTTCACCTCCCGAGCGGGCTGGAAGTCCTTGTTCACAAGCACCACGCTGGACTTTGTCTCGTAAATGTATTCTTCGTATTGGGGATTAGCCAAAAAAGAGAGAGCCCCCTCAACACCTTCTTCAATCTTCGCGAAAGTGCCAATCGTCGCATTGGGATCACCCTCAACAGTTCCACCTGTATAACCTGCTATTTGCTGTGCAGTAAAAACCATTTATTGTTCTTTTAGTACGTAATATGTTTGCAAATTTAGGAAAGATTTTCGACATAGAGATAATTTCTCCCAATTTTTCACTACCTTTGCAGCATAAAACCAACAAATAGATAAAAATAGACTACAAAAATGACGATTGACAACAGCCAAAGGTACATGATGCGTGGTGTAAGTGCCGCGAAAGAAGACGTACATAATGCCATCAAAAACATCGACAAGGGAATCTTCCCACAGGCATTCTGCAAAATCATCCCCGACATCCTCGGAGGCGACCCCGAATACTGCAACATCATGCATGCCGACGGCGCAGGCACCAAGTCCTCGCTGGCTTACATGTACTGGAAGGAGACAGGCGACCTCTCCGTGTGGAAGGGCATCGCACAGGATGCGCTCATCATGAACACCGACGACCTGCTCTGTGTGGGTGCAGTGGACAACATCCTCGTTTCCAGCACCATCGGGCGCAACAAGATGCTCATCCCCGGCGAAGTCATCTCTGCCATCATCAACGGCACCGACGAACTCCTTGCCGAGATGCGCAAGATGGGCATCGGCATCTATGCAACGGGCGGTGAGACAGCCGACGTGGGCGACCTCGTGCGCACCATCATTGTCGATAGCACCGTCACTTGCCGCATGAAGCGCAGCGATGTCATCAACAATGCCAACATCCGTCCGGGCGACGTGATTGTAGGTCTTTCTTCCTGCGGACAAGCCACTTACGAAAAGGAATACAACGGCGGCATGGGCAGCAACGGACTCACCTCCGCCCGTCACGACGTGTTTGCCAAATATCTGGCAGAGAAATACCCCGAATCCTACGACAAGGCAGTGCCCGACGAACTCGTCTATTCAGGTTCCTACAAGTTGACCGACCCCGTGGAAGGCGCACCCGTCAATGCCGGCAAACTCGTCCTCTCCCCCACCCGCACGTATGCACCAGTAGTGAAGAAACTCCTGGACGAAATGCGTCAGGACATCCACGGAATGGTGCATTGCACAGGCGGCGCACAGACGAAGGTGCTGCACTTCGTGGGCGACAATTGCCGCGTCATCAAAGACAACATGTTCCCCGTTCCTCCCCTCTTCAAGGCCATCGCCAAAGAGTCAGGCACCGACTGGGCAGAGATGTACAAAGTGTTCAACATGGGCCACCGTCTCGAGGTGTATCTCTCGCCCGAAAATGCCGAGAAGGTCATCGCCATCAGCAAGTCCTTCAACATTGACGCACAGATTGTTGGTCACATCGAGGAAGGCAAGAAATCACTCACCATCAAGAGCGAATTCGGAGAATTCAACTATTGAAGTTGACAGGTGAAAGTTGACAGTTGACAGTTGCGTGCTCCTTTCCGTTTTGCAAAGTTACGGCAAGAAATGGGGCGCGCAATATTATTCTCTAAAAATCGATAATAACGAGAATATTCTCTATTTTTCCAAAAAACGTAGAATATTCTACAACTTGCAACTCGTTTGTGAGGGACACTTACGTTCGTTTACGGGCAAGACTTACGTTCGTTTACGGGCAACACTTACATACGCTTACGGGCAACACATGCATACGCTTACGGGCAACACACGCATACGCTTGTGAGCAAGGCTTAAGTTCACTTGTGAGGAACACTTGTATGCGTTTGTGAAAATGACCAGGTGCGCACCAACGCACCACGCACCACGCACCATTTTCAATTTTTCATTTCCGCACCACGCATGTTTCAAGTAGGTTTATATTATATAATATATATTATAATATATATTATATAATATAAAAAATATATACACATTCATGACGCCCTGTTGCGCACCATTAAAAACAGAAAATGGTGCGTGGTGCGTGGTGCGTTGGTGCGCTCTGCTGTCTGACGGATATAATATGATGGTGAATGTTGGTGGTGTGAAAAGAATGTCGTAACTTTGCAAAAAGAAAGAAGCGTATGAACAACAGATTAAAAAAATGATAGATACACTATATGGCGAGATATGAAGTGACGGGCGTCAGGTACCAGATGGGAGACGAGCTGACGCTGGAGGAGAAGACACGAAAAGCGGCGGAGTTCATCCGGAAGTTGGAGGATGGAACGCCTATGATATTGATGGCCGAGCCGGACAATCCGAAGGACATGGAGGCAATTGCGGTGTATATGGATTATACACGGAAGGTGGGCTATCTGAAGCATGAGTGTTGCAGGGAAATCAAGCCGCTGCTGGATGCTGACGGGCAGTATGATGCGGTGGTGTGCGGCAACGATGGACACGTGACGTTCTTTGTGGAGATAGAGGGTGTGGCTGAAAGGCAGGAGCATGTGGGGAAGGCTGAGCGAAAGCTTCCTGCAAGTCCGCTGCCGCAAGATGTTTTGCTTCCTTTCAGCAAAGAGGAGCGGGCGTTGCAGGTGGTGGCTCCACAACTGCTCAAGAAGGCTGTCACAACAGAGAATGCTGACGAGATGATGAAGATGGTGGAGCTTTACATGCCGCTGTCGGAAGTGTCGCTGAGCCGTGAGGATGACTTGTGGCGCGACCGTGTGCTGAAACTGTTGCGCAGGGTTTGCCATTTGAAGTTGAGTGACGGGCAGAAACTGCGTTTTGAGCAGTGGCGCGACAAACTCAACGACACGGTAGGCGATTTTCACAGCAGGCATAATCATTGGCAACAGAAGGTGTTTGAGCGCCAGTTGTCGGAGTTGAGGACGAAGGCTGCCGAGAAAGGGGAATTTTTCGAGCAGTTCGAGCAGTATGTGAAAGGGGCGAAGGAGGGTTTGACAGATATTGTAGCCCGTTTGCAAGCGTGGTTTGACGAGATGCCTCAGATGAAGCTGCGCAATTACAATGACCATCTCCTGTTGGCTGAGACGCTGAACTATCAGGGTGTTTCCCGACGGGAACTCTACGATGTGTATGCCGTGCTGCTGTTGCTGGAGAAATATGGCGATGCAGAAGCTGATCAGCCACACGACGAACTTGTTGACAAGTTGAAACCCATTTTCTATGGTTCGGAAGATGAAGCACGCGCTTTTCGGAAAAAGGTTGTAGGTATGAAGCCCACGCAGATAACCGAGTTAGTGAACCAACTGGTGGCTGATAAGAAAATCTCGCATCTTTCACGCCATCGCCCTCTTTGGACGGTGTTGAATGAGGCTAAAATCTATACTCGGTCGGAATCGAACTGGAACATGCAGGTGAAATAAGCATTTCGGATAACTCATACATGGGGGAATCGGCACACGTCGTTTCCCTTTTTTTTGTCTAAACTTGTACAAAAACTTGCGCACCATTTGCAACTACTTGTATCCACTTGTACAACAATAAGTTATAATTAATTTTTCATTGTGGCGAACTAAAAGTGCCGTACCTTTGCATCGAAATCAGATTTACAGTGCCCCATGCAGATGCAGGGAGGGAGGAGGCTCGCGAGAGAATGGTACCAATCTTCGCCACTCCATGCTCACGACATAGGCACAGATGGAATTGAACACAATTAATTATAAACTTAAATTAAATAGGTATGTTTTATTGTCAAAAAAATTTTTCGTTTCCCACACAGCCCGTTGACGAGGCGCAGTTCTATGCGCTGGTGAGGGCTTCGCAGTGGAAGGAGTGCATTGAGAAATATCGCCAGACGGGTGATGCAGCGTATAAAAGGAGATTGCCTGCATTCATCTTTCAGGCGATGTTTGACGAGACCACGTCGAAGACGGGCAAGCTGGGGCGCTGGCGCAAACAGGCGGCTACGCGGCTGACAGGCTTGGCGGTGATGGATGTGGATCACGTGGAGGAACCTCGTAAGGTGTTTGAGGGCTGGAAGGGACTTGATTTCAAGGCACTGGGCATCCTGCTGGTGTATGTGACTCCGAGCGGAAAGGGCTTGAAGGTGGTCTTCAAGGCTGACGCGGAGAGGGGCAACCTGATTGACAACCAGCACTGGATGGCGAAGGTGCTGGGCGTGGAGGTGGACGAGAGCTGCAAGGACGCATCGCGCCTGTCATTCATCTGTACGGAGGAGGACATTCTCTTTCTGGACAAGGAATTGTTCACATGGGAGGACAAGCGGTTTGGCGAGATGTACGACAAGGAGTACAGAAACAACCATTCGCAAGGGAAGAAAGTGGTGGTTGCCAAGAGTGCCGAGAGTGCCGAGAGTTCGAACCTCCTTTTCAAGGAAATCCCCTACTCCACCATCATCGAGCGCTGGTGGGAACGCAACGGTGGTGTGCCGCAGGAGGGCGAGCGCAACGTGAAACTGCATCAGCTGGCGGTGAACCTCCGTGCCATTTGCGACAATCAGCAGGAGAAGCTCCTGAGGGTGATGCCACGCTTGGGACTGGACGAGGCGGAAGTGAGACGCATTGTGGAGTCGGCATGCAAGGAGCAGCCCAAAGGGGTGTCGAAGGCGATGAGGGAAATTGTGGGGATGGATGCCTCCAGCATGGCGATGGACGAGGAGAAGTCGATGAACCATCGCCTGTGGGAATGGGGCGACGAGCTGGAGAGGCTGTCGGAGTCGTTCCCTGTGCTGAAGGATGTGTGCAAGGGGTTGAAGTCCAACCAGTATCCTGCTGCCGTTTTTGTGGCTGGAGGACTGCTGATGACGCTGATGACACGCTGCACCTACCGTTTCTACCACCGTCCGGAGGAACTGCGAAGACTGAACAACTCCACCTTCATCATCGGTGACCCCGCCAGCGGAAAGTCCTTCGCCACCCGTCTCTACAAGCTGCTGGCAGCTCCCATCGTCTATGCCGACAAGGTGGGAAAGGATGCCATCAATGCCTACCGCGAAGAGATGCGCACGAAGGGGGCGAACAAGGAAAAGCCCAAGAAGCCGAAAGTGGTGGTGAGGGTACACCCTGCCCGCACTTCGAACGCTCAATTCATTCAGGACATGGTGAACGCTGTGGAGACAGTGGATGGCGAGGAGATGCACCTGCATATGCTCACCTTCGACACGGAACTGGACAACACGGTGACGGTGCAGAAGGGTGGCTCGTGGATTGACAAGCAGAGCCTCGAATTGAAAGCGTTCCACAACGAGGAGGATGGACAGGCATACTCAAACAACGACTCTGTCTTTCAGGACTTCAATGTGTTCTGGAACTTCATCTACACGGGCACTCCCCTGGCACTGAAAAAGAAGGTGAACGAACAGAATTTCGGCAGCGGACTGGCCACTCGCCTTACCTGCATTCCATTGCCTGCCACCAACTTCGAGATGATGACACGCGAGTGCATGGTGGATACCCAGAGCGACCGCCATCTGAAGGAATGGGCTTGGAAACTCGACAGGACGAAGGGTGAACTGCCTGTGGAGAGGTTGGTGGACAACCTCTACGAGTGGACAGCGCGCCGCATGGAGGATGCAAAGGAAAACAACTCGAAAGCAGACGAGATGCTGCTGAAACGCTGCGCCTATCACGGGCTGAACTTCTCCGTCCCCTTCATCGTCATGCGCCACTGGAACCAGCTGCATCAAGATGGCGACTTCTGGTGCGGCAAGTTTGAGACAGACGAAGTGGACTGGCAACTCACAGAACTGCTGGTAAACATCCAATATGCTTGTCAGCGCCACTATTTCGGAGCTTTGGCAGAGAAATATTTCGACTCGAGATGGAGGGATGCCGCCACCAACATGAAGCGCCAACAGAAAACCCTCGTGGCTTTCGAACGGCTGCCTGAAGAGTTCACCGTGGAGGATGCCATGCGCTGTTTCCAACTGAACACGGAGGGTGCCGCCCGCTCGAAAATTCACCGCCTGATATGCGACCATCTGGTGGAGAAGGTGCTGAAGGGAAAACGTACGGGAAATGGCGAAAAGGCAGTGTTCAGAAAGACGGGAGTGATGATGCTCTGAATGGTGCGCACCACGCACCACGCACCATTTTGCATTTTTCAGTCCTATACACGAAATTCCCTGCACCAAAGCACCACACATCAGCACATCAAAACAAGAACCCGCACAGCAAACACTGCACGGGTTCTTTATTTCTATCATTTTCAATTGCCCCCAAAAGATTAATTGTGTGGTTTACACTCAGACAATGCATATCGGCAACACCCAAACATTTCGCTATCTTTTTCTCTATTTCGCTCGTTTTTTCGTAACGTTGGCTTCACCGAAGTTACTTGCACTCGGAACCTTTAGCTCGGCGAAGCCAAATGAAAAGTAAAACAAGTTTTTCTTTTCTATTTCGCTCGTTTTTTCGTAACTTTGCACCCAAAATAACGACACTATGGCAACAGAAAATACGATACTGGAAAAATTGGAGGGGTTGGTGCCTCGATTTGAGGAGGTGTCAACCCTCATTACCGACCCGAATGTCATTGCCGACCAGAAGCGGTATGTGCAGTTGACAAAGGAATACAAGAACCTGGAGGACATCATGAAAGCCCGACAGGAGTATATCAACGCGGTGAAGGGCTTGGAGGAGGCGAAGGAGATGCTCTCGATGGAGGATGACCCCGAAATGAAGGAGATGGCACGCGAGGAAATCGCCGTGAACGAGAAGCGCATCCCTGAGTTGGAGGAGGAAATCAAGCTCCTGCTCATTCCTGCCGACCCTGAGGACAGCAAGAACGTGACGCTGGAAATCCGTGGCGGTACGGGTGGCGACGAGGCGGCTCTGTTTGCGGGCGACCTCTTCCGCATGTACTCGAAATACTGCGAGATGAAGGGCTGGCACCTCACGGTGTCTTCGTTCTCGGAGGGCGCTGTGGGTGGTTATAAGGAAATCATCTGCAACGTGACGGGCGAGAATGTGTATGGAACGATGAAGTATGAGTCGGGGGTGCATCGTGTGCAGCGTGTGCCTGTGACGGAGACGCAGGGACGTGTGCACACATCGGCTGCTACGGTGGCTGTATTGCCCGAAGCGGAGGCTTTCGACGTGCAGATTAACGAGGGCGAAATCAAGTGGGACACCTTCCGCTCGTCGGGTGCTGGTGGTCAGAACGTGAACAAGGTGGAGTCGGGTGTGCGTGCCCGCTATATGTGGACAAACCCGAACACGGGCGAGAAGGAGGAAATCCTTGTGGAGTGTACGGAAACGCGTGACCAGCCGAAGAATAAGGAACGTGCCCTTGCCCGTCTGCGCACCTACATCTATGACCGCGAGCATCAGAAGTACATTGACGACATCGCCTCCCGACGCAAGACGCTCGTCTCCACGGGTGACCGCTCGGCAAAGATTCGCACCTACAACTATCCGCAAGGTCGCATCACCGACCACCGCATCAACTACACCATCTACAACCTCGCCGCTTTCATGGATGGCGACATCCAGGACTGCATCGACCACCTCATCGTGGCGGAGAATGCAGAGAGGTTGAAGGAAGCGGAACTTTAAGCAGTTGACAGTTGAAAATTGACAGTTGACAGTTACCATGCGGACAGAAGGTGAACAACTTTCAATTGTCAACTATCAACTGTCAACTATCAATTGTCAACTGTCAACTATCAACTGTCAACTATCAACTGTCAACTATCATGAAGCTATCCAGTGCCCCAGAAGCCATCATCAATGCTTTGCAGAATTGCATCAAGCGTTTTCCCGTTGCCGTTGCTTTCATCACGGCTTTGACGCTATTCCTCATCTTCCTTATTATTGATGATGAGAAGACGCTCAGCGGACAAGCAAATGGCACGATCGTCTACTATTTGTCGGTGGGGTATCTGCTGTCGCTCACTTTGCGTCTGTGGGCAGAGGACGGGCGGAAACAACGGACGGTGCTGATTGTCAACATCGTGGCACACCTCCTGTTGCTGGCTGATGCCTTCTATATTTACCACACCACAGGCGATGAGAGACAAACCAACTGGGAACTCTACGTGGCGCACGCTGCCACCATTCTCTCCCTATGGCTTTCGCTGTTCTTCCTCTCGTTCTTCAAGGAGAGAGACAACATCGCTTCGTGGAACTTCACCAAGAGGCTTATCCTCAACTCCATCATTTGCTATTTCATTGGCAACGTGCTGTCTGGCGGCTTCGTGTTGCTGCTCACATCCTTCAACTTCCTTTTCAACATCGACCTTGGGTATAAATGGATGCTCATTGCAGAGACGCTGATAGGCATGCTTCTGCCTACGCTCCTTTTCCTCGGACGCATTCCTCAGGGAGAGCAGAAGTTCGACAGGAAACCCCTCGATTCCAACTTCCTCAATGCCGTCATACGCTATCTGTTCCTGGGGCTAGAGGGGTTGTACATCATCGTCCTATACATCTATGCCACCCTCATTCTCATTCGTTGGGAACTGCCCAACGGCAAGGTGTCGATGTTGGTCGTGGTGTCAATGGTGGGACTCATCCTCATTGAGTTTGGACTTTATCCTGTCCGCAAGTTGCAGAACAAGAACACGGACAACTTCATCGCCCGCTATCTGCCTGTGGCAATACTGCCACTGCTGCTGCTCATGACGGTCGGCATCATCCGACGTTTCAGCGACTACGGCGTCACCATCAGCCGCCTCTACCTCATCACCCTCAACCTGTGGTTCTACTTCGTCTGCATCACGCTCTTCCAGACCAAGGCACGACGCATCAACTGGATCACCATTTCCTTCGCCCTCATCTTCCTGCTCACATCGGCTTTCCCTATCAACTATTTCAGCATCACGCGCAACTGCATGGACAGCAAGATCAGGAAGATGCTGTATAGCACAGACATGATAAGAGTAAGGAAGTTCCCGCTCAACGAACGGCAATACAAGCATCTCCTCCACATCCTGACCAAGGAGGAGGCTGTCGAGCTGAACGACAAGATGAGATACATGAGGGAATATTTCGGAAGCCACTACACGGATGCCTACGTGAAGGACACCACAGAGGTTTACTTCTACTACGACTTCCTCAGCGACACACCGTCTCAATCGACAATCGTAGAAAATTACTATATCGGCAACGGCTGTGAGGACTTTGCCATCGACATATCAGAGGGATACGAAAAGATATTCAGGGTTTACACGCCGACTGTCACAGTTCCTTCCAACCAGAACATCGTTCAGTTAGTCGCTGAATTCAGAGGCGAAGCCCTTGACACCGTCTTCGTCAATCTCGACACACTCCGTGCTCACAAACACTCGATGCCAGCGCCTTTCCCATTGCCTTGTGCATCGAATCACAATATATACATGGTGACCCATTTCAGCATCAGCCCATTGAACGACTCTCGCACGAACAAGGTCGAGAGCATCATGGTTGACGTCACGGGTTTCATCCTACAAAAGAAATAACTAAAACATCAAGAATATATGACACGCAAAGAACTCATCAACCAGATTTTCACGAAGAAGACCTTCCTGTGTGTAGGTCTCGACACCGACATCAAGAAGATTCCTGAACACCTGCTGAAGGAGGAAGACCCCATCTTCGCTTTCAACAAGGCCATCATCGACGCCACAGCACCCTATTGCGTGGCATACAAGCCCAACCTCGCTTTCTACGAGAGCATGGGCGTGAAGGGCTGGATTTCGTTCGAGAAGACCATCACGTACCTCAACGAGCACTATCCCCAGCACTTCATCATCGCAGATGCCAAACGTGGCGACATCGGCAACACCAGCGCGATGTATGCCCGCACCTTCTTCGAGGAAATCAACCTCGACGCCCTCACGGTGGCTCCCTACATGGGCGAGGACAGCGTGACGCCTTTCCTGCAGTATGAGGGCAAATGGGTGATTCTCCTTGCACTCACCTCCAACAAGGGTAGCCACGATTTCCAACTCTTACCAGTTGACAGTGGAGAGTTGACAGTTGACAGTTGCCATTCGGACAGTTCCGCATCAACCGTTGACCCACAAGGCGGCAGCCAACTGTCAACTGTCAACTGTCAACTGTCAACTCCCAAAGAACGTCTCTTTGAGAAAGTGCTGAAGAAGAGTCAGGAATGGGGCAACGCCGACAACATGATGTATGTGGTAGGTGCCACACAAGGCAAGATGTTCGCAGACATCCGCAAGATTGTTCCCGACCACTTCCTGCTCGTGCCCGGCATTGGTGCACAAGGTGGCAGCCTCGAAGAAGTGTGCAAGTACGGCATGACCAAGGATTGCGGCCTCATCGTCAACTCCTCACGTGCCATCATCTATGCCGACAAAACCGAAAAGTTTGCCGAGGTGGCAGGCGAAGAAGCGAAAAAGGTGGCAGAGCAAATGGCAAAGCTTTTAAGTTGACAGTGAAACATAAACATCAAAAGTTAATTGCGCCGTTGGCACCGAAAGAAAAATATAAAAAAAGACATAAAAAATAAAGAAAAATATTTTTATCTATTTTTACTTGTTTTTACCTATTTTTCTTTCGGTGGCTTGCCGCAATAAAACCTCCGCCACATTTGACAGTTGAGCTAACGCGATGCTTGCATCCCGCATGGCAACTCCTAATTCCTAACTCCTAATTCCTAATTCTCATCGTGCAGTCCGCTAAAATCATCAACGACCCCGTGTTCGGCTTCATCCGCGTACCTCGCGGTTTGTTGCTCGACATCGTGCGCCATCCCGCCTTCTACCGTCTCAGCCGCATCAAGCAGTTGGGCGGTGCCAACATCGTCTATCCCGGAGCACAGCACACCCGTCTGCAACACTCGCTCGGCGCCTTCCACCTGATGGGCAAAGCCATCCTCTCTCTGCAGCAGAAGGGACACTTCATCTTCGACAGCGAGGCAGAAGCGGTGCAGGCAGCCATCCTCTTGCACGACATCGGGCACGGGCCGTTCAGTCATGTATTGGAACACACCCTCATCAGCGGTGTGAGTCATGAGGACATCTCGTTGATGGTGATGGAACAGATGAATGACGAGTTTCGCGGACAACTCTCTCTCGCCATCAAGATTTTCAAGGACGAATACCCCAAACGCTTCCTCCATCAGCTCATCTCCTCACAACTTGATATGGACAGGCTCGACTATCTCAAGCGCGATGCCTTCTTCACAGGCGTGAACGAAGCCAACATCGGCTCCTCACGCATCATCGACATGCTCGACATGGTGGATGACCAACTGGTGGTGGACAAGAAAGGCATCTACTCCATCGAGAACTACCTCGTCAGCCGCCGTCTCATGTACTGGCAGGTGTATCTGCACAAGACCTCTGTAGCAGCCGAGCACGTGATGATTAACGCCCTCCTACGTGCCAAACAACTGGCACATGAAGGCACGGAACTCTTCGCCTCCCCTGCCCTTCGTTTCTTCCTTTACAACAACATCGGCCGCAACGCATTTTTCAGCAATCCTGATTGCTTGCGCCATTATCTGACCCTTGACGACAACGACATCTGGTCAGCCATGAAGGTGTGGTGCGACCATCCCGACCCCATCCTCTCCCTGCTCGCCAAAGATTTCATCAACCGCAACATCTTCAAGGTGGAGATGAGCGACGAACCCTTCTCCGACGAGCACAAGCAGAAAAAACTCGCAGAACTGGCACAACGCTACCACATCTCCCTCGACGATGCCAACTACCTCATTTCCAACATCGAAGTGGGAAAAGACATGTACAGCCTCGACGATGACCAAATCGAAATCCGCTTCAACGACGGCACCACACGCGACCTAACAGAAGCAAGCGACATGCTGAGCACATCGCTTGCCTCTAAAAAAATCCGTAAACACTATTTCTGTTATCAGCGATAAAAAGCCGTCTCCTTCTCAGATGGAGATGTTGTGAAGAATGTCAAGGAGATTGCGGTCAATGGAACGGTTTTCCTTGATAGCACGAGAGAAGGGGACATAGACGATTTCATCGTTGTCAATGCCGACCATCACATTGCGAAGCCCTTTGAGGATGGCTTGAATGGAAGCGGCTCCCATGCGGCTGGCTATGATGCGGTCGTGAGCAGTGGGATGTCCTCCACGTTGAGCATGACCTACAATGGAAACACGCACATCAAGATCGGGGTGTTGACTCTTGGCGAGTTCGGCATAGTGCATAGCTCCTCCTGTCTGTTCGTTGGCAGCCACAAGCACAATGGCACTTCCCTTGGTCTTGCGGAATCCCTGCTGAATGAAATGGCGAAGCTGTTCATCTTCCACTTCTACTGTGGGCACGATGGCTTCTTCCACACCTGCTGCGATGCCACTGTTGAGCGCAAGGAAACCTGCACCATCGCCCATCACTTCGACAAAGAAAAGACGTTCGTGACTGGTGGCAGTGTCACGAATTTTATCAACCGTCTGCATGATGGTGTTGAGTGCCGTGTCATAGCCAATAGTGGTGTCGGTGCCACAGAGGTTATTGTCGATGGTGGCAGGGATGGCGATGCAGGGATAGTTGAATTCCTGCGCAAAGATGCGTGCACCCTGAATGGTGCCATCACCACCTATCACAATCAAGGCGTCAATGCCTTCCTTCACAAGATTCTCATGTGCCTGCTTTCGTCCTTCTGGGTTCTTGAACTCCTTCGAAGGGGAAGATTTGAGGATGGTGCCGCCATACTGAATGATATTGCTGACGCTCTGGGTTTCAAACTCGACGATGTCACCTTCGATGAGCCCTTTGTATCCATGAAGAACGGCTTTCACTTTAAGCCCGTTGTAGATAGCAGCACGTGTGACGGCGCGAATAGCGCTGTTCATGCCAGGGGCATCATTACCCGAAGTGACAATTCCGATTGTTTTGATTTCTGCCATAGTTTATATTGTTGAGTTTTAATTATTGACAATGGGGTGAAAAGAGTTGAGAGTTTCGATGATGTAGGAAACTTCGGCATCGGTCAAAGCGGGATGGAGAGGAAGACTCAATTCTTCACGCGCAAGCCGCTCGGTGACGGGAAGTGTGAGGTGGTTGTATTCCCTATAGCAGGTTTGCTGATGGGGAGGAACAGGGTAATGAATGAGGGTGTGAATGCCTTTTTCTTGCAGGTAGTGCTGAAGGGCATCGCGATGAGGGGTGAAGACAGGAAAGATGTGATAGACATTTGTGCCTGACTCCATCAAACTGGGCAAGTGTGTCGCCTCATGCTGAATATGAGCATAATAGGCATTTGCAACAACTTGCCTTCGGTCATTATCTTCATCCAAATAACGAAGTTTTACATCGAGCACGGCTGCCTGCACTTCATCCAAACGGCTGTTTCTTCCCTTGTAGGCAGCTACATATTTCTTCTCAAAACCATAGTTGGCGATGGAACGGATGATTTGTGCCAACTCTTCATCATCTGTGGTCACCGCTCCTCCATCGCCTAAAGCACCAAGATTCTTGCCCGGATAGAAGCTGTGACAAGCAACATCGCCCAAAGAACCTGTCTTTTGATGCTGGTAGATACAGCCATGTGCCTGCGCATTGTCTTCGATAAGCAACAAGCCATTCTCTTTACAAAAGGAGCGGATGGATTCGTTATAGGTGCAGCGACCATAGAGGTGAACGAGCATCAAGGCTTTTGTCTTGGAAGTGAGGGATTGCTGCAATTGGTCAAGGTTGAGGTCAAGCATATCTGCATCGACATCTATGAAAACGGGCTTCAATCCATTCTCTGTGATAGCCAAAACGGTGGCAATGAAAGTGTTGGCGGGAACGAGCACTTCATCCCCCTCTCCTATCCGACCCATTTCCTTGTATGCCCTCAGAGTAAGAGTGAGTGCATCAAGTCCGTTTGCCACTCCCACACAGTGCCGCGTGCCGATGTAGGCAGCATAGTGCTGTTCGAATTGCTGCACAGCCGCCCCTTGCAGGTACCAACCGCCACCTACCACCTCTGCCACAGCTGTCTGAATCTCCTCACCATGCAGAGCCGTCACCGCTTTCAAATCAAGATAGGGTATATTCATACGTCCCATTCGTAAGTGTCATAACAAATTGTCCGTCCACCAAACCCTTCTTTCTGTGCCACCAAACCTTCATTTAGGACGGAACCATCGCCTTCGGTAGAACGTCCAAAATCCATATAAAGGTAATCGGGATACTCATGGTGCATCACATAATCGTGAATGGCATCCACTGCCCCACACTCTTTTCCGATGTCATTAGAAGAGCAATACTGACCATGCACCACTTGGGGAGTCACATAGAAGGTCATGCCAGCCACCACTTGTCCATTGAGCAATGCATTGTATTGAATGATGTTCTCAGGGAAACGCTCATGAAGCAGTTCCATCTCTTGCAGGGAATGCACGGGATGTACTTGATGGCGATTCATCAGATTTTCTTCAAGCACTTTCCAGAAAGGGGCGAAATCATTGGTACGCACTACCTCCACCCCTGCTTCTTGTGCCCGACGTAAACGTCTTCTACGGTCTTTACGCCAACGCAGACGTTGTTGCAGGAAGATGGTTGTGCCAATGTCACGTGTGACCAAACGTGCCTTACATATCCAGAAAAGCGGATAGAGGTCTTCTTCGGAAGGCAACTGATGATACACCCACGGAACGGGCTTATAGACCACCTTGCGAATGCCACATTGGCACAGATAGGCATTGAGTTCCTTAAACAATTGGATGACGTCTGCTGCAGTAACCTCTGCGTCCATCAGCAGTCCTCCATAAGTCAATCCCTGATGAGAATAGAGGGTTGAACCTACAATATTGGCAGGCAAAATGGAGTGAAGATGATTTCCCACGAAGAACAGCAGCGAATGGTCTTCGAAGCGATCACTATGATAGTCCATATAGTCACGAAAGAACAGGAATGTTGCATTCCGTGCCTTCGCCACATATTTGTCCCATAGCGGCTTATCTGCGGGAGTATATCTTCTTATTTCGAACATCTTTTATAATTTAAGAACTCTTCGTAATCGTAGATATAATCTTCTTCTTCAAAAAGTTCGGAAGCCAGCACCATACACACGGCACCCGAGGAAAAATCGTCCAGCGTTCGCCACATGCCTGGTTTGATAAGCAATCCCTGCCAAGGATGATTGAGCAGGATGGTCGCACGCTCTTCGCCATTATCGAGAGTAACTGTGAAACTGCCACTCATTGCCACCACCAACTGGTAAAGATTTCTATGGGCATGACCTCCACGACTCTCACCACCAGGCACATCGTAAGTCCAATAGACGCGCTTGATGTCGAACGGCACGTTCTTCATCTGCTCTGCCACAGTCAAATTACCACGCGGGTCAACAATCTTCGGCAACTCTATGATTTCGTAGTCAAGTTTCTTCATTCTCAATCTTCTGTTTACACTCTTCCATCAACCACTTAGGGGTGCTTGTCGCTCCACAGATACCCACCGAATCAAATCCCTCGAACCACTTGAAGTCGATTTCAGAAGGGGAATCAATCATATAGATGTTCGGGTTGACGGATAAACACTGGTTGTACAGCACTTTCCCATTAGAACTTTTCTTACCGCATACAAAGAGAATCACTCCGTGACGGGAGGCAAACTCCATGATGTGAGGAATACGGTTCGCCACCTGACGGCAGATAGTGTCGAAATACTGAAAGTGCGCTCCCTCCTTCATGTTCTTCTCAATGTAACTAACAATCTCACGGAACCCTTCCAGAGATTTTGTCGTCTGTGAAAACAATTGAATATCACGACTCAAATCCAGTTTCTTGGCATCGCTCATATTCTCAATGACAATGGCAGTACCGTCCGTCTGTCCCACCAATCCCACTACCTCTGCATGACCATTCTTTCCATAGATAACAATCTGTCCACCTGCTTCGTATGCCTTGCGGATGCGCTTCTGCAAGTTGAGCACCACAGGACAGGTGGCATCAATCACACGGATGTTCTGCTCTTTTGCTTTCATGTAGGTCTGGGGAGGTTCACCATGAGCACGAAGAAGCATCTTGATGTCATGTAAAGAGTCAAGGTCATCATGCTCCACCGTCGTCAGTCCCATCTTCTTCAAGCGCTCCACCTCACGACCATTATGCACGATGTCACCGAGGCAATAGAGTGAACCACTCTTTGCCAATTCCTCTTCTGCTTTCTTGATGGCTGTCGTCACTCCAAAGCAGAAACCCGACCCTTCATCTATCTCTATCAGCATTTCGCTACAATTTCCTGATACTTTGCCAACAGCCAGGCACTCTGTTCCTCGCGTGTCATGTCAGAGTTATCGAGCACCAATGCGTCTTCTGCTTGTCGTAAAGGTGCCACTTCTCGGTGAGAATCGATATAATCACGCTCCTCCACATTCTTCAGCACTTCCTCATAGTTAAGGGCTGCCAATTCTTCCTGCGTCTTCGCCTTGCCCATCAATTCATCAAAGCGACGTTGAGCACGCACCCTTGCCGATGCCGTGACGAACACTTTCATCTCTGCTTGTGGAAAAACAGCTGTACCAATATCTCTTCCATCCATCACGATGCCCTTCTCTTTACCCATCTCCTGCTGCTGTTGTGTCAACAAAGCACGAACAAACGGTAAGGCTGCCACAGGACTTACCCTGTTACTCACCTCCATCTGACGAATCTCATCTTCCACCTTCTCACCATTCAAATAGGTATCGGGACGTCCCGTCTCTGCATTGAATTTGAAAGATATCTGAATCTTACCAGCCTCAACAGCTGCCTTCAGTTCCTCTTCCTGAATGCCTGCATCAGGATACATACCATTCCGCATGGCATATAGTGTCACGGCACGGTACATGGCTCCTGTGTCTACATACACATAACCGATGTCTTTTGCCAATTGCTTCGCCATCGTGCTTTTACCGCAACTCGAATGGCCATCTATCGCAATAATAATCTTCTTCATAATGAAAAACCTGCATTTATCAAGAAGGAGGATGCCGCAACATGGTAGTTTCCATAGGCAACACCCACCTTGAATTTCTTCACATTCAAACCTGCTCCGAGGCTGAAGCCTGCCCAATTGCTCTTGTCAGCCACCTTCATTTCATGTGCCCGACGGAAATTATAGCCTAACGCCACCCATGTGTTGCTGGAAGGAAGTATGTCCATACCCAACACAAAATGCTGAATGAACTTCACATCATCCCAATGCGTCACATCGTCAGCTGTCAGCGACACCCGCAAAGGAGCATTGGCAAAGTCTTTACTCAAGCCAAAAGCCAAATTAAAAGGCATGGATTCTTTGACACCATCATCGTATAAAGACTTGACTTGACCACCAAGATTTCGTCCGACAGCAGAAAATGAGAAACCGTGTGCCTCATCAAAATAGTTCAACGCCAAATCTGCCCCCAAAGCCGTGCTGGAATAGTTGGCGTAGTTGCTTATCAAGACCTTCGCCGTGATGGCACCGCTCCAGTAATCGCTCAACATATAAGAATAGGATGTCTGGAAATTCAAGTCTTTGGCAGAAAAACTTCCTACAACAGAACCCTGTTCATCCGTCTCATCCATCTTACCATAATCCAACATCTGAGCACCCAATGCCCATGTGCCTCGCTCTCCAATCGCCTTCGTATAACCAGCCGACATCAAGTGGCTGGAACGGATATAAGAATTATAGCCCAGCAAGATGCTGTTGTCAGACACATTCGTAAGCAAGGCTGCGTTTGTCCACATCATACTGGCATCATCCTCAATGATGCTGATATTGGCACCTCCCAATGCAGCAGAATGCGCACTGACAGGGATGTTCAGAAACTGATACCCCATTTTCCCTTCCTGTGCGCACATACAAGTGGCAAAAGAAAGGAATGCCAAACAAATAATGTGTCTATTTAATCGTCTCATAATAGGTGTCTAATAGTTTCTTGGCTGCCACAAATGACGTAATCTGTCCTCCCAACACTTCTTTCTCCATATTGCCTATCATTTGCTTGATGGATGGATTATAATAGAAACTATTCCTCAAATGTTCATTGATACTCTCATACATCCAGTATTTGGATTGCTCATTCCTGCGATACTGGAAATAGCCATTCTCCTTTACCTGACGGATGTATCGGAAAATCATCTCCAACACTTCATCAATGTGTAATTCGTAGAAACCCGAATAGCACATGACTTCGGGTACAATACCACTATCAGGCACAGGGAAGAGATGGAGCGCATTTCTGAAATGGGAAGCCGCCAATTCTGCCTTGTCCACATTGCTTCCATCTGCCTTGTTGATAACGATGCCATCAGCAATCTCCATGATGCCTCGCTTGATGCCTTGCAATTCATCGCCCGTGCCTGCCAACTGAATCAGCAGAAAATAATCGACCATAGAATGACAAGCCGTCTCACTCTGTCCAACACCCACCGTCTCAACAAAGATGTTGTCATAGCCAGCCGCTTCGCACAAGATGATGGTCTCACGTGTCTTGCGAGCCACACCGCCCAAACTACCTGCCGTCGGACTTGGACGAATGAACGACTTGGGATGCACCGCCAATTTCTCCATTCGGGTCTTGTCACCCAAAATACTTCCCTTGGTCTTCTCGGAAGAAGGGTCAATGGCCAAGACAGCCAATTTCCCTCCATAGTTCTCCAACAAATGCACACCAAAAGCATCGATGCTGGTGGATTTACCTGCACCTGGCACACCACTGATACCTATCCTCACGGAATTGCCAGAATATGGGAGGCACTTCTCAATCACCTCTTGCGCAATCGTCTGATGTTCAGGTAACACACTCTCAATCAGCGTGACGGCCTGACTCAACATGCTCACATTCCCCTTCAAGATGCCATCAACATATTCGGCAGGAGTATATAACTTCTGCCTCTTCTTCCTCATCTGTTTCAGATAGGGGTTCACTATGGATGGCTGTGCCACACCTGCATTCACTTGCAAGCCTGCATATTCAGCGCTGTTTTCAGGATGTTCCATCATCTTCTTTTTCTATTTCTCAAAATGTACATTCACCACTTCTTTCGGTTTTTTGGTGTCGTTCGTAATAATCAACACACGAGGTTGTGCCTTAGACATTCCCAAGAACTTTGCATTGACTGTCACACTCATCTTCACCTCCTCACCTGGCTGCAACTCCGTCTTTGGCAACGACACCGTAATGGCTTGGTTGAATGCCTGTATCTTGTTCAGTTTCAGCACTCCTGCTCCCTTATTGCTCAACTTTACATGACCTGTCAACTTGGTCTTCTTACCCAACTTCCCGATGTGCAGTTCGGTGGTGGAGATCTGGAAATTAGGTTTCCGGGTAAATTCTTCAGCAAAATGCAAGTCCGGCAAGAGCACAGCAGACACCGCAATTTCATTGTTGGAACCCACCTTGTCACCCGAGAAGCGTGCCAAATAAATGCTTGTCTGGTTCAGACCCAAGTCTTGCAACTTGTCGCTGTGCAACGTCAACTCAATCTTTCCCCGACGACCACGTGCAATCATCTCTGGCTGGTATTCTGCCGTAATGTAAGCAGGAAGATGCATCAGCATTGGCGTATAAACCGTCCCCCCATTGTTCAACAACTCAATCTCTGCTTTGACTGAATCGCCCGAACTCACATCCATGAACTCCACATTGTTGGTGCTCAATAAGATGTCATCGATACTGTATGGATAGAGTTCCTCCAACGTTTTCTTCTCTCCATTGTTCACCAAGGCTTTCATACGAATGCGCACAGGTTTTTCGCCTGCATTCGTATAGACATCGATGTACCGATCAAAATGTCCCAGCATCATGGCGTCATACGTAATGCTTATCTCTCCATCATCACCCTTCATCAAAGGCTCTCTCGTCCACTTTGTTGTCAGGCATCCACATCCTGCATCTACATCCCTAATCAACAACGGGGACTTGTCCTTGTTCGTAAACTTAAACACCGCTGTCACAGGTTTCTTCCAGATGGTAGAGCCTGCATTTACGAGCGTCTTGTCAAAGGAGATTCTTTGTGCAAGACCGCTTAGTGAAACAGCCATACCTATCACACACATTATAACGTATTTCATATTCATATTATTGCCTTTCCTGTTTTTATATTTGTTTAAATACGAGAGGCTTCCTTCACGTCCTGTATTTCACGAAGTCCTCCTATGATATCATCCACCTCTTTTGTGTCATGTACATACATCTGCACCATACACTCAAAGATGCCATCATCGCATTCCACTTCCAACTTACGGATATTAACGCCGTGTAACTGGGATATCACTTGCGTCATCTCATGGAGAAGTCCCAATTTGTCAAAGCCCTTCACATGGATGGAGACAGGGAACAAAGACATGCGACTCATCTCCCATTTCGCAGCCAACACCCGATTGCCGTGATTCGCCTTCAGTTTCTCAGCATTGGGACATTGCAACTTATGAATGATGATGTGTTTGTCATCATCAATATAGCCCATCACCACATCACCTGGAATCGGCTTGCAACAATCACACAGCGTATAATTGTTCTGAACGGTTTCTTCGGTCAAGGAAAGGGTTTGTTTCCTGTCGAAATCAGGACCCACCGTATTCTTTTTCTTTACAACTTGCTTCGCTGTCTTCTTTCCGAAAGAGAACAGTTTCTTCCATCCACCCGTCTCGCCCTTCCCTTTCAGCATGTCTAAATCAGCACGTCCGAGTTTTACCTTGCCTTCACCTATAGCGACATACAAGGCGTCCGGCTTCGACAACTGATGGAAGGAAGTCAACTTATCAACAATCAAAGAATCTCTGATGATGTCATTCTTCTCCAAAAACTCATCCAATTCCTGTTCGCCCTTCTTGCGCAGTTCACGTTCTTCCTTCCGAAGGATAGAAAGAATCTTGGTCGTTGCCTTAGCAGTCGTAGCTATATTCAGCCATTCACGGGTGGGATGTACCGACTTGGAAGTAAGAATCTCCACCTGGTCGCCACTATTCAGCTTATAACTGATGGGCACCAATTTGTGGTTCACCTTTGCGCCAATGCAATGGCTGCCGACAAACGTATGGATGCTGAAAGCAAAGTCAAGGGTGGTGCTGCCTGCTGGCATCGTACGGATGTCACCTTTAGGGGTGAAGACAAAAATCTCTGACGCAAACAAATTTAACTTGATGGTGTCGAGAAAATCCATCGCATCAGGCTGAGGGTCATCCAATATCTCTTTGATGGTGGCAAGCCACTTGTCCAATTCCTTCTCTGAAGATGTTTCGGTCTTATCACCATCTTTGTATTTCCAATGTGCCGCAAATCCTTTCTCTGCAATCTCATCCATCCGGCGCGAACGAATCTGCACCTCAATCCACTCACCTTGCTTGGACATGAGTGTGACATGTAGTGCCTGATACCCATTGGCTTTGGGATGACTTACCCAATCACGTGTACGATCTGGGTGAGAGGTGTATATCTTACAGAGCTGAACATAAATATTGAAACAGTCATTCAGTTCTGTATCAACATCTTGTGGATCAAAGATGATACGTGCAGCAAGGATATCGTATATCTCCTCGAAGGGGATATGCTTCGTTTGCATCTTCCGCCAAATGGAATAAGGCGTCTTCACACGCTGCTTCATCTCATAGTTGAGTCCCATGCTATCCAATTGGGCACGAATCGGGCTGGCAAACTGGTCGAAGACAGTGTCACGTTCAGCTTGCGTAGCCAGTAACTTCGTCTCTATCTCCTTATACTCGTCCGGATGTTCAAACCGGAAACTCAAGTCCTCCAATTCCGTCTTGATGGAATTCAGCCCCAGACGATTGGCAAGCGGTGCATAGATGTAAAGCGTCTCACCTGCAATCTTATACTGCTTGTTGACTGCCTGACTACCCAATGTTCGCATGTTATGCAAGCGGTCAGCTATCTTAATGAGAATGACACGAATGTCATCGCTCATCGTCAGCAGAAGTTTCTTGAAATTCTCAGCTTGAGCTGATGCATGATCACCAAAGATGCCACCCGAGATTTTGGTCAAGCCATCGACTATCTGGGCAATCTTCGGACCAAACATATTTTCGATATCTTCCACCGTATAATCTGTATCCTCCACCACGTCGTGAAGGAGGGCTGAACAGATGGACGTGGAACCCAATCCTATCTCAATACAAACTATCTGCGCAACGGAGATAGGGTGCATGATGTATGGTTCGCCAGACAAACGACGTACACCTTTGTGTGCATGTTTGGCGAAATTGAAAGCTTTGGTGATGAGGTCCACTTTCTTTCGATGCGGACTTGCTAGATATGCATCTATCAACTTCTGGAACTCAGCATTGACCAGCTGTTCCTCTTGCTCTGTATTCGTCATGATTACGTCATCCATAAGCTTCCTTTCTTATTTGTTCATTCTCCATACAAAAACACTCATGCACGTGGGGCAAGTTACTTCACGCGCACCTTCTGACCAGGTCGTATCATATCGCCCTTGATACCATTGAGCTGACGCAATTTAGCAACAGTCGTGCCATTCTTCTTTGCAATAGCAGAAAGGGTGTCACCACTCTTCACAGCCACATTCCGTGTCTGCTGCTTACGGGAACGCGAAGAGCGTGATGAACGTGATGATTTTTTATTTTTTGCAGCCACGTTCCGAGTCGTGCTTGCAGGAATCTGTTCCATTGGCGTGCTCTCAACGTCTTCCGTGATGGAACGGCGGGTTCCCGAAGACAACATACCGCCCCTGGCATTCACCCCATAGATGCTGTCCTCATAGAGGATGAAGTCCTCGATAGAACCTGCAGGCAAACGCAACGTGTAATCCGCAGGTACAATATCCTTACGGTACTGAGGATTGATAGCCCGAAGTTCATCCACCGACACATGGCATTTAGATGCAATCTGGGCAAAACTCACCTCGTGACTGACCACAACAGTGTCGGACTCCAATGGCAATGTGGCTTCGTGGGGTACAATACCATGTTCACAATAGTAATTCATAATGTATGTAGCAGCAATGAATGCCGGAACATAACCACGAGTCTCACGAGGAAGACGGTTGTAAATCGACCAAAAATCAGCTCCTTCCTGATTGCCTGAGCGTGTGAGAGCCTTCTGAACATTTCCTTCACCGCAGTTGTAGGCAGCAATGGCCAATCCCCAATCTCCAAACATATCATAAAGGTCACTCAGATAGTGTGCAGCAGCCTCACTTGACTTAATCGGATCACGGCGTTCATCCACCAAAGTGTTCACCTCCAACCCATAGCGTTTACCGGTGCCAATCATGAACTGCCACAAACCAGCTGCACCAGCCCTAGATGTAGCAGTCGGACGCAATGCTGATTCAATCACAGGTAGATATCTGAGTTCCAAGGGCAATCCATAACGCTCTAACGCCTCCTCAAAGATGGGATTGTAGAAATTGGCAGAACCCAGCATGATGGCAACAGAGCCCTTCATGCGCGTGCTGTAGTTGTCAATGAACTTGCGGGTGACATCATTCAGCGGCATCTCAATCGTAGTTGGAATGCGTGAGAGCCTGCTCACCAGCACTGAATCATCGTAGGACAATACACGATTCACGCCTATTCCCTCAGATAAGTTATTGATATTAGAAGGGTCTTTCATCAATTCATCTTCACTGATGAGCATTCCCTCTGGCATGTCAAAAGCCTCCGCTTTCACGCTGTCATCATCTGTGAACACCTCATCCTGAGCAAAGCAACACGAAGCGAACAAAATGGAGAAACACGTAACAACAATTTTCTTTTTCATATACACTTAATCATTTGGTTTTCAAAAATTAAAACTACATTGTAAGCCATAAGCACTGGAACTCAAACCCGAAGCACGCATAGCTGAATACTTCTCGTTGATGACAGTTGGACTTACTTTCATGGTCAAATCACGACTAATATCGAAACTAGACAGCTCTGCATCCACATAGGCATCAATGATGGACAACGCATACACCCCTATCATACAGAACATGCTCAAGTCGCGAAAGCGGCGATAATAATTTTTCTTGCGTCTGAATACATCCTGCAAGTGTGCCTGATTTGCTTTCACATCATATCGAACAGGTATGAAATTCTCGTAGCTTTTCGTATTTTCATCACTATCCATGATGTCAATATATGCCTGAGAATAATCCCGATACATCGTATTGTTCCATGTCATTGCATAAATACACCCCAAGAACCCGCCATACACCAAAGGAAGTTTCCAATACTTACGATTGTAAATCTGACCTCCACCTGGAAAAACAATAGCGAGCCACAAAGCCTTCTTCGGGTCGGGAATGAAACGATCCCTCTTCTTATGACCAGCATACTTCACCAAGGAATCTGCAGAGATAGAAAAACGGACTACAGAACTATCCGTCTGTTCACCCATCAACGTTATATATTCCTCTTCTCCACGAATGGAATCGATCTGTCCAGTCAGCACCACATCCCCATAATGAAGGGTGTCAACAGTCAAAGAGTCTAAAGCGACACGCTTCTTTCCCTCCCGTCGGGAACGTGCCATCGGAATAGCGCCATCCTCGGCTGTTTCCTGCGAGAAAACATCCAAAGGAAGAAGCATCAACAACAATGCGACACAAATCTTATATGTACGGACAATCTGTCTCAACATCTGTATTTAACCCTATTTTTGGAGAAGAGAAACGATACGGCGTAAATCATTCACATCCTTGAATGGAATGGACACCTTACCACCACCTTTCGGAGAGCAAGACATCTTCGCTTCCACGCCCAATTGCCGAGAGAGCAATCCACGCAAGGCATCCAATTCCTCCGTCATCTGCTTTGACTTTACAGCAGCCTGCGCATTAGCAGGATGTCCATGAGTACCATCGTTGATCTTTTTAATCAGTTCCTCTACCTGACGAACGGAATAGCCTCTATCCTGTATCTCCTTAAACAGCTTCAATTGAGTCCGAGGGTCATCCAATGCCAGCAAGGCACGTGCATGACCAGTATCTATATGATGGTTCTGTATCGCCACCTGCACAGGTGCCGGCAGTTTCAACAAGCGCAGATAATTAGCTACAGTTGCACGTTTTTTGCCCACCCGTTCACTTAATTTTTCTTGTGTCAGATTATACTCATCAATCAAATGCTGGTATGCCAATGCTATTTCGATGGAGTTCAGATCTTGACGTTGAATATTCTCAATCAGCGCCATCTCCATCACCTTCTCGTCACTGGCGGTGCGAATATACGCTGGAATGGATGAAAGACCGGCTTTCTGGGAAGCACGCCAGCGTCGCTCACCCGCAATAATCTGATAACGCCCATTTTCCAACTCACGCAAAGTGATGGGCTGGATGATGCCAATTTCAGCTATCGAATCCGCCAACTCCTGCAAGGCTTCCTCATCAAACTCACGACGAGGCTGATTGGGATTGCGTTCTATCAGACTAATGTCTATCTCATTGATGGTCGAGGATCCTTCTGTCCTCACATCTTCCGTTGAGATGAGTGCATCGAGACCACGCCCCAAAGCTGGACCAAATTTCTTTCTTACTGCCATATCTTATCTATTATCATGTTATCATTCGTAGCTGCATTATTTCGCGTCATGGGCAACTATCTCCTTAGCCAAAGACACATAGTTCTTGGCACCATTGGAAGTGGCATCATACAAGATACACGGTATTCCATGACTCGGAGCCTCCGACAGCTTAACATTGCGCTGAATCACAGTTTTGAACACCAACTCCTGGAAGTGGCGCTTCACATCACCATAAATCTGGTTTGCCAATTTCAAGCGCGAATCATACATCGTCAACAAGAATCCTTCAATCTCCAAATTAGAATTCAACTTCGACTTGATAATTCTAATTGTATTCAGCAACTTGCTGATTCCCTCCAGCGCAAAATACTCGCATTGCACCGGGATAATCACAGAATCAGCCGCTGTTAGGGAATTGACAGTGATAATGCCCAAAGAGGGTGAACAGTCAATCAATATATAATCATATTCAGAACGTAACGGGTCCAAAATTCGTTTCAACACCATTTCCCGCTTCGCCACATTCAGCATTTCAATCTCTGCCCCCACTAAATCAATATGACTGGGTATCACATCCAATCCATCTATATCCGTTGTGTAGATCGCCTCATGAGGGTCAGCAGAACTAATAATACAATCATAAATAGATGTATCCACTTTCTGAATATCAACACCTAAGCCAGAAGAGGCATTTGCTTGTGGATCAGCATCCACAACAAGCACCTTCTTTTCCAAGGCAGCCAAACTTGCAGCTAAATTGATGGCCGTAGTAGTCTTACCAACGCCACCTTTCTGATTAGCCATTGCTATAAGTTTTCCCATATTCTTTCTCTTAGTCAAATCCATAAAAAATACAAGAGAACTACATGAACATGTAAATCAAGCACATAAAAACTATGCCTTATGAGTCTGATTATTCTTCATTCAATTCTCAGTGCAAAGATAAGCATTTTATGTGGAACAAACACTAAAAGATGCGTGGAACATGACATGTTTTTACATTTTTTATATCAGCCATGGACACAAAAAAAGACGACAGAGAAAAACTCTATCGTCTATCTTGACTTCACTGACGTTTCGTCTATTCACCTAATAAACAGATTGACTACACGACGATTCGTCTGTCTGTGGGCGCTGACGGATTCGAACCGCCGACCCTCTGCTTGTAAGGCAGACGCTCTGAACCAACTGAGCTAAGCGCCCTTTGTTGGTCGGGATGACACGACTCGAACGTGCGACCCCTTGGTCCCAAACCAAGTATACTACCAACTGTACTACATCCCGATTTTCAACAACTTTCAAGCCTCTTTTCTCAAAAGCACTGCAAAGGTACGACTTTTATTTGAACTGGCAAAATAAAACAAGTTCTTTTTTTCATTTTTTGCAAAAAGAGGGTAAAAAAACAAGGAGAGCGTACCAAAGGCACGCTCTCCTGCTATTGATTTGTTTAACTCGATTACTTCAGAGTTACGATTGCACGACGGTTGAGGTTAAATGGCTCAACTTCTGCAACACCACCAACACCTGAAACCTGAATCTTAGAACGATCTACGCCGAGGCTAACGAGTTCGTCAGCAACAGCCTGTGCGCGAGCCTCAGAAAGCTTCTGGTTGTAAGCAGAAGAACCAGTCTTGCTATCTGCAGAACCTCTTACTACAACTGTAGCCTTTGTATTCTTAGCAGCAGCTGCAACAGCCTCAAGGTTGATGAGATCCTTCTTAGAGTTGATCTTAGCAGAGTTGAGGTCGAAGAACACAGAAGTAGAACCTGTAGTTACGCTGCCAGTAACCTCTGGGCACTTGTGGTTAGCCCACTTAGCGAGTTCATTGCGCAGACGTGCGTTCTCATCCTGCTCAGCCTTGAGTTGTGCACGGAGAGCAGCGAGCTTAGAGCATGCTTCAGCAGAGAGAGCCTCGTAGTCCTCGAGAGAAACAGCCTTAGACCAACCTGTCTTACCAATGTTGTAAGTGATACCGAGGTCAATAGAAGTGATTGCATTAGATCTCCACCACTTATTTTCAGGACTCATTGGAACTGCAGGGTTGAAAGCCTGAGTAGTGAGCACGCATGCAGCATCAACATAAACACCTACGCGCTTAGAAAGCTTCCAAGCAGACTCAATACCTGCGCCAAGAGCTGGAGCGTATTCGTTTGCACCGAAATTGCGGATGACACCCATACGTGGATAAACAATCAAGTTCCATACACGAGTATCGCTGTAACCACAGAAGATGTTGCTCATGTTGAACTCAGTATCGAAGTAAAGTGCTGCATAGCCACCCTTGTGAGCATCTGGCATTTCCCAAACGTGATCAAGGTTACGGAATGCGTGATAGAAAGCACCATTCTCCCAATTAAGCTTACCACGTACACCAATACCAGGAGTGAACCACTTACCTACTGCAAGGTCAAAACCATAAGCACGACCATTGTGCCAATCCTCCTTGAAGAATTTGCCCTGACCATAGATACTTACGATGTTAGCATCTACACCTGCCTGAACAAACCAGTTTGACCAGAAAGAGTTAGTTGCCACACTGTACTTGTTAGTTGTTGGAGTTGCAAACTCATCGCACTGTGCATTAGCAGCAGTACAGAGACCTACAAAGGCCAACGCCATCATTAACTTTTTCATAAAAACAAATTTTTAATAAAACAATAATTAATATTTTCTTAAAACTTTTTTCTCGTTTATCAGGTGAAGGTCCCTTTCGGCACATCTTGCCATCAAAGCACTATTTCACACTAATCGTGATGCAAAGTTAAGTATTTTACTTTATTCGAATGTCACAAAAACAAAAAAAATGTAAAAAAAATGTTTTTTTATGCAGACATTTTGCATTTATTAACACTTTTGCCTTCAAAAAGCCCCTTTTTAGGCGATTAAAAGGGCGCATTCAGCGTTTTATCCTCTATAACAGTATAAATCAGTTTCCCGTCAGGAGTCCTTGCAGGGCTCTTTGTGGCAAACAAATCTTGTAGAAGACGTTCCATTTCCGCCACCGAGAGAATCTGTCCATATACAATGGCTGCATTTTCCGCCATAGTCAGTGCCAGCGCCTCCTGTGCATCCTTCCTGATGTCATTGGTTTTCTCCTTTGCCGCCACAATCATGTCGTGAAGCAATGTCTGGATATCGATTCCCTCCAATCCCGCAGGGACTCCATTGACGGAATAGGAACCACCACCCAGATTCGACAAATCAAAGCCCAAACTGCAAACATCCTCCATTAAATCCTCCAGCACCACACAATCAGATGGCTCGAATTGTAAGACCATTGGGAACAATTCCTTTTGAGAAGGGCGGCCACCAGTGGTAATACATTGCATATTTTGGTCAAACAGCACACGAACATGAGCACGATGTTGATTCACCACCATAAGTCCGTTGGCGCTCGGAAGAATGATATAGCGTCCTTTATATTGGAATTTCTGCACGGAAACATCAAAAGGCATCAATTCCGTTCCTTCATCCAACGCAGCAGTATTCCATAAAGAACTCTGGAGGTGGCTTTCATCCAAAATTCCATCCCCCTTTAACAAGTCCTCTTGCGGATTCACATCAACCAGCGAGGCACCATCTCCATCCTTTTCGGGAACAGCATACTTATTGTACAACTTCTCCCATCCGTTCGAACGAGAATAAGAAGATTGCGTATCACTATTCTTAAACGGATTATATGTTGATGGAGCCAGCTTAGGTTGCTGCGGCATAGTCGTCATCGTTCCCATCACAGGAATATCGGGTTTCCCTTCCACATCAAAATCTATCATCGGTACATTGCAGAACTGTCCTAGCGTCTCTCGCACCGCTGCAGATAGCACTTGCCAAATCGGCTGTTCGTTGTCGAACTTTATCTCAGTCTTTGTCGGGTGCACATTGACATCAATGGCAGCTGCATCCACTGCAAAATAAATGAAGTAAGACACATGTTCACCCGCTGGTATCAGATTCTCATAGGCTTTCATCACGGCACTATGAAAATAAGGGTGACGCATGTATCGACCATTCACAAAGAAATATTGGTGCGTTCCCTTCTTCTTCGACGACTCTGGTTTCCCCACATAACCCGAAATGCTCACCAAGGAGGTCTCCACCTCTATCGGTAACAAGTCCGCATTGATTTTTTTACCAAACACATCTATGATTCTTTGACGAACAGACGCTTCTGGCAAATTGTACATCTCTACCCCATTATTATATAATGTAAAAGAGATATCAGGATGCACCAAGACGATACGTTGGAAATCCGCCACCACGTTGGTCAGTTCCGTCTGATTAGACTTCAGGAACTTTCTTCGTGCCGGCACATTGAAGAATAGGTTCTGCACAGAGAAGTTGCTGCCGGCAGGACACGCAACAGGTTCTTGTTTCTCTATTTGTGATCCGGAAATTTGAATCATTGTGCCCAACTCATCTTCCCGGCGCCTTGTCTTCAGTTCCACTTGAGCCACCGCCGCAATACTCGCCAATGCCTCTCCTCTGAAGCCCATCGTTGTCAAGTTAAACAAGTCGGAGGCCTTCTGAATCTTAGATGTTGCATGTCGCTCGAAAGAAAGACGTGCATCCGTTTCTGACATACCCTTCCCATCATCTATCACCTGCACATTCGTCTTACCGCCATCCGTCACCAGCACCTTCACATTCCTGGCACCGGCATCAATAGAATTCTCGACCATCTCCTTGATGATAGAAGATGGGCGTTGCACCACTTCACCAGCAGCAATCTGGTTAGCGACAGAATCAGGCAAAAGATGAATGATATCGTTCACTGTTCGTTGTTTTCATTGAATAATTGGTCAGAAAAAATATTTCCCAGTATATAAATAATGCATCAGAAGCAGCAAGAGAACAATCGCAACAATCAGCACCCCATACGACACAGGTTTCTTACCACTCTCTTTCCTGCGCTTCAGATGCTTAGTCGCCTGCACAAACTTTCCACGGATGTCCTCTGGAGAAAATTCTTTCGGAGGGAGCATCCCCAACTCACGTTTTGCACGTTCATCTATTTCCTTCAGTTTTTCCTTCCTCGGGTCGTAGTAGATATAGTTATGATGAAAACCACGAGGTTTCCGTGTTGTAAACATTCCCATATATTATTATATATATAATATGTGTAAACTGTTGAAACCCTACAAATTCTCCAAATGTTGTTTCGGGACAGCCCGTCGTTCCGTTTTCTTCAGTTCCTGTTCTTTCTTCTTGCCTCTCCAGCCGAAGATATCATCCTTGTTTTTCGGACGGATATAGTCAAACCATGCGAATCCCGTCAAATACCGTCTGTCCTCAGGAATAGCGAAAGGAGGATACATCACTCCGGAAGGCGTGGACATCCATATCTTGTTCACTTTCTTATCCACCATAAAGAGATTCAGTTCTGGCGTTTCCGTATAATTCATGCCAATACGGCTGCCATCATCCTCTTCCATAAAATAGACTACATACACATTTCCCTTCGCATTGTTATGCTCTATCACGCCATCCACAAAATAGCAGAACATTTCCTTCGCCGCAACCTGATTATACGACACAGAATCCACTTGTTCGATGGTCATTGCCTGGTTGATGATATGAATCCACTCCACCGTACTATCATTGTTATACACACGAATTTCCTCACCAAACACCTGTTGACCCTCATTCCAAAGGATAGGCTGTCCATACAGATACGTGCAGGAATCTCTTTCATGTGACACCAACGAATCACACACACCCTGAAAGTCCTTTCTGAACATCCTTACCTTATGATAAGCGAATAAATCACGGTACACAGAATCCGTCTTCTGGTTGTAACTCACCATCTTCAACGTGTCACCATGAACATAAAGGGTATCTCCCTCTGAGAACTCATAACACACAGCATTGTCCGTAGCCAGTGCCATGCCTGTCTTATCTTCATAACGACAATAGTCACCCGTCAACATACACTTGTTCTCCACATCTATCAGCACCACATCGCCAAAAGCCTCGCTCACCCCCGTCTCATCATCAAAAAAGAGGCTGTCCCCCACAATGTCACGCATATCCTTATACACATGCGACCGATCCATCAAGTTTGCCTCTCCCGTCTGTGTGTTATAATCGCCACGCAAGGCATACACGAAAGTGCTGTCCGACGAAATGATATTGGTTTCAGAAACAATCCTTGCCACCTTCGTATCCGCGTAATAATACAACTCATTCGTCTTCAAGTCAAACTTCGGGTTCTCAAGCACAACATTGTCCTTAAAGATTGCCTCATTCAAGGCTGGCGTATATTGTCCATAGTCGGAATTTAGCACATTATCCCCATCATAAAGTGTGCCATGCCGTGGATAGAACCCTACGCCCTCCAACCGGTCATAATCAATAATATCAGTCACCAACTTGGTTTTCCGATGTGTCAGCACAGCATGACCCTGTGCATGCGCCTGCATCATCGGACCATTATACAGCAAGGTGTCACTGGTCAGTGTCAACGTGTCTCCCTGCACCATTTTCACATGCCCATACGCATTGAAGGTGTTATCATCCTTATAGAAGCGTGCACTGTCACAATCGAGGTACATACCATCATGGTACAGCTTCACATGTCCCACCAGCACATCGGCACGCACATCCATCTGGTTCTTGTAGAGCACATCGCTGTGAATCAGTTTCACCTCTTCACTCGATTTCTTACGAGGTTCCCCATCGGGATGCACAGCAAAGAGTGTGCCAATGGCCGACAGACACAAGCCTCCGACCAGCAGTCTCACACGTGTATTCGCACCACCCTTCTGCATAGAACATTCAACTGTCAACTATCACTTAATCCATCCAGAATATTGGAACTCACAGTTCTGCCAATCCTCATTGATATGGATATAAGTTGTTTTCTGTTTGTCACGAATCCACTGCTCCAATTTCTCATCGCATAGTTTATTCATCACCACATTCTGCAGTTCCTGATAATCCTCTGCCATCGTGGCACGGTGTCCATTCACCCTATTCTTCAGTTTCACAATTGCCACAACTTCCTTGCCTTTGCTGTTCACCATAATGAAAGGTCTTGAGATTTCTCCCACCTTCATGCCTGCCACGGTACGAGCCACCTCCGTAGGGAGGTCTTTCATCTCATATTTTGACAATCCAGTCTCCTTATCGAACAACAAACCATAGTTGTTACGAGTGTCTTTGTCATACGACACTACCGACACACATTCATCAAAGGTATACAATCCCTTGTTAATCTCAGCTGCAATCGAATCCAAATCATTTACGCACTTTTGCAAGGCCTCCGTCGACACACGGGGCTTGCGCAGGATATGACGGCAATTGATCATATCACCACGCTTTTCAATCAGCTGAATGATATGGAAACCGAATTCCGTCTCCACAATCTTCGACACAGCCTTTGGATCCGTCAAGTTGAATGCCACATTTGAAAACTCAGGCACATAACTGCCTCGGCCGGCAAAACCCAACTCACCACCCTGCTGAGCGGACAACTTGTCCTCTGAGTAGAGCAATGCCAGAGTCGAAAACTGTGCACTTCCATTATTAATTCGTTCTGTATAGCTACGCAGGTCATCCTTCACATGTTCAATCTCTTCAATCGGAATCACGGGTTCACGCGTGATAATCTGGCACTCCACTTTCGTCGGAATGAACGGAATGCTATCTTCTGGCATGTCCTTGAAATAACGACGCACCTGCGCTGGTGTCACTTTCACATTCTCAACAAGATTCCTCTGCACCCTCTCCACCATCTTCTTGTCCTTATACGAATTGAACATCTGTTCACGAATCTGAGTCAGGCTTTTACGCGCATATTCCTCCAGTTTCTCTCGCGAGCCAAAATCCAGCAACACGGCATTCAGCCTCATATCCACCTCCTGAAACACATCCGCATCCGATACAGTCACTGAGTCAATGGCTGCCTGATGCAGGAATAGTTTCTGCACTGCCAGTTGTTCTGGAATCACACAATACGGGTCGCCTTCAAAGCGCTGTCCCTGCTGTAAGTATTCCATACGGGCATTCTCCACATCCGACTTCAGGATGGCCTCATCACCAACCACCCATATCACTTCGTCAATCACGTCCTTCCGCTCCTGCGCAGATGCCATCAATGAGCAAGTGGCAAGCATGCCTATCAAAATATTCCGAATATCCATATCAATGTCTATTTACCGTCTTAACCACATCATCATACACCTCCACTGCAAACTTCTTTCTCAATCCTTCCACCCACAATTTCTCTTGTGTGTTCTGATAGTCAGTTACCACCTGTCCCTTCACGTCCTTCATCGTACGAGGAGCCTTAACCACCTTGCCCCAAATAGCTGTTTCTGGATAACCATCCATCGGTTTCAGGGGATTTTTCTGCTTAAACGCTAATTTGTCCACATTCTGATTATCTCCTTGCTTGAAAATGCCACGCTCCACACGAACCAATCTCACAGAGTCGTTGTTCAGCGATACAGCCTTCTTTGCCAAATCTTCTTCATCCACACCCTTTAGCAGTTTCTTCACTTTCGCCATGGTAGCAGCATCCTTCGTATGAATCACGATGCCGCAGAATCGGGGTGCATCCCAAGCATAGTCCTTCTTATGAGCCTTAAAATAGGATTCCTGACCAGTCGTATTCTGCTGCGCCTTGTCCCATACATCTTTTTTCGTCACCTCATACATCAAGGTGCCGTCATAATATTCCTGTGACAAATTCTTCAGTTCCGCATCCTTCTCCATCATCTGCTTGTGGAGTTCGTCCACCAATTCAGCTCTTGTAATACGACGTTCGTTCGCCACCGAATCGAGATATGCATTCGCCGATGCCTCTTTGATGCCACGCTGTTCCAAGAACTTAATGATATTGGCATGATGATACTCGTATGATTCAAATGGATGTCTGTCCTCCATATAGATGATGTGCCAACCCACCGTGCTCTTCACTGGTGCAGACATCTCACCCGCCTTCAATGCATAAGCAGCATTCTCAAAGTCCGGAATCATCATGCCTTTACCAAACTGTCCCAATGCACCGCCACGCTGAGCAGAACCTTTATCATCGCTCTTCTCTTTGGCGAGGTCCGCAAACCGTTTTGCCAGTTCTTCTTTCGGCACGGCTTTTAACACGTTGTATATGCTGTCAATGCGTAGTTTTGCCGTTGTCTGCTGTTCCGTTGTCGCATCTTGACGCATCAGCACCAAGATGTGGCTTGCCGTCAGCAAGTCCTGACCTTCATACCGGGCTGCCGTATTGTCATACGTCTTGCGTGCCTCACGCTCTATATAAGCAGAATCCACAATAGTCGGAACGACCATTTGCTCCTTGTAACCATCCAATTCCTTACGGATAGAGCCCAACGTGTCAATCCGTTGGCTTTCAGCTTCCGCCACCTTCAACTTAAAATCGACATACAAAGGTACATATTCCTCCACGGTCTTCTTGTCCAGCACACCGTCAGAATTATTCTTGTTGTATGAATACTCAAACTCACTCCTTGTGATGTTTGTGCCATTGATGCGCATAATAACAGGGTCTGCCGTCTGTGCCACAGCCGATAGACCCATCATCAGAGTAGTTGCAAAAAATGCTATCTTTTTCATTTGTACTTTTCGTATTTGACAAATTTGACTGCAAAGGTACAAAAAAATACAGAATACACATATATAATAAATGGTAAAACCCAAAGTTTTAACTTTTATTGTCGTGCAAAAGGAGGGAAACAGTTCACAAATGCAAGACGTCACACCATATCCACTTTGGCAGAAAAAGAGTTTTTTCGTTTACAATGAAAAAAAATCGGTTTTTCTTTGTCAGTTTCGCAAAATGTCGTACCTTTGCACTCGCTAACGGGAACAGTGGTTCCAAAAACAGAACAAATTGGTGCGTTAGTTCAGTAGGTTAGAATACATGCCTGTCACGCATGGGGTCACGAGTTCGAGTCTCGTACGCACCGCAAAGACCAATAGTTTTCTGAGGTCTATAAATCAAAATGGAAACAATGGTGCGTTAGTTCAGTAGGTTAGAATACATGCCTGTCACGCATGGGGTCACGAGTTCGAGTCTCGTACGCACCGCCATCTTTCCTTGAAGAGAGTTTCACTTGAAGCTCTCTTCTTTTTTTGTACTTTTCCCGCCCCTCCATTAAACTTTTAGGGGCTAACATGGTCATATATAACGCAAACCAAAACCAAAACAAACAAAAAACAAAGCTAACTAACATGGCATTTTCCAAAAGAACTATTCTTTTTTTAAGTCTATCGATTGCTACAATCGTATCCTATGCGCAATCCACCCTGACGGGTAAGGTGATTGACAGCGAAACCGGTGAGGCATTGATTGCCAGTACCGTTAGAATCATGAGTACAGACACGACACGTTTGGTGGCTGGTAACGCCACCACAAAAGACGGAACTTTCTCTGTAAAGAGCGTGAGAGACGGCAACTACATCCTAAAAGTCTCTTACGTCGGCTACAACGACTTCTATCGTGCCATTTCCGTGAAACGTAAGGATACCAAGGGCAAACAAGCCATTGGCACCATCATGATGACCCAGAGCAGCATCCAACTAACTCAGGCTGTGGTGACGGGTGAGCTGAAAGAAATGGAGATGAAGGATGACACCCTCATCTTCAATGCCGATGCATTCAAAGTACCAGAAGGCAGCGTGTTGGAAGACCTCATCAAGAAACTACCAGGCGTAACAGTAGAAGATGGCACCATCAAGGTGAATGGAAAGACCGTCAGAAGAATCCTTGTAGGTGGCAAGGAGTTCTTTGGAAATGACCAAAATATGTCCATGAAGAATCTGCCCGCAGAGATTGTGGACAAGGTGAAGACCTACGACAGACAGTCTGACTTCAGCCGTATCACAGGCATTGATGACGGCGAAGAAGAGACCGTGCTTGACCTGACTATCAAGAAAGGATTCCAACAAGGATGGTTTGGAAACTTAGATGCGGGTTATGGCACGGAGAAACTCTATTCGGGTAGATTTATGATCAACCGTTTCTCTGATACCATGCAGGGAAATGTGCTGGGATCGCAGAACAATACAGGCAGTAATGGTAATGCCACAGCACGACAAATTGGTGGAAGATTGGTTTTTGACACCCCGAATTTTGAATTTGGAGGAAATTTCCGTTTCAACTATAACAAGAGCCACTCCTACACCAAAAGCAGCAACCAAAACTTCGTTCGTGCCGCCTCTTACAGCAACAGTCTTAACAGCAGCAGAAATCGCAATAACAATTTCAACAGTGACTTCCGCATCGAGTGGAGGATCGATTCTCTTACCACCCTCCAATTCCAGCCCCGTATCTCCACCGGCAAGACGAAGAGTTCATCTGGCAGTTCGTCAGCCACGTTTAACAACGATCCATACCAAAATGGCGTGACCGACCCGCTCGGTCAACATGACCGTATCACGGATGACATCAAAGTAAACTTCAACGAGTCCTCTAACTGGAGCGATGGCGACAATTACAACCTAAGCGGCAATCTCTTGTTAAACCGTCGTTTGGGTGGTGGCCCATGGTTTGGTCCTTCTGCCGTTACGGGCAGCAACGGACGTAATGTCAGCATTCGTGCCAACGGAACCCTTAGTGAGAACAAAAATAAAAACTATAACTGGAGCAATATCACTTACTACCAACAGAACGGGCGCGAAGACCTCACTTTCCGTCTGCGCAACAACCCATCTGACAACAAGAACTACAGTGTAGGACTTACTTACTCAGAGCCTATTCTCCGCAACCTCATTGCTCAAGCAAACTATAATTACCAATATTCCAAGCGTCATTCCGATGGACAGACCTACGATTTTGCCAAGGATGACGAAAAAGGTCAGGAAATTTGGGACTATTACGAACGTTACGGATCGTTGCCCCCCTACTATCAGGACTTTTTAAGCGATTCCCTTTCCCGTTACACTGACAACATCAACAAGACTCACAACCTCGAGTTCTCTTTGCGATACATCACTTCGCTCCTCAACATCAGTGCAGGTGTGCGCATCGAAGCACAGAACCAGAAGATGATTTACCAATATCAAGGACTCGACACCATTGCCAGCCGTAACATCTCCCGTGTCTCTCCTACGTTGAACGCCCGCCTTCGATTCAGTCGCCAGCAGACCTTGCGTTTCACATATCGAGGCAACACCAGCCAGCCAGAGATGACCGACCTCTTCACACTCACCGACAACAGTAACCCCCTCAATATCCGAGAGGGTAATCCAAACCTGAAACCGTCGTTCACCCACAACTTCAATCTCGACTACAACAACTATTTCCAAGCAACCCAGCAGAGTATTAACAGTAGTTTCTCATACGGTACTACACGCAACAGTATCGCGCAACGCACAGAATACAATGAAGTGACGGGTGGACAGCGTTCACGCCCAGAGAATATCAACGGAAACTGGAACATCAATGGAACAATCGGTTTCAATACACCATTATTCTGGAGTAAGCTTTCCATGAATGCTAGCACCGACCTCTCTTTCAACAACCGCGTCAGTTACCTCTATCAGAATCAGGAGACATTCAAGAACAACACCAAGGACATGAGTGTCCGCGAACGTTTGAGCATCACTTTGCGGTTGAACAACTTCGACATCCGTGCTAACGGAAACTTCAACTACAACAAAACCAAGAACCGCATGGTTGAAACGGGCAATCAGGACACCTACAACTTCAACTACGGTCTTTCCTCTACAGGTAACTTCAACAATGGCTTCGGATTCTCCACTGACATTAACATGAGTTCTCGTCGTGGTTATTCGTCCGCTGAGATGAACACCAACGAACTCATTTGGAATGCACAGATTAGCTACCGATTCCTCTACAGGAAGCAGGCTACCATCTCCATTGAGGCTCGAGATATTCTCAACCGTCGCAGCAACATTAGCCGTAACATCTCTGCCGAATCACGCTCCGACCGTGAAACCAACGCCATTTACAGCTATGTCATGGCACATTTCATCTGGAGATTCAACTTGTTTGGCTCTGCTTCAGCACGTCGTGACCTTCGCGAAATGCGCGGCTTCGGAGGAGGCGATTTTGGTGGCGGAGGCTTCGGTGGCGGAGGTGGCTTCGGAGGAGGCGGCGGCTTCGGTGGGGGCGGCGGCTTCGGAGGAGGCGGAAGATTCTGACAATCATTTTTTCATTTCTTTTGATAGCAGAAAGGGGCTTGGCGATGCATTGCCAAGCCCCTTTCGTGTTTTTCTTTTGTATCTGCATACTTCAGCACATCCTATCACGATAGTCTTCGTATGTGTAACGGCGAAAAAGTTCGAACGTTCCATCCTCATGCAACATGCCGATGGAAGGATGCCCAATACCGTTGAACATCGTTGTCTTCACAGTAGTATAGTGTATCATATCTTCGAAAATTAGGGTTTCCCCAATCTGCAATTCATGGTCAAAACGCCAATAGCCCATAAAGTCACCAGAAAGACAAGAGTTGCCACCGATTCGGTAGACAGTTGACAATTGACAATTGACAGTTGACAATTGACAATTGAAATCAACCATCTCCGCATGGCGTATGGCTGGCTGGTAGGGCATCTCTAGACAATCGGGCATGTGACAGGTGAAGCTGGCATTGATAATTGCGGTCTTGATGCCAGCATTCTCCACGATGTCCACCACCTTAGTCACGAGTGGTCCGGTTTGCCACGCAAAGGCACTGCCTGGTTCCAGAATGATTCTCAGATGTGGATAGCGGGTATGGAAGTCTTGCAAGGTTTTGATGAGCAATTCCACATCGTAATCCTTACGTGTCATCAAATGCCCACCACCGAAATTAATCCAATTCAATTGTGGAAACCACTTCGAGAACTTTGCTTCAATATGCTCTAATGTACGTGCAAACACATCACTGCCCGATTCGCAATGGCAATGAATGTGAAATCCCTCTATGTCCGATGGAAGCTGCTCAGGCAGGTCTTTTGCCAAGACGCCGAAACGAGATCCTGGCGCACAAGGATTGTAGAGTTCCGTCTCTATCTCGCTGTATTCAGGATTGACACGAATGCCGATAGACGCCTTACCCTGCACTTTCGGAGCGAACCGCATGTATTGGCTCATCGAATTGAACGTGATGTGGCTGGAGCAATCAAGTATCTCTTCGAACTCCTCTTCCGTATAAGCAGGGGAATAGGTGTGCGCCTTACTTCCAAATTCCTCTTTTGCCAAACGTGCCTCAAACAACGACGAAGCTGTCGTATGGCTGATGTACTCACGGAAAACTGGAAAACTCTTCCATAAGGCAAAAGCCTTGAATGCCAAGATGATTTCCACATTGGCTCTCTGTGCCACACTACGGATCAGCGTAAGATTGCGGCGCAAAAGTGACTCCTCCATCACGTAGCAGGGAGAAGGTATCTTTTCTATGTTTCTTTCAAGTAAGGTCATGTCAATCTATCACTTCAAATTTAGCGAATTTCAGCAATAATTGCTTCGTACCCACATTCTCAAACTGAACGGTAGCTTTGGTGTTGTCGCCAGTGCCTTCGACGCGAAGAACTTCTCCTCGCCCAAAGCGGTTATGGAGGATGATGTTTCCTTCTTTCAATCCTTCACCTCCACGTGGCAGCGATGCGGACGCTTGCGAAACGGATGACACAGGCCTTGTTGATGTAGGTCTTGCTGATGGAACGGGTTTGGCAGATGGGATGGTCGGTCGGAAAGGACGTGACGATTCCTGCCGTTCACCACCACCAAACAGTCCTCCCTTCCGTTGCCAAGGAAGACTCACTTCATCGTCCATGCTCTTGCGGAAGGAGAACATGCTTTGCTGCTTGTCAAGATATTTAGGGTCAATGTCTTTGAGAAAGCGGCTGGGAGAAGAAAATTCCATCTGTCCGTAACGGAAACGGCATTGTGCATAGGAGAGGTAGCAATGGGTTTTGGCGCGTGTGATGGCCACATAGAACAAGCGGCGTTCCTCTTCCATCTCTCGTGGGTTGCCCGACACCATATCGCTGGGAAACAGTCCTTCTTCCAAACCCACCACAAACACGGTGTTGAATTCCAATCCTTTTGCCGAATGAATGGTCATGAGCGTGATTTTGTGTCCGTCATCACCTTTATCGCTGTCCACATCGCTCATCAACGACACCTCCGACAGATAATCGCTCAGTGAAATGTTTTCGTTGCCTTCTTCCATGCGCATGTCGCAAAAGTCACTCATACCGTTCATCAACTCCTCCACATTCTCCTGACGCGACAAGTTTTCCGGTGTGGTGTCCTGATAGATGTCGGCAATGATGCCACTTTGTTTCACGATGGCAGTACCCACCTGATTGGCAGGAAGTGTCCGAGCTTGTTCGATGAATGATTCAATCAGTTCACGGAATTGCCCAATCTTCGTGAGCGTACCTTTGTTCACGCCCAATTCATACTGCTCCGGCGCACCTATCACCGTCCAAAGGCTCACATCATGTGCCGTTGCCGTCTGCAATATCTTGCTCACCGTTGTCTGTCCTATTCCTCTTGCCGGATAGTTGATGACGCGCTTGAAAGCTTCCTCATCATTGGGATTCACCGCCAATCGGAAGTAGGCTATGACATCCTTGATTTCCTTGCGCTGATAGAACGATAACCCACCATAAATGCGGTAAGGCATTGCCTCCTTGCGAAGTGTATCCTCAAACACACGGCTTTGTGCATTCGTGCGGTACAAGACAGCAAAATCCGAATATTCGTACCCTTCCCTCCGCTTGATGCTGCGAATGGCATTCACCACCATCTTCGCCTCCTCAAGGTCTGAATGAGTGTCCATCACATGCAGTTTCTCTCCTCTGTCATTCTCCGAAAAAATGTCCTTGCGAATTTGATGGCTGTTCTTCTTGATCAGGCTGTTGGCAGCCTCCACGATATTCTGCGTTGAACGGTAATTCCGTTCCAACTTAAAGAGCTTCGCTCCTTCGTATATCTTCTGAAAAGTCAGGATATTGTCTATATTGGCGCCTCGGAAACTATAGATGCTTTGTGCATCATCGCCCACCACACAGACATGCTGATGATTCTTCGTCAGTTGCCACACAATGCGGTGCTGCGCAAAGTTTGTGTCTTGATATTCATCCACCAACACATACCTGAACCGTTGCTCCCATTTCTCCAGCACGTCGGGATAGCGTTCAAACAGCAGATAGGTGTAAAGCAAGATGTCATCAAAATCCATCGCATCACTTTGGCGGCAACGGTTGCTGTAGCGTTGGAAAATTTGTCCCAACATCGCCATGTTGTGCCGTGCATCCGCTTGCCGGTTGGCAGGGTTTCCTACATACTGCTCTGCAGTCACCAGTTGGTTCTTGGCATTGCTGATGATGCCCTGCACGGTGCCCGGCTTATACGTCTTATCGTCCAGTTCCATCTCCTTGATGATGGACTTGACAAGACTCTTGCTGTCCGAAGCATCATAAATGGTGAAGTTCTGCGAAAAACCAATCTTCTCATGTTCCTGCCGCAGAATGCGAAGAAAGATGCTGTGGAACGTACCCATCCATATCATCCGTGCATAATCCTCCCCCACTATCTTCGCAATGCGTTCCTTCATCTCGCCAGCCGCCTTGTTCGTGAACGTCAGCGCCAAAATTGACCAAGGTTGGTAGCCTTGCTGCATCAGATAGGCAATCTTGTAGGTCAGCACCCTCGTCTTGCCCGACCCTGCACCGGCAATCACCAGCGAAGGTCCCTCGCAATATTCCACTGCCGCCCGTTGTGGCGGGTTGAATGTATCTAAATAATTATTCATTAAAGTTTCGCAAGTGCTCAACTTTTTTGGAGTTAAGGAGTTTTAGGAGTTATCGCTTCGCTTAAGAGTTAAGCCATTACCTGTATCCGGGCATTTCCAACCTGCCTGAGTATCGGCTTAACTACTTAACTACTGACCACTTAACTACTTCAGAAAGTTGAGTTATTCATTCTTTCTTAAACACCGACACCTTCGGCATCTTCACATACTTACCCTTCTCGGTCGTCTTCATCACCTGATCGCCCATCAGCCGCAACTCAATGTCACCCTCCTCCGTCAGCCTCAACTCCACATCCTGCGCATCATAGCCGATATCGCTCACCATCCTCACCACCGCTTTCTTGTCCTTCACCTCCTTGACCTTCAGAATCACCCATGTGCCGTTCAGTTCTCCCTTCACATAGCCATACGTGTCTTCGCCATCAAAATCCTTCAGCGGAATCTTCTTTTCCGCCAAATTGATGACCATCGACGCCTTCAACGCCTCACACTGAAACATGCCCTGAAACTGTTCCTGCGCCCAGCTGCTCACAGCCACCAGCGCCAGCATTCCTATCATAAACAATTTCTTCATAAGCTTTGTTCTTTATTTTGTGAGTGCAAAGATACGATTAAGTTACGACTTTTTAAAAATTATTGGTGTCATTTAAATCTTTTTTCGTCATCTTTTCCCCCTCTTACATCCTATACAGAATTTTCCGAATACCACACTGGCACGATTACATAATTGGCTATTTCCTATCTCTGCGAATTAAAGAACATATCTTTAGTGATTTTAATTAATGAATGTCGTCAACAAAGAGCATCCCAAAGAATGGTGGGCTTGTGATTGTGAACAAATATGCTTACTTAAGTTTTTTTATTGGATTGAAAGCGAAACTAACAAGAGGTCGTGTCTGTTACTTTTGACACGGCCTCTTGTTGCATTTATGTGATTAGATGTTATGGTAAGGTCACTTGTAGCACTATTTCCCATCGATATGAAATCCTCATGGAATAATCGTAGTAGTAGCCATTGTCAATGGTGATAGAATTATATCCCTTTTGTGCGTTATATCGAACCCCTTTTCCGCCATTGGCGCTGGAATTTGAATCATAGGTCCCCCCATATACATAGTATTTGCCAGTCGAGGGATTGTACTCATAATCAACCCGGGTCGTTTTCCCATTGACATAACTTGCATAACTATCATAGGACACTCCTGGACCAATGGCTTTAACGGTTGCTGCAACCTTTCCTGTAACAAGATTGGAAGATGTGCCTGAGCTTGGTGTTGTACCTCCTCCCGAGTTGCCACCACTTGATGATGCACCTGATTGTATTATGGTATATGTCTGGGTGTAAGACTTTCCGTCTATCCCCGTAACGGTGATGTATATATAGCCTGTGCGGTCATTGCCGGTGTTTTGAGTTTTTGCATAGTCTATAGCTATACGGGTGGCATTGTTGTTGTCTTCTCCTTTTCTATATGCCACACGTATCCTACCTGTTAGCCATGAGTCGGAATAACTGACTTGCACTTGTGAAGATACATCGACATTATCATACACATCAAAGAAAACACTTCCTGAAGTATTATAACCGTATGAACTCAAGTATGGCGAAGCATCGGAATTGACTGTTTTGACCTCCGTGTCAAGCCAGTGTACTTTCTGTAGTTCGTGTGTTGCTGGCAATATCAAGATCCGTTGTTGTGCATCGCCGTCGTACTTACTATAATATTTGTCACCTGTATTTAGATTGTAGAGTCCGTCAAAGGTGTATTCGAATGGTAAATCATAGGATTTAATGGTACTCCACGTATGGTAGATGTTGCCTATCCCATCAACATCTCCAAGTATGAAGAAACCTTCGCTGTCCTGTTCGGCAAACAGTTCGGTGTATCGAATCGTTGAACTCTCATCGTATGAATACTTGTCAACATTTACCTGTATTACCTCGAAACCATATGCCGCAGGATTCGCTTTGATAGATGCAGGAATGGGATCTCCATCATTAAGTTTGAATGCAGGTTTCTCTTCGCCTTTATCGTCGTTGCCAGAATCATCGTCGGGTGTGCTGCCGTCACTTTTCTTAAAACTGAAATGGTGGTCTGTGGAACCGTCATTCCACCGATAGGTGCCACTTGCAGTATTTCCAGAAACGGCAATGAGACCTTTCATAAAGTGGTTGCTATCTGAAAGGGTGATAGTGAATTCTCCATTGGCTTTGTAGGTGTATGTAAACGTCGTGGACTTGCCCCCTCCCGCAATAGTGCCTGTACCATTATCAGAAAAAGTATAGGTTGCGCCAATAGGAGAGCCGTTCTCGTCGCAGGATATGAGTGTCCAGCTACCCATCAGCTCGACCTTATTGTCATTGTTTTCTCCTGATTTAACACTCTTGTCATCGTCGTCCTTGCTACACGACATAATCATTGCCAAGCACATCAGTACAGCGATGAGCATTGTGGCAAACTTGAATAGGTGTTTTTCTCTCATGTTGTTTGAAATTTAAGTGTTTGTTGAAAAAAAGATTGTTAATCGCTTCGCAAAGATACAAATTCTCAACAACAGAACAAAATTTTATGAAACAAATTGTCATAATTAGGAATAATTCCATCCATAAATTCTCGTAATTATTGCACCAAACGTCAATTCGACGAAAACCACAAATATTAAATTCATAAAAAATTTGTGGTTAATTGATGATAATTTATGGAACATCTGCAAATACATGTGTTTGACTAGCAAGGACAATTAGTGATGAGTCAGTGATGCGACAAACTTTGACTGCCGTAGAAACAAAATTTCTAAAGTTGTAATTTTTTTTTTCAAAGTTGGGGTATTTTCTTTCCAACTTGCAAAATTATTTTTGAAACTTTAGAAATGTTGCGAACACGTTAGTCAAAATATGACGAACATGCTTCATTTCTCATTTACTCAAAGGGTGGGCTTGGTGCCTCCACCTGATTTCTCATTAACAACAGCAATCAGCACATTGAGCACCAAGGCATAAACTCGCTACAGAGCTTAGAGATGACGGAAGGGAGAACGAGGAGATGACGAAAGGGACGAAGCGGAGATGACGAGTGTGATGCAGTGGTGAATACGAGCAAGCGTGAGTGGAGATGACGAAAGGGAGTTCTGCGAGATGATGTAGAGGGAAGAGGAGGCGCTGTGCTAAAATGAAAAAAAGCACAAAGGATTTGAATTTAACTTTTTAACCTTTTAACTTTAACCTTATCCGATACAAAGTTACGGAAAGAAAAGGGGAAGACAAAAAGAGTCTAAATAAATCGGAAAAAAGTTAGACTTTTCTAATGTTTTTTCCTAAAACGTAGACTTTTCCACGTTTTGCAACTCGTTTGTGAGGGACACTTACGTTCGTTTACGGGCAAGACTTACATTCGTTTGTGGAATACACTTGCATGCGCGAGTGAGCAAGACATAACTGTTCAACCCTCATTGGCTTCGGTAAAATAGATTTTTCACTATACACACTTCACTTTTCACTCAAATTTCGTACCTTTGCAATATGCAAACCTACAAACTCATAGCTATCGACATAGATGGGACATTGGTAAAAAAGGACCAAACCATCTCACCACGCACGATTGAGACACTCATCCGTGTGCAGAAGCAGGGAGTGAAAGTCACCATCTGCTCAGGCAGACCTGCCTATGGCATCGCTCCTCATGCTGACACATTGAGATTGGCAGAGTTTGGCGGCTATGTGATCAGTTACAATGGCGGTGGCATCTGCAACTGGGCAACCAAAGAAGAAATCTACGCCCAAACGCTCAAACCCGAGGTGTTGCCTTATCTATGCGAATGCGCTCGTAAGCATGGATTCAGCATTCTGACTTATGTGGGCGAACACATTGTAGCGGAAGGTAATCATGTGGAGAATAATCCTTATGTGCAGTTCACATCTATGCGCAACAAGATGCCCATACATCCCGTTCCCGACTTTCTGAAAGAAATCACCTACCCCATCTCTAAGTGCATGATTGTGGGCAATCCTGAACCATTGCAACTGTTGGAGCAAGAAATGGCCACACACCTGCAAGGACAAGCGGAAGCCTTTCGAAGCGAGTCGTTCTTTCTGGAGATTGTGCCACAAGGCATTGAGAAGGCTCGGGGATTGGCTGCACTTCTCACTCACCTCGGTTTGCAACGAGAGGAACTGATGGCATTTGGCGATGGATTCAACGACATCGGAATGATAGAATATGCAGGATTGGGCATTGCAATGGCCAATGCACAAGAGGTGGTAAAAAAAGCCGCCGACTACATTACGGGAAGTAACGAAGCCGACGGGATAGCCGATGCTTTAGACAAATTTATTCCTCGTCTTCCGGATAAGCCTTGTTGATAGCAGTGAGGGCATTAAGCGTCTTTGGGAATCCAATGTATGGAAGCATACCCGTCAAGACAGCCACCATCTCCTTCTTGCTAATCTTCATGTTCTTACATCCAAAACCATGCTGTTCCAATTGTGGCTGTGCAACACCCATTGATGCCAAGAGGCAGAAAGTGACAAGCTCACGATGCTGCATGTCAATGCCGTTACGGGTGTAGAAGTCACCAAAACAGTAGCTTTCAAGGAACTCAACGATGTGTTCCTGACCTTTCGGAACATTCTTCTCCATCTGCTCAGCAGTGCCAGCACCGAAGATGCCGTCAATGTATTCACGACCCCTTTCGCGGCGATTCTCAACAGTCGTTGTGCCTTGATTGTCAAGTGGCAACTTGATGTCGTTATCATCAAACACCTCATTCATCTCCAGCAAGAAATCAATCATCTTGGAGAAACCCACATAAGGAACTGTCTGATAAATGACCTCACGGATTTCGCGTGGTTTCACACCCACATTGAGACACACATCCACATACACCTTAAACTGTCGCATGGCGTTGCAGCCAATGGTGCTGGCAAGAATGCACATGCAACGTGTCTTTTCCAACACGGGCTCCTTCGTGAGTTTCAGTGCCTCATCGAAGGCAAAATTATCGAAGATTTGAGTGAGTTCCGGATCACGCTTGAGCGTGTTTACAGAATTGCGCTGAGAGAAGAGTTTTCTTATCTGCTGACGCGCGTATTCGCTGATTCCAATTTCTGTCATGGTTATACTATAAGTTTTGATGTTTTTGCAAAGATAATTCTTTTTTCTAACAGAAAGAACATTTTTCTGCTTTTTTCACTTTTTTTTATGTTTAATGGACGTTTCTGTGTTGTTTTGAGGGCTATTCGGATAGCTTTTTCCTTTTTTCCTTTTCGGCTATCAAGAAATATTCGTACCTTTGCATGACATTTCACAGCATCTAACAGAAACTTTACAAAGCATTATGGGTATCAGCAAAAAAGAGAACGATACATCAAGTGTGAATAAGGCCATCAAAGGATGGTGGATCGTGACACTCATCATCATCTTTCTGATGTTCTTCGGCGTATTCGCCATTTCGCAGGGATGGCTTGGAAAACTGCCTCCTGTGAGTGATCTTCAAAACCCCATCAACAAATATGCTTCGCGCGTGTATTCGTCGGACAACAAGCTGATTGGCACTTGGAGCTATGCAAGCGAGAATCGTCTGATGGTGCCCTACGACTCACTGCCGGAGAATCTGGTGAATGCACTGGTGGCAACGGAGGATGCCCGTTTCTATGAGCATTCAGGCATTGATGTGAAAGCCATCGGACGTGCGGTGGTGAAACGCCTGATGATGGGACAGAAGAGCGCCGGTGGCGGTTCAACCATCACGCAACAGTTGGCGAAGCAGCTCTATTCTGATGTGGCGCACACAGATGGGGCACGTATGATGCAGAAACCTATCGAATGGTTCATCGCCGTGCAATTGGAACGCTACTACACCAAAGAGGAAATCATGACGATGTACCTCAACTATTTCGACTTCCTCTACATGGGTGTGGGCGTGAAGAATGCCTGCAGAACCTATTTCGGCAAAGACCCCATTGACCTGAATCTTAACGAGTGCGCCACTTTGGTGGGCATGTGTAAGAACCCGTCGCTCTACAATCCTTATAAGCGTGGAGAAAACGGTGAATTTCTGCAGAGCGAACGTTGTGTGGAACGCCGCAACGTGGTGTTGGGACAGATGGTGAAAGAGGGCTATATCACACAGGCAGAAATGGATGAGGTGAAGACACAACCTCTCTCTTTGTTGCCCAAACCCAAAATCACTTCGCACAAAGAAGGTGCAGCACCCTACTTCCGTGAGCACCTGCGTGTCATCATGATGGCAAAGCGTCCTGAGCGCAGTCAATATGCTTCTTGGCAGGGACAGCAGTATCACGATGACTCAGTGGCTTGGGAAACCGACCCGCTTTATGGCTGGTGCAACAAGAACACGAAGAAAGATGGTTCTCACTATAACATCTACACAGATGGTTTGAAGATTTACACGAGCATCGACACACGCATGCAGAAGATGGCTGAGGAAGCCCTCTTTGAGCATGTGGCAAAATATCTGCAACCCGCATTTGAAAACGAAATCAGATACTCAAAGACGGGGCCTTACAAGCAGATCACGGTGGACAAGATGAATCAAATCATCGATAGAGATGTGCGCAGGAGCGAACGTTACCGTGTGATGAAAGCTGACGGATTGAGCGATCAGGAAATCATGCAGGCATTCAACGTTCCTGTTGACATGCGCTTGTTTAAGTATGGCAGTTCATACGACACACCCGAGATGATTGAAACGCGCATGACTCCACGTGATTCCATCATCTACTACAAGAGATTCCTGCGTGCTGGCGTATGTGCTATTGACCCTGAAAACGGACAGGTGAAGGCGTATGTTCCTGGTTTGAATTTTGACTTCTTCGCCTATGACAACGTGCTGGGCCCTGGTCATCGTCAGGTGGGTTCTACCATCAAGCCCCTGCTCTACTCGTTGGCACTTTCAAGCCAAGGTTTCACACCTTGTGACTATGTGGATGCAAGTCCTAAGAACTACGGCGGATGGACACCTAAGGGTGGCGCACTCGGCATGGTGCCTTTGAAGACAGCACTCGCCCACTCTAACAACCACGCATCCGTGTATCTGCTGAACCTCATTCGTCCACAGAACTTCATTGATTTCCTCGAAAAGCAACTGAAGATTTCCACTTATACGATGCAACCCAACTTGACCATTGCGCTGGGTTCTGGTGATGTGAGCATCGGTGAGATGGCAAGTGCCTACACCATCTTCCCCAGTATGGGTATCCACTACTCTCCACTGCTTGTCACTCGCATCGAAGATTCCGAAGGTAATGTCATTGCCAACTTCACGCCACGCATGAACGAGGTGCTTTCAAAGGAAAAGGCATGCCAAATGATATATATGCTCAAGGCAGTTATCAATGAGGGTACAGGTCGCGCATTGCGTGGCGGTGCTTACCACATTACTGGCGACTTGGGCGGTAAGACTGGTACGACGAACAGCAACGCCGATGGTTGGTTTATCGGTTTCTGCCCAAAACTGGTGGTTGCCAGTTGGGTGGGCGGTGATGACCGTGACATCCACTTCGGTAGCATGGCATTCGGTCAAGGTGCAAAAGCCGCTTTGCCTATTTTCGGTAAGTTAATGCGAAAAATCTATAACAGCAAACTCTTGGGCATCAGCGAAAAGGACAAGTTCGACATTCCCGAAGATTATCAACCTTGTGAGAACGACCTGATGGGTCTCCCAAGCGCAGAAGGATTGTTACATCCAATTGAGGAAGATCGCGTCGATTATGACGAAGAATTCTTTTAGTCAGCCCTTTAATGCTATTTGATCATGAAATTCATCGGAATTATACCAGCAAGATATGCCTCCACACGCTTCCCCGCAAAACCTTTAGCGATGTTGGGAGGAAAGACCGTGATTGAACGGGTGTATCGCCAAGTGGAAGGTGTACTCGATGATGTGTGTGTGGCAACTGACGACGAGCGCATCATGTCAGCAGTGCAAGCCTTTGGCGGCAAAGCCGTGATGACCAGCGTCAATCACAAAAGCGGGACCGACCGAGTGCAGGAAGCTTACACGAAGGTTGGCGCAGGATTTGACGTGATTGTCAACATACAAGGTGATGAGCCCTTTATTCAGGCTCAGCAATTGGAAGCCATCCGTCAGTGTTTTGACGATGAGAGCGTGGATATTGCCACCCTCGTCAAGCCCTTCAAACCCGAAGACGGCTTTGAGGCACTGGAGAATGTGAATTCCCCCAAAGTGGTGGTGAACAAGAAGATGGAGGCTCTCTATTTTTCACGCAGCATCATCCCATTCACACGTGGGAAGGAACACTCAGAATGGCTTGCTGGGCATACCTATTACAAACACATCGGTCTCTACGCCTATCGTGCCAACGTATTGAAAGAGATTACAGCCCTGCCCCAATCAAGTCTTGAATTGGCAGAATCACTTGAGCAACTGCGGTGGTTGGAGAATGGCTACAAAATCAAGGTGGGCATCAGCGAAATCGAGACCATCGGCATTGACACACCCGAAGATTTAGAGCGGGCAGAAAAGTTCCTGCAAGCACACATACAAGAGAAATAGCCTTATTTCTTCCTTCTAAGAGCGCGAAGCAAAGAGCACGATACCCCCTCGAAAATGAATCGAGAATCGCAAAATGAGCTTCTTTCGTGCCGAATTTAAGGTTTTTTATTTTAAGAACGGTTAAAAAGCCGTTCTTTTTTTGTTTATTCCAATTATAATAGGTAACTTTGTACACATATATAATATATAAGAAAATGGGAGTTAAAGAAGTAATCGAAGTTAAAGGAGTTAACGACGATACTTTGTCGCAAACATGACATTAGTCTTTAACTTCGATGAACTACGATAAATTCAAAAACATCAATCATAATCAATGGAAGATTTAGACAGAATTATTAAAGTAGAGATCAACGAAACGATGAAGAAGAGCTACATCGACTACTCAATGTCGGTGATTGTGGCTCGTGCCCTTCCTGAAGTTCGTGACGGTTTCAAGCCCGTGCACCGCCGCATTCTCTACTCAATGGACAAGCACGGCAACACTTCGGACAAGCCAACTGTTAAGTGTGCACGTATCGTAGGTGATGTGTTGGGTCACTTGCACCCACATGGCGACTCATCTGTGTATGGTGCACTCGTTCGTTTGGCTCAGCCTTGGGCAATGCGTTACACGCTCGTTGACGGACAAGGTAACTTCGGTTCAGTCGATGGTGACGGTGCTGCCGCCATGCGTTACACTGAGGCTCGTCTCAGCAAACTCGGTGAGGCAATGCTTCAGGACATTGACAAGGAGACAGTGGACATGGTTGACAACTTCGATAACTCGGAGAAAGAACCAACTGTGCTCCCCACCCGTATCCCTAACCTTTTGGTGAATGGTGCTACAGGTATCGCTGTCGGTATGGCAACCAACATTCCTACTCACAACTTGAGCGAGGTGATTGACGGTTGTGTGGCTTACATCGACAACCCAGAACTGACGACCCTCGATTTGATGCAATACATCAAAGGTCCAGACTTCCCGACGGGTGGCATCATCTGTGGTGTAGATGGTATCAGAGATGCCTATGAGACAGGACGTGGCCGTATCGTGATCCGTTCGAAAACAGAAATTGAATCAGAAGGCACACACGATAAGATTGTGGTGAGCGAGATACCATACAACGTGAACAAGTCGGAGCTGATCAAGAAGATTGCGGCCCTTGTGAACGAGAAGAAGATTGACGGTATCAGCAACGTGAACGATGAATCTGACCGCGAGGGTATGCGTATCGTCATCGACATCAAGCGTGAAGCCAATGCCAACGTGGTGCGCAACAAGCTCTTCAAGCTCACCGATCTGCAGAGCACCTTCGCTGTGAACTGCATCGCCATTGCAGACCGCCGTCCTAAGCAGCTCTCATTGAAAGACTGCATCCGCTATTTCGTCAACCATCGCCACGATGTGGTGATTCGCCGCACGAAGTTTGACAAGCGCAAGGCTGAGGAGCGCAGCCACATCCTGGAAGGTCTCATCATTGCCTGCGACAATATCGACGAGGTGGTACACATCATCCGCGCAGCCAAGACCCCTCAGGAGGCGATGGACAACTTGATGGCTCGCTTCAACCTCGATGAGATTCAGGCTCGTGAAATCGTGAACATGCGACTCCGCGCCCTCACAGGTCTGGAGCAGGACAAGTTGCATGCAGAGTTTGACGAACTCCAGAAACTCATCGCTTACTTGGAGCAGATTCTCACCGATGACGCTCTCTGCCGCAAGGTGATGAAGGACGAACTCCTCGAAGTGAAGGAGAAATGGGGTGATGAGCGTAAGACTGAGATTGACTTGACTGCCAGCGAAAACTTCGACCCAGAACAGTTCTATGCCAAGGAAGAGGTAGTCGTGACGGTGAGTCACCTCGGCTACATCAAGCGCACTACCCTCACCGAGTTCCGCACACAGGCTCGTGGTGGTATTGGCGTGAAGGGCGGAACGGCACGCGACAAGGACTTCATCGAGTTCATCTATCCTGCCAATACGCACAACACCATGATGTTCTTCACACAGAAGGGACGCTGCTTCTGGATGAAGGTGTACAACATTCCAGAAGGTTCACGCACCGATAAGGGACGTGCCATCCAGAACCTTCTGAACATCGACAGCGACGACAAGGTGACAGCATTCATCTGCATCGAGAACATCAACGATGAAGAATGGGTGAACAACCACAACCTTATCTTCTGTACCCGTAAGGGCATCATCAAGAAGACTGCATTCGTCAACTACTCACGTCCACGCAACAACGGTATCATCGCCATCAATCTGAATGAAGGTGACGAGGTGGTTGAGGTATTGCTGACCAGCGGTAAGGACGAAATCCTCATTGCCAACCACAATGGTCGTGCCATCCGCTTCAACGAAAGCACTGTCCGCAACATGGGACGTGGTGCCACAGGTGTGAAGGCCATGCGTCTTGATGACGATGAAGAAGATGAAGTCGTAGGCATGATTGCCCTCACCAAGCCAGAAGGGTATGACGAGAATGCCGAAGAGAATGGAACAGACGAGGAACTCTATCCTGATATGCCTACCATTCTGGTACTCTCCGAAAAGGGTGTCGGCAAGCGTTCAACCATTGGCGAATACCGCATCACAAACCGTAACGGTAAGGGTGTCAAGACCATCAACATCACCGAAAAGACAGGCAAACTTGTTGCCATCAAGAAGGTGATGGAAGATGAGGACATCATGATTATCAACAAGAGCGGTGTGACGATTCGTCTGGCTGTGAGCGACATCAAGAAGTCTTCACGCAACACCCAGGGTGTAAAACTCATCGACATCCAGAAGCGTAATGACGTCATCAGTTCTGTCTGCGTGGTGGAACACTCAGAAGAGCCAGAAGACATCAATGAAGAGGATGTGACAACACCAGAAACAAACAACACCGAAGAATAAGAACAAACAACCTGATTTATAAACTTATTAAAACCGTATCAATTATGAAAAAATTAGTTTTGATGATGGTCGGCCTTTTCCTTCTCTCCTCTGCTTACGCACAGGACAAGGAAGCCTTGAAGGCACAGAAAGAGGCTGCGAAAGAGGCAAAATCCACTTTCAAAAAAGCGAAGGTTATCTATGAGACCTCCATTCCTAACAAAGAATATGGACGTGACAAGACGGATTTCGAGAAACTTGCCGAAGCACTTCCTTTGATTGAATCTGCAGTACAGAACCAGTACACCAACCAGAATGTAGAAACATGGAAGGTTGCATCTGACATTCAGTATGAATACTATCAGAAGGAAAGCGCAGAAATAAAGGCTGATCCTGACAATGAGCAACTGAAAAAGAAGTTCCTTGAGACAAACATGAAACTCATCAACTACTGCCAAAAGTATGACGAATACTTGTCTCAAGATGAAAAGGTGAAACCAGAGGAGAAAGCAAAGATTCATCAGCAGAATCAGATTAAAGCTGCCAATTCATCTCTGCCTTTGTTGCAGGCTGCACAGAACTCATCCAACAGCGATGATCAGGAGGAGTTAAAGTCTGGTGTCAAGTATGCTGAAACATTCCTCAACATCATGGAAAAATCCAGTCTCATGAAGGACTTGGAAAAGAACACGCTTACCAAGAACTTCACAAGGGAGCAGATTGACGAGTGGCTGACATATGCAAAGGTTTTCCGTGCTCAGTCATATTTGAACATTACAGGCACACCTGAAGCAACCATTGTTGCAGCATACGAAGCCCTGATGAACACGAAGTATAAGGGTGTGGCATACAATTCTTTGTCAAATTACTATCGCGAGACAGATAAGGCAAAGCAGAACAAATATCTCGTAGCTGGTATCGAAGCACTGAAAGATGATCCTGAGCAGAAAGATCTGCGTGCCAACTTTGCTTTCATCCATATGCAGAACCTCTACAATGGTGGCAGCTATAACAGCGAGGACAAAGAGGAACTCAAAAAAGCCATCCAACTCATCAAGGATGAATTCTCAGACGAAGACAATGCTGTGAATGCCTATCTGATGGATGGTCAGATGGCTTTTGACGAGAAGAAATATGCAGAAGCAAAAGAAATCTACCAGGCTGCTAAGGCTAAGTATCCAGATGAAGAAAGATGCTTGATTATGGCTGCACGTTCAGCATGGATGATTGCACAAACCAATGGCTCTAAAAAGGCAGATTTGGAAGAAGCCATCAAATTGTTCAAGGAGCTTGAAGCTGCAACACCATCTGAGCCAGAGTTCTGGGGAGAATCACTTTACATTCTCTACAACAATACTCAACAGACGGCTCTTGCCGCTAAATACAAGAAGTATTACAAGGGTAAGTAATGAAGGTATCAATTCATGAAACCTGATTAAATGCTACAAAGAGGATGTGTCATGACGATTGACACATCCTCTTTCAGAATAAAAGCAATCACAATAACAAATAGAAACATAAGATGGAGGGAAACCCTGTCATTTATACCTACGGAAATACCAGCATAGATGCAAAAGATCTGGTACACATCCTACAACCGTACCATATCAACTGCGTAGTAGACTGTCGTACACAAGCCTACACAATGAGCTTGACGAACACGCATGCTGATGAACTGAAGCAGGTGTTAAATCAACACAACATTGTTTACCTCCCATTCGACAAGCATTTTGGCATCTTTCCAAAAGAAACAAGAAACCCAAAAGGAACCATTCTTTACAGCAAAGTGATTAAGAGCCAGCTTTTCCTTAAAGGTGTTGAACGTATAAAGAACGGAATACAAAAAGAGTATTCCATCTGTATCATTGACCACGAAAGAGAAACTGCTAAAAGTAGGAGATACACGATGATTGGCAAATATCTAAGCAATGAATACACAATACGTCATATCTTCTTAAATGGCACATGTTTCACTCAAGAGGAAGTGGAACAACAAGAGGTAAGATATAAGGACATCCGCAAACAGAGGAGACAGGCAGCACAGGAGATTGGAGATACAGGAGAAGAACTGGCAGCCCTCTACCTCACCAAAAATGGATATCAGATACTTGATCACAATTGGGGACTTCATCGAGGATGTGAATTAGACATCGTAGCAATAAAAAACAACACAATACATTTTATAGAAGTGAAGACACGCACTTCAGACAAAAATGGAGAACCACAAGCTGCCATCAATTGGAAGAAAATGCAACACATCAACAAAGCAATCCAGCAATATCGCTATCGCAGGGGATTCTTAGACATCGCATACCAGATTGACAGCATCGCCATCCTCTACCGAGCAGATGATGATTACGACCTCAAACACTTTCTCGACATTCGTCTCAACAGCACTGCCTGTGCTGACATCATCATCTTCCAACAAAAACCGATTCGCAAATAAAAGAACACCGACACAATTCTGGGTGTAGAATTAGGACAAACAAAAAAGGAGTCCCTTGCATTTCTGCATGAGACTCCCTCAAGAAGGCGGCGACCTACTCTCCCGCATTGCGGTGCAGTACCATCGGCGCGCCCGGGCTTAACTTCTCTGTTCGGGATGGGAAGAGGTGGAACACCGGGGCCAAAGCCACCTGAA
>JAILDV010000031.1 GCA_024688885.1 Bacteroidaceae bacterium | reverse complement strand
ACCTTTTCTTCAGGCTTAATTGGGAAAGATACGAAAGGAGAATATATTGTCCTTCAGAAGAGAGATGGAATAGAGTGCATGAAAATAGAAAATCTCACAGACCACACTCTGAAAGTTGTCATAGAAGCAAGTAAGGAGACGAATAGGAGTGGTAACTTCAGTACAATCTTCACATTGAAAAGAATTCGATAAAATGGCCCTCTAACAAAAACACTTAAATGGATGTCCGCCATGCTGAAACCCTCTATATCATGCAGTTGATGGATGACTTCCGAAAGAAGTGGGGCGTCCATTACCCTTATGACGATTGATGTGTTGTGATGTCAAAACATCATGAAACAGGGATGGTCATCATCCCTGTTTTTTCTTTGATTTCGAAGGCTTCTCGTCAAGGCAATTGTCCGTCCAGTTGCCCGACAATACCTGACCATTGGCAGTTCGGTAGATTCCATACCCATGACGTGCGCCTTCGTGGAATTGTCCTATATAAACAGAGCCGTTGGCGTAAAGATAAGTGCCTTTCCCCTCAAATTTGGAAAGCATGAATGCACCTTCGTAGATGTCGCCATTGGCATAGCGGTAGCAGCCATATCCATCTTTCTCTCCGTTCACCCAATGCCCGATGTACACATCGCCATTGGCATAACTGTACGTGCCTTGTCCGTTGCGAAGGTCATTCGACCACTCACCCATATAGACATCGCCCGTCTTTGAACGGAAAATGCCGAATCCCGTGCGTTTGTCATTTGCCCACTCACCTTCGTAAGTGTCACCATTCGACATGCGGAGCACACCTTTGCCGTGCCTCTTGCCTTGATGCCATTCACCTTGATAGACGTTGCGCTTATCCACATAGAAGGCTGAACCCTCTTTTTCTTGCAACCCCTCATGGAAAAACCCTTGATAGAGATTGCCGTCTGCCCATTGATAGACGCCATACCCTTCAAATTTTCCGTCTCGGATGGCACCTTTGTACACATCGCCGTTGGCATATTCATAGAATACGTTGTATTCATCTTGTGCTTTCTGAGTCTTCTTCGGTGCTATGCCTGTCGTGTTCTTAGGATGGGCATTTCCTGCATTTTGAGCCATAACATACCCTGGCATCAGAAAAGCATAAATCAGTAAGTAAAGAACTTTCAAAGTTACAAATTAGTTTTAGGTGGAAATAGGTTGTCAGTGATTTCTCTCTTTTTCTCCTTAAAAAGGCGTGCAAAAGTATTAAGACTTCCACAAACCCACAAGAAAAACAGGGAAAAAACCGAATTTGAATCCCAAAATAATGCATTATTTCTGCAAAGTTTACTGTTTAAGGGCGTTTTTCCTAAACTAAACCTGTTTCATCATGCTGAATTGAGGGGATGCACCTTCATGCAAGGTTCCCCGTCTTCCCTGCTATATGTATGGCACATCCATTTCATCATGTATGGCACATCCATTTCATCATGCATGGCACATCCATTTCTTTATGAGTGGCGTATTCATTATATCATGACTTCCACATTCAAAATATTTTCAAAGTTTCAAAAATAATTTTGCAACTTGCAAAATATTTTTTCAAACTTTCAAATTTTTTTTTGAAACTTACAAAACATTTTGTTTATTCCAGTCGCACACATTTGTTTTACCCACTCGTCACTCAATGATTCTTCAAGTTATCATCATGTGATGCCCTCATTCTTCCATTCTTTTATACCAGTGAGGGTGAAGGTTGAAAAAGTGAAGAAGAATGTGGTAGAGTAAGAAAAAAGCAGTAACTTTGCCATCGAAATGTTAAAAAATGGTTTTTTTACAAAAAAAGTTTGTCTTTTATTATACATTTTTCAAAAAAAGGGGAATATGGCGGTAGAAGACAATACGAATGAAGCGAATAGCAGACAGTAGACAGATTATCACCGTCGAGGACACGGTTCTCATCAGGAATGTGCTTGACGGACATACAGAGCAGTTCAGACCACTCGCCGATCGACATGGACCAAGTGTGCAGAAATTTGTTGCACGCATGATTCCGTCGCCAGAAGATGCAGAAGAAGTGACACAGGATGCCTTGGTGGGTGCCTTCCAATGTCTGCACCGTTTCGATGCGGAAAGGGCGAGTTTCAGAACGTGGCTGCTGCGTATCGCTTATCACACGGCGTTGAAACGTCTTCGACATGAGTCGCGAAAGCGGTGGGCAAAAATGGAAATTGAGGTGGAGGAACTGCCTGACCATACAACCGACGAACTGCTGAACGACACTACTGACGAACGCCTTGCACGGCTCCAACAGGCTGTTAGTCAGCTGGCTCCAGAAGACCAACTGCTCCTCAGCCTCTACTATCAAGACGGGCATCCTCTCCGAGAGATAGCCTATATAGTTGACCACACGGATTCTTACTTACGATCACGTCTCCAGTGGCTCAGAAAGAAAATACATCAAACCATCATCGACCTCGAAGAAACATGACAACGGATCATAACATACCTCAAAAGGACAAGGCGTTGCGTATCGTCATGCAGCGCATAGATGAGCAAGCTGAAAAGGCGAAACTTTCCGAGGGCTTCACCGACCGGCTGATGGAACGCATCAGACGAGAGGAGGAGGCAAAGAAGATGACCATACGTCGTCGCCGACGTGTCGGGTTTGCTATAGGCATCGCAGCCGCATTAGCGCTTTTGGTGGGTGTGGCACTCCATGTGATGCATAAGGATGTGCATAATCCACTGCAAGCAACGGCTAAAAATGACGATGCACAGGTGGCGAATGTGAAAGATTTGGTGGAAGATAATATTGAGTCTGTTGCTGAACATGCGGAAAGAATACCAGGAAAGAGAGTCGGGAATTCGATACCATCTATTTCTGTGGCAAAAACTACGGTGTTGGGAGAAGAAGGACTGAAGGAGAAGGATGAAATGACTGTGCAAGAACCGCTCGTGGCAGAATCTGTCATTGCCGAACCTCTTACTTCAGAGCCTGCCGTGACAGAACCTGCTGTTGAGGATATGGATGTGTGTTGGCTTCTGATTCCCAACACGCCTTTCGCATTGCGATATTCATTGACATGGGAACCTGACAAGGAAGAGGAAACGAAGGCGAATGTGTCGGCAGTGGAGTGTGTGACGATAGAGGAGAATGACACGGTGCTCATCAAATACCCTTCCGGTAAAATTGACAAAGGGCTGATGTATGTCTATAAAGGCGAGAAGAAGGAGAATGATTTCGTGTATGTGCAGAATGGTCGATTGTTGACGGCTGATGTGCGTATCTACTATAAGAAAGCGGTTTTGAATCCGGATGGCAAGACGTATTCCTACAAGGATGCTTTGGCACTGCTGGATTTCCCTACGTGTAGCTTGTGTATGAATGATTAAAATGCTCGCTGTATGAAAAGGGTTCTTTACATTATATTATTAGCGCTTTCGGTTTCGATGCTTCATGCACAGAGTGGCGTGAAGAAGGGAAATCTGCTGACATACCTGCAGAAGGCAATGAACTTCAACAAGGTGGTGCCGCAGGAGAAGGTGTATCTTCACTTCGACAACGTGGGCTATTTTGAGAATGAAACCTTATGGTTTAAGGCATATGTGGTGAGGACAGACATCGGACGTGCCACTGATTTGAGCAAGGTGTTGTATGTGGAACTGCTGAACCCGACGGGAGATGTGGTGAAGTTGCGCAAATATCCCATCGACTCGCTGGGTGTGGCGCATGGCGACATGAAGTTGGACACGCTGTTCGGTTCCGGCTTCTATGAGGTGAGGGCTTATACACGTTATATGACGAATTGGGGTACGAATGCGGTGTTCTCACGGGTGTTCCCGATATTCAAGGCTCCAAAGAAGGAAGGTGACTATTCAGAGCCGACCATCAGCAGAAGGTTATATGCTAATCGTGACCCGAACAATCGCACCAGCGATGATTCGCTCTATCAGAAGGCGATTGATGAGGGTATCTATTCCGATAATCTGATGAAGACCATCAGTGTGCAGTTCTATCCGGAGGGGGGTAATCTGATTGTGGGTAAACGATCCCGTGTGGCACTATTGGCTGTGGATGATAATGGACGCCCCTATCAAGGTGAGGGTTTTGTGATGAACGAGGCGGGCGATGTGCTTGCCGCTGTGGAGACGGATTCGTTGGGAAGGGGACTCTTTGAAGTGGTGCCTGATGCGGGCGAACTAACCTACCAGATGAAGAACTTGAAGACGAATGAGAAGAGTCAGGTGCAGTTTTTTACATTGCCTCGTGCATTGAAGCAGGGGTGCGCTCTCTCGGTGGATGCCATCAGCGAGAGGATGATTGCCACCTTGCAATGCTCGGATAGTGTGTGTGGTAATCTGCTGGGATATGTTTTGATGAACAATGGCAACATCATTCGATGTGACACACTGACAGCTGTGCCACTTGTGGAGATAGAGATGGGCAGGCAATCGATGCCAGATGGGGTGAATCAGATGACGGTGTTTGACTGCTTAGGAAGAATCATGGCGGAACGCCTCTTCTTCAAACGTCCAGAACCTGACCCTGCTGACGATATCCGCGTGGTGACTAAGACCGCAAGACTGAAACCATGCGGAAAGGTGGAGATGGAGTTGCAGACACAACCTCATGCAAACCTGTCGTTTTCTGCCATGGATGCTCACACGATGACGAACGGCAAGCAGGGCAATATGAAGACGTGGATGTTACTGTCGTCGGAAGTGAGAGGGTATATTCCCCATGTGGATTATTATTTTGAGGAGGATGATGCTGAACACCGCAGAAGTGCGGACATGCTGATGCTAACTCAAGGGTGGAGACGCTATGACTGGCGACTGATGACGGAGCGTTACATTTTCCGCAAGCCTCAGCCCATTGAGGACAAGATGTATCTGAACGGCACTCTGAAGGAGTATCGCAAACATAATCCTGTGAATCATGTTCACATGTACGTTGTCATGTGGAATCAATATGGACAGAGCATGTTGGGACAGACATACACGGACTCGCTGGGGAATTATGCCTTTGCGATGCCGTTTATGAATGGAGAATGGAGGCTGTGCATATACACGACGAGGAAATTGAAGGAGGAGAAACGTAAGACTTACCTTGTGGGTATTGACCGGCAGTTCTCTCCGAAACCCAGATACATCACGCCTGCAGAAGCGGAAATCCAACATCCTTTGGCTCCTAATGCCTTTGTGTGGAATCCTGCCGATGCGTTTGAGGATGATGAATATGTCCCCATTACGGAAAAGGAACATGTGCTGGATAATGTGACGGTGAAGAAGAGATACTTCACGAATGATGATTGGAGATATAAGAACGAGGCATACGGTCGTCAATATGCAACCCTGTATTACAATATCGACAGGGAATTGGATAATGCCCTTGACGAGGGAGAACGGGATCCTTATATGTTGGACTATTTGAAAAAGAGAAATCCGCTCTTCACTTATCGCGAAGAACCGGAACCGACAAATATCTATGGCAGTAGTGCTCCGTTAAATTATACCCATTCGACGACATATACGGCCATGTCTGGTGTTATGTTGACGGGTTATTCGCCCATTTCCCGGAGATATGTTTACCAATATGATGGGAAAAGCGTTGAATGGATATTTAACAATGGAGAACGTCAAAATCTTGCAGATGACGTTCATCGTGTCGGGGAAAGACCGGAGGGACTCTTCTTAAGTGACGTCAAATCCATCTATATTGTTCCGGACGACCCCAGAACAGATGATAATAGGGTACGCATCTATGTCTATCTGCACACGACGTTTACCACAGAGAGCAGCAAGGGCTTAAGGCGTACTTATTTCCAAGGTTTCAACGAAGCGTCGACATTCCAAATGGAGGACTACAACGTAGTGCCCCCGATGGCTGACTTCCGTCGCACCCTCTATTGGAACCCGGATATCATCACAGATGATAAAGGAAAGGCTAAGGTGGAATTTTTCAATAATTCCTCCTGCAAGGAAATGTACATCAGTGTGGAGGGTATGACACCAGACGGAAAGGTGTTGGTGAATAAATAAAATGTTCTTGTGAAACGAATGCTGTCACCAGTGCCAAATGGTCATAACTTTGCCAACGACCTTTTTGAACTAATACTGATAAAATTTGGGTGGTTGGTAAAAAAGCAGTAACTTTGCAACAACAATGATAGCAAGCTAATTCGTATGAAACGTATCGTGGTCATATTGTCATGTTGTTGTGTGGCGCTAAGTTTGTTCGCTCAGAAGAATGTGCAGCAGATAGCTGACTCCATCGTGAAGTATCAGATGAAGTCGGGTGGATGGCCAAAGAACCAAGACTGGCTGAAAGGGGTTGACCCGAAGGAGGCGAGGGCTTGGCGGAAGGGCGTGGGCGCCACGATTGACAATGGCGCTACAACCGGTGAGATGGAAATATTGGTGAAGGCAGTGGAGAAGCTGGACAAGGCGATGGCGGAGAATTTCAGAACGTTGGATAAGGAGGTGGTGGCAGAGAAACGTGAGCGCTACACGAAGGCTTTCATGTTGGGCGTGGAGTATTTGCTGAAGATGCAGTATAAGAATGGTGGTTTTCCTCAGTATTTCCCAGAGAGGAAGGCAGAGGCTTATTCCTCACAAATCACGTTTAACGACAATGCGATGGTGAATGCACTGAAAATGTTGCGTGATGTGGCTGTGGAAAACGGCAGATTCCAGCTCATGGGTGTGGAGAAGGGTTTGAGAAAAAAGTGTCAGGCGGCTTATGAACGGGGTTTGCAGTGTGTGTTGGATTGCCAGATTCGCGTGGATGAGCAGGGTAGGGTGTTGGAGTATGGCACGGAAGCATGGAAGGAAGGGCATCGAACTGTGTGGTGTCAGCAGCATGACAAGGTGACGCTTGCGCCGGTGAAGGCTCGCGCGTATGAGTTGCCTTCATATTCGGGCATGGGTGAGACGTGTGGCATCTTGGAATTGTTGATGGATGTGGAGAATCCGTCGGAGGAGGTGAGCGAGGCTGTGAGATGTGGTGTGGAGTGGTTGGAGTCACATGTGATGAAGAATGTGATGCTTGAGCGTTTCACGAATGAAGAGGGAAAGAAGGACGTGCGTCTGTTGGAACGTGAGGGTGCGGAACCGCTATGGGCGCGTTTTTACGATTTGGAACGGGCGGAACCGATGTTCTGCGACCGCAGTGGAGTGCCCCGCAAGAAACTCTCAGAGGTGGATTATGAGCGGAGGAACGGCTATGCATGGGTGGGCAATGACCCCCAAAAGGTGATTGACCGATACAGGGGAACGAAGTGATGTATGAAGCGTTGAATAAGTACTTTAAACTTAACAAATAATATTATTATGGCAGATAACAACAATCAACAGCTTCAGATTGAGCTGAAGCCTGAGGTGGCAGAGGGTACGTATTCTAACCTCGCCATCCTTACTCATTCAAGTAGTGAATTTGTGGCAGATTTCATTCAGATGATGCCTGGAATGCAGAAAGCGCAGGTAAGAAGCCGTATCATCATGGCTCCCGAACATGCAAAGCGTCTGCTTATGGCGTTGCAAGACAACGTGAAGAAGTATGAGCAGCAGTTCGGCACGATTCGCTTGCAGCAGGTGCAGCAGCATGACGATCGCACAATCGCTCCTTTCAACATCAAGCAAGGGGAAGCGTAAGCGTTCTTCTTTCGCGCGTACATTATATAATATACTATAAAGAGAAGGGGTGTTGGGATGACAGTTCCAACCCCTCTTTTCTCTGTTTTAATTTTGCTCTTTTGGCAGGCTTTTGCCATATGATGGGTGTGTTTTACGTGTTTCTTTTGTTAAATAATGCTAAATATTTACTTTTTCATCGTGTTGATGAGAAAAATGTTCCTTCGGAAACATGCTATTCAGCAGAAAATGCGTAACTTTGCACCACTTTTTGGAGTAGTGCGTGCCTTAGTTAGGTACATAGAGTGTCGTGAGACGTGATATGCCCTGTGGGAAAACGGGGCGTGGAATTGGTGAAGAAGGAGCGACACTACATTTAGCACGAAGCAAAGCGGGTAGCTGACCATAAAGCGATGGTTCCCCCTTCGGGTGGAAGGGATATGGTAGGCGCTCGGACAAGATTGCATATCATTAAATAATAACAATAAATAATTAAACAAAATGCCTACTATTCAACAATTGGTAAGAAAAGGCCGTAAGGTGTTGGTAGACAAGAGCAAGTCTCCTGCATTGGATTCATGCCCTCAGCGTCGCGGTGTTTGCGTGCGCGTGTATACCACTACTCCTAAGAAGCCTAATTCAGCGATGAGAAAAGTCGCTCGTGTTCGTCTGACAAACAAGAAGGAAGTGAACTCCTACATTCCCGGAGAGGGACACAACTTGCAGGAGCACTCAATCGTGCTGGTTCGCGGTGGTCGTGTGAAGGACCTTCCAGGTGTACGTTACCACATCATCCGCGGTGCACTCGACACAGCTGGTGTGGCAAGCCGCACACAGCGCCGTTCTAAGTATGGTGCTAAGCGTCCTAAGGCTAAGAAGTAATCCTTTTTCTTACACAACAAAAGAAACAACAGTTTTTTCACAACGTTTGGTTTGACGGAAATGCTTGAAGGGTTGAGTAAATGCCCCTCAAAGTGGGCGTTGAAGACACACACACAAATGCAGCCTCAGACTAAAAAAGATTAAATCAAACAAAAAAATGAGAAAAGCTAAACCAAAGAAGCGTGTGGTACTTCCAGATCCAGTGTACGGAGATGTGAAGGTGACAAAGTTCGTGAACAACCTCATGTACGACGGCAAGAAGAGCGTGGCTTACACCATCTTCTACACAGCGCTGAAGAATGTAGAGAACAAGATGAAGAATGAGGAGAAGTCTCCACTTGAAATCTGGAAGACTGCTCTTGACAACATCACTCCTCAGGTGGAGGTGAAGAGCCGCCGTATCGGTGGTGCCACATTCCAGGTGCCAACTGAAATCCGTGCTGACCGCAAGGAGGCCATCTCAATGAAGAACATGATCTCTTTTGCCCGCAAGCGTTCAGGCAAGAGCATGGCTGACAAGCTGTCTGCCGAAATCATGGATGCCTTCAACCAGCAGGGTGGTGCATTCAAGCGTAAGGAGGACATGCACCGCATGGCCGAGGCTAACCGTGCATTCGCACACTTCCGCTTCTAATACAACTCATTCATTGAACATTTAGTTAATAAGGTAAAAAGGAAAAAAGAGTATGGCAAAGCAAGATTTGCATCTTACGCGTAACTTTGGCATCATGGCTCACATCGATGCTGGTAAGACTACCACGTCGGAGCGTATCCTGTTCTACACAGGTAAGACGCACAAACTGGGTGAGGTTCATGACGGTGCCGCAACTATGGACTGGATGGCGCAAGAGCAGGAGCGTGGTATCACTATCACTTCTGCCGCTACAACAGCATATTGGACTTGGAACGGCAATAAGTACAAGTTCAATTTGATTGACACTCCGGGACACGTGGACTTCACCGCTGAGGTGGAGCGTTCACTTCGTGTGCTCGACGGTGCCGTTGCCACTTACTGCGCAGTGGGTGGTGTGGAGCCTCAGTCAGAGACTGTGTGGCGCCAAGCTGACAAATATAATGTTCCACGTATCGGCTACGTGAACAAGATGGACCGTTCAGGTGCTGACTTCTTCGAGGTGGTTCGCCAGATGAAGGAGGTGCTGGGCGCAAAACCTGTTCCAGTGGTGATTCCAATCGGTGCCGAGGAGAACTTCAAGGGTGTGGTTGACCTCATCAAGATGAAGGCTATCCTGTGGCATGACGAGTCTCTGGGAGCAGACTATGACGTGGAAGATATTCCTGCTGACCTTCAGGCTGAAGCTGAAGAATGGCGTGGCAAGATGCTCGAGGCTGTTGCAGAGTTTGACGATGCCTTGATGGAGAAGTTCTTCGATGATCCTTCAACCATCACAGAGGAAGAGTGCATCCGCGCTCTCCGCAATGCAACCTGCGCTCTTGAGTGCACTCCAATGCTTTGTGGTTCTTCGTTCAAGAATAAGGGTGTGCAGACATTGCTCGACTATGTGTGCGCTTTCCTTCCTTCTCCTCTCGACACTCCAAACATCGTGGGTGAAAATCCAACAACGAAGGAAGAGGAAGACCGCAAGCCATCTGAGGATGAGAAGACTTCAGCATTGGCATTCAAGATTGCCACTGACCCATATGTGGGACGTCTGACATTCATCCGCGTTTATTCTGGTAAGGTAACTGCCGGTTCTTATATCTATAATACTCGCTCAGGTAAGAAGGAGCGTGTGTCTCGTCTGTTCCAGATGCACTCTAACCACCAGAACCCTGTTGAGGAAATCTCTGCTGGTGACATCGGTGCAGTGGTAGGCTTGAAGGATATCCACACTGGTGACACACTCTGTGATGAGGACGCACCAATCGTGTTGGAGTCTATGGACTTCCCAGATCCTGTGATCGGTATTGCAGTTGAGCCTAAGACCCAGAAAGACCTCGACAAGCTGTCAATCGGTTTGCAGAAGCTGGCTGAGGAAGACCCAACCTTCACCGTGAAGACTGATGAGCAGTCTGGTCAGACTGTCATCTCCGGTATGGGTGAGTTGCACCTTGACATCATCATTGACCGTCTGAAGCGCGAGTTTAAGGTCGAATGTAATCAGGGTAAGCCTCAGGTGAACTATAAGGAGGCTATCACGAAGACTGTGAATCTCCGCGAGGTATATAAGAAGCAGTCTGGTGGTCGCGGTAAGTTCGCTGACATCATCGTGAACGTGGGTCCTGTTGATGAGGACTTCGAGGGCACAGGTCTTCAGTTCGTAGATGAGGTGAAGGGTGGTAACGTGCCTAAGGAGTTCATCCCTGCTGTTCAGAAGGGCTTCGCCGAGTCAATGAAGAACGGTGTACTGGGTGGCTTCCCAATGGACAGCCTGAAGGTGACACTCGTGGATGGTAGCTTCCACCCAGTCGATTCTGACCAGCTGTCTTTCGAAATCGCTGCTCGTCAGGCTTACAAGAACGCTTGCGCTCAGGCTAAGCCTGTGCTGATGGAGCCTATCATGAAGCTCGAAGTGGTTACTCCTGAGGAGAACATGGGTGACGTGATTGGTGACTTGAACAAGCGTCGCGGTCAGGTGGAAGGTATGGACAATGCCCGTTCCGGTGCCCGTATCGTGAAGGCTATGGTTCCGCTGGGTGAGATGTTCGGCTATGTGACGGCGCTCCGCACCATCACTTCTGGTCGTGCCACTTCATCTATGCAGTATGACCACCACGCTCCAGTGTCAAGCACAATTGCTAAGGCTGTGCTGCAGGAGTGCAACGGTCGCGCAGATCTCGTATAATCAAGAATGGTTTGGGGGTGCAGGCAAGCATACGACTCTTTGCCTGCATACCCTCTTACTTATATATAATAATTACTTAAATAGTTAAAACAATGAGTCAACAAAAAATTCGTATCAAACTGAAGTCTTACGACCACAATCTCGTTGACAAGTCAGCAGAGAAGATCGTGAAGGCAGTGAAGGCTACTGATGCTATCGTGAGCGGTCCTATTCCACTCCCAACGCACAAGCGCATCTTCACAGTGAACCGTTCTACATTCGTGAACAAGAAGTCTCGTGAGCAGTTCGAACTGAGCACTTACAAGAGACTGATTGACATCTACAGCTCTACAACTAAGACTGTGGACGCACTCATGAAGCTTGAACTCCCCAGCGGCGTGGAGGTTGAGATTAAGGTCTGATGAATTAGAGAACAATTAAAAGTATATTGAAATGCCAGGATTAATTGGAAGAAAAATCGGAATGACATCCGTTTTCAGTGCTGAGGGCAAAAATATGCCATGCACTGTTATCGAAGTAGGTCCTTGTGTTGTAACTCAAGTAAAGACTGTCGAGAAAGATGGCTATGCTGCTGTGCAGGTGGGCTTCCAGGACAAGAAGGAAAAGCACACTACCAAGCAGATGATGGGTCACTTTAAGAAGGCTGGTACAACACCTAAGAGACACTTGGCCGAGTTCACTTATGATGAGGAGCACAACCTCGGTGACGTAATCACAGTGGAACTTTTCAACGATGCTGCTTACGTTGATGTAACAGGCACATCTAAGGGTAAAGGATTCCAGGGCGTCGTTAAGCGTCATGGTTTCGGTGGTGTAGGTCAGGCTACTCACGGTCAGGACGACCGTCTGCGTAAGCCCGGTTCTATCGGTGCTTGTGCCACTCCTTCTCGCGTATTCAAGAACGTTCCTATGGGCGGTCAGATGGGTAACGAGCAGGTGACTACACACAACCTTCAGGTAATTAAGGTAGTTCCAGAGCACAATCTCCTTCTCTTGAAGGGTAGTGTTCCAGGCTGCAAAGGTTCAATCGTTATAATCAAGAAGTAAGCAATGGAAGTTTCTGTATTAAATATCAAAGGCGAGGACACTGGTAAGAAGGTGGTTCTGAACGATGCAATCTTCGGAATTGAACCTAATGACCATTGTATCTACCTCGCAGTGAATCAGTACCTCGCTGCTCAGCGTCAAGGTACTCACAAGTCTAAGGAAAGAAGCGAAATCGCTGGCTCTACTCGTAAACTCATCCGTCAGAAGGGTGGTGGCGGCGCTCGTCGCGGCGACATCAAGTCTCCAGTGCTTCGTGGTGGTGGCCGCGTGTTCGGTCCTCGTCCTCGTGACTATTGGTTCAAACTGAACAAGAAAGTGAAGGCTTTGGCTCGCAAGAGCGCTCTCTCTTATAAGGCACAGCAGAATGCCATCGTTGTCGTTGAGGACTTTGATTTTGAGGCTCCTAAGACAAAAGACGGTGTTGCTATGTTAAATAATCTTAAAGTTGAGGGTAAGAAGACGCTCATCGTTTTGCCAGAAGTTAAAAAGAACGTAAATTTGTCAGTCCGTAACATTCAGCGTGTTGAAGTTATGACAGCCAGTGCACTCAATACTTATAAGGTAATGAATGCAAATGTGCTTGTTGTGACCGAAAATGCGCTTAAGTTAGTTGACGAGACTTTTAACAAATAAGGTAAGGAGGTTTAGACATGGCATATATCGTAAAACCATTGGTTACAGAGAAGATGACAGCTATTTCGGAGAAGCAGAACAACAAGTTCGGCTTCATCGTGCTTCCTTCTGCCAATAAGATTGAGATTAAAAAGGAAATTGAAGCTAAGTATAACGTAAATGTAGTTTCGGTTAACACTATGAACTACGCTGGTAAGCGTAAGAGCCGCTACACTAAGGCTGGTGTTATCAAGGGCCGCACGAAGGCGTTCAAGAAGGCTATCGTTACCCTGAAAGAAGGCGAAACTATTGATTTCTATAGTAACATTTAATTAAACAAATGGGTATTCGTAAATTTAGACCAGTAACTCCTGGTCAAAGACACAAAGCTATTGGTACTTTCGATGATGTTACTACATCAGTACCAGAGAAAACTCTTGTTTTCGGTAAGCGCAGCACTGGCGGTCGTAACAACTCCGGCCAGATCACTGTCCGCTACAGAGGTGGCGGTCACAAGCGTTTGATTCGTATCGTCGATTTCAAGAGAGAGAAGGACGGAATTCCCGCAGTAGTGAAGACTATCGAGTATGATCCAAACCGCTCTGCGCGCATCGCACTCGTATTCTATGCTGACGGTGAAAAACGTTACATTGTTGCTCCTAACGGATTGCAGGTAGGTGCTACCATCATGTCGGGTCCAGACGCTACTCCAGACCTCGGCAACACACTTCCACTTGAGAACATCCCAGTCGGTACTGTGATTCACAATATCGAGTTGCGTCCAGGTCAGGGTGCCAAGATGGTTCGTTCTGCCGGCAATTTTGCTCAGTTAACTTCACGTGAAGGTCGCTACTGTGTCATCAAGCTCCCTTCAGGCGAAATTCGTAAGGTGCTTTCAGTTTGCCGCGCAACAATTGGCAGCGTGAGCAACTCAGACCACGCACTGGAATCTTCAGGTAAGGCTGGTCGCAGCCGCTGGCTCGGTCGTCGTCCTCACAACCGTGGTGTTGTGATGAACCCAATTGATCACCCAATGGGTGGTGGTGAAGGACGTCACACCGGTGGACACCCACGTTCACGTAACGGCCTCTATGCTAAGGGTCTCAAGACTCGCGCACCAAAGAAGCAGTCAAACAAGTACATTATTGAAAGACGTAACAAATAAAGTTAACTGATTATGAGTCGTTCATTAAAAAAAGGTCCATACATCAATGTGAAGCTCGAAAAGAAAGTTCTCGCCATGAACGAGAGCGGCAAGAAGAGTGTTATCAAGTCATGGGCTCGCGCTTCGATGATATCTCCCGATTTCGTAGGTCATACCATTGCAGTGCATAACGGTAATAAATTCATCCCTGTCTACATTACTGAAAATATGGTGGGTCACAAACTCGGTGAGTTTGCACTTACTCGTACTTTCCGCGGTCACGCAGGTAACAAGAAGAAGTAATTGTAGAACAGGCTTCAACCAAGTAAAAAAGACTATTAAATAATGGGAGCAAGAAAAAGATTAATGGCCGAGAAGATTAAAGAGGCCAAAAAGACTGTCTACTTCGCCAGTCTTCGCGATGTTCCTTCATCGCCCCGCAAGATGCGCTATGTCGCAGACCTTGTGCGTGGCATGGAAGTGAGCAAGGCTCTTGCAACTCTCAAGTTCAACAGCAAGGATGCTGCTAAGGACATCGAGAAGGCACTTCGCTCTGCTATCGCTAACTGGGAGCAGAAGAATGACCGCAAGGCTGAAAACGGAGAACTCTATATCTCTAAGATTTTTGTTGACGAAGGCGCTACTCTCAAGCGTATGAGACCAGCACCTCAGGGACGTGGCTATAGAATCCGCAAGCGTTCAAACCACATCACCATCTTCGTGGACGCTAAAACTAATGAGGAAAAGTAATTATGGGACAAAAATGTAATCCAATAAGCAACCGCCTCGGTATTGTAAGAGGTTGGGATTCTAACTGGTTCGGCGGAAATGATTTTGGTGACAACCTCCTTGAGGACAGCAAAATCCGCAAGTACCTCAACGCACGTCTCTCAAAGGCAAGCGTTTCCAAGATTGTGATTGAGCGCACCTTGAAGCTTGTCACCATCACTATCTGCACAGCTCGTCCAGGCTTCATCATCGGCAAGGGCGGCGAGCAGGTCGAGGCTCTGAAGAAGGAGTTGAAGAAGGTGACTGACAAGGAAGTTCAGATTAACATTTATGAGATTAAGCGCCCAGAGCTTGATGCTGTGATTGTGGCTAACAACATTGCACGTCAGATTGAAGGTAAGATTGCTTACCGTCGTGCTATCAAGACTGCCATCGCAAACACAATGCGTTCTGGTGCAGAAGGCATCAAGGTGCAGATTTCAGGTCGCCTCAACGGTGCTGAAATTGCACGTAGTGAAATGTTCAAGGAAGGACGTACTCCTCTCCACACACTTCGCGCTGACATCGACTACAGCCTTGCTGAGGCTCTCACGAAGGTGGGTCTTCTTGGCATCAAGGTTTGGATCTGTCGTGGCGAGAAGTTCGGCAAGCAGGACCTCACACCTAACTTCTCACAGCAGAAAGATTCTGTTCGTGGTGGTAATAACGGTGGCGGACGTCGTTTCAGAAACAGAAAGCCTAATAACCGCAATTAATTAATCTGCTTGCAGACCGAAGCGCGATGTTGTTCGCGTAAAGGCGCAACTTAAGAAGCAATTAACTATGTTACAGCCAAAAAGACAAAAATATAGAAGACCGCAAAAAGGTCGCGGTCGTTGGAAGGGTGTCTCGCACAGAGGTACTGAACTCGCTTTCGGTAGCTTCGGCATCAAGGCACTTGAAACAAAATGGATTTCTGCCCGTCAGATTGAGGCTGCCCGTGTTGCTATCACACGTTACATGCAGCGTCAAGGTCAGGTTTGGATTCGCATCTTCCCTGATAAGCCAATCACCAAGAAGCCTGCTGACGTCCGAATGGGTAAAGGTAAGGGTGACCCATACCAGTATGTGTTCCCTGCTAAGCCAGGTCGCATTCTTTTCGAGATTGAAGGTGTTTCTTATGACATCGCTAAGGAGGCTCTCCGACTCGGTGCACAGAAACTTCCTACTACTACAAAGTTTGTTGTACGTCGTGATTACGATAAAAACGCTTAATTATGAAAATTTCAGAAATTAGAGAACTTACTAACGAAGAGCTCGCTGAGCGCATCGAGGCGGAGGGCGCTAACTTGGACAACATGAAGTTCAACCACAGTATTTCTCCGCTTGCCGACAATTCTCAGATTAAGAAGTTGCGTCACGACATTGCACGCATGAAGGGCGAGCTTACCCAGCGTAATAAATAAATTATTGAGAATGGAAGCAAGAAATTTAAGAAAGCAAAGACAGGGTGTCGTTACAAGCGACAAGATGGATAAGACCATCGTTGTTTCTGCTAAGTTCAAGGAGAAGCACCCTATATATGGTAAGTTTGTCCAGAAGACAAAGAAGTACCATGCTCATGACGAGAAGAACGATGCTCACATCGGTGACACTGTTCTGATCATGGAGACTCGTCCATTGAGCAAAACCAAGAGATGGAGATTAGTACAAATCGTTGAAAGGGCTAAGTAATTATGATACAGGTAGAATCAAGATTGCAGGTCGCTGATAACAGCGGTGCTCGCGAAGTGCTTTGTATCCGTGTTTTGGGCGGTACAAGACGTCGCTATGCTACTGTAGGAGACGTAATCGTTGTAGCAGTTAAGAGCGCTATTCCTACGAGTGAAGTTAAGAAGGGTTCTGTGTCAAAGGCTCTGATTGTTCGTACTAAGAAAGAGGTACGTCGCCCAGACGGTTCTTACATCCGTTTCGATGACAACGCATGTGTTCTCTTGAACAATGCTGGCGAAATGAGAGGTAGCCGTATCTTTGGCCCTGTAGCCCGTGAGCTCCGTGCTGCTAACATGAAGGTAGTTTCTTTGGCTACTGAAGTACTTTAATCCTTAAAAGTAAAATTACAGCAATGAGTAAATTACATATTAAGAAAGGCGACATGGTGTACGTGAACGCTGGCGATGAGAAGGGTAAGACCGGTAAGGTCACCAAGGTTCTTGTTGAGAAGAAGCGTGCCATTGTCGAGGGTGTGAACATGGTCAAGAAGAGCACCAAGCCAAGCGCTGCGCACCCACAGGGAGGTATTATTGAGCAGGAGGCTCCAATCCATATCTCTAACCTGAACGTTGTTGATCCGAAGACTGGCAAGCCCACTCGTATCGGCCGCAAGAAGGGTGAGAATGGAAAGTTAGTTCGTTACGCTAAAAAATCAGGGGAGGAATTATAATGAGTACTACTGCACAATTGAAGAATGTTTATGCTGAGCAGATTGCTCCAGCACTGATGAAGCAGTTCAACTACTCTTCACCAATGCAGATTCCTGTGTTGAAGAAGATTGTGGTGAACCAAGGTCTTGGTATGGCAACTGCTGACAAGAAGGTGATTGAGGTTGCCATGAACGAGATTGCCCAGATTACTGGTCAGAAGCCCGTTGCAACCAAGTCAAAGAAGGATATCTCTAACTTCCGTCTCCGTAAGCAGATGCCTATCGGTGTAATGGTTACGCTTCGCCGTGAGCGCATGTATGAGTTCCTTGAGAAGCTCATCCGCGTATCACTCCCACGTATCCGTGACTTCAAGGGTATCGAGTCAAAGTTTGACGGTCGTGGTAACTACACTTTGGGTATTACTGAGCAGATCATCTTCCCTGAAATCAACATCGACCAGGTGGATAAGATTACAGGTATGAACATCACGTTCGTGACTTCTGCCAAGACTGATGAAGAGGGCTATGCGCTCCTCAAGGCATTCGGTCTTCCATTTAAGGACGCTAAAAAGTAATATAGAAAATGGCAAAGGAATCAATGAAGGCACGCGAAGTTAAGCGTGCAAAGCTCGTAGCAAAGTATGCCGCAAAGCGTGCAGCTCTGAAGAAGGTGATTGCTACTGCAGAGGATCCAGTGGAGGCTTATGAGGCAGCTCGTTCTCTCCAGGCAATCCCTGCAAACGCAAATCCAATCCGTCTTCACAACCGCTGCAAAATCACTGGACGTCCAAGAGGTTTCATGCGTCAGTTTGGACTCTCTCGTATCCAGTTCCGCGAGATGGCATCTGCTGGTCTGATCCCAGGTGTGAAGAAGGCAAGCTGGTAAATTGCGGTTATCGGCGAACTGATTTAGTAAACAAAAATCTGACGGTTACCAGTTCGGGGGTAACCTGAAGATACTTTGCTTCTAAAAAACGGTGGAGGAAAACAGTCACGGACTAAGCCCCTTCGCTGGTAAAGCTAAGTAAAGAAGTTTTAATTCAAGTTTAAATATTGTCGGGATTTCCCCAAACACTTCCCGATTAATTTAATTCTATTATGACAGATCCAATAGCTGATTATCTCACGAGACTGAGAAACGCAATCATGGCGAAGCACAAGGTTGTGGAAGTTCCAGCCTCAAACCTTAAGAAGGAAATCACGAAGATTCTCTTCGATAAAGGTTACATCTTGAACTACAAGTTCATTGAAGAGGGTCCTCAGGGCACTATTAAGATTGCTCTTAAATATGACCCACAAACAAAAGTTAGCGCTATTCAGTGCTTGAAGCGCGTGTCTCGTCCTGGTCTCCGTAAGTACACAGGATATAAGGACATGCCACGTGTAATCAACGGATTAGGTATCGCAGTTGTATCTACATCCAAAGGTGTAATGACAGACAAGGAAGCTTCCGAACTCAAGGTGGGTGGTGAAGTTCTTTGCTATGTTTATTAATTAAGGAGGATATATAATGTCTAGAATTGGTAAATTACCTATTATTATTCCTGCAGGAGTGACTATTACTCATAAGGATGACATTGTAACTGTGAAAGGTCCTAAAGGCGAACTCAGCCAGTACGTAAACCCTGCCATCAAGGTTACTATTGAGGACGGAAAGTTGACAATGGAGGAGAATGAAGAACTGATGCAGGATAACACGAAGCAGCGTCATGCTTTCCACGGATTGTATCGCTCGCTTGTAAACAATATGGTTGTCGGTGTTTCTGAAGGCTACAAGAAGACTCTTCAGATTGTCGGCGTAGGTTATCGTGTTTCAAATCAGGGCAACGTTCTTGAATTCGCACTTGGATACTCTCATGCTATCATCTTTGAACTTCCGAAAGAAATCAAGGTTGAGACAAAGTCTGAGAGAAATCAGGATCCTCTTATCATGCTCGAGTCTTGTGACAAGCAGTTGCTTGGACTCGTTTGTGCTAAGATTCGCTCATTCCGCAAGCCTGAGCCATACAAGGGCAAGGGTATTCGCTTCGAGGGCGAGGTGATTAGAAGAAAGTCTGGTAAATCTGCAAGTGCAAAATAATTAAATTGACAAGAGTATGATTACAAAGGTTGAAAGACGTATCAAAATTAAATATAGAGTACGCAATAAGATTTCTGGTACTGCTGAGCGTCCACGTATGAGCGTGTTCAGAAGTAACAAGCAGATTTATGTTCAGGTAATTGATGACGATGCACAGAAGACATTGGTGTCTGCATCTTCTCTCGGTCTGGAAAAGATGAACAAGTCAGAGCAGGCTGAGAAGGTTGGTGAGATGGTTGCCAAGAAGGCTCTTGAGGCTGGAATCTCAGCTGTCGTGTTCGACCGTAACGGTTACTTGTATCATGGTAGAGTTAAGAAGGTGGCTGATGCTGCCCGTAATGCAGGACTTAAATTCTAAATACGATTATGGTAAATAAAGTTAAAGTTCAAAACGATGCCGAGCTTAAAGACCGCTTGGTTGCTATTAATCGTGTTACTAAGGTTACTAAGGGTGGTCGTACATTCACATTCGCAGCCATCGTTGTTGTAGGTGATGGTAACGGTGTGATAGGCTATGGTCTTGGTAAGGCAGGTGAAGTTACTGCAGCTATTGCAAAGGGCGTAGAGGCTGCAAAGAAGAATTTGGTAAAGGTTCCTGTGCTGAAAGGTACTGTTCCTCATGAGGCATTTGCTAAGTTTGGCGGTGCTCGCGTTCTCATCATGCCTGCTTCAGAAGGTACTGGAGTGGTGGCTGGTGGTGCTATGCGTGCCGTTCTTGAGAGTGTAGGTATCACAGACGTACTCGCAAAGTCTAAGGGCTCATCTAACCCTCACAATCTCGTGAAGGCTACGATTGAGGCACTCGCTAATATGCGCGACGCTAAGACTGTTGCACAGAACCGTGGTGTTAATTTGACAAAAGTATTCAAAGGATAAGGAGATACTATCATGGCAACAATCAAGATTAAGCAAGTAAAAGGCCAGGCAGGCCGTCCGATTGACCAGAAGAGCACTCTTGAGTCTCTTGGTCTTGGCAAGATTAACAAGGTCGTTGAGCGTGAGGATTCTCCATCTTTGCGTGGTATGATTCGCAAGGTGGCTCACCTTGTTGAGGTTATTGACTAACGTATTAATACATTAAAATCAGATTAGAAATGGAATTATATAATTTGCAACCCGCTGAAGGCGCTACTCACAACAGTAAGCGTGTCGGTCGTGGCTATGGTTCTGGCAAGGGCCGTACTTCCACTCGCGGTCATAAGGGTGCTAAGGCACGTTCTGGTTATAAGAAGAAGATCGGTTTCGAGGGTGGTCAGATGCCACTTCAGCGTCGCGTTCCTAAGTTTGGCTTCAAGAACATCAACCACGTTGAGTACAAGGCAGTCAACCTTGATCTTATCCAGAAACTCGCTGAGGAGAAAAACCTCACAAAGATTGGAATCGAAGAGCTTATTGCTGCTGGTTGGGTGAACAAGAATCAGCTTGTGAAGATTCTTGGCAATGGCGAACTGACAGCTAAGGTTGATGTGGAAGCTCATGCTTTCTCTGCTACAGCAGAAGCTGCAATCAAAGAAAAGGGCGGAAACGCTGTAAAACTCTAAACCAATGAGCAAGGTAATAGATAAAATTAAAGATATCAAGCTTGTTAAGACATTGACAAACATTTGGCGTATTGAGGATTTGCGTTCGCGCATCCTCATCACGCTGTTGTTTGTTGCCATCTATCGTTTGGGCTCTTATGTGGTGCTTCCTGGTATTGACACGGATGCATTGCAGGGACTGAGGAACCAGACGGAGGGTGGTTTGATGAATCTGCTTGATATGTTCTCGGGTGGTGCATTCGCTAAAGCATCTATCTTCGCGCTGGGAATCATGCCCTACATCTCTGCTTCCATTGTGATGCAGTTGTTGGGTATTGCAGTTCCTTATTTCCAAAAGATGCAGCGTGAAGGAGAAAGCGGACGTCGCAAGATGAGTCAGTACACCCGTTATTTGACAGTGCCAATCCTTCTCTTCCAAGGTTTCTTCTACTTAATGAACCTTCAGAATCAGACACAGGGTGCTGCTCTCTATTCGTCTTTGGATTGGACTACTTTCTACCTTTATGCCACAATCATTTTGGCTGCAGGTAGCATGTTCGTCCTTTGGCTTGGTGAGAGAATCACAGATAAGGGTATCGGAAATGGTGTGTCTATCATCATCATGATTGGTATCATCGCACGTTTCCCCGACGCCGTCGTGCAGGAATTTGTTTCACGTCTGGAAGCAGGGCAGGGTGGTCTCATCATGTTCCTTGTTGAGGTCGTATTTTTCCTTGCTGTGATTGCAGCTGCAATACTTCTTGTGCAGGGTGTGCGTCGTGTTCCTGTCAATTATGCAAAGAAAATTGCAGGTGCTCGGCAAATTGGTGGTGCACGTCAGTATATTCCACTGAAGCCCTATGCTGCAAACGTGATGCCTATCATCTTCGCTCAGGCTATCATGTTTATCCCTGTCACTTTAGCACAGTTCTCTGGTAGCAAGCTGAATCCATTGGTCAACCAGTTGATAGACAATAATAGCTTTGTGTACAATCTCATCTTTGCTATTTTGATTATCCTGTTTACCTATTTGTATACAGCAATCACTATCAATCCTGTGCAGATGGCCGAAGACATGAAGAGAAATAATGGTTTCATTCCAGGAATCAAGCCGGGTAAGGAAACTGCAGACTATATCGATAAGATTATGTCTCGTATCACATTTCCTGGCTCTTTGTTCTTGGCACTGATCGCCATTCTTCCTGCCTTTGCTGGCATCTTTGGTGTACAGAGGGAGTTTGCCGCTTTCTTTGGTGGAACTTCCCTCCTCATCCTTGTCGGTGTTGTCCTTGACACACTGATGCAGATTGAGTCGCACCTGATGATGCGTCATTACGACGGACTGCTTGACACGGGCCGTGTTCGTGGCGAACATTAAGCACAACTTTAGACAAGATGGTATATCTGAAAACAGACGAGGAGGTGGAGCTTCTCCGGGAGGCAAACCTGCTTGTGGGAAATACATTGGCAGAATTGGCGAAAGTGATTGCGCCAGGGGTTACGACAAAGCAACTGAATACAATAGCAGACACTTTTATTCGTGACCACGGAGCCATACCGACTTTCTTCGGATTCCCCAATCCCTATGGAAATCCATTCCCTGCCAGCATCTGCACCTCTGTCAACCATCAAGTTGTTCACGGCATCCCTAACGACACTCCCTTGCAGGAGGGTGATATAGTGTCCATCGATTGTGGTACGCAACTCAATGGCTATTGTGGAGATTCATGTTACACTTTTGCGGTGGGTGAGATCTCTGAAGAAGTCAAGAAGTTGTTGACAACAACCAAAGAGGCTTTGTACAAGGGCATTGAACAGGCTGTTGTCGGTCATCGGTTGGGAGACATATCATACGCTGTCCAAACCCATTGTGAAGCTCAAGGCTATGGTGTAGTCAGAGAGTTTGTGGGGCATGGAATAGGGAAAAAGATGCATGAAGACCCTCAAGTGCCGAACTATGGCAGAAGAGGTAATGGAATGTTGCTCAAAAATGGCTTGTGTATTGCAATTGAGCCGATGATAGCCATGGGCACCAAAGACATTTACATGCAGGAAGACCGTTGGGGTATCGTGACAAGAGATAAGAAACCCGCTGCACATTTTGAACATTCCATTTGTGTACGTAAGGGAAAGGCTGACATCCTGTCGTCGTTTGAAGAAATAGAAAAAGTATTACGAGATAAATCTTTATAAAGTATGGCTAAACAGTCTGCTATCGAACAAGATGGAACTATTGTCGAGGCATTGTCAAATGCAATGTTTAGAGTAGAGTTGGAAAACGGTCATGAGATTATCGCCCACATCTCTGGTAAGATGAGGATGCATTACATCAAGATCCTTCCAGGTGATAAGATTCGTGTGGAGATGTCTCCTTATGACTTGTCCAAAGGTCGAATAGTATTCAGATATAAATAAAATCACAATATGAAAACAAGAGCATCATTGAAAAAGCGTACACCTGATTGCGTAATCGTAAGACGCAAAGGCCGTCTGTTTGTTATTAACAAGAAGAACCCTAAGTTCAAGACTCGTCAGGGATAATTCTTTGGTAAGAAATTGAAATAAAAGTAAGATATGGCAATAAGAATTGTAGGTGTAGACCTCCCACAGAACAAGAGAGGTGAAATTGCGCTCACATACATTTTTGGTATTGGACGCAGCAGCGCTGGTAAGATCCTTGAAAAGGCTGGCGTAGATAAGGACATTAAGGTAAAGGACTGGAACGACGAACAGGCCGGTAAGATTCGTGCGGTGATTGCTGCCGAATACAAGGTGGAGGGTGACCTTCGTTCAGAGATTCAGCTGAACATCAAGCGCCTGATGGATATCGGTTGCTACCGTGGCATCCGTCATCGTCTTGGTCTTCCTGTGCGTGGTCAGAGTACCAAGAATAATGCACGTACTCGCAAGGGTAAGAAGAAAACAGTTGCAAACAAGAAAAAGGCTACTAAATAATCATTAGGATATGGCAAAGAAAACAGCTTCTGCAAAGAAGAGAAACGTCAAAGTTACCGCTGAAGGTCAGCTTCATGTGCACTCTTCTTTCAACAACATCATTGTTACTTTGGCTAACAGTGAAGGTAATGTTATCTCTTGGTCAGCAGCCGGTAAGATGGGCTTCCGTGGCTCAAAGAAGAACACCCCTTACGCTGCACAGATGGCAGCTCAGGATTGCGCCAAGGTTGCTTTCGACCTCGGTCTCCGCAAGGTGAAGGCTTACATCAAGGGTCCAGGCAATGGTCGTGAGGCCGCTGTACGCGGTTGCCATGCGGCAGGAATTGAAGTGACAGAGATTATCGACGTTACTCCACTCCCACATAACGGATGCCGTCCTCCAAAGAGAAGAAGAGTTTAATCATTACACAATTATGTCATTTGCCAACGAGTTCGTTTTGTCGCATCTTTCCTTTCTGCGGCTGCTGCTGAGAACTGCATGGCATTAAACATTAAGAATATATATGGCTAGATATATTGGACCAAAATCAAGAATTGCTCGTCGTTTTGGTGAGGCAATCTTTGGACCTGACAAAGTTTTGTCTAAAAAGAATTATGCTCCTGGTCAGCATGGCAACAACCGTCGCAAGAAGTCTTCTGAGTACGGTCTCATGCTTGCTGAGAAGCAGAAGGCAAAGTACACTTACGGTGTGCTTGAACGTCAGTTCCGCAACCTTTTTGAGAAGGCGTCTACAAAGTCTGGTGTAACAGGCGAAATTCTCCTTCAGTTCCTTGAGGCACGCCTTGACAATGTGGTGTTCCGTCTTGGCTTGGCTCCTACACGTGCAGCAGCACGTCAGCTCGTTAGCCACAAGCACATTGTGGTTGATGGTCAGGTTGTGAACATTCCATCTTACTCAGTCAAGCCTGGTCAGGTTGTTTCTGTACGCGAGAAGTCAAAGAGCCTTGAGGTGATTGACGCAGCTCTTGCCGGTTTCAACCATAGCAAGTACCCATGGATTGAGTGGGACGAGAACGTAAAGGGTGGTAAGTTCCTCCACATGCCTGAGCGTGCAGACATTCCTGAGAATATCAAGGAGCAGATGATTGTCGAGTTGTACTCTAAATAATAAAATTTAATCAAATGGCGATATTAGCATTTCAAAAACCAGAAAAAGTCGTAATGTTGGAAGCTGACGACAAGTACGGAAAGTTCGAATTCCGTCCTTTGGAGCCAGGTTATGGTATTACTATTGGTAATCCTCTTCGTCGCATTCTTCTTTCATCACTTGAAGGTTATGCCATCAACACCATCCGCATTACTGGTGTTGAGCATGAATTTTCTACTATTCCAGGTGTAAAGGAGGATGTCACCAACATTATCTTGAATCTGAAGCAAGTTCGATTCAAGCAAGTCGCTGATGGCTTTGACTCTGAAAAGGTGTCAATTACCATCGAGAATTCAACCGAGTTTAAGGCTGGAGATATCAACAAAAGCCTCAATGGATTTGGAGTGTTAAATCCAGATTTGGTAATTTGTCATTTGGATCCTCAGGCAACATTGGAGTTGGAGTTGAGCATCAATAAGGGTCGTGGATATGTTCCTGCAGACGAGAATCGCGAGTTCTGCAAGGAAATCAACGACATCGCCATTGACTCTATCTACACTCCTATCCGCAACGTCAAGTTCGCAGTAGAGAACTATCGTGTGGCACAGAAGACCGACTATGAGAAGTTGGTGCTCGAAATCACCACTGATGGTTCCATTCATCCGAAAGATGCCCTTAGAGAGGCATCCAAGATTCTCATTTACCATCTTATGTTGTTCTCTGATGAGAAGATCACCCTTGAGAATGCTGACTTTGATGGCAATGAAGAGTTTGATGAGGAAGTGCTGCGTATGCGCCAGTTGCTTAAGACCAAGCTTGTCGATATGAATCTCTCTGTTCGTGCCCTCAATTGCTTGAAGGCTGCGGATGTGGAGACTCTTGGCGACCTCGTGCAATTCAACAAGACCGACTTGCTCAAGTTCCGCAACTTTGGTAAGAAGTCACTCACAGAGCTTGACGACTTGCTTGAGAGCTTGAACCTTTCGTTCGGAACAGATATTTCCAAGTATAAATTAGACAAAGACTAATCAAAAATGAGACACAATAAGAAATTTAATCACCTTGGTCGTAAGCATTCTCACCGTAAGGCTATGCTTGCCAACATGGCAATCTCGCTGATTATGCACAAGAGAATCACTACGACTCTTCCAAAGGCAAAGGCTCTTCGTGTGTATGTTGAGCCACTGATTACAAAGTCAAAGGAGGATACCACAGCTTCTCGTCGTGTTGTCTTCAGCTACCTTCAGAACAAGTATGCCATCACAGAACTTTTCAGCACCGTTGCTACAAAGGTGGCTGACCGTCCAGGTGGTTACACTCGCATCATCAAGTTGGGACGTCGTCCTTCAGACGATGCAGAGATGGCGTTCATTGAACTGGTTGACTTTGATGAGAACATGGCAAAGACAGAGGCTAAGAAGGCTCGCACTCGCCGTTCTCGCAAGTCCGCTCCAAAGGCAGAAGCACCAGCAGAAGCACCAGTTGCAGAGGCAAAGGAGGAGACTCCAGCAGAAGCTTCTGCAGAGGAAAAGGCCGCAGAGTAATTATTGCCAGCAATTCATATCTTGCAGACCGCATACAGTTTGTGTGCGGTCTTTTTTTATGCTTTGCCATGATATTTATGCTTTGGTATGATGTGTATTTCTTTCTGAAATGTGGATGAAATCGTGTCATTTGTAGCGAGATAGACAATTCTAGCTTCTTTTATTTGTTACATAAAATAATTTTTTGTAAGTTTGCCACGAATTTTGAAATTAGATCTATTTATGAAGAAAACATTACTGACTATTTTTGTGTCCTTCGCACTGAGCATGGTGGGTGTTGCACAGGAAGGTGTTGAAGGACAGGAACAAATGGTGGAATTGACTGCCACAGAATTGAATTCCCTCTATCAGACAACCTCTCGCAATTGGAAGAGTGTCCATGATCCTTCAGTGGTGTGGGATGAGGCTACGGAAACCTTCTACATTTACGGCTCGCATTATTATGGCGTCAAGACTAAGGACTTCAATTCATTCAATGATATTACCCGTTATTACAAGGGTGCATATGAATCGAAGGATGCCTATAAAGCATTCCAAAGCAATCCTGTTCATGTGGTCAAGCGTTGCTTGCCAGGCTTAACTGAGGTTGAGGAAGTTGAACTGGGTTCCTTTGATGCGGCTGCTTTCTGTGCTACTTATGCGGGCATTCAGGTTGGAAACCGAGCACCCACAACCGAGGCCGAATGGGTGAGTGGAGACCAGTGGGCACCCGATATTATTTACAATCCTAATATGAATAAGTGGTGCCTCTACCTCAGTCTGAATGGCGACTATTGGGCATCCATCATTGTCCTCCTCACCAGCGACAGCCCCACCGGTCCCTTCACCTACGAGGCACCCATTGTGTTTGGCGGTTTTGATGGGCAGACGCGTTCGGGTAAGAGCGTGAATTATAAAAAAACGGATCTTGAAGTGGTGTTGGGTGCCCAGTCTTCTCTTCCGTCACGTTATAAAACGAGTGCATGGGGCAATCTGTGGCCTAATTGTATCGATCCGTGTACGTTCTTTGATGAAGAAGGAGAACTGTGGCTCGCTTACGGTTCTTGGTCAGGTGGCATCTTCATGCTCAAACTCGACAAGAATACGGGCTTGCGTGATTATACCTACACTTATGCCTCCACTACTTATGCGGGAAGAGCTCCCAATGGCGCCTCTTTCACTGGCTACACCAGCGACCCCTATTTCGGCAAACTCATTGCAGGTGGATGCTATGTCAGTGGAGAAGGTCCATACATTCAGCATATTGGCAACTACTACTACCTCTTCATGAGCTATGGCGGCTTTGCTCCAGATGGTGGTTATGAGATGCGTGTGTTCCGTTCAGCCAAGCCTGATGGTCCTTACAAGGATGCGTCTGGCAACTTGGCCACTTATACGACTTATCAACTCAATTATGGTGCCGATGCTATCACCAACAAGGGTATGAAGCTTATTGGCGCCATGAATGGATGGGGCTTGATGCAAGTAGGGGAGTGTGCTCAAGGACACAACTCTGTCTGCCAAGACACACAAGGTCGTACCTTCCTCGTATGTCACACAAAGTTCAACGATGGAACGATTGGTCACCAGATACGTGTCTATCAACTCTACCAGAACAAAAAAGGTTGGCTATGTGCCGCTCCGTTCCAATTTGATGGCGAAGCGACTACAGACGAGTCAATTGCCTCCACTCAACCATGGAACGCGGCCGACATCGAGGGCGATTATCACATCATCCTTCATCCCTATAAACTGAATCACTCCGTGATGCAAGAATCCACCCCTTCCACCATTCATTTGTCTGCTGATGGTAAGGTGACAGGTGGCTCTCGAGGCTCTTGGTCATATACAGATGAAGGGAAATCGTACATTCTGGTGAAGTTGGGTTCAACCTCATATTATGGTGTGGTGACTGAGCAAACTCTTGAGGGCACCAATGCCAAAGTGCTTTGTTTTACGTGTGTGAGCGAGGATGGCGTTCCCTGTTGGGGCTTTAAGTTGCAGCCGCAGCATGCCATTGCCTACAATTACAAGAAATATAGTGACACCTACTTCAAAAGAAACTACTTCTCAAGGGTGTCAGGCGATATGGACATTGTTTTCACTCCTGAAGAAAATGTGACATTGAGTTGGGTGTCATCCAATCCTGATGTGCTTTCCAATACAGGCAAATTCACTGCGCCTCAGGAAGATACTTCCTTTACAATGACTGCACGCCTGGAAAGCGGTAATTACTATTGGCAAAAAGCCCTCTCCGCCAAAGCAGTTGCAGATCCTTCATCCATCCAAGAAGTGCCGACGTCAAAGTCGGGTGCAGACAGTGATGATGAAGGCATCTACGACCTGACGGGACGTCGGGTGACAGCCCCATCCCATGGGTTCTATATCGTCAATGGCAGAAAGGTCTGGTACAAGTAACCGGAAAATCGACATCGTCGACATCGACTCACCGACGTCGACGACATCGACTTGCCGATGTCGACGATGTCGGTTTAGGGGCTCTTGAAGCCCCTTTTTTGTGCTTCGCTCATTCATGCAGAACCCTTTTCTCCACTTCGTTCTTTGGTCTGTTGTCAAGTGCTGTTTTTATTTTGTTTTTTTTGCTATTTAGAGTTTAAAATTACTCAAAAATGGCTCAAAAAGGAGTCTGAATTGTTAAATTTAAGTTTTATTGCAATTCTTTTAATTTTTTTTTTGCTTATATCTTGAAAAAGTCGTTTCTTTGCAAAAGTTATATGGTTTGCGTGGGAATTTGGCCAAATATGACCACGGGAACAGATAGCTAAGAATTGAATAATACTTTTTACTAAAAACTTTTTACATTTAGAAGGACAAACAATCTATTCTAATTAATAATTATGTTGTATAACTTTCAGAGGAAAAAACTGTGCAGACACCTCTTGGTAGGGGGTGCGCTGTGTGCTGCAGGTTTGGGAATTTTCTCATGTTCTGACCGTTACAACTTGGATGAAGACCAGCCTTCAGGTCTGGACAACATCTACGGGTACATGAAGAACAAGGGTAACTTCACCAACTATCTGCATCTGATTGACGATCTTGGACAGGCTGAGATTCTTTCCAAGACCGGTAGTAAAACAATGTTCATCGCTGACGATGATGCGTTCGCGGATTTCTACGCGCACAACGATTGGGGTGTCAAGAAGTATGAAGACCTCTCGCTGGCGCAGAAGAAGCTCTTGCTCAACACGTCAATGATTGACAACCCGTATTCGACCACGATGCTCTCGTCAGCTCAGGCTCCAGGTACAGGTCGTCCAGCGAAAGGTGAGGTTTGCCGTCGTGCCACATCGATGTCGTTACTCGACTCTGTGATGGTCATCTCAACCAAGGAGGCTGACGGCATTCTGCCCGACAACCCGTATTTCAACGAGTTGCGTGCAAACCGCGATTCTATCGTCCTTTTCACGGATGCATCGAATCCAGCACCTATGCTTCATTTCACGGGTAAGTTCGTGACATCTAACCAGCTGAGTTTCTCGGACATTGATTTCATCTACAATCAGCCAGAAGGAACATTCCACTCAGATGACATTTACGTCAACAATTCTCGTGTGACCAATGCCAACATTTTCTGTAAGAACGGTTTCGTTCATCAGGTGGATAAGGTGGTTGTTCCATTGGACAATATGTCAGAAATCATTCGCAAGAGTCCAAAGATGACTATCTTCAGCAGCATTATTGAGCGTTTCGCTGCGCCTAAAGACTCTCTCAATTTGCGCGAGACTTTCAACCTGTCGAAAGGAACAAACTACGACTCTGTTTTTGTGAAGCGCTACTTCTCTGACCGCACATTCGGTTCAACGATGGCGAGCAGCGTGAAGTTCCTGTATGACAAAAATGGAAACACATTCGACGGTTCTTTGAAATTCGACCCAGGATGGAACGGTTACATTCCTGAAATCGCCAACGACCGTCAACCAATGATGGAAGATATGGCAATCATGTTGGTGCCATCCGACCAGGCTATCCAGAACTGGTGGAACGGTGGTGTGATTGAAAAGTACTATGGTACAATCGAGAACACACCAAGTTCTGTGCTTGACGACTTGATTCGTGTGAACCAGATTCAGGCCTTCACCTCTTCTGTTCCTTCCAAGTTCAACGCAGTGCTGAACGATGCAAACGAACCTCTCGGCATCACCAAGGAAGATGTGGATAGCGTATATCTCGGTTGTAATGGTCTTGTGTTCCTGACCAACAAGGTGTTTGCTCCTGCATCATACTCTTCAGTGTTGTTCCCTGCAGTGATTGACAAGACTCACTTCACAGTGATGGACAATGTCATTACACCAATGAACTACAACTACTACCTCAACTCTATGGTGTCTCGTTTCATCTTCCTTCTTCCAACCAACGATGGTCTCTTGACTTACATCGACCCTGTTTCTTATGGTCAGACCGTGAAGAGAATGTGGGAGTTCAAGTTGGATGAGAAACTGCAGCTCTATGCAAGCATCTATGAGTGCGATGAGAATGAGGATGGCACATTCACCAAGAGAGGCACAGCAACTCCTCTTAGAGGTGGTGTAAGCAACGGTATTCTCAACAACCGTATGGAAGACATGCTCGACAACATCATCGTGGTGGAACCATACCGTGAAGGTAAGAAGTACTATAAGACCAAGGGCCGCAATTTTGTGAAGATTGAGAAGAAGGGCGAGAAGAACTATGAAGTTTCTGGCTCTTACCACAATAATATTGGTCAACCATTGGTAACTGTTGACGCTTATGATGGTGAAGATATCCGTAACGGTATCACCCTTGCATTGGATGGCGTCGTAATGGGTACTCCTAATTCAGTAGCCATGACTCTGCATGATGCAGTGGTGCCAGGTATGGATCCTGAGAATAATGACTCTATCTTCAAGGAGTTCTTCGGCATTGTTGAGGCATGTGCTGTCAGCAAGGCTAACTCAAAGAATGGTTGGCAGGCAGCTGACCAGACTTATGGTAACCTCTTCAACCTGAAGGCTCCTGGCTTGATCGGTTCAGAGGATGCAACGACCAACAAGGCAACTTACTTGTTGAACAACTACCACTATACTGTATATGCACCAACGAATGCAGCCATGAAGAAGGCTTATGAAGCAGGACTCCCAACACTGGAAGACCTTGCAGCAGCCGAGGAATATGACTTGGAAATGGGTTATACAGGTCCAGGTTCAACTGCAGAAGACAACTTGAAGTCTCGTGCAGACTCCATCAAGGAAGTGATGCTTGATTTCGTGAAGTATCATATTCAGGACAATGCTATTTTCGTTGACGTGGATACAGCAGGTGTCTTCGAAACAGGTAAGACCGAGCTGATCAAGGCCACTCAGGTGGACGAGGCAACAGGCGAAGAGTCATGGGGTGGCAAGTATTCTCCCGGACGTCCTTACAAATTGGATGTCAAGGTGGAAGGTGGCCAGATGTACGTAACAGACTGCCGCAATGGATATTCAGGTGAAAAAGCTTTGGGTGGAAATCAGACCAAGGTGGTCATCAAGGATGGTGCTTACAACCTGATGGCACGTGAATATTGGTTGGAAAGCTCAGGTGCTATCACTAATCCTAATAATGTGAGACTCAACAACTCTTCATTTGTTGTCATTCACGCTATCGAGGATCCATTGATTTTTGCAGATGGCGCTCACTACGATTCTAAGGGTAACGAAATCGCAACCCAATTCGTCTATTCTTATAAGCCACTTACATCAGAATAATAGTTCAGAATATGAAAAAAATAATATCAACCCTCATGCTTTTAGCGTGCTTCTGTGTTCAGATGAGCGCGCAAGTAAAGGCGGGCGACATTATCAGCGGTCAAGTATGGGATGATTTCGACCCTTTGATGATGTGTAATGTGGTGGAAGTTGACCACAACAATCGTATCGTCGCCCATGGAACTACCGATATCAACGGTAACTTCTCTTTTGCAATTAAGAATCCTAAGGATAAGATTCGAATCTCTTACATCGGTTGTCAGACAGTGGAGCTGCCTATCAACAAGAAAGCTTTCGGAAAGATTGTCCTTAAGAGTAATACTGTCATTACAGACGTTGTGGTCACTGCTGTCCGCAGGAGCCCGAGCACAGGTCTCGCCATCCCAATGGACCAGATTGCCACAGCAGCTCAAACCATTGACATGAAAGAGTTTGAAGGTGTCGGTATGACATCTGTCGATGAAGCTCTTCAGGGACGTATCGCAGGTCTTGACATCGTTGCCAACTCAGGTGACCTTGGTGCAGGTACCACTATCCGTCTTCGTGGTGTATCCACCATTCACGGTAACCAGAACCCACTTATCGTTGTGAACGGTAACCCAATCACAGTGGAAGATGGCTTCGATTATGAGAATGCCAACAACGAGCGCTTCGCTGAACTCTTGCAGGTGAACCCTGATGATATCGAGTCTATCACCGTCCTCAAGGATGCTGCTGCTCAGACTATCTGGGGTTCGAAAGGTGCTAATGGTGTCATTGAAATCAAGACTAAGCGCGGTGTGAGAGGTAAGACGAGAGTCAGCTACAACTACCGTTTCACTGGCAACTGGATTTACAAGCGTTATAAGCTGCTCAATGGTGACGACTACACCATGTACATGAAGGAGGCATACTTCAATCCTCGTCAGGAGTCCAGCTTCGCTGATAAATCTTCTAACAACTTCATCCCTGAAATTGCTTATGCACCAGAATGGGCTGAATATAATATGTATAATGATAACACTGACTGGGTGGACGCCGTTACACAGTTCGGTATGCAGCATTCACACAGTGTCAACCTGAGTGGTGGTGGTGAGAAGGCAACCTTCCGCGTTTCTGGTGGTTGGGATACACAGAGCAACTACATCATCAAGCAGGGCATGAATCGTTTCACCACTCGTGTGGCTCTCGACTACAACGTGTCTGACCGTATCAAGGTTTCTACGAACTTTGACTTCAACTATACAGACCGTGACCTTCACAACACAGGCAGTGCTATCGGTATCGCTCAGCGTAAGATGCCAAACTTGTCCATCTATCGTGAAGATGCGAACGGCAATGACACAGATGAGTTCTATACGATGAACTACTGGATTACCAGACAGACAGGTGTGTATGCAGCAAGCACATATCTGGAAGATCAGTACAATATGGTGAACCCTGTGGCTCAGGCATACAATTCTTATCAGAAGACGACAAGCTTGAACCTCCGTCCTGAGTTTATCTTTAGATATGACATCTTGGGCACTCAGCCAGAGCAGCATCAGCTCCGTTATGAGGGACAGATTCTGTTTGACATCGCAAACAATGAAGGTAGCAGCTACATCCCTGGATGGCTCTCTTCCAGCACGATGTTCTCTAACGACTACAACACAGCTTCGGCTAACAGTTCAAAGAGTCACAACATGTCCACTCGTCACTCTCTCACGTTCACTCCTTATTTGAAGAACGGTCACTCGTTGATGGTGATGGGACGTTACGATTTCGGACAGGGCAACAGCTCTAACCAGAACACTGGTAAGCGTATGATGCCAACAACGGCAGACATCACTTCCACATTGGCTGGCGGTGTGATTTCTGGTTTCGGTTCAGGTGCAGGTCATTCAAAGAGCCAGAACCTGACTTTCCAGGCTCACTATTCTTATCAGGGACGCTATAGTGTAACAGGTGTACTTCGTGGTGACTGTACTACAGCTTTCGGTCCAGACCGCCCATGGGGCTTCTTCCCTGCATTGTCTGGTCGTTGGAACATCAGCAAGGAACCATTTATGGAGAAAGTAAGATGGCTTTCTATGTTGTCAATCCGTCCATCATGGGGTTATTCTGGTCGTGCACCGGGTGGTGACCTCTGGCGTTCTAAGTATGGAACAGGAACTTCCTATATGGGCGTTTCATCAGTTGTTCCTAACAATATCCGTTTGGCTGGTCTGAGATATGAGAAGAAAGTCTCTTATCAGGTTGGTTTCGACTTCGGTTTCTATCTGGATGAGAAGCGTACAAAGACTATTGATGGTAACGTCGATATTTACACAGCCAAGACAACTGACTTGTTGCAGAATGGTTATGGCATTCCTACTTCTTCAGGTTACACATCTTTGAGCTATTATAACGATGGTTCTATGCGTAACCAAGGATGGGAGTTCAACATCAATGCAAACAGATTTGTGACAATCGGTAAGGATTTCTCTATTGATTTCAACGTCTCTTTTGCAAACAACCGCAACCGAGTTCTTTCAATGGATCCAACCTGTCTGGATGGCTTGAATGAAGAATTTAAGTACGAAAACAAGCAGTATCTCTCTCGTGTTCAGTTGAATAATCCATTGAACTCCATCTACGGTTTCCGCTATAAGGGTGTTTATGCTTATTCAGAATATTCTGATGAGGAAGTGGAAGGCTTGAGCGGTCCAAACTCTCCTGTGGTTCGTAATGAAAAGGGTGAACCTATCTTTGATTCGACTGGTGCTCCTAAGATGATGTACTTCAACTATGGTGGAACAACTCAGTATGCATTTGTGGGTGGTGATGCTATCTATGAGGACATCAACCATGATGGTCAGATTAATGAGCTTGATATCGTTTACTTGGGTTCATCTCTGCCAAAGATCACTGGTGGTTTCGGTACTAAGTTCCACTATAAGAGATGGGATCTCAACTTGCAGTTCAACTTCCGTACAGGCTTCAAGGTGATTAACTCTGCTCGCGCGGACTTGGAGAACATGTCCAACAACAACAACCAGTCGATTGCAGTGAACTGGCGTTGGCACAACGAAGGTGATGTTGCACCTCTTCCACGTGCTGCCACAACAAAGACTCAGTTCGACACTTACAACTATTTGGGTTCTGACCGATTCGTGGAAGATGCTTCTTTCCTCCGTCTGAACTACTGTCAGCTGTCATATTCGTTCGACCCCAAGACGCTGAAGAAGTGGGGCTTGGCTTCACTGCGTCTCAATATGCTGATCAACAATGCATTCTGTCTCACCAAGTATTCAGGTCTTGACCCAGAACACGGTGCCGGCAGCTATCGACCAGCTTATGATGGTGACACGAATCCACGTTCACGTTCAATCCAATTCGGTATTAATGTTTCATTCTAATTTAATAGGCTTAAAGTCATGAAAAAGATAAAAAATAGAATATTATCGGCGGTAGCATTGGCGGTTGCGGGATTTGGTTTCAGCTCTTGCGACATTGACTTGCTCCCTCTCAATGAGGTGGTCTATGAGAACTTCTGGACCAACAAGGATGACGTGGAGAGTGTGGTTACTGCCTGCTATGGAGCCTTTCAGACGCGGGATGTCGTGGAACGAATGATTGTTTGGGGAGAAGACCGCTCCGACAATGTTCAAGCTGGACAGGATCAGTCTGAAGACTTGAGATTTTTGCTGAAAGGCAGTATCAAGACGACCAACGGATTCTGTGAGTGGAGTCCGCTCTACAAGGTCATCAATTATTGTAACATTGCCATGTATGAGGCACCTCAGGTGATGCAGAAGGACCCGAACTATACGGAGTCTGACTATCGCGTGAACAAGGCTGAGTGCTCATTCATCCGTGACTATTGCTACTTGACACTCATCAAGACGTTCAGGGATGTACCTTTCACTTTCGAGCCCTCTTTGGACGACACGCAGACTTATCGCTTGCCTCAGACAAAGTTTGAGGTGGTGCTGGATTCACTGATTAAAGACATTGAAGCTTGCAAGGATTATGCACCTCTGCGTAACACTAACCAGACATTGAAAGCTGGTGTGGATAACACTCAGAACACAGGTAAGGTGACTCGTCCTGCAATGTATGCTCTGCTGGCTGAGCTTTATTTGTGGCGTGCTTCTGATTACAACCTTTCCAAGGATAAGCAGAATGAATACTACAGGAAGTGTATTGATTGCTGCGACTGGGTGCTTGCTTATAAGATGCAGCGCTATGATGAGGGTGATGTTAAGGAAGATATTGACCAGGAAGTGTACAAGGATTATGGTTACCCATTGTTGGCTGAGGAAGTTTCTGTCGGTCACAATGAGAATGGTCCTGCTGCAACAAATGCCATCTTTGGTACAGGTGCTTCTTTCGAAACACTGTTCGAGATTACTTATTATAATTCAGCTCTGAACAGAAGTTATGGAAGTAATGCAGCTGTGAAGAACCAGTATGGTGAAAGTTCTCGTACGCAGAATGTGAAGGCTGCTGAAGACTTGTTTGAGACCAAGCCTAACTCTACTGATAACTATTCTGACACTCGATTGTTCTCTGTGCCATCAGATTACAGAAGCATTGCTTCTTTCTATTATAATGAAGAAAGTGGTGTGTCCAGTATTTACAAGTATATGATTGAAAGGAATAGGGCTGGTGCCTCTTCTTCCACAGAATATGGAAGTGTCGGTTCTTCATTCACTGCAGCTCGTAGTTCTCAGTCATATCGTAATACGGAACCGAACTGGATTCTTTATCGTTTGACAGAAGTGATGTTGTTCCGTGCTGAAGCTGAAATCGAACTGGCATTCAATTTGGATGCTTCTGAGAAGGAGGCTGAAGGTGAGAATGCTGAGGGTGAACAAGGTGAACAGGACGGTGAAGGCACAGGCTCAGAGGCAGGTTCAAAGATGCGCAAGGCATCAGTGTTGGTACGTGGTAATTCACTGACTACTGCCGATGAACTGAAGCTGGATGCATTCAACCTGATTTCAGCTGTTTATCGTCGTTCAAATCCTGTGGTGCAGACTAAGAAGCAGTATGCTCCTGAACAGCCACAGACCTATGACTCCTTCCATAAGCTGTTGATGAATGAACGCAGACGTGAGTTCCTCTTTGAGGGTAAGCGTTTCTATGACTTGGTCCGCGCTTCTCGTCGTGCAGGTAATACCCAGGAGATGCGTCAGGCGTTGGCTACTAAATACAGTGAGGCAGGACCTGCTGTAGCCATCAAGTTGATTCAGATGGGCTTTATGTATATGCCAGTCGCAAGAAAGGAAATGAAGATTAATCCAGCTCTTGTCCAGAATGAAAGCTATTTGGATGAGGATGAAAATAAAAAACAGTAAGTTATGAGATTATCAGGAATTAAATTCTGGGCAATTGCCCTCTTTGTAGTTGCATCTATCCAGATGGCGGTTGTGAGCTGTTCTGATGACCCTGGTGTGGAGAACTACTATACGCAGTCCCGAGAATATGCGGCCGACTACTTGAAGAATCGTGAGCAGTACTCTGAGTACTTGAAGATTCTTGAGCGCGCAAGGGGAGAATATGACCTCCGTCTTGTCGACATGTTGGGCACATATGGCTCATACACAGTGTTTGCTCCTACAAACGCGGCTGTGGAGAAGTATCTGGCAGAGCGTGGATTGAGCTCTGTGGATGAGTTGTCTGTTCAAGACTGCGACACGATTGCGTTGAACTCAATCATCGAAGCTGCGTATTTCACGACAGACTTCAATGATGGTCAGTATCCTAAGTCTAACATGCTGGAGCACATTGTCAGCGTGAAGTCTTATCAGGAGTGGGATGCACAGAAACAAGACTCAGTCTTGGCAATGTACATCAACCAAAACTCACCAGTTATTCATGCTGACGACTCTGTGTCGAACGGTGTGGTTCATACCGTGAGCGCGATTGTGGGTTCCAGCAACGACCTGATTGGCACTGTGATTTTGAGTGACTCAACCTGTCTGTTTTATGGTCAGGCCTTCCAGGTGACTGGCATCATAGACACCCTTCAGGATCACTATGTGGATGACACTTATGGATGGGCTAATGACAAGGACCGTATCGACTCTTGTACATGGACTAACACCAAGTTGTGTATCCCAACTGCTAAGCACTTGGATGGCTCTGGCGGTGAGTACGACAACGTGGCTTATCCAGTGAAGCGTTACTTCAACTATACAGTGTTCATGTGCCCTGACTCTATTTTGAAGGAAAAATATGGTGTCACGACGCTTCTGGGCAAGGATGACCCCAGCTCTTTGGAGTATCTGGCTCACCAGCTCTATGACCCAATGTATCCGGAAGATGCAGACAACGATGAATTGACTGACCGTAAGAATGCGCTCAACCGTTTCATCTCCTATCATGTGATTGACCGCTATGGTGACTATTACAGCCTGACGTCAATGGACAACAATGACTTGCAGTATAACTTCAACCGTATGAAGTATGACATCTGTGACTGGTATGGAACTTTGATGCCTCAGTCATTGATGAAGTTCTCCTTCCCTAATGGTCCTCAGATCGGTTTGTACATCAACCGTCGAGGTGTCCGTCACCATGCTGACGAACGTGGTGGTTATTACCGTGGTGCAAAGATTGCTTCACCGAAGGAGTATACCAGAACTACTACGGCTTTGAACGGTATGTATCATTATATCGATGACGTTGTGGCATACGACCGAAACATGCAGGAAATAGTCATGAACGATTGTATCCGTCTTGACTGTACGACCTTGTCTCCTGACTTCATGACTAAGTTGACAGATGGTGAGGTTGCGCGTGGTCACACTTGGGGCGGCAACAAGAAGTATGATGGCGCAAAGAACACAAACAACCCATCGGATAACAACAACCGAAGCGTTGGTTTCAAGCCTGGTTACGCACGTAACTTTGAGATGACAGCCAACACCCATATGCACGTACGTGGCCGTTCACTTTGGTTCTGGTCATACGAGGGTGATGAGGTGATCTTCAAGGGACGTTATGACTTCACTTTGAAGTTGCCAGCTGTACCAGCAGGTACTTACGAGGTTCGTATGATGACTTGTGTGGGCTTTGATACACGTGGTATCGTGCAGTATTACATCGATGGCGAGCCTCAAGGCATTCCATTTGACATGCGCCCAGGTGGACGTACCTTGTTTGGATGGAAGAATGATACAGACTTGGGTGATGACGATGCTATCACAGCATTTGACAAAGCCATTCACAACATTGGTTGGATGAAAGGACCTAAGTGCTATCATTGCGGATGGCGTAGCAGTTTCGATGCGGGTTCTGCCACCATGCGTGCTCAGGACAACACAATCCGTAAGGTCATTGGTACCTTCACTACGGATGGTAAGTCTGACCACTTCTTGAGAATACAACAGAAGATGGAGTCTGAGAACAACGAGTTGAACTTCGACTTTATCGAGCTTTGTCCAAGTTCTGTATATAACAATGAATACTTTGCGGAACCGACTTGGTAAATAACCTTTCAGCCACCTTGCCCTTCATCGGGCAGGGTAGGCTGGCAATGACAATTAAAGAAATAATATGAATAATATCAAAAATACATTTCGTGCCGGATTTGTGCTAGCAGCAGGACTCGTAGCGATGTACTCATGTTCTGACACATGGGACGACCACTACAATTCAGGTCTGTCAGCACTCAAGTTCAATGGCACAACGATGCAGGCTCTTGAAGAGACTGCACCCGATTTCGCCAAGGTTGTCAAGGCGTATGGGTTCTCTCGTGAACTTTCTTCTGATAACACATACACCGTGTGGGCACCCGCAGATGGTTCTTTTGAACTCTCTGACTATGTAGGTGCCAATGGTGAGAGAGTGGCAGATTCAGCAGAAGTGGTGAATGACTTCATCAAGAATCACGTGGCACTTTACCCATTGTCTCTCACTCCCAAAGACCAATCTTTCAGTCTTTTGAATGAGAAGAGAGGCAGCATGACTTCTGATGGTATGTTTGGTCATATCAAGATTGACGAACAGAAGAACAATATCTCATGCCAGAATGGTATCATTCACCTTATCGAAAGCCCATCTCCTTATGCTTACAATCTTTTTGAGATGATTGCCAAGCAATACAAGGATGATCCTGAAGACGGTAAGGACACGCTTTCTCTTTATGCCTATCTTTATGACGAGAAGGTGAATAAGGATACATTGATCGAGAACAAGTCTGTAAGCCGCGGTGTGGACGCTGACGGTAATAAGATTTGGGTGAGCCAGTATTTGGAGAAGAACAACACTGTGCTCAAGAACTACGATGCACGTCTTTACGAAGAGGATTCTCTCTTCATCGCAATTCTTCCTTCAGCTAAGGCTTGGGGTGAACGCTACAAGAAGGCTGCTTCACTCTTGCAGTTCAATCCTTCAGAGGACAATCGTGCTGCAGGCACTTGCGACTCTTTGACACGTCACTATGCAAATTCCTTTGCTATGACAGACTTGTTCTACAATAAGAATGCCAATGAGCATTGGGAAGACTCTCTGAAGTCCACCAACTACTACAATTCTTGGCATGGAGTTGTTGATTGGACACAGCACGTGTATTACAGCAAGGAGCCTAAGTATATGCCAGAAGACAAAGAAATCAATGACATCTTGGCTAAGTGCGGAGAACCAGTAGAGTGCTCTAATGGTACTGCTTATCTTGTTGATGAATATCCATTCTCAGCAGTGGAACAGTTCTTTAAGAAGATCAAGGTGACTGCATCTGATGGTGCGGTGAACAAATTGGGTTCTGGTGACAACTGGACTTACACGAAGGGTGTTCAGAAGTCTTTCGGCGGTCGTTCAGGTATTTTTGTTTCATCCATTCCTACTTACGACGAAGAAGGTGAACAGACGGGCGTGGACCAAAAGCGTCAGAATTATCGTTTTGTAGATTTCGTTCCTACAAGTGGTAACATCACGGTTGGTTTCAATGTGCCTAACACACTTTCTGGCTTGTATGACATTTATATTGTCACTTGCCCAATGTGGTTGGCATCCGATTACAACAATATTGACATGGCAGAATGGGATGTTCGTCCTTATCGCTTCACAGCCACTATTATTGAGCGTGAGAATGAGGGTAAGAACATCGGTCAATTCCCATCAAAGGGTAAGACACTTGAGAATCCTGAACCGATTGATGAGAAGCAGAAGAACATCTTCTTGTCTCAGGGCATGATTTATGACGACGCTGGTCATATCATCGTGAATGATACGACTTATTTGGGTCAGTATCAGTTCAAGAACGCTTATTATGGCAGAGCTGATTATGGTGTCATCATTCAGATTGCATCATCCATTCTTTCCAGCCAGAGAAAAGACTTCTCTAACGAAATGCTCATCAGTTCTATCATTCTGAAGCCACATGATGAAGAAACAGTGGCAGACGAAGCAAAAACGAGAAAAAGTATTCAGTTGACAACTTCTAATATACGTAAATAGTTATGCAGCACTTCAATAAATATGGAATCGCAGCATTCATGTTCTTCCTTGGAACCGCACTTCCAGCTGTTGCACAGGATGAGGTACAGGAGGAGGTAACAGAGGTAGCTGCACCTATCAAAAAGGTTAAGCCAGCGAAGACATACCCAACGATTGACGTGACGGGTAAAGTGGTGGATGCTGTTACAGGCGAACCACTTGCCGGTGTTCAGCTTCAGGCTTTCAACAACAAGTATTATACTGCCATGACGGACGAGAATGGTGCATTCACCATTCAGGTTCCTAAGTTTATCACGGCACTTTCTGCTCGCCTTGAGGGTTACAACTTGAACAATGTTTCTCTCAATGGTCGCACCAGTGGTGTGAATATCCTGATGCAGTCTAACCTCTTGAAGGGTGATTATACGACCAATGCTTCTGCTCGTAAAAGCGTGTCTGAAGAATCATTTGTGAACACACCCGCTTTGACCATCGACCAAGAGATTCAGAATCGTTTGGGCGCCGATGTGAGAAGCATTCAGCGTTCAGCTAATCCTGCTGAAGGCGTTGCTATGTTCATCAATGGTTTGAACTCGTTGAACTCAAACGCCATGCCACTGATTGTTGTGGATGATGTTGTGTACGACATGTTGTATGATGCAACCATGTTGCACACAGGTTACTTCAACAATCTGTTGCAGGCAATCAATGTGGATGATATTGAATCTGTGGAGGTGTTGAAGAATGGAACGGCATACTATGGCGCAAAAGCAGCCAATGGTGTCATTCGCATCAAGACTAAGCGCTGCCATTCAATGGCAACCCGCATCGATGTGAACATCAATGCCGGTCTTGAACTCAGACCTAAGAACTTCGACCTGATGAATGCTGGTCAGTATCGTTCCTATGCTTCAAACCTTTTGCAGACAACGAACACCACTCTGACGGAGTTCAAGTTCTTGCATTCAGAGCCAGACTACTATTATTATAATGTGTATCACAATAATACAGACTGGAACAAGGAAATTTCAAGAACGGCATTTACGCAGAACTATGGCATCTCTATCCAAGGTGGTGATGACATCGCACAGTATAACCTCTCTGTAGGCTATGGTGACGCTAAGTCAACACTGAAGAGAAATGACATGCAGCGCTTCAATGTACGTTTCAATACAGACATCGTGCTGAACAAGTGGTTCTACACACAGTTTGATGCCAGCTATACGAACGTAACACGCAACTTGCGTAGCGATGGTTGGGAGAACAATCAGTTCTTGCAGGCATTGGCTTCACCAAGTGCATTGGCTAACATTAAGGCTCCTTTCTTGAGCCCTTATGACTTCGCTACAGACCGTCATGAGACAGACTTCATCGCAGATGCTGATGATTATCTGAACGAGGTTTGGGGTAGCATCAACACAACCAGAGCTCAGGTTGCCAACCCTGTTGCAGTTCTTGCAAACGGTGAGGCAAAGAACAAGAACCACTCTGATTGTACGATGATCAACGTATCTATCGCTCCAACATGGGAACCAACGAATAATTTCTCTTTGACAGAGAAGTTCAGCTACACTCTTCAGAGTTTGGATGAGGCTTACTTCACTCCAATCATTGGTATGCCTACTTATACACTTCCTGGTAATCTGGACGCTACGGAGAACTCAAAGTATTCCATGTACTCAAAGCACAATGCTGTGTTCTCTGACACACGTGCAGATTGGAAGATTCTTCCTAATGGCCCACACCGCGTGGAATTGTTGGGTGGTATCCGTTTCATGAACGATATTTACAGAGCATCTTATCTGTATGCTGATGGTACTGGTAGTGATAAGACTCCAAATACCGGTAGTAAGAACAGAAAGATTGATGGTACTGACACGAACTGGAGAACTTTGGCTTACTATGCTAATGTGGATTACAACTACATGGGCAAGTATTATTTGACAGGTCAGTTGTCAATGGAAACTTCTTCACGTTTCGGTAAGAAAGCTGATGGTGGTCTGAAAATGTTTGGTGTGGCATGGGGCTTGTTCCCATCTCTCCAGGCTGCTTGGGTCATGACAAATGAAGATTGGTTCCGTCCAACCAATGTGGTTAACATGTTGAAGTTGAATGCTGGTTTCGAGTCTGTCGGTAACGACGCAATGGATAACTCAGCAACTTTGACTTACATGGCATCAGAAATGATGTTTGGTAATGCTAACTCTTCTCTTGGTTTGAGCAATATTGGTAGTTCTTCTCTCCAGTGGGAAACCACGAATCGTTTCAACTTCGGTTTTGAAGGTAACTTCTTTAACAACCGCTTGAATTTGAGAGCTAACTACTTCTTCTCTAAGACTAACAACTTGATTACTCTGGGTACATTGTCTTATGTAGCAGGTATTCCTACTTACTACACCAACGATGGTGCCTTGAAGAATCACGGTTTCGATGCTGCATTCAATGCGAAGATTATTGATTCTAAACAATTCAAATTGGAATTGGGCGCAAGCATCGGTCACTACAAGAACAAGTTGACTCGTCTGCCACAAGGTATGAACTCTTACGAGACAAACCTCTATGGCGGAACAGTTCTGACAGAAGTGGGTAGGAGCGCAGGTGTCTTCTACGGTTACAAGGCAGACGGAGTTTACAAGGATACAGGTGCAGCAGAGGCAGATGGTAAATTCATCCGCGATGCATCTAACAACCCTGTATATTTCGGTGCTGGTGACGTCAAATTTGTGGACAAGGATGGTAATGGCGAAATCAACGCAAACGACCGCTTCGTCATTGGTGATCCAAACCCAGACATCTATGGTAACATCAGCTTGAAGCTCCACTACGGAAAGAATTGGTCATTGGCTACTAACTTCAACTATTCTGTAGGTAATGACATCTACAACTATCAGCGTGCCGTTCTGGAAGGTGGCTCAAACTTCATCAACCAGACAACAGCTGTGACTCGCAGATGGACTACAGAAGGTCAGGTGACAGATATGCCAAAGGCTACCTATTCTGACCCAATGGGTAACAGCCGCTTCTCTGACCGTTGGATTGAAAATGGTTCTTATTTGAAGTTGAAGAACGTTACGTTGTCCTATAAGGTGCCAATCCAGAATGAATACATTCAGGGTTTGACTATCTGGGCTGCAGCTAACAACCTCTTCACGCTGACAAAGTATCTGGGTCCTGATCCAGAAATCTCTTGTGGCAACAGTGTTTTGTATCAGGGAATCGATGCTGGCTACCTGTCTTCAGGCCGCAGTTTCCATCTTGGTGTTAAGATTAACCTCTAATTTGTATCAATCATGAAAATGAAATCTATTATAAAATGTGGCTTGCTTTTGCTTGGACTCGGAACAGCCACTGTGTCATGCGAGGATATGTTCACGGCTGACAACACGCTTGTGACAACAGAACTTGCTCCACAAGACACACTTTATCAGATGATGGGCATCATCAAGCGTATGCAGAAGCTGGCAGACCGCACAGTGCTGTTGGGTGAGGTGAGAGCCGACCTCGTTGATGTGGATCCACTCCATGCGTCAGCAGACATCCAAGAGCTTGCTGCGAACAACGTGTCTGCCACGAATGTGTACAATCAGCCTTCTGATTACTATGCAGTCATCAACAGCTGTAATATTTATCTGGCTTACGTTGACTCTATGCGTAACTCACAGGGCACCCGTAAATATTTTGAGAAGGAGATACTGGCAGCCAAGTGCTATCGTGCATGGTGCTATCTCGAACTGCTCAAGATTTATGGTGACGTTCCTTATATCCGCACTCCTGTCTTGAATTCTGACGATGCTGAAGGAATTGTGGCATCTGGTAAGAAAGAAGGTATGGTCACTATCGTGACGGATATGATCAACGATTTGGTTAATTTCCGTGCAGCTGAAAATGACGAATTACGTCAGAGTTATGGTAACAGAACTTTCAATGGCATTCGTTATTCAGAGATGGTAATTCCTGTACGCGCCATGTTGGCAGAGCTTTACTTGTGGCGTGCTTCCTACACAGGTAATGAATCGGATTACATCAATGCTATCCGTATGTATCATGATTACTTCACTTTCCCAAGTGAGGAAATCAACACGGGAAGTGCTAACGCAAACTGGCCATCTCGTGATTCCGAGCGTCCAAATACTAGTGATTACAATAGTAACTTCCTGGATGCTTCACAGTGTGCAGGTGTACTCCCAATGGAGACTTCCCAGTACTATGGAACAGTTTCCAAGTTGAGAGGTGTGTTCTGCTCACTTGACTCGAATAACTATTATCCAGCAGTGGTTGCTTCTCAGCGTGCAAAGGATATTTCAAAGGCACAAGACTATTGCCAATTCCTCGTAGAGGGTGGTGGCATGCCAGAGATTTATTTCCGTGAGCACGATCCAAACCTCTATTCTGATTACAAGACTATGGAGGGTGACCTTCGCTTGTATGCAGTTTCTGATGGTCCTGACAATGTGAAGGACAACTCCTCTAACAGTCACGAGAACAGCAGCTACAACAACATGTACTATCTGAACCGCAAGTATGGTACTACAACCAATGGTAACAGCTATTTGCCATTTGTTCCATACTTCCGTAACAACATCCTGTATCTGCACTTTGCAGAGGCACTCAATCGCGCTGGTTTCCCAGAGACAGCCTTTGCTATCCTCAAGTATGGTCTTTCCTACTATACATTGACCAATCGCAGCATCGTCTCTAAAGACGAGTTCGACCGTCTTTGTTTGATTACTTCTATTGGTTTCACCGTTCAGGAACCTAAGTTCACGGATGATGACCTGAAGAAGCAGACAACAGGTACGGCTGCTGTTTGGAGCTCAGATGTGTTCGCTACTTACTTCATTGTTCCTTTGGATCAGATGAATCCTCAGAGAATTGTTGAGGGCGGTAACTACATCCAGGTGGGTATTCACTCATTCGGTAGTGGTGACTCTGAGTACAATGACAGATACTTCCTGGATGATGAAGAGACAAAGAGTGGCTTGAAGGCTTATAAAGAGGATCTCGAATTGGAAGAAGTTCCTCGTTTGAGCAGAAATTCCACTCATGAAGACTCTGTAGAGTATGACCGCGTGGTTGCTTACAATGCTTATGCAGATTCTGTGAATATCGCTCAAAAGGATAGCGTTGACTCTTACAATGCAGAGTATCTGGCATCTCCAGACATCCGCACAAAACGTCAAGCTCACGTTTCTAAGCTCATCCTTGAAGAGGAAGCTCTTGAGGGTGTGTTCGAAGGTCAGCGTTTCTACGACATCATGCGTTACCAGATGCAGGAGATGGGTGGTTCAGCTATCGGTACAACCATCGCAATGCCTGCATACATCGAGGAGAAATATGGCACTACCACCAAGATGGCTGGTAAGCCTTGGTTCCTCAAGCTACCGACAAGGTGATGTTTCACCTCAAATGAGGTGACAAGATAAGAAGAAAGGAAGTTCTGAGCAGAAATGCTTGGAACTTCTTTTTTTGTTTCAACAATTTTCTATATCTTTGCAACAAGAAACATCATTGTCCATTCATTCTTTATGGCGAATATAGAAAACAGATATCCCACGCTCCGAGAGACGAAGTTTGTGGATTTAATGCAGAAGCGCGTGTTCAACGTGCTGATTATTGCAAATCCTTATGATGCGTTTATGTTGGAGGATGACGGGCGTGTGGATGAAAAGATATTTGACGAGTATGCCAAGTTGGGACTGCGCTATCCACCGCGTTTCTTCCGTGCAGCCTCTCAGGAGGATGCGGCAAGACTGATTGGCAGGACTAAGTTCGACCTTGTCATCTGTATGCCAGGAACAGCCAACAACGATGTGTTCGACATTGCACGGGGCATTAAGACGGAATTCCCCACATTGCCCATTGTGGTGCTCACCCCCTTCTCTCATGGCATCACGCGCCGTATGGAGAATGAAGACCTCAGCGTGTTTGAATATGTGTTCTGTTGGTTGGGCAATACAGAGCTGTTGCTTTCCATCATCAAGCTGATTGAGGACAAGATGAATCTGGAGAATGACTTGGCGGCAGGTGTGCAGATGATTCTTGTCGTGGAGGACAGCATTCGCTTCTATTCATCCCTGCTGCCCAATCTCTATCAGTTCGTCTTGCAGCAGAGTCTGGAATTTGCCACAGAAGCATTGAACTCGCAGTTGGAGATGCTGCGCATGCGAGGACGTTCCAAGATTGTTCTGGCACGTTCTTATGAAGAGGCATGGGCGCTCTATTCCAAATATAGTGACAACGTGTTGGGTGTCATCAGCGACTGCCGTTTCCCGATGAAGGCAGACAGTGCCGAGAAGGATGAACTTGCTGGTTTCAAACTGCTTCGCGCCATTCGTGAGGTGGATGAATATGTGCCTTTAGTGCTCAATTCCAGTGAGAGCGACAAGAAGCCTTATGCAGATCAGTGCAAGGCAGCCTTCATCGATAAGAACTCCAAGAAAATCAATCAGGACCTCAAGGACTTGATGACCAGACACTTTGGTTTTGGTGACTTTATTTTCCGCAATCCCGACACGATGCAAGAAGTGGGGCGTGTCCACAATCTCAAGGAATTGCAGGACAATATCTTCACCTTGCCGGCAGATTCGCTCAGTTATCACCTCCGCCACAATAATGTGTCGCGTTGGTTGGCATCGCGTGCCATCTTCCCGGTGGCAGAGTTCCTGAAGAAGATTACGTGGAAGGTGGAGACCGATGTGGATGCACATCGTCAGTATATTTTCGATGCCATTGTCAGTTATCGAAAGATGAAGAATCAGGGAGTGGTTGCCATCTTCCATCGTGACCGTTTCGACAGTTACAGCCAGTTTGCCCGCATTGGTGAAGGCTCTTTGGGAGGAAAGGGTAGAGGCTTGGCTTTCCTCGATAACATCATCAAGCGTCGCACCGACCTCAATGAGTTTGAGAATGCGACGGTGCAGATACCCAAGACCGTGGTGCTGTGTACCGATATCTTTGACCGGTTCATGGAGAGCAATTCGCTCTATGAGGTGGCGCTTTCCGACATTCCCGACGAGGAAATCCTGCAGCATTTCCTGCATGGACGTTTACCCGAAGAGTTGGCAGATGACCTCATGTCCTTCATGGATGTGGTGAATGGTCCTGTTGCCATTCGTTCTTCTTCCTTGTTGGAGGACAGCCACTATCAGCCATTTGCCGGTATCTATTCCACTTACATGATTCCACGTGCCAACGATAAGTATGTACGTCTCGAGATGCTCTCCAATGCCATTAAGAGCGTCTATGCCAGCGTGTTCTATCGGGCGTCGAAAGACTATATGGTTGCCACCTCCAATGTGATTGACCAAGAGAAGATGGCGGTCATCCTTCAGGAAGTGGTGGGTCAGCGGTATGAGAGCGGTTTCTATCCCACCATTTCGGGAGTGGGGCGCAGCATCAACTACTACCCGATTGGCGACGAGACAGCCGATGAAGGCATTGTGGAGTTGGCGCTTGGATTGGGTAAGTATATCGTGGATGGCGGTCTTTGTCTTCGTGTCTGTCCTCATCATCCCGACAAGGTTTTGCAGACGAGTGAGATGGAGATAGCGCTACGAGAGACACAGACGAAGTTTTATGCCTTGGATGTGGAAGCCAGTGAAAATGGCGAATCCGATGGAGCCTTGGCATTTCAGGTGGACGATGCTTTCAATCTTAAGAAAGTGACAGTGCGCGATGCCGACCACGATGGCTCCCTCAAGTGGATTGTCTCCACCTTCGACCCTTATGACCAGTGCATCTACGACGGTTATTATGAAGGGAAGAACCGCAAGATTATCTCCTTCTCGGGTGTGTTGCAGAATGGGGTGTTCCCATTGCCCGAACTCTTGCAGAAGGTGCTCTACTATGGGCAGAAGGAGATGGCACGTCCTGTCGAGATAGAATTTGCTGTCAATCTGCACGATGACAAGTCAGGCGAGTTCTATCTCCTTCAGATTCGTCCGATGGTGGACAATCAGATGCAGTTGGATGAAGACATCACCTTGATTCCCGATGACGCTTGTTTGCTTCGCAGCCACAATGCGATTGGTCATGGCATTGTCAACGATGTCTTTGATGTGGTGTATGTCAAGACAGATGATTATACGGCAGCCAATAACCCTGCAGTGGCTGAGGAAATAGAGCACATCAATCGTGGGTTCCTCCAGCGTGGCGAGAACTATGTGTTGGTGGGTCCTGGCCGTTGGGGTTCCAGCGATTCATGGTTGGGCATACCTGTTCAATGGCCAAACATCTCTGCAGCCAAAGTGATTGTAGAGGCAGGTTTGAGCAATTTCCGTGTAGATCCAAGTCAAGGCACGCACTTCTTCCAAAATCTCACCTCGATGGGCGTGGGTTACTTCACCATCAACGACTTCATTGGTGACGGCATTTACAACCAATCCGTACTGAAAGACATGCCGGCAGTTGAAGAGACGGAACATGTGCGCCATGTCCGATTCTCCAATCCCATTGTCATCAAGATTGATGGCATGAAGAAAGAAGGGGTGGTGTTACTGCCCGCTTAGCCGTTCCATCCGAATGACATCGTTGGTGAAATCTACCACGGCGAGTCTGTGAGTGACGAAGATGATGGTGCTACTTGCAAAATGCTGTTTGAGATTCTCAAGCAGCTTTTTTTCTGTCTCCACATCAAGGGCAGAAGTCGCTTCGTCAAGCAGGAGCACCTTGCAGGGATGCAAGATGGCACGGGCGATGGCGATGCGTTGAGCTTGTCCCTCTGAGAGTCCCCCGCCTTGTTCGGCACACTTTGTTTCAAGCCCGTCGGGAAGTGTGAAGACGAAATCAGCCATGGCAAGATGCAGCGCATGTTGCATCTCTTCTTCGGTGGCAGAGGGATTTCCCATCAGCAGGTTTTCACGAATGGTGCCGGAGAAAAGCGTGTTGCCTTGAGGAATGTAAGAGAAGTTCCCGCGTAGGGCAGGGGAGAGAGAATGATGATTGATGATTGATAATTGGGAATTGGAGGATTGGGAGTATGCCTCAGCAGTTCCCTCAGTGGGGTTGATGAGAGCCAGCATCAAGCGGATGAGCGTTGTCTTTCCTGCACCCGTTTCGCCCAATATGGCAGTGAAACTGCCGGGACGGAAATCGTGGGAGAAGTGTCGGATGACGGTGCGCCCGTTGTCAGTGTAGTGATACGACACATCATTGAAACGGATACCCACATTCCCTTCCAACCTCACAGGGCTTTTATCCTCCTCCAATGGCAGTTCCTCCAGCTCCATCAGACGTTCGCATGAAGTCATGCTGTTTACGAAAATGGGTAACAGGCGTGCCGCATCAAGCATGGGGCGTTGAATGCGGTTGATGAGTTGGGTGAATGCCATGAGCACACCCACCGTGATGAGTCCTGCCTGCAGTTGGAACAAACCCCACACCAGTGCGATGAGGAATGCACCCGCAAAGCCGATGTTGACCAGTGTTTTCGAGAGAATGGAAAAGCGTGCCCTTGCCTTGATTTGCTTGCGCAAAAGGCTTTGACGTTGTTCCAGCCTGTCCACCATGGCAGATTCACGTCCCAGCACCTTGATGACCATCTTGTGTTGGATGCTTTCCTGAATGAGGGATTGAATGGCGGAATTGCTGTCCTTGATGGTGCGCACAATGCGGCGCATACGTTTGAAGTAGAGGCGTGACAGGACAACGAAGATGGGCGAGGCAATCACCACGATGAGGGCGAGTGTGCTGTCCATCAGATAGAGATAAATGAACGAGGCAATGAATTGTGTGATGACGATGACGGTGGTGGGCATGACATCTGTCATCAGATTGACGATGTCGTTCACGTCGCCAAAAAGGCGGTTCAGCACATCACCGCTATGATACTTCTCAATGCCGTGCCATTTCCCTTTGATTAATTGGCGAAAGAAGAACTGCTGCATCAGGTTTTGTGTTCTCACACCCAACACTGAGCTAATCCATGTTGAAGCAATGTGCATGCACATCTCTAACAGAAACACCACACCCAGCAGTACAGCTGTCCAGATGATGCTGCCCTCCTTTGCATGGGTGGCAATGTCTGTCAGCGAGCGTAGCGTGTCCACACCCAACAAGCCCAATCCCACCATGGCAAGTCCAATGAGCACATTGAGCGTAGCTTGCTGACGGCAACTCTTGTGATGCCGCCACAACCACACCATGATTTTCCTCGTCGAATATTTTGTCTTGTTAATTTCCACCCCCAAAACTCTAAACTCTTATCTCTAAACTCTTATCTCTAAACTCTAAACTCTAAACTCTAAACTCTAAGCTCTAAACTCTTATCTCTAAACTCTCAACTCTCAACTCTAAACTCTAAGCTCTAAACTCTCAACTCTAAACTCTCAACTCTCAACTCTAAACTCTCAACTCTCTCACCCTCTGCTGTCTGTTCCCCACATCATCTTCTTCCGCAAAGTGGAGAAGAAACTTTGACCTTGTCGTGTCACCACCCTCACGCAGTAGGGTGCCTTGCGGATGCGCAGGTGAATATTGTCGGGATAACTTTGGCTTCGCCCGTCAAGTGAGATGAGGAAACTATGGCTTCGGCTCTCCACACGGAGTGAGATTTCACTGTTGTCACACAGCACCAGCGGTCGCATGTTCAGGCTGTGAGGAGCCACAGGAGTGAGGCTGATGGTGTCACTTTGCGGCACGATGATGGGACCGCCCACACTCAGCGAGTAAGCCGTGCTGCCCGTAGGCGTGCCGATGATGAGTCCGTCTGCCTGATAGGTCGTCAGGTATTCGTCGTTGATGTCCGTGTGGATGGAAATCATCGAAGAGATGTCATGCTTCAGGATGGCAATCTCGTTGAGGGCAAAAAGATAGTCCTTCAGTTCCATCTCGTCGCATGAGATGTTCAGCACGCTGTGTCGTTCCACACCGAAGTTGCCGTCGTAGATGTCCGCCATGGTCTCCTCAATATGGTCGGGCGAGAAACTTGCCAGAAAGCCCAATCTGCCCGTGTTGATGCCGATGATGGGAATTTCCTTCTCGCCCACACGGCTTGCCACATCCAGAAACGTGCCGTCACCACCCATGCACACCACATAGTCGGCAGTGAAGTTGTTGTCCTTGATGAGCTCACAATCAGGCACATGAATCTTCAGGTTGTCGCGCAAGAAAAGATAGAATGTTTCGGGCATGGCGAGTTCCGCTTTCCTTTCCGCAGCGATGGCGAAGAATTTTTGCACGGCAGCACTCTTCCGTTCCTGATGCACGTTGCCAAAGAGGGCAAACTTCAGCTTTTTAGTCATATTTAATATTTTTTATTTGTCTTATGTGTGAAAAAGTCGTACTTTTGCACTGCAAAGGTACATTTTTAATTTGATAAATAGTGCCTTAGACATAGAAAAGGTGACTTCTAATAGATAATTGATACTAATTTACTGAAACATTATGGAAGAACTGAGCATTCTTGAGCTCGCATCGAAAGGCGGATGGATTATGATTGTCCTCGCAGTCCTTTCTGTCATTGCAGTGTACATTTTCGTTGAGCGTTTCTTGGCTATCCGCAGTGCCGGCAAGGACGACAAACTCTTCATGGACCGCATTCGCGATTACATGAAAAACAACGATGTGAAGTCGGCCATCAACTATTGCCGCAACACCAACACCGCTGCCGCCCGCATGATTGAGCGTGGCATCAGCCGTATCGGCAAGCCTGCCGCAGAGATTCAGACAGCCATCGAGAACACCGGCAACCTCGAGATTGCCACGATGGAAAAGCGTCTGCCTGTGCTGGCAACCATTGCTGGTGGTGCGCCCATGATTGGCTTCCTCGGCACCGTCATCGGTATGGTCGAGGCATTCTGGCAGATGAGCAATGCCGGTGGCAACATCGACATCAGCCTCCTCTCAGGTGGCATCTATCAGGCCATGATCACCACGGTGGGCGGTCTTGCTGTCGGCATTGTGGCACTTTTCGGCTACAACTATCTGGTGGCAAAGATTGACGGTGTGGTGAACGAGATAGAAGCGAAGTCACTCACATTCATGGACATTGTAAGCCAAGGGGAATAGCCTATGTTTAAGCGACGTACAAAGGTCAGCCCGACGTTCAACATGGCGTCCATGACCGACATCATCTTCCTCCTGCTCATCTTCTTCATGATCACGAGCACGATGGTGTCGCCTAATGCCATCAAGGTGCTCCTGCCGCAAGGAAAGAAGCAGACCACGGTGAAGGCGACGGCACGTGTGGTCATCGATAAAGACCTCAACCTCTACGCAGCTGCCGGCAACGAACAGGAAGAGCCCGTCACGCTCGAGGAACTGCCGCAAGTGCTGAATGCACAGATGAACGACTCCACCGAGCTGTTCGTCTCTCTCTATGCCGATGAGGCTGTTCCTTATCGGAATATCGTTGAAATTCTTAGTATAGCCAACGAGAACCACTTCAAGATGGTTCTTGCCACTCGACCACCTTCCCGCGATGAATGACAATTCTCCCAAGAAAGATAAGGTAAAGGCTGGTGTCATCTCCATTCTGGTGCATGCAGTCCTCGCTGTCATCCTTGCCATCCTGACACTCTCAGTGGTGCAACCCGACAAGGACAAGGAAGATGGTGTGCCCGTGCTTCTCGGCAATGTGGAAGACGCAGGAGGTGAAGACCTCGGTGGTTTGCCTGCCGATGCATCCGGCACTCCCGAATCCACTGATGCTCCCGAATCTACCGATGTGCCTGAAGAGGCTGACCCTGTACCAGTCGCTCCACCACCAGCACCGAAGCCTACACCAACCCCCAAACCCACTCCTGCGCCTAAACAGCAACCTGCCAAACCTCTCATCACACAAGACCAAGAGAAGTCCATAGCAGCCGAGGAAGCCAAGAAGAAGGCGGCAGAAGAGGCTCGCAAAAAGGCTGCAGAAGAAGCACGCATCAAAGCAGAAGCAGAAGCCAAGCGTAAGGCAGAAGAGGCTGCCAAGAAACGCGCTGCAGAAGAAGCTGCTCGCAAGAAAGCGGCAGAGGAAGCCGCCAAGAAACGTGCTGCCGAAGAGGCTGCCCGTAAGAAAGCAGCAGAGGAAGCCGCCAAGAAACGTGCTGCAGAAGAGGCTCGCCGTAAGGCAGAAGAGGAAGCCCGCAAGAAAGCTGAAGCCGACCGTAAGGCTGCCGCAGCAGCTAACAGCCGTGTGGCTGGTGCATTCGGTAGTGGCAACAAGGGAAACAGCGGCAACACAACAGGCAATGGCGCACAAGGTTCACCCACAGGCAACAGCAATACGGGTGCCACCACAGGAACTGGCGGTTTAGGAACCGGCACATCTGCCAAGGTGGGCAATCGCACCGTCGTCTATCTTGCCAAGCCAAACTATGCCGACCCCAACAGCGAGGGCACCGTGCTTGTTTCCATCCAGGTCAGCGCATCAGGTTCTGTCATCAGTGCCAGCGTGACCAGCAGCACCACTTCCTCCGCTGCTCTCAAGAATGCGGCAATCGCAGCCGCCAAGCAATCCCGATTCTCAGAGGGTGACCATACGGAGAGTGGCACCATCACCTACCGGTTCAAACTCAAGTAGCCCAATAAATCGTAAACCATTATGAAGATATATACTTTTCTTGCTACAGGCTTCGAAGAAGTGGAAGCCCTTGGTCCCATTGACGTGTGCCGTCGTGCAGGTCTTGAAGTGATAACTGTCTCCATCACGGATGAGCTTACTGTGGTGGGTGCACATGGTGTGGGCATTGTGGCAGACTCCATGTTTGCCGACAACGACTACAGCGATGCCGATATGCTTTTCCTTCCGGGAGGCATGCCAGGAGCAACCAACCTCAATGCCCACGAAGGGCTCTGTAAGGTCATTCTTGCTCATCATCAGGCAGGTAAGGCGCTCGCTGCAATTTGTGCCGCACCGATGGTGTATGGCAATCTCGGTCTTGCTCAGGGCAAGAAGATGACCTGCTATCCGGGTTTCGAGCAATACCTGACAGGTGCAGACTATACGGCAGCCCTTGTGGAGCGCGATGGACTCATGTTTACCGGTAAAGGTCCTGCCGCAGCGTTGGGGCTTGGCTATGCCATTGTGGAGCACTTCTGTGGCAAAGATGCAGCCGACCAGTTGAGGCAAGGCATGATGTACAAACATATCATCGAAAAGTGAACGCCGTCATCATCGTAGCTGGTGGTAAGGGGCTTCGCATGGGCGGTGACATACCCAAGCAGTTCCTTCCTGTTGGTGGCACCCCCATCTTGATGCGCACCATCGACCGTTTTCTCCAGTTCGACGAGAAGATGCAGGTGGTGCTCGTGTTGCCCGAAACGCAGCAAGACTATTGGCGCACACTCTGCGACGAATACCATTTCTCGCGCCCTTACACCCTTGCCAATGGAGGAGAAACCCGTTTCCACTCCGTCAAGAACGGACTCGCCAAAGTCTCCCTCGATGCCACGCTTGTAGGCGTTCATGACGGCGTGCGTCCCTTTGTCTCCATCGACACCATTCGTGCCTGCTACGATGAGGCTGCCCGTTCCGAAGCCGTCATTCCCGTCACCGATGTGGTGGAAACCTTACGTCAGGTTCTCCCTGGAAAATCCATCACAGTGCCCCGCAGCGACTACCGCCTTGTTCAGACCCCTCAGGTGTTCTCCGCTCATCTCCTTCGCCAAGCCTATGAGCAACCCTACACCGACTTCTTCACCGACGATGCCTCCGTGGTGGAACGTTTCGGGCACTCTGTCACCCTCGTTCCAGGCAATCGCGAGAACATCAAAATCACTACTCCCTTCGACTTGACCATTGCCGCCGCAATGTGTATTCCGAATTGAGAATATCTGCAACTTGCAACTCGTTTGTAGGTAAGACTTAAGTACAAGAGTGTCCACTTTTGGACAGTGGGTGTCCAGAAATGGACACCTTTTTTGTATGTATTTACAGAAAACCAACGAGTTACGACTCAGGCACGTGTTTTGTTCTGAAAGGATGAATAATTTTATCCATTTGCGAAGTGAAGAAAAGAACATTTATCTTGACGATGGTGTGTCTCCTGACTCAGATGGGGCATGCCGAAAACGACACGCTGCGGTTGAGCCTTGATGACTGCATTGCAATGGCACGTCGGCAAAGTGTGGATGCGGCTGTGGCATTGGGCGAATTGAAGTCTGCCTATTGGGAGTGGAGGAGTTACAAGGCAAACATGCTGCCCGAAGTGTCCCTGTCGGCGAATGTGCCGACGTACAACAAACGATACAGCACGTACCAGCGAGAGGACGGCACACACTCCTATGTACGGAACGACTATATGGAGTTGGACGGTTCATTATATGTGAGTCAGAAAATAGGGCTGACGGGGGCAACATTGTCGGTGGAGTCATCGTTGGATTGGTTGCGGCAAATGAGTGGTGAAACAAGTGGAGGGCGCAATCAGTTCATGAGTATGCCCATAGCACTCACGTTGAGTCAACCGCTGTTTGGTGTGAACTCGCTGAAATGGGACCGTCGCATTGAGCCAGTGCGCTATCGGGAAGCAAAAGCCTCTTTCCTTACCGAGACTGAACAGGTGGCTATGCGTGCCATCAGCCTGTTCTTCAACCTCCTGTTGGCGAACGAGAATGTGCGCATTGCCGAGCAGAACCTGCAAAATGCTGAGAAACTCTACGAAGTGGCAAAGGCGAAGCGGGAAATGGGCACCATCAGTCAGAACGATGTGTTGCAGATGCGGTTAGGAATGCTGAATGCCCAATCGACACTCACCTCTACGGAGAGCAGTCGGAAGGCGCGGATGTTTGAACTGAAAGCCTTCCTTGATGTAGAAGCGGACATCGTGCCCGTGGAACCGGAAAAGATTCCAGAAGTGGTGCTTCACTATGAGGATGTATTGGACAAAGCCTTAGAGAACAATGCTTTTGCGAGCACCATGCAACGGCGGCAACTGCAAGCCGACTATGCGGTGGCAAGTGCTAAAGGCAATCTGCGAGGCGTGACACTCTATGCGCAGGTAGGATATACAGGCACAGGAGGACGGATGAACGATGCTTATCGCGACCTGTCAAGTAAGGAAGTGGTGCAGATAGGCATATCACTTCCTCTGCTCGACTGGGGCAAACGACGCGGACAGGTGAAAGTGGCTGAGAGTAATCGTGAGATTGTGCGGAACCAAGTGCGGCAGCAGTCACAGGAGTTCCGGCAGAACCTCTTCGTGCTGACCGAGCAGTTCAACCACCAGCGACAGCAACTTCGCATTGCCGAAGAGGCGGACACCATTGCCCAACGCCGCTACCACACCAACGTGGAGACTTTCAAGATTGGCAGCATCTCCACCCTCGAACTGTCGGATGCACAAACCGCCAAGGACGAAGCTCGCCAACGTCGCATCTCCGAACTGTTCAACTATTGGTACTATTACTACCAATTGCGCTCCATCACCCTGTGGGACTTCGAGAAAGGACAAAACATTAATGTGGATTTTGAAAAGATAGTAAAATGAAAACAGATAATCAAACTATGGACAGAGCCATTCCTGTCAGCGTACAGCGCAAAAGAAGAATGGTGCGATATGGCAAGTATGCCGCCATCGTGGCAGTTGTGATGGGTGTGGCAATATGGCTGGGCATACTGATGATGAGTTCAGTAGATAAGAAGAGCCTCATCACCTCACAGGTGGACAGGGGCACCATCGACGTGAGCATCACCGCCACAGGCAAAGTGGTTCCCGCCTTCGAAGAAGTCATCATCTCACCCATCAGCGCACAGATTCTGGAGGTCTATGCCCATAGCGGCGACACGGTGGATGTGGGCACGCCACTCCTCCGCCTCGATCTTCAATCGGCTCAGACCGACTACTCCAAAGCCCTCGACGAGCAGGAAATTCGTCGGCAACAGATGGTGCAACTCACCACCAACACCGAGACCCAGCTGAGTGACCGTCGCATGCAGTTGGAGGTGGAGGAGATGAAGATTGGGCAGTTGGAAGCGCAACTGCGCAACGAGCAGTATCTGGACAGTCTTGGCTCAGGCACGAAAGACCGTGTGCATCAGGCTGAAATCACCCTCCGAACTGCACAAATGCAACTGAAGCAACTGAGGCAGCAGTATGAAAACGAGGTGCGGGTGAGGAAAGCTGACCTGCGCATGAAGCAGTTGCAGGATGGCATTGCCGACAAGAGTCTTGAGGAGACGCGCCGTACCCTCGATGGTGCCAACATCCGTTCGCCCCGCAAGGCAACCCTCACCTACATCTGTTCCGAAATAGGCAGCATCGTCGGGTCAGGTTCCAAAGTGGCAGTCATCAGCGACCTCACCCACTTCAAAGTCGATTGCAGCATTGCCGACACCTATTCTGACCGCGTGTTGGCAGGAGGACGTGTGCTCGTCAAAATCGGAAAGGAACGTCTTTTCGGCACCATCAACACCGTCACACCTCTCAGTCAGGACGGAGTCATCACCTTCACCGTCTTGATGGATAACCCCAGCCACCCCAAACTCCGTTCAGGCTTGAAGGCGGAAGTGTTTGTCATCACCAGCATCAAGGAAGACGTGTTGCGCATTCGCAACGGCTCTTACTATACAGGGGCAGGAAACTATACATTATTTATATATAAAGACGAACACACCCTCGTGCCTCGCACCGTCCACCTCGGCGACTGCAACTATGATTACGTGGAAGTCATCAGCGGATTGGAAGAGGGTGACAGCGTGGTGGTGAGCGATATGCAGAGGTATAAGGGAAAAGAGAAGATTCGCATCAATGAGTGAAAAAACTCTCATCTCTCAACTTTCAACTCTAAACTTTTCATTACCTTTGCAAAAAATATTTTGATATGATTCTGATAGTTGACGACGACAGAGCCATCCGGGTGACGCTGACCCTGTTGCTGGAGCGAAACGGCTACATGGTGACGAGTGCCGATGGCCCTGTGGCAGCAATGGAGGTGGTGCGTAACCATCCTGACTTGGAGTTGGTGCTGATGGACATGAACTACACCCTCGCCACCGATGGTGAGGAGGGACTTACCTTGCTGAAACAGGTGAAAGTGTTCCGACCCGATGTACCAGTCATCCTGATGACTGCATGGGGCACCATTGATCTGGCTGTGCAAGGAATGCGGAACGGTGCCTTCGATTTCATCACCAAACCGTGGGACAACTCCGTGCTGATGGACAGGATAGAAACGGCGATACTCTTGCGTCGCTCTCAGCCAGACAGTGAGACGCCTCAATCCTCCTTTCAGCACCCCAAAAGGGGTGAGAGTCTCACCTGTGGTATAGGTGAGAGTCTTACCTATGGTACAGGTCAGAGTCTCACCTATATCATAGGACAATCGCAAGGTTTGTTGTCGGTGCTTGCAACAGCTCGTCGTGTCGCTTCCACGAATGCTCCTGTGCTCATTACGGGTGAATCAGGTACTGGCAAGGAACTCATTGCCCAAGCCATCCACGAACTGAGCCGACGGGCTGATAAACCTTTCGTGAAGGTGAACCTCGGCGGCATTTCCACAGCCCTCTTTGAGAGCGAGATGTTCGGACACAAAAAGGGTTCCTTCACCGATGCCAAGAGCGACCGCACAGGGCGTTTCGCACTTGCAGAGGGAGGCACCATCTTCTTGGATGAGATTGGTGAGTTGGAACTGGCAAGCCAAGTGAAACTCCTGCGTGTGCTCCAAGACCAGACCTACGAAGTGTTGGGTGACAGCGTGACCAAACGGGCTGACGTGCGTGTGGTGTGCGCCACCAATGCCGACCTTCGTCAGATGGTTAACGACAAGACCTTCCGCGAAGACCTCTTCTATCGCATCAACATCATCCACCTGCATCTGCCACCTCTGCGCGAACGCCAAGAGGACATTCCCCTGCTCGTGGAGCACTTCATTCGCCAAACCTGTTTCACCAACGGTTTACCCATCGCGACCGCCTCTCCCGAAGCCATCCAATACCTCCAAAGCCTCCCCTTCTACGGCAACATCCGCGAATTGAAGAACTTGGTGGAACGGACACTGCTCATGAGCCCCCTCCCATCCTCCCCCAAAGGGGAGGAGAAACCATGCGGGATGCAGCTTGCAGCAGAAGACTTCCAAGCCAATATACAAGAGACCAACACACCGAAGGAGCCCCTCCCCCTTGGGGGAGGATGGGAGGGGGCTACCCTTGAAGAAATCGAACGGAACTCTATTGCCGCCTCCATCCAGAAGCATCAAGGCAATCTCTCCCTGGTGGCAAAAGAACTGGGCATCAGTCGTGGGGCACTCTATCGAAAGATAGAAAAACATGGGCTGTGAAGAGTTGATAGTTGAGGGATTCATTTATCATTTGTCATTTATCATTTAGCGAAGCGTAAAATGAAGATACAGCATTACTTCCTGTTGCTTGCACTCATCATTGTCGGTGTGTTTGCCGCTCTGATGTGGTTGACGTTCAGCATCCGTCCCGTCATCTTTTATGTGACAGAAGGGGTGCTGGTGGTGGTGATATCCTATCTCATTTTTTTCTATCGAAAAGTCATCCGTCCCATTGACGCGCTGACCAGCGGTATGGAACTGTTGCGCGACCAAGACATGAGCACCACACTCTCAACCACAGGACAGAAGGAAACTGACGAAATCGTGAAGACCTTCAATGCCCTTATCACCCGACTGCGCAACGAACACCTGCGTCTTGACGAACAGAACACCTTCCTCAACCTGCTCATTGATGCCTCACCGATGGGTGTCATCCTCTGCGACCTCTCAGGCAATATCAAATCCATGAATCCTGCCGCCAAGCAGATGCTCACGCCTGCCCTTTCAGAAGCGCTCAAATCCCTGCCGTTGGGTGAGGATACGACTCTCCGACTCAGCAACTCCCAGATTTATCACATCTCCCATCTTTCCTTCCTCGATCGAGGCTATCAGCATCCCTTCTTCCTCATCGAGTCGTTGACCTCCGAAGTGATGAAGGCAGAGAAAGCCGCCTACGAGAAGGTCATCCGCATGATTGCTCATGAGGTGAACAATAATGTGGCAGGCATCGTGAGCACCTTAGACCTCATCCAGACTGAAGTACCCGAAGGCACAGCACAAGAAGCCCTCGAAGCCAGTCGCGAACGCACCCAAAAGATGGCTGAGTTTGTCACACGCTTTGCCAATGTGGTGAAAGTGCCCGAACCTCAACTCACGCTCTGCGACCTGAGCGAAGAAGTGGAGACGTGCCACTCTTTCCTCGAAGGCCTCTGCCAAACCCACCACATCCGTCTGACTCTTGACCTCACTGATGAGGCCACACCTGTCCATCTGGACACCACCTTGTTCCAACAGGTGCTTGTAAACATTGTGAAGAACGCCATCGAAAGCATCAGCAATGAGGGTGAAATCCGCATAGAAACCCAACCCAAGACCCTCATCATCACCGACAACGGCAAGGGCATCTCTCCTGAAGTCGCCCAACACATCTTCACCCCTTTCTATTCCACTAAACCCCAAGGGCAAGGGCTTGGATTGCTTCTCATTCGTGACATCCTCACCAAACACGGCTGCACCTTTACCTTGCTGACCAACCCAGATGATGGCTTGACCCGTTTCACCATCATGTTCCCATAACAAGAGTGTCCATTTCCGAACAGTAAAGTGTCCAGAAATGGACACTTATTTTTAATGCCACTACTGATTATCAATACATTAATCTTCTGGCACGTTCTTTGTATTATAAATATGGAAAAAACAAAGAACAAGATGAACAAACTTCTTATCTATCTACGCCAATCCCTCCACATGATGAAGGAGGAAAAGCTCTTCTCGGGCATCTACATCGCAGGAACGGCATTGGCTATTGCCTTCACGATGGTGATTGCTGTAGTGTATTACGCCAAGTTGGCGGACATCGAGCCGGAAGTGAATCGGAGCAGGACGGTGTATGTGAAAATGTACAGAACAAGTAAAACAGAAGACTGGGGAGGGGGACCCTTTCTATTGACGCATAAGCAATTGAGAGATTGGTTTTACAACTTGAAATCGGTAGAAGTGGCTTGTTGTGTGTTGCGTGGAGAAGAATTTAACGATCTGCGGTTCTATCTGCGAACCGACGGAGGAAAGCGGCTGATACCTGTCGTGATGCGAGGGGTGGATGCCAATTTCTTCAAGGTATATCATCATAAGTTTATGTATGGTCGTCCCTTCACCCAGGAAGAGGGATTGCCTTCTGACTCCACCAGTGCCGAGAATGCGCTCATTGCCATCATCAGCAGGGACATTGCGGAACAGGTGTTTGGCAAGGATGTTGACCCTGTCGGGAAGACCATTGATATGGAAAGAATGGATTTCCGTGTTGTGGGTGTGATAGAACCCACCTCGTCCATCGCCTCCCAAAGCTACGGGCAAGTGTTTATCCCAGCCTTAGATAATGCCGGGAATGGCGTGACTGTGGTGATGAAAGAGGGGTGCACCATTGAGGATTTGAGGAAGGAGTTGACGGAGATAGTGCATCGCTACAACATGGGCGGTGTGGAGCCGGATTTCAACATAGAGATGGAGCTTTACCCCCACGCCCTGAGCATGATGGGGAGAGGAAAGCTCTCGTCATGGAGGGAAATCATTCTCTCGTTGCTCCCCAAGGTGTTTGTGCTCCTGTTGGTGCCAGCCCTCAATCTGAGCGGATTGGTGGCGGCACGCATGAAACGCCGTCTGCCGGAGATGGGTGTGCGTAAGGCATTTGGTGCCAAACGGAGAGAACTGATGCATCAGGTCATCACGGAGAATCTGGTGCTGACACTGTGTGGCGGTCTCGTCGGACTAGTCATCACGTGGCTGTTGCTCTACATGTTCCGTTCGTGGGCATTCTTCGCCTTGGGTCATGTGCCTTTGCTGACTCCTGAGCCATTGGTGCAGGGCGAAATGCTTTTCTCTCCCTTCATCTTCCTCATTGCCTTGGGCGTATGTATGGTGATGAACCTGATGGCAACCTTCATTCCTGCCTGGTGGAGTCTCCGTAACCCGATTGTTGAATCCATGAATCAGAAGAAATAATGAAACAGATACTGAATAATCTCTGGAGCCAACGGGGACAGAACGTGTGGCTCTTCGCAGAACTGGTGGTGGTGTGCTTTGTGGCTTGGACGCAGATTGACCCTATTGTCGTGAATCTCTTTTACAAAAGTCTGCCTGCTGGGTTTGACATCGACCGTCTGGTGGTGGCAGAAGTGAAAAGCATCAAGTCTTTCAGGGGAGAGGGTGAAGTGGGCGATGAAGTGGATATGCGGGAAAATGAATTGTTCAGAGCACAGATGCTGATTCTCAAAGAGCATCTCATGGCGCAGGGTGATGTGGAAAGCGTCACTTGCTTGGATGACTTCGGTGGTTATCCTCGAATGGATGGGGCTCTCTGGCAATTCCCCGTCGGGAATGACACGCTGACGGTGCCACACTGCTATTATACCGAAGGAGAGGCATTCTTCGAGACCTTCGGCATCCATCCCGTGGCAGGCAGTCCTTCTCAGCACGAGATGTCAACAGACTTTCATGGCAACCAAACCCTTATCATCACACGTTCGCTGGCAGAAAGGGCATACGGCTCGGCTGAGGCGGCTCTGGGCAAGCAGATTCGTTCGGAAATCAGATACGACGGGGTGTATTTCACTCAGACCATTGGAGGTGTGGTGGAAGATGTGAGTGCTTTTGACACTGAATACAGTTCATGGATGATTTTTTCTCCCAACGGAAGAGCCGACCTGTCTTCTATCAAGCGCATCGCCATCCGACTGAAGCCTGATGTGAACATGCAGCGTTTCATCGAGGAACAGAACTATCACATCGGAGAGCTGGCGACGGAATACCTCACCCTCAGCGGATTCACCCCCTACCAAAAGGTGGAATCGTGGGAAAAGTCCTTTAACAAATCACATGACTACGACTTCAACCTCTCTGTCGCCACCGCCATCTTCTTCCTCATCAACCTCTGCTTGGGTGTGATGGGCACGTTCTGGATGCAGACCAAGCGACGCACGGAAGAGTCGGGCATCATGCGAGCATTCGGAGCGACGAAGCGACGCATCATGGGCTTGTTCTTAGCGGAGGGCTTCGTGCTCACCACCTTCAGCATGTTCATCACCTGCATCCTCTATCTCAATTATGTGAAGACAGGATTAGGGGAGTTATGCATCCCCTCTTCCACACAGCCCGACCCAACATGGGTGGCAGACAAACCCCTGCACTTCCTCATCATTTCAGGCATCGTCTATCTCATCATACTCACCACCGTCTCCATCGGCATTCTTATCCCTTCATGGAAAATCGTCAGGACAAAACCAGTGGAGGCGCTGAGGGAAGAGTGAAAGTCCCTCTCTTCCCTAAAGGGCATCTTCCCCGTAGAGGGGGAGACCAAGCGGGGTGTAAGGGGGTGTAAGGAAAAAATGGTAATAAGAAAACTATTATGACAGAAACAAAGAATAAACAAGCTGGATGGCAACTCACCTCCCAATTATGGGGGAGGGGATGGGGGAGAGGGCCTTTATACCTTCGCCAAGCCCTCCACATGATGAAGGAGGAGAAGCTCTTCTCGGGCATCTACATTGCTGGCACAGCACTGGCAATTGCCTTCACGATGGTGATGGCTGTGGTGTATTATGCGAAACTGGCGGACATTGAGCCAGAAGTGAATCGGAGCAGGACGGTGTATGTGTTGGGCATGCGAATGACCTACAAGGACGGGAGTTCGGACGATTGGACGCGTGACTATTACAATCCAACGAAGGTGAAAGAATGGCTCTATCCGCTGAAAAGTGCAGAGTTTGTGAGTGCAATAATCGACCCTGGAACATTTGTAAGAGACAAATTTTATGTGACAAGTGATGATGGGAGGATTGTATCAGGCGTATTGAAACTGGTGGACGCCAATTTCTTCAAGGTCTATCATTACAAGTTTGTATATGGACGTCCCTTCACACAGGAGGAGGTCTTTTGTGAGGGGGGAGATCCTGATGCCTCGAAGGCTGTTGGCATCATCAGCAAGGACATTGCGGAGAAAGTGTTCGGCAAAGGCGTGAATCCTGTGGGCAAGACTGTCAATTTCGGCTACGACATCCGCATCGTGGGGGTGATCGAACCCACTTCGTCCATTATGTCAGAGAGTTTCGGGCAGTTGTTCATACCCAACAACGAAGGTGCCAATAAGGCGATTGTGGTTCTGAAAGAAGGTTGTACCATCGATGACCTGAGGAGGGAACTGAACGAGATTGCGCATAAATGTACCATCAGCAATGATAAGTGGAAATACGATTTCGAAGGTTCTGTACAACCTCATGCCCAGCGCATGATGTCGGAGGGCGAAGAACTTTCTTCGTGGAAAGAAATACTCGTGTCTCTCTTTCCGCAGGTGTTGGTTCTGCTGCTCATCCCAGCCCTTAACCTGAGTGGGCTGGTGGCAGCACGGATGAAACGCCGACTGCCCGAGGTGGGTGTGAGGAAAGCATTTGGTGCAAAAAGGCGTGAACTGCTGCATCAGGTCATTAGCGAAAACCTCGTGCTCACTCTTTGTGGTGGAGCCGTAGGGTTGGTGATTACTTGGCTCTTACTCTATGTATTCCGCTCGTGGGTGTTTTTCGCTATTGGCAACAATACCTACACCCTGCCCGAACCGATGGTGGAGGGCGAGATGCTCTTCTCGCCGCTCATCTTCCTCATCGCCTTTGTGGTCTGTGCGGTGGTGAATTTGATGTCAAGCCTCATCCCTGCCTGGATGAGTTTACGTAACCCGATTGTCGAATCGTTAAATCAGAAGAGATGAAACAGCTACTTAAGAATCTTTGGAGCCAACGAGCTCAGAACGTATGGCTATTTGCCGAACTCGTCCTTGTATGCTTCGTGGCCTGCACACAAATCGACCCCATCATGGTGAAACTCTATTATCGGAGTCTCCCCAAGGGCTTTGACAACGACCGATTGGTGGTGGCCAACATCGCTTTCATCAAACTCTACGAAACAATGAACGGCAGGGACGATAACTTTCGAAAAGAATCCAAACACATCAAGCAGAAACTGCTGGCACTCGACGAGGTGGAGCAGGTGAACCGTGCCCATGATAACATGGGGGTCATCGGTCTGAAAGATGTCGAGAAAGGTGTCATTCTCCCCGATTACAAAGAGAAATTCAGCTATCAAGGCGACACGCTGCTGCTGAACTCCATCTACTATGCAGCTGGGGAACACTTCTTCGAAACCTACGGCATCCAGCCTGTGTCGGGATGCTCGTCGGCCAAAGAACTTTCCGTCCTCACCGATGGATGTATCATCAGCCGTTCCCTTGCCGAACATCTCTTTGGTTCAGCGGAGGCTGCCATCGGCAAGAATATATATGAATTGTATCTCGATGTCCACTACACCATCCGTGCTGTAGTGGAAGATGTACACGTGTCGGATTCCTATGACACCTGGCATATCTATCGTGATTGCGGAGGAATAGACATGAGTGGTGTACAGAACCTCATTGTCATCCGTCTGAAACCAGATGTCAATGTCCAGCGATTTATCGAGGAGCAGAACAACAACGCCCCACGGTATGCATCCGAACACTTCACTATCGGCTCTTTCACCGCCTACAATGACATCGCGACCTCCAAAAATCTATTCTCCATACCTATCCAATCCTACAGCTTCAATCTTTCTGTCGCCACCGCCATCTTCTTCCTCATCAACCTCTGCTTGGGTGTGATGGGCACGTTCTGGATGCAGACCAAGCGACGCACGGAAGAGTCGGGCATCATGCGAGCATTCGGAGCGACCAGAGGGCGCATCATGGGGATGTTCCTCGCAGAAGGATTTGTGCTGACTACCCTCAGCATGATCATCACCTGCATCCTCTATCTCAACTATGTGAAGACTGGATTAGGTGAACTCTGCATCAATCCGCAATTACCTCAATGTCAGCCCGACCCGACGTGGGTGGCAGACAAGCCTCTCCATTTCTGCATCCTCGCAGGTATTGTATATGTTATTATATGTATAGTCGTGTCCATCGGCATCCTCATCCCTGCATGGAACATTGTCAGGACAAAGCCAGTTGAGGCATTGAGAGAAGAATAGAAGACCCTCTCCCCAGCCCTCCCCCCATAATGGGGAGGGAGACCACGCGGGGGCTTAGAGAATAGAGAATAACAAAAAAGAATTATAAACTTAACAAAATCCCTCGGCAAAAACTGACTGGATGGCTCTCCCCATTATGGGGGAGATGTCCGAAGGACAGAGAGGGTCTTTAATTTACATTATGGAAACAATTATCAAATTGACAGAAGTCAACAAAATCTATCGCACTGAGGAGATTGAAACTCAGGCATTGGAGAACGTAAACATCGACGTACAGAAAGGCGAGTTCCTGAGCATCATGGGACCATCGGGCTGCGGCAAATCAACCCTGCTCAACATCATGGGACTGCTTGACGAACCTACCAGCGGCACGGTGGAACTGTGTGGCACAAAGATTGACCCGACATTGAGCGACAACCGCTTGGCAGAGTTCCGCAACAAGACGCTGGGCTTCGTGTTCCAGTCGTTCCACCTCATCAGTTCGCTCAACGTGCTCGACAACGTGCAGTTGCCACTCCTCTATCGGGGCGTCGGCTACAACGAACGCATGAAACGTGCCAAAGAGGTCATCGAGCGTGTGGGACTCTCCCACCGCATGAAACACACGCCCGTACAACTCTCAGGTGGTCAGTGCCAGCGTGTTGCCATTGCCCGTGCCATCATCGGCAACCCCGAAATTATCCTCGCCGACGAACCAACAGGTAACCTCGACTCGAAGATGGGTGCCGACATCCTCGGACTGCTCAAGCAACTGAACGAGGAGGACGGACGCACCATCGTGATGGTGACACACAACGAACAACAGGCGCAGCAGACCAAGAGAATCATCAAGTTCTTGGACGGCAGACAAATCATGTAATGTACAATTTGACCATGTACAATGTACCATTTATTTTTCCATTCGGGATGCACGTAAAAATAGTTCAATCGCTAAATTGTCAAATAAATTGTAAATTGTAAATCGTAAAATTGTAAATGAAAATACTTCTATTATATATCAAGCATGCCCTCCACATGATGAGGGAAGAGAAACTGTTTTCGGGCATCTACATCGCTGGCACAGCACTGGCAATTGCCTTCACGATGGTGATGGCAATAGTGTATTATGTGAAATTGGCCAAGATTTATCCTGAAGTCAACCGAGACAAGATGGTCTATATTGATAATCTTTGCTTTATGGACAAAGAAGGGCGTGTGCATTCGACTTGCCACTTTAGCGATTATGCCTTTGAGAAATGGTTTGCCCATGCGAAGAATGTAGAATATGTGGCACCAATATATTCCAAAAGTGATCGCATATCAGTAGGAAATGGCAAGAGGAACATCATCGGGAAGAATGGAAAATTGATAGAGGTTGAATCTCAGGTAACCAATCATGATTTTTTCAACATCTTCAAGTTTGAATTTCTCAAGGGGAGACCGATCACCCGCGAAGATGTGGAACAACACAATCCGGTGGCTGTCATCACCAATGACCTTGCCGAACAGTTGTTTGGCAAAGACGTGGACCCTGTGGGGAAGATGATAGGAGAAGAAGGTGATGAATATAGGATATGTGGTGTGGTGAAGGGTGCGAGTCCTCTCACTCCTGTCAGTTATGCTCAAGTGTATGTGAACTATTCTTATTATTATCAAAATATGGTATATGATAATGAAAGCCTTTCTGGCAACTATATTGGAGGCTTTTCCGTGATTGCCACTGTCAAGGACAATGCACAATATCAAGCGCTAAAGCAAGAACTGGATGCCACAGCCGCCAGATGGTCGCAAATCATGGAAGGTGAACCCATCAGTCTGACCCATACAATGAGCAATCACGCACAACATGTGGTGGAGATTGAGAACGAATTGGTTCCCTTTCACTCTTTCACAGACTGGGATCTTGTCAAACCTTATGTGGGGCTGTTTTTCATTCTCCTATTCGTCCCAGCCATCAATCTGTGCGGTATGGTGGCAGGCAGGATGGAGAGACGGTTGTCCGAAATGGGCGTGCGGAAAGCCTTTGGCGCCAAACGCAACACTCTCCTGTGGCAAGTGGTGTGGGAAAACATGGTGCTGACTCTGACAGGCGGCATCATCGGACTTGTCCTCTCATGGGTAGCTCTATACGTGATGCGCGACACAATCCTGACCATGTTCTTTGACAGTGACCTCCTAAACGATACGACTTTTGTGTCAGGCGAAGTCCTCTTTGCCCCATTGCTGTTTTTAGGTGCACTGTTGGCCATGCTGCTGCTCAACCTGATGGCAGCAGTATTCCCTGCGTGGCTGAGTTTAAGAAAACCGATTGTTGAATCCATGATGGAAAAAAGATAAAGAGAACCATGAACACCTTTGTACTGAAAAGCCTGTGGAACAGGCGCAAGCAATATGTATGGCTGTTTGCAGAATTGGTTGTCATCACCATCGTCTCGTGGATTGTGTTCGACCCTGCTGTGATAATCCTCTACAACGCTCATCAACCGATGGGATATGATGTCGAACAATTGTGTTATGGCGAACTGAGAGTCAGTTATGATGAGGAAAAAGATGACCCAGATATCCTCAGAGCCCGACTGACCACCATTGACGGAATAGAGGATGTTTATACTTGTGATATGTATTCTTATATTAGCCCTGTGTCGTACACCGATCTAAAAGCAATCACCGACAATGACACTTGTCATGTACCATCCTTCAGGTATAACTCATCGTCCCACTTTTTTGAGACATACGGCATCAAGCCTTTGCCTGGAAGTCCATCTGCCAAAGAACTTTCAAGACTCAATCCTGCCGATAATCAAGTGGTGCTGACACGAAATGCCGCCATCTACCTGTTTGGTACAACAGATGTGATAGGACGGAGTTTTATTCAACTAAACGAAGGGCATTTCAATTCATCCAGCCAACCCAAAAATATCCGACTCACCGTAGTGGGCGTAGTGGAAAATATTCGCCATCCAGAAAACAGTGTCGTCTTTCGCCCCCAAAAAAGGCTTTCCCCGCAGAATGTTGTCTTCCGCTTGCGGAAAGGGCTGACCCCCAGCACTTTCTTGGAGGAACATCAAGACGAGATTTTTCAAAAGGGGAACGGCACTTCTTTCCAGATGTACAAAGTGATGCCGCTTGACCAATATGATTACCAGCAACAACTGAAAAGGGGACGACCTCAAAAGGCGAACAAGAACTTGGCTATGGCACTCTTCTTCATGATCAGTCTTTGCTTGGGCGTGGTCGGCACCATGTGGCTACAATCCAAGAAACGCACGGAGGAATGTGGCGTGATGCGTGCATACGGTGCCAGCCGTTTCCGCATTATGCTTAACTTCTTGACTGAAGGATGGGTACTCGTCACCATTGCCGTCCTCATTGGTTGTGTTCTCTACTTCCAATACATTTATAGCGGAATTACATACGTTACATACGGTAAGGACGTTCACATCTTCAGCGAATTCCTATACGATCGTCTCGTACCCACTAAAGCCGACATGACATGGATGGATGAATTGTGGCCCCACTTCTTGGTGATTTCAGCCATCGTCTATCTCATCATACTCCTAACCGTCTCCATCGGAATTGCTATACCAGCATGGAACATCTGCCGAAAGAAACCTGTGGAGGCGCTGAGGGAAGAATAGAAGACCCTCTCCCCAACCCTCCCCCGTAATGGGGAGGGAGACCATGCGGGGTCTTAGAGAATAGAGAATAACAAAAAAGAATTATAAACTTAACAAAATCCCTCGGCAAAAACTGACTGGATGGCTCTCCCCATTATGGGGGAGATGTCCGAAGGACAGAGAGGGTCTTTAATTTACATTATGGAAACAATCATCAAATTGACAAACATCAACAAGGTGTATCGCACTGAGGAGATCGAGACTCAGGCATTGGAGAACGTGAACATTGAAGTGGAAAAGGGAGAGTTCCTCAGCGTGATGGGACCTTCGGGTTGTGGCAAATCGACGTTGCTCAACATCATGGGACTGCTCGACGAACCCACGAGCGGAGAGATTGAACTGTGTGGCACGAAAATCAGTCCCAAGCTCAGTGACGAGCGTCTGGCAGAGTTCCGCAACAAGACGCTGGGCTTCGTGTTCCAGTCGTTCCACCTCATCAGTTCGCTCAACGTGATTGACAACGTGCAGTTGCCGCTCCTGTATCGTGGGGTGGGTTACAGCGAACGCATCCGTCGGGCAAAGGAAGTCATCGACAGGGTGGGACTGTCCCACCGCATGAAGCACACGCCTGTGCAGCTCTCAGGCGGTCAATGCCAGCGTGTCGCCATCGCCCGTGCTATCATCGGCAATCCTGAAATCATCCTCGCCGACGAGCCGACAGGTAACCTCGACTCGAAGATGGGTGCCGACATCCTCGGACTCCTCAAGCAACTGAACGAGGAGGACGGTCGCACCATCGTGATGGTGACGCACAACGAACAGCAGGCAATGCAGACCAAACGCATCATCAAGTTCCTGGACGGAAGGCAAATCATGTAAAAGACCCTCTCCCCAGCCCTCCCCCGTAATGGGGAGGGAGACCACGCGGAATGTAGGGAAAAAGATGACAATACTTTTATGGAAAAAACAATAAACAAACAATCAGGATGGCAACTCCCTTCCCAATTATGGGGGAGAGGGTCTCTCTATCTTCGCCAAGCCTTTGCGCTGATAAAGGAGGACAAGCAGTTCTCCTTCATCTATATAGCAGGAACGGCAGTTGCCATAGCCTCGGCGATGGTGGTGGCGCTGGTGCTGCACATCCGCATGGGCAACATCTACCCCGAGGTGAACAGGGACAGAACCATCTATGTGGGCAGCAACTTCACCCGCTCTGATGGAGAATACATCGGCTTTTCTGGTTATTCGCCCCAAGCAGTGGAGGAGATGTTCAGCAAGTTGGAATGTGCCGAGGTGGTGAGTGCCGTCATTGGTCCTGAGTATGTTTTCCACTTTACTGTCTGCAAAGAGATAGGGCAACAGGAAGTGTCTGTCTCGCCAAAGTTCACCGACCCCAACTTCTTCCGTCTCTACGAATTCAAGTTTGTAGAGGGCAAGTCCTACAATGAAAAGAATCTGAAGAATGCCGACAGATGTGTTGTCATCACGGATGCATTGGCACGGAAACTGTATGGAACGACCCAAGGAGTGGTGGGGCAGTCGATGCAGCTCGACTACCTGCCCTATCGGGTGGTGGGAGTGGTGAAGGAGGTGAGCCCGCTGCTGAAGGATTCTGCTGCCGACATCTACATGCCCTACACGGTGCAAGACCAGTGGGCACGCCTGCAGGATGGCCGTGTGGGTTATGTGGGAAGTCTGGAGGTGCGGGTACTGCTGAAGAAGGGATATACCCGAGAGATGCTGATGGACGAACTGGAGCCTTACAAGGCGAAGTACCTCTCCATGCTGAAGAGTACGACGAAAGAGGATTGGAATTGGTACATCCAGGTGAGGCCGCACTGGAGGAAGACACTGAACTTCTTCGGCGAAGAGGTGAACGATGCCTCGACGACCGACCTGCTGGCAAACCTCTCCATGCCTGCCCTGTTCATGCTGCTGCTCCTCCTCTTGCCAGCCATCAACCTGAGCGGCATGGTGTCGAACCAGATGGAGGCACGTGTGGCAGAGATGGGCATCCGCAAGGCGTTTGGAGCCAAGAAGCGTGTGCTGCTGAACGAGGTGATACAGGAGAATCTCGTGCTCACGCTCTGTGGCGGCATAGTGGGCTATCTGCTCTCGTGGCTGTTCATCACAGCCGTGCACAACAGTGCCGTGTTCCTGTTGCTCTTCAATCGAGAGGAGGATCCTGTGGAGAATGTGTCGTTGCAGTTGGACATGTTCTTCACCCCCACACTCTTCCTCATCGCCTTCGTCTGCTGTGCCGTGCTCAACCTTATGGCAGCCCTCATCCCAGCATGGAAATCACTCAAGAAACCCATTGTTGAATCGTTAAACCAGAAGAAATGATACTGATACTTAAAAACTTGTGGGCTCACAGGAAACAGAACGGTTGGATATTTGCCGAGATTGCCATCATCACGTTGTTGAGCTGGTTCATGGTGGACTATTTGGTGGTGAGTGCTTACGGCTCTTTCTGCTACGACCCATCGGGGGAGTTTGAGAAAGAACACCTGTGTGTGGGACAGTTTGCAGGATTGCGGGGAGATTTGGAAAGAGAGGTGGAGGAGAGAGGTGGAATCCCCTATGAGGAGGAAGTGGCACATCTGCAGGTGCTGAAGAACAAATTGGGAGGACTGTCCGAGGTGCAGTCAGTGTGCCTCACATACGACTACCCTGGTGAGGGCGACCATTGGAGCACCTTTGCCCTTCCCGACGATACGCTGAAGTGTATCCGCATGGCTCAGATTCTCTATTTCCCCAACGAACGCTTTTTCGAGACATTGGGTCTCCAACCCATCGAAGGAAGTCCTACGGCGGAGGTGCTGTCGGGGGAGATTCCGCAAAACGGCGTGGTCATCACGCGGAGTGTGGCTCAGCGGCTCTTTGGTACCGACCAAGTGGTGGGCAAGCGGCTGGCAGAACTGAATAATTACTATGCAAATAAGTTAGGAGGAGAGGTGAAGGGTTACAATACCATTGTCGGGGTGGTGGAGGATGTGAAAGTCGCATCCAATGAGCGGTACTCCTACACGGTCTTCATGCCGTGTACTTTCGACCCCACTTCCTCCTCTAAGCAAAACTTGCTGCTTCGCCTCAAACCTGATGTGGATGCAGAGGAGTTTGTGAAGAAACATCAGCCGACACTCACCCAGGAATTCCATGCAGGCATCAGGATACTGGCTACGCTGGAGACCTACAACCAGCACCTTGACTGGCAAAAGAAGCGGAATCGGAACACCATCATCAGCCAAATGGCAAGTGTCCCTCTCGTGCTCTTCGCCATCATCGTCGTCCTTGGCACTTTAGGCACCTACTGGCTGCAAATCCGTAAGCGCAAGGAGGACATCGGCATCATGCGTGCCTTTGGAGCCTCCAAGATGCGCATCTTCTGGACATTCCTTGCCGAAGGAGCCATCCTCACCCTGCTCGCCACCCTTTTGGGCGACTTTATCTGGTTGCAGTTCATCGCCTCATGGCCTTGGCTATCAGACGGCAATGTAAGGGGAACATCAGGGCTTGAAACAGATTGGGTGACCCAGTTCTGGCCTCACTTCCTCATCATCTCCCTCATCGTCTATCTGCTCCTGCTCGTGATAGTGAGCCTCGGCATCGCCCTCCCTGCTTGGAACATCTGCCGAAAGAAGATTGTCACAGCGCTACGGGATGAATAAATCTGTTAAATCAGCAATCTGTGGTTTTATTACTTGCGAGTGTATTTTGTTTAAGACAGACACAGGTGTTTACGAGTGAGCCGGTAACAATCTAGAAATGAAGAAAAAATGCATTGGTACACAACTTTGTGGTCCACAAACTTGTGTACCAATGTTTTTATTTGTAATTTTACTCAACTTTAGGAAGTGACGAAGTAATCGAAGTTAAAGGAGTTAACGACGATACCCAGTCAATGAAAATTAGGAATGAGGAAAGATGCGGTTGAGCGAGTGCAGAGGTCAAGCTTGTTTGAACTATGCCGAGCGTGAGCATCTTCGGCGAAGCCAATTAGAAATGAGGAGTTGCCATACGGGATGTGAGAATCACGAGACAAAAAAACTGGAAGAACTTATTGAGTTGACAGTTAACAACTACAGCCAACCTACTACCTTACCACTACGAACCTACCATCTTACCACTACGAACCTACGACCTTACTACTACGAGCCCAAGGAGCACCAAAGGAGGACTAAAGGAGGACTAAAGGAACACCAAAGGAGGGCTCTTACGAGCACTCTACCATACCCCAGCCATACTTCAAGCTGCTTCTAGCCATACTCTAAGCTTACTCTAGCCATACTCTAGGCTTACTCTAGGCTGCTTCTAGGCTTACTCATGAGTATGCTTGCAGTATGGCAAGAGTGAAGTTTGTAGTTCGCTGATTAGGGTTGTCAGTTTTTAGTTTTACGACTAGATAGAGTTGACTGGTTATTAAATAACGACTGCTCTCTGTTGTCAGTCTTGAATCCATGCTTTTCTTTGCCTCCTTTGGAACTATGAGTGAGACCTCATTGGGTGTATGGGTGAGACGCCGACACCTGTATGGGTGAGACACAAACACCTGTATGGGTGAGATACCAACACGTGTATGGGTGAGATACCTCGATAGCAATGGGCGAGCAGACGGGGTGCGGCTGGAATGGTTGAGTGCTAACCCCTAATGGAGCACCATATATAATACTCGACTTTCTGAAATAGTTAAATAGTCAGTAGTTAAGTAGTTAAGCCGACACTAAGGATGTACGATGTACAATGTACGATGTACGATGAGTCCGTCAACTGTCACCTGTCAATTGTCAACTGAGCGAAGCGATAACTCCTATAACTCCTTAACTCCAAAAAAGTTGAGCACTTGCGAAACTTTAGTAATTTTATATTATTTCTTCGGCGCCAACGGCGCAACCTTTTATACCGAATTCACGTTCACTTTCGTGCTGGCTCATCAAATTGTATGACGATGAAACTACAGAAAGAAAAATCCCGCTCGACCCTGAAGGGGAGCGGGATGGTGTATGGGAAATAAATACTTATTTTATTAATTCTTCCAATTGCTCAACGAAAGTTTCTGACGTGAAATGGGGAATAACGGAGAATTCATAGTGCCTACGGTCGTTTGTTACGATATAGTCGCATCCTGCGGCTTTAGCACATTGGTATTGTAGCATATCCTCGAAATCTTTTACGGGTTGAGCAATAGCTGAAACTACTTCCTGCTTGCCAAGAGGAAGAATCTCTACAATACCGGCCATCTGCCTCAGCGCGTCGTATTTCTCTTCCTGTGTTCTGCCTTTGATGATGTATGCCATATTGGCGAAAGTAAGCGAAGAAGCATATAGAAGCACCTCGCCAGAGAAGCCACAGGCGAAAATTTGCTCTGCATCATCGGCTCCCGCACGATTATCGATATAGTCAATCAAAATGTTGGTGTCAAGAAATATCCGCTTCATCGTTCCATGATATGTGCTAAATGTTCATCCTGGGCAATCTCCTCGTCAGTGATATTCACCATGCCGCGCAGCTTCTTGAATTCAGCGGGCACTTTTCTCTTACCCACAGGCTCCTCCATTGACTCTGTGATGAAGGTGACCACGATCTGCTTCTGCTCACGAGTCATTCTCTGCAACAGTGTCACGTAGGGAGCCATGGGCGTTTCCTTGATTCTCTGTGCTAATGTCGTCATAATCCTGTCCTTTTTAGTTTCTGCTGCAAAAGTAGGGATTATTTCTGACAAATGAAAGTAATTGCAGGAAAAAAACTTAACTTTGCAACAGAAAACAAAATAAAGAATATGAAGAAAACAATTCTCACTTTCGTGCTGGCTGTTGTCGCTTAGCGGCAATGGGACAGGAGAAAGAGCCGTTCTTAATAAACGGTTCTTATTGTGATTTTTTTGTGATGATGTCGAATTTCGGGTGTATGCTGTATCAGAAAGGCAAAGACGTCAAGATGCTTTCAACAGTAAAAACAATCGGAAACCAAACAAACTAAGGAAGAAAAATGAAAAAGAAATTCGTGGGTGTGGTCATCGCTATGGCAGGGCTGCTTTGCTCATGCAATCAACATCAGCAGAAAGGTCAGGACACGCAGAGTTCTGAATTTGAGAATTGGATAAGTCGCATGACGCAAGGGACGAGTGACCCTGAAGCGGAAGGCGTGGAATATGAACGATGGAATGTGATGGAGGATTCCATCACCATCTTGAAGAGGCTTCAGAAGTGGGAGACATACGTGGAAGAGCATCCCAAAGACGAGATGGGGTGGAGAAACTTGTATGATGCGCGTATTTTTTATAGTGACTTTGTTCCTGACTATACCTCAGAAGCGAACGAAAAGGAATTCATAGCACGTGTCAAAAAGGCGATTCCTGACACCTATACTTATTATCTGCTGGCAATGGAGGCCAGCTACGATTGGGCAAAGAGTCGGAAATTTGGCGAGGAGGCATTGAAGCGTTTGCCAGAGCGTCCTTTGAAAGAAGACTATGACAAGTGGTGCTGGTTTTTGTATGAGAAAGGAGGCAAGCGTTTGGACGACATGCTGACCCGTTATTATGAAAGTGGCCTGTTTCCGGCTGATGTCCTTTATTATCATTATAACGAGATGCAGGGAATGGAAGAGGGGGGCATCTATTTGGGCGACAATGAAGGCGAATTGATTCCTAAGAAGATGATTCAGGTGGTGTTTGGTTTGCACAAAGACAAGGTGCTGGCAAACAGAAATGGCGATTGGGGCACTATTTGGAACCAATGTAAAGTTCCTTTGCCAGATGATAAGTGGGTGAGTGCCTTGCCAAAGTACGACAAGAGTGATCCTGCGAGAGACTGGTATATTAAGAATTTGATGATATTGGATTGGATAGGGAAGCATAGTAAGCACCCCGTCTATTATGCGGCATATGCCCCATCGCTCCACAGAAAAAATATGCCTCGTGAAATACTGAAAAACTTATATAATGAGGGATTGCTCGTGCGCTA
>JAILDV010000019.1 GCA_024688885.1 Bacteroidaceae bacterium | reverse complement strand
CCCCCTCTGTACGGGACCTGTGAATTTGGGAAATCCAGCAGAAACCCCCATCAAAGATTTGGCAAGAAAGGTTCTATCTCTGACCGGTTCCAAGTCTGACATCGTACAGACGAAGCAGCAAAAGGATGATCCTCTTATGCGGTGTCCTGACATATCTTTCGCCTCAAAGGTGTTGCAAGGGTGGAAACCCAAAGTGGATTTGGATACAGGACTTAATCAAACCATAGAGTACTTTAAGAAAAAAGCATTGCCATAGCAGACACTTATTATTATTCTATAAATACACATCAACATCATGCAACCTGGCAAAAAAGCATTATTGGCGTATCTGATGCTATCGCTCTTCCTCCCGTACCATTCGGTGGGTAAAGAGCTGACCCTGCATGATGCTCTCAATGTGCATGTATATAACACCAAGTATGTGAAAGGCAAACGTCTGGCTTTGGCAAACATACTGATGGAGTGCGACAATTTCAGGAAAAGCATGCTTCCGTCTTTGTCCCTGAATCTCACGCCCGTATCCTTTGACCGATCCATGCGGCTACTCCAGAGCTACAGCACAGGCGAATACTCCAATGTTGAAGAATACTCCAACACCACATCAGGAGGCGTGAGCATTATGCAGAAAATCGCTGCGACAGGCGGTGTACTGACTCTTGGCAGCAGTCTCAATTTCTTGCGTGAGTTCACGACCAATAACAACAGTTTCAGTTCCACACCGATGTTCCTTTCCTATTCACAGGCCTTATTTGGAGGAAGAAAAAGCTTGAGATTAGAGAGTACAATGTCCAGGCTGAAAAATGAGATAGCGATGAAGGATTTCTGCGCATCTGTTTCTACGGAGCAACAGAAAATATTGGCACTCTATCTCAATGCCTATTCCTACAAACATGATATAGACTTCTACACCCAAGCTGTCAACATGGGTGACTCGCTCCTCATGCATGCCAAATTGCGCATGGATATGGGGAAAATCACAGAATACGAATACAATATGGTTGAGCTCCAACAGCTTGACAACAAAATGGCCTTGGAGAGATCCTGTCATGATTATTCGAGCTCTATGCGCCTGCTGGAGAATGAGCTTTCCCTGCAAGACATAGAGCTGGCACAGCTTTCCGTGGAAAAATTCCCACAACACTTGGATGAAGGGGACGTTCTGGACATGGTTAATAGAAATAATCCCGAATACCAGAAGTTGGAGATAGAACGTGTGAGCGCTGAATATGCCCTGCACCAGGTCAGGGTAAACAATCGATTCAACGCCAACATTTCGTTGAACTATGGCCTCAATCAATATGCAAACACTTTGGCAGATGCATACCGTCATCCGGACCAGCGACAGGCAGTGTCTGTGACATTCAGTGTGCCAGTGTTCCAATGGGGAATCAATCGCAATAAATTGAAAATCGCCCAAAACGAGTATGAGACCACTCTGCTTGAACAGGAATACGCCATAGACAATTTCAAGGAGGAAATACACGATGATGTATTTGGCTACAACATGAGCAGGGAACTCATGGATGCTGCGAGCAGGAAATATGAGCTTTCAGCTCGTCAGTATTCTTTTGCCGCAATGAGATTCAACACTGGCAAAATTGCTGCCATCGAACTTACTGATGCCAATAGGGAATACCTGCAAGCCAAGCAGAATTACATATCAGTCCTGAAGGATTTATTCACCAAGTATTATAAAATCCGGCATCTCGCCATGCACGACTTCATGGAAGGCAAGGACATGTTGGACTTAATCCGGGAATCAGACGTAGAATGAAAGAGAGAAAGAGAACCACAGACGAGGATGATGCATTGAAGCTCACCTTTGAGCAACGCTCTGAGGAAGTGACCGACATCATTGAACGTATGCCTACAGGATGGACGAATCTTGTGACAGCTATCATCACGGCAATTGTGCTGGTGATGGTCACATTGGGCTGTGTCATCAAATACCCCGACACGGTGATGGGACAGATATCCGTTACAGGAGAGAAAGCACCCGTGCGTCTGGTTGCTTCAGTTTCCGGTCGCTTGAAGCTGCTTGTGGAGAATAACACAGAGGTGACGGAAGGTGCATGTTTGGGGTATATAGAAACTGGGGCGAAGTATGAGGATGTGCTCAGGCTGGACAGTATCTGTAGTGCATCACTCGGAATGGACACCCGCATGAACCTGCCAGACAATCTGGAACTGGGAGCGCTCAGCGCTTACTACAATGACTTTGTCTTGGCGTATGTCCAATATGACCAACTGCGCCAGACAAAAGTGTACGACAACATGAGGAGGACGCTGATGAACCAGCAGCAGTCGGACAGACAGGTTGCGGAGAACATGGGGAAGGAGATAAAGTTAAATGAAGTGGCACTCACCAGTATTCGAAAGCAGTATGAAGCAGACAGTCTGCTGCACAGGCATGGTGCACTGAGCGAAGAAAATCTCGAACAGCAACATAACCACTTGATTTCCGGCCTACAGTCCAACATTGAATTGAAAAGTTCTGCACTCATGAAACAGTCTGAAATCAGCTCAATAGACATAGAACTGGCTAAGGTTGACGTGACAGTCCGGGAGGAAATGGCATCCTCATTCAGCACCATGGTGGTGAAATACAATATGCTTTCCAATCAGATTCGCCTTTGGAAAGAGCAGTACCTCTTTGTGGCTCCAATTGATGGGTCTGTCCAATACCTTGGCTTCTGGCGAGACAACGTACACATGAACGCATCGACAGAGGTTTTCTCCATTTCACCAACCAAGAACCACATGATAGGCGAGTTGCTCATTCCATCGCTCGGTGCAGGCAAGGTGGAAGTGGGGCAGGATGTCAATGTGAAGTTCTTTGACTACCCCTATGACGAATACGGGTATGTCCGTGGCAAGGTGGAGGCTCTTTCCTCCTTAGCTCGCAATATGGAATCGTCGGAAGGAACGGCTAAGGCCTACCTTGTGAGAGTGTCCTTCCCTGAAGGTCTGAAAACGAATTTCGACAAGCTGCTGCATCTTAATTTCGAGTCAGTAGGTACGGGAGAGGTGATCACCCGGGAGCGTAGGCTGATTCAACGGCTTTTTGATAACTTAAAGGCGAGAGAGACGAAATGACATTCAAGAGATTTCCGACAGTATACCAGATGGATGCCAAAGATTGCGGTCCCGCATCGCTGAAGATGGTGGCGAAATACTTTGGAAGGTATTACTCCCTCCAGTATTTACGCGACAAATGCGGCATCACCAAAGAGGGCGTTTCCTTGCTTGG
>JAILDV010000068.1 GCA_024688885.1 Bacteroidaceae bacterium | reverse complement strand
CGCATCTACAGGATATGTGTCAACGGCAGCTGCTTATTCTGCAGCGATAACACAGGTTACTGTAACGATCGATGCTATTACCACAGACTATGTTAATTCCATCACGCTGTACACCAGTAGCGACGGTTCGGCTTGGTCATCGGCAGGCACTTTCACGAAAGCTCTAGGAGCCCAAACTGTTGCCTTAGCGTCACCCACCGCCAACCTATATTATAAGGTGGAGTTTAATTGTGCACAAGGAGCTGGTAATGGCTTTGTGCAGGTCTCCCAAATACAATTCTATCGCGCTCCTGATGAGAATATGCCCTCATACACAGCTACTTTCTATAGTAATGGCAGTACTTTCCATACAACATCACTAAAAGAAGGACAGCCCATCGATTTCCCAGAAAATACCCCGGAAGATGTTGCGGGAAGAAGGTTTATGGGATGGGCGACTGCAGAGATTGTTGGTACTCAGGCTCAAAAGCCGGACGTAGTAGCCTCTGCCACCATGTCAACATCAGACGTTAATTTTTACGCCGTATTTGCCACAATATCTGAAGGCCAGTATGCAGATGTATTATCAAATTCAGTTATAGATTTGGCACATAATACATCTTACAGTAGCTGGAGTGGTATAACGATGTCATCAAGCGCTGTTTATGCAGGTAACAGTTCTGGTAATGGTGGAAACTTACGATTACGTTCTAGTAACAGTAACAGTGGTGTCGTAACCACCACCTCTGGCGGTAAGGCAAAAAAGATTACAATTAATTGGAATTATAACACCGCTAAAACGATAAATATTTATGGCAAAAACACTGCTTATAATTCGGCTGAAGATTTGTATAGCGACGCCGACGCCACCAAGGGCACCCTTCTTGCACAATATACTTATAATAATCAATACCCCGACGAGTTAACCATTGAGGGCGACTATGCCTATGTCGGCGTCCGTTCCAATGGTGGAGCTATAGATCTTGATAATATAACCTTCACCTGGGACGGAATCAGTTATTCTGACTATTGCACTACATTCACGGTAGCCAACACCTGTGGCGATGGCCTCACATGGGATTTGACTGACGGCGTGCTGACCATCACCTATGACGGTGAAGGCACGGGTGCAATGGCTGATTATACCACAGGCACTGCCCCGTGGTATGAGAACCGCGCCGATATCACCTCTATTGTCATCCCCAGCGGTGTGACGAGCATCGGAGATTACGCGTTCGAAGGTTGCAACAATGCCAGCCTCACCTCTGTCGATATCCCCAGCAGCGTGACGAGCGTTGGTGCGAGTGCGTTCGACGGTTGCTCTAACCTTGCTACCGCCACCTTCGGAGCCGCTTCGCTGACAGAGTATGGCGCGAATGCCTTTGCAAGTTGTAGCAGTTCACTGACTATCTGGGTACCCAACAGCGCTGCTGTTACTGCCTTTATTGAGGGTGACGAAGGAGCCTGGAATAATCACAGAATTATTACACGTGTATGTGGCGATGGCCTCACATGGGATTTGACTGACGGCGTGCTGACCATCAGCAAGACAGGTGAGGGCACGGGCGCGATGAATGATTATACCTCTGGCACTACCCCCTGGTATGCTGACCGTGCTTCCATCACCTCTGTTACTATTGGCAGCGGTGTGACGAGCATCGGAGATTATGCTTTCCGGGGTTGCAACAATGCCAGCCTTACCTCCATCACCATCCCCAGCAGTGTGACGAGCGTAGGAAAAAATGCGTTCGAGAACTGCACCAGTCTTAACACAGTCTTATTTGAAGGCACATCGATAACCACCCGTGGTGCCGATGCCTTTAAAAACTGCGCCGCCACTATCTGGGTACCCACCAAAGCTGCTGTTGCAACCTTCAAAACGAATAACTGGTCTGGTTACAACATTACCACACGTGATTGTGGCGGTGGCGTCACATGGCATTTCGCAGACGGTGTGATGACCCTCACCTATGATGGTGTAGGTACCGGTGTGATGTATGATTATGAAGAAACCGAAGACCGCCCATGGGATGGTTTCAGCAACTCCATCACCTCTGCCATCATTGGTGAGGGTGTGAAGGTTATTGGAGAAGGGGCGTTCAGGGAATGCGAAAATCTTGTGACCGTCACCTTTGATGGTGTATGTCAGGTGGAGAGCATTAGGGACTGGGGGTTCTTCAGTTGCGAAAAACTTAGCTCCCTCACCCTCCCCGCGAGCGTGAAGAGCATTGGCAGTAACGCCTTCGATACTTGCACAGGCCTTGAATCCATCGATTTGAACACTCTGCAGAGCATAGGATGGGGTGGGTTCGCCAATTGCAACAAGCTCACCTCTGTCATCATCCCAGCCACTGTGACGAGTATGGGGGGACATTCGTTCATACATTGCCAACTTCTCGAGACCGTCACCTTTAAAACAGGCAACAACGGGCTGACTATGGGAGAACTTGAGTTCAATGATTGCCCCAAACTGGCCACCGTCACCTTTGAAACGGGCAGCACTGGTCAGTGCATTGGAAACAGAGCATTCAGTAGTTGCCCCAGTCTTGTCAATCTCGATCTGGGCAATGTGCAGAGCATTGACTGGGCTGCATTCGCTAATTGTTCCAGCCTTGCCACCGTCACTATCCCCAGCACGGTGACGACTATTGGCGATAATCCGTTCCAGTATTGTCCGGCACTTGCCACCATCACGGTAGATGGCGAAAATGAGACCTTCAACTCGAACGGCGACTGCAATGCTATTATCAAAACATCAAATAATGCCTTGATAACAGGATGCATGAACACTGTTATCCCCAACACCGTGACGAGCATTGCCAAACAAGCCTTCCAAGGCAGCAGTAGTGCCAGCTTCACCACCATCACGATTCCCAGCAGTGTGACGAGCGTGGGAACAGATGCCTTCTACGACTGTTCTAATCTTGCTACCGCCACCTTTGGAGCCGAATCGCTGACCACCTATGGCAGCAATGCCTTTAAGAACTGTAGCGGTTCACTGATTATATGGGTGTACAGCAACGAAGCTCTCGCAGCATACAAGAGCGGCAACTGGGCTACCTATAACATCCAGGCAATCAGTGGCACCGGCTACACGCTTACCGATGGCGTGCTGACCATCAAGTATGAAGGTGTGGGAACGGGCGAGATGGATAATTACACCACAGGAACGGCTCCCTGGTACGAGAACCGGGAATCTATCACCGCTATTGTTATTGAAGACGGTGTGACGACCCTCGGGGATTATGCCTTCGAAGGCTGCAACAACGCCAGTCTTACCTCTGTCACCCTCCCCGAGAGCGTGACGAACATCGGAGCAAATACGTTCAACGGCTGCAGCAATCTTGCCACCGTCGGAGGTGGCAGCAACGTGGAGACGATCGGTACAGACGCATTCACAGGAACACCCTGGAACAGTAATATGGCCGACGGTATCACCTACGTAGGAAAGACGCTTTACAAAGGTAAGAACATCAACGGAGGATTGGATGTTGAAACAGGAACAACGAGCATCTCGGCAAACGCTTTCAACGGCTGTACGGGTCTCACCGCTATCACCATACCAGCCACTGTGACAAGCGTCGGCGACAACGCGTTCGACGGCTGTACGGGTCTCACCGCTGTCACCATACCAGCCACTGTGACAAGCGTCGGCGACAACGCGTTCGACGGCTGCTCTAATCTTACCACCGCCACCTTTAAAGGCACTACCATCACAACGAAGGGTGCCAATGCGTTCGCTAACTGCAATGGCTCACTGGTCATCTACGTGCCCAACAGCGATGCTGTCGCAACATTTAAGAGCGGAAACTGGTCTGGCTATAACATCCAGGTAGCTCCTTGCGGCGATGGCCTCACATGGGATTTGACTGACGGCGTGCTGACCATCAGCGGTTCGGGAGCAATCTATGATTATACTGCCGGTACTGCTCCCTGGTATGCAGACCGTGCATCCATCACCTCTATTGTCATCGAAAGCGGTGTTACAGGCATCGGAACGTATGCGTTCGATGGATGTACAGCCGTCACTAAGGTCATTGAGAATGCCACTACCCCACCGGCATTGGCAGACAATGCCTTCCCTGAAGCTTTCGTAGGTCCAATCAATGTGCCTGTAGGCAGCTTTAATGATTATAGTGTAGCGGACGGATGGTCCAATTATCTGGTACAGGGTCTTTCTGATTTTATTGACGAAGGATTCGAGGGCGGCTCAACACCATCAGGATGGAGCACTACTACTGGCTATTGGACAATCAATGATTATGATGGTGCTGCAACAGGCAGTTATAAAGCAAATTTCTATTACGACTGGGATTATGATAGCGATTATTCTGATGTTTCCGGCATACTCATAACCCCTGAGATGAATCTGAGCGGTTGCCCGTCAGCTACATTATCCTTCAATCTCGACAATGAAGGAGATATATTTAAAGTCTTATACCGCACTAATGGTGGCGACTGGAATGAGATTTACTCTCTTCATGATTATTATGGTGAATACACTCATGTAGAGTTAGAACTTCCCAATTTGGCCGATAACTATCAGATTGGCTTCGAAGGCATATTTGCAGAAGGAATCGGTATAAATATCGACGATGTGTTAGTTAGATCATTCACAGGTGCCAAGCCCACACTGACGGCCAATTATGCTGATGGCTCTTACTGGTGCACCTATTATAATAGTACTACCAATGTGAAGGTGGATGAATTCACGAAGGTTTATACCGCTTCTGTCTCAGGCACCAACGCTACGCTCCATGAGATTGCCGACCGCAACATCAAGGCAGGCGAGGGCGTCGTGCTGAACTCATCACGACAGACCATCGTGCTGACCTATAACACGACAGCAACCACAGGCGACTTCACAGGCAACGTGCTCAAGGGTGTCGATGCAGCGACTACGACGACTGTTTACACAGCTGCACACGCTGAATCACAGGTGTTCTACACACTGGCAAACGAAGGTGCTCTCGGCTTCTACAAGTACAAAGGCACCACCCTCGCCGCCAACAAGGCGTTCCTGCCTCTCAATGCAGCAGTGTCAGCCAGCGTCAAGGGCTTCACCTTCAGCTTCGAGGATGGAGAGACGACGGGGATTAGCGATGTGAGAAGCAATATGTCAGATGGCATATACTACGACCTGCAGGGCCGTCGTGTGGATCAGCCCACCAAGGGTCTGTATATCCGTAATGGTAAGAAAATTGTTGTTAAATAAAAGAATAAGAGATTATAAAAATGAAAAAGACATATATCATACCAAGCATCAAAGTGCACCAGACAGTGGCCAAGAGTCAGCTGCTCGTTGGAAGCGGTAGTCCGTCATTATCAATTAATCGAGATGCAGAAACCTACGAACAGTGGTAGATTCCCGCTGATGGAATAAGCCAAGCCCCTCGACAAGCTTCTATACTTGCGAGGGGCTTTTCATAGTTAGTCCTTCTTATAATCTCTCTTTCCGCATGGCCACCTCCCTAGACAGGGAGGACAGGTGGGTCTTTAGCAGGGAGGACAGGAAGAAATACGGATCAAATTCACAGCGGTAGCAAATTCTTTGAATGTCACGCTTGCTGGCAACAGGTCATCCAGTGGGGTGGTTCTGCAAAAGACGCCAAGAAGTGTTGGAGGAAGCCAAAAAGACTGCACTCTGTACTCATGGCCATCCCGAAGGTGTCAAAGGGGCTCAAACCGCTGCACTTTCCTATTTGGACGATAGAATGAAGAAAGTGTTGACCCGTTGGAAAGAAAGCGTGATTGCAGAGGATGATTAGAATCTCCCTTTGTCTATCAAATTCCAATTAAAACTTTCCAAATTCTAAAGAAGATTGTCGTTTCCACAGAACTTTCGGGTTTTCTTTTTTTCTACTCTTTATCATCTTGTTTATACATTCATAACTAAAAAACTGTTTTTTATTTGTCATTTGACAAATGTTTGTTATCTTTGCAAAAAATATCATAGTATGGAATACGATTTCGACAAAAATGAGGAACTTTCACAGGTGAATGAACCTGCTTTGGCGTATGAGGGAAGCTGCTCTTCTGTGGAGGAACGTGTTGCCTATATGAAGAAGAATCTGCATCCTGCAACTGTGGAGTTTCTTGAACAACATGACTTCATGGTGGACAAACCATTCCCTTACGATGAGGTTGATGAGCGTTGGTTTGATGAAGCAGACCACGAGAATCCTGCTGTATCGAACGACATCGTCTTGCATGATAAGGAGGTATGGCTGCACGCATAATCATCATTCATGAGAAAGCGGAGAATTCTTTCCGAAAGAAAGCCGCGTGGTACTACATTCATCGCGGAACAGATTTTGTCGTTTCTTTCACGAAAGACCTCTGGAATACCTATGAAACACTTGCACAAATGCCTTCTGTCGGACAGATAAAAAGACAACTACAACTCGAATTTATGCGGAATTTGTTTCTCATCCACAGGTGGTGGTGCAATATTGGTACAACTCGGAAGAGTTGCACATCCTCAATTTGCGATACACTCGCATGATGTCAATATCTTCCCATACATAGACGAATTAAGTTTATGAATACTCCAACTCTTTTTAAGGAATATATCTGGCTGGTGAATACGATTTACCATGCAGGAAGGATTTCGTTGGTGGACATCAACAAGCGATGGGTGCGGACGGATATGAGTGGGGGTGTGTCGCTGTCGCGCACGACGTTTAACCGCCATAAGGATGCGATAGAGGATATCTTTGGCATCTATATTGATTGTGACAGGAGGGATGGCTACCGCTACTACATCGGCAATGAGGAGGTGCTGCGGGAGGATTCTGTGCAGAACTGGATGCTCTCAACGCTGACAGTCAACAATCTGGTGGGGGAGAGCATGAGCCTGCAACACCGCATCTTGTTGGAGAATATCCCTTCGGATGGGGATAATCTGGAGGTGGTGGTGAAGGCGATGAAAGAGAGCAAGAGGGTGACTGTCTGCTACAGACGCTATCAGGCTACAGAGGCGAAGACGTTCACCTTGTCGCCTTACTGCATCAAGCTGTTCCGCCAACGCTGGTACCTGTTGGGAAAGTTTGATGATGGTGGTTTTGCCATCTTCTCGTTTGACAGAATGGAGGACATCAGCATGACGGATGAGTCTTTCAAGATGGACAAGGATTTCAGTGCCACTGACTTTTTCAGTGAGTGTTACGGTGTGGTGATTGGTGATGGCACGCAGGCGGAACGGATTGTCATTAGGGCGTATGGTAGGGAGAAGTATTATCTGCGCGACTTGCCCATGCATCACACGCAGAAGGAACTGGTGTCACTGAATACTTCTGGGGGGAATGATTATACAGACTTCGAATTTTTCATGCGACCTACTGCTGACGTGAAAGCCCAAATCATGTCGAGAGGAGCTTGGCAGAAGGTGCTGCAACCGGCATGGTTGGCTGACGAGATAAGGGAGTGGCATGAGCAGGCGATAAAGAATTATCAATAATATTTTTATTCGTGATTATGAGGAAAGCAATGTGGATGATGTGGGTGATGCTGTGTACAGTGGCAGCATCGGCTCAGAATGTGACGATACAGGTGAGGGTGACCAACAGTTGGAAGGAAGACAAGGCTGACGAACCTGTGGTGGTGAAGTTTGGAGACATGAAGAAGGTGGACTTTGAGGTGAAGAGTGCCACGGTGAAGTGTAAGGGCAAGGAGGTGCCGTGCCAATTGGATGATATGGATGGAGACCTTCTTCCCGACGAGGTGTTCTTCCTTGCCGACATCAAAGGGAAAGACTCCAAGACGTATGAGGTGAAGCTGTCTGCCAAGGAGGAGAAGTCGAAGAGGGTGGTGGATCCCCGCATCTATACGGCTTTGCAGTTCAGAGACAGGAAGGACTTGCATCCTGATGTGCTGCGTGTGGAGGCTCCTGGCACAACAGATCTCTTCAACGACATTTACATGCACGGCGTCACCATCGAGTCGGATATGGTGGGATACCGCATCTATTTTGACAAACGCCAGAACATTGACCTCTACGGCAAGAAGCATCGCCGCATTGAGTTGCCGCAAACGCAGTTCTACACCTCGGAGAGCCAATTGAAAGATGGCTATGGTGTGGATGTGCTGTGGGCAGGCGATGCCATCGGATGTGGCACTTTCAAGGATTGGCAGAAGGGAAAGCCTGTGAACTGGACAGACGTGGGTGTGAGAGGGCAACGTGTGGTGACTACGGGAGCGTTGCGCACAGTGGTGGAACTGTATGACCTTGGTGTGAGAGGCGAGGATGAACTTATGTACGACATGCGCCAGCGCTATTCGCTCTATGCCGGTCATCGGGACTTGAAGGTTGATGTGACATTCAGACCTCTTCTGGACAAGAAGCCTTTCGGAAAGAAACTGTTTTGCACGGGTGTGCAGAAGGTGGGTGTGACTGCTGACGAGACTGTCCGCAAGGGACATAAGCCTCAGGGTTTCGTGAAGAAGGAAGGGCTGGCTGCTTCGTGGGGTTGTGATTATCCCGACATGGGCAAGAAGGAGATGTGGGCACCGGAAGCTGTCGGTTTGGCGGTGTATGTGCCAAAGGAGTATGTTTCAGACACGAAGGAGGATGACCTGAATTATCTCTTGGTGGTGAAGCCCGACGAGGAATCGTCGCTCCAGTATTTTGTCACGTTCTGTGCTGACAAGGAAGAGAAGGGCTATCATTCTGCCAAGGAGTGGTTTGCCTCGCTGGAGGAGTGGCAAGAGAGTGTGAGTCGCCCTGTGGAGGTGAAGGTGGAGTGAATTTGAGGATGTGAAAAATGAAAACGGAGGTGTGTGAGGTGATATTATCATCTGTCAGCCATCTTTTTTCTTGGTTTCATTTTTCTTTTTTCAATTTTAATCCTTATCTTTGTGGCAGAAATTTGTTGTTCCATCTTTTTGAATGAAGTGAGTGCCTTATGCGAAACAGTATCAAACAATGGTTTTTTAAGCTGAAATATGTGATTGCCTTGTTGGTTTTCATCGTGGCAATTGGTTTTGTGGGTGAAAGCAGCATCGTGAACCGTATCGGTCAGCAGCAAGAGATTTCCCGCCTGAAAGGGGAAATTGACGAGTACAACCGTAAATTCGAGAAGGACAGACAGACGCTCCATGCGTTGAAGAATGATGTTGAAGCCATCAAGGAGGTGGCTCGCAGTCGCTATTTCATGAAAACGGACAAGGAGGACATCTTTATTGTAGAAGAGGAAGAGTGAAATTCATAATTCATAATTCATAATTCATAATTCACAATTCACAATTCACAATTCATAATTTGAACTAGGGGGTAAAAAGAAAAGAGATGCAGAAGATTTTGGGTATCATAGAAGTGGTGGGATTGACGCTGGTGGTTGTGGCAGCGGCTCTTTGGGCATTCCCGATGGAGAACTTGCGTTCACTGTCTTTGTGGGGCATGTCGTTGGGTACTGTAGCACTGGTTGTCGGAAGGTTCATGCAGACTCCTTTCTACTTGAAATATCCTGTGACTGACCCTCGTGAATTGACGTTGCGACGCTTGTATCACCAAAGGGTATTCGGTATCGTTGCCTTGATTTTGGCAACAGTGATGATGTGGCTTCCTGTGGGTTTTTATGCCGGGATGTATTTGGGAAAAACTTCGTGGCTGATACCGTTTGTTTTCTTTGTCGTGGTGGAGGTGTACACCGTATTTCGCATTTCGGCAGTGGAAAAGGGTTAAAAATACAAAAAATGGGGCAGAAAGATGAAGTTTCTGCCTCTTGTATTTATATATTGGTAAAAAAGCCGTATCTTTGCAGTGTTAAAGTTGTAAAAGCAAAGACAACAAATTGATTGTATAGATTATTCGGATATTTTTTATTTAGAAGATAGAAGATTGGATAAGCGTCTCGGTGACGCATATTAAAAACAAAACAGTAGAAAGCAACAGATATGGAACTGAATGCACTCACGGCTGTCTCGCCTATTGACGGCCGTTACAGAAGCAAGACTCAGGACTTGGCTTCCTATTTCTCGGAATACGCATTGATCAAGTATCGTGTACGTGTTGAAATCGAATATTTCATCACACTTTGTGAGTTGCCCCTTCCACAGCTGAAGGGTTTTGACCATTCTCTTTTTGAACGTCTGCGTGACATCTACCGCAATTTCTCAGAGGCAGATGCACAGCGTGTGAAGGACATCGAGAAGGTGACCAATCACGACGTGAAGGCAGTAGAGTACTTCATCAAGGAGGAACTGGACAAGATTGGCAACTTCGAGGATTACAAGGAATTCATTCATTTTGGCTTGACCAGCCAGGACATCAACAATACGTCCGTTCCGCTCACCATCAAGGATGCCCTCAATGAGGTGTATTATCCACAGGTGGAGGAACTGATTGCACAGTTGCAGGAATATGCTGACGAGTGGAAGGATATCCCCATGTTGGCAAAGACTCACGGACAGCCTGCTTCACCTACCCGTCTGGGCAAGGAGGTGATGGTGTATGTGTATCGCCTCACCGAACAACTGAACCAGTTGAAGGCTTGCAAGATTACAGCTAAGTTTGGTGGTGCTACAGGCAACTATAATGCGCACCATATCGCTTATCCTGAGTATGACTGGAAGGCATTTGGCAACAAGTTCGTGAGCGAGAAGCTTGGTTTGGAGCGTGAGCAGTGGACAACGCAGATCAGCAACTATGACAACATGGGTGCCATCTTCGATGCCATGAAGCGCATCAACACCATCATCATCGACCTTGACAGGGACTTCTGGATGTATGTGTCGATGGAATATTTCAAGCAGAAAATCAAGGCTGGCGAAGTGGGTTCTTCAGCAATGCCTCATAAGGTGAACCCCATTGACTTTGAGAATTCGGAGGGCAACCTCGGCATGGCAAATGCCATCCTTGCTTTCTTGAGTCAGAAACTGCCAGTGAGCCGTCTGCAGCGCGATTTGACCGACTCTACCGTGCTCCGTAACGTAGGTGTGCCAATGGGTCACATGGTCATCTCCATCCAATCCACTTTGAAGGGCTTGCGCAAGCTGTTGCTTAATCAGGATGCCATCAACCGCGACCTTGACAATTGCTGGGCAGTGTGTGCAGAGGGCATTCAGACGATTCTCCGTCGTGAGGCTTATCCACACCCCTACGAGGCACTGAAAGCGCTGACACGCACGAATGCTGCCATCACAGCTGAAAGCATCAGAGGCTTCATTGATGGTCTGGAGGTGTCGGAGAGCGTGAAGGAGGAGCTGAGGGCTATCACTCCTCACACCTATACAGGATTGTAAAAAAAGATTGTTAAACCTATATTCGTGCAATCGAAAGATAATAGTAAAAGAAAGCATTAATTTGTAAAATTGAAAACTGAATTATGTCTGAATTAGAAGAATGGCAGGGCAATGCGCCTGCATCAGAAGAAAAGTCTGAAAATGGCGGTGACCGTGAGGGCTTCCGTCCATCCTACAACCGTGAAGGTAATTTTGGTGGTCGTCCACAGTTCAATCGTGGTGATCGTCCACAGCGCCCTCGTTTCAACCGTAGCGAGCGTGCAGCTTACAGTTCAAATGGCGTACAGAATGAGCGCGGTTTCCGCCCCGCTGGCTTTGGTGGTTCCTCTTCCTCTGAGGGAAATGAGAATGAGGGTGCCTATCAGTCACATGGCTATCAGCCTCGTCAGGGTGGTTATCAGCAGCGACCTTATAATAATGGCGGTTACCAGCGTGGTGGCTACCAGCAGCGTGGTGGCTACCAGCAGCGTGGCGGTTATCAGCAGCGTGGTGGCGGCTACAATCGTGGCTATCAGCAGCAGAATGGTGATCAGGAGGGCAACTTCGAACAGCAGGGTGGTTATCAGCCACGTCAGGGCGGTTACCAGCAGCGTGGTGGCTATCAGCAGCGTGGTGGTTATCAGCAGCGTGGTGGTTATCAGCAGCGTGGTGGTTTCCAGCAGGGTGGCCGTGGCGGCTATCAGCAGGGTGGTCGTGGCGGCTATCGTCCTCACTCTTCTGACTACAACCCGAACGCGAAGTACAGCATGAAGAAGCAGATTGAGTATAAGGAGTATCTTGAGGATCCTGATGCACCAATCCGCTTGAACAAGTTCCTGGCAAATGCTGGTGTATGCTCTCGTCGTGAGGCTGACCAGTTCATTCAGGCAGGTGTTGTGTCTGTGAACGGACAGGTGGTGACGGAATTGGGTACCAAGGTGCAGCGTACTGACCAGGTGCATTTCCACGACCAGCTCGTGAGCATCGAGAAGAAGGTGTATGTCATCCTTAACAAACCAAAGGATTATGTGACCACTTCGGATGATCCTCAGCAGCGCAAGACGGTGATGGACCTCGTGAAGAACTGCTGCCGTGAACGCATCTATCCTGTAGGTCGTCTTGACCGCAACACAACGGGTGTGCTGCTCTTCACCAACGATGGTGACTTGGCTTCGAAGCTCACGCATCCTAAGTTCTTGAAGAAGAAGATTTATCACGTACACCTTGACAAGAACCTCACTGCAGCAGACATGAAGCAGATTGCAGAGGGCATCACGCTTGAAGATGGCGACATCAAGGCAGATGCTATCAGCTATGCTTCAGAGACTGATCGCAAGCAGGTGGGCATCGAGATTCACTCTGGTAAGAACCGTATCGTTCGCCGTATCTTCGAGAGCCTTGGCTACAGGGTTTGCAAGCTTGACCGCGTGATGTTCGCAGGTCTTACCAAGAAGGGTATCAAGCGTGGTGACTGGCGCTTCCTCACCGAACAGGAAGTGGCTATGCTGCACACGGGACATTATGAATAATTAAATGAGGAATGAGGAATGAGGAATGAGGAATTGAATGCTAAGGCATTAGCAAGGTATCCATTCCTGATTCCCAAAAAACAATAATAATCAGCAGTGTGAGTGAGATGGTGAAACGGATAAGGTAACTTGGATTTTTGGCTTCGCCGAAAATGCTCACGCTCGGCATAGTTCAAACAAGTTTGCCCTCTGTACTCACTTAATCGCATTTTTCACTTATCACTTTTCACTAAAAAATGAAACGAGTTAAAATCATAGACCTCTTGCAACGCACCGATTTTGGTGCAGAGGTTACCGTGATGGGTTGGGTGCGCACGAAGCGTGGCAGCAAGGCTGTCAACTTCATTGCCCTCAATGACGGTTCCACCATCAAGAACGTGCAGATTGTTGCTGATGTGGAGAAGTTTGACCCTGAGATGATGAAGCTTATCACTACGGGTGCCTGCCTTTCTGTGACAGGTACGATGGTGGAGAGCATTGGTTCTGGTCAGGCTGTGGAAGTGCAGGCAACCGACATCAAGGTGTTTGGTGAGTGTCCTGCCGACTATCCCATGCAGAAGAAGGGACAGTCTTTCGAGTATATGCGTCAGTATGCCCACATGCGTTTGCGCACCAACACGTTTGGTGCTGTGATGCGCATTCGTCACAACATGGCAATGGCGATTCACACTTACTTCCATCAGCATGGTTATTTCTACTTCCACACACCTATCATCACAGCTTCTGACTGTGAGGGTGCAGGTCAGATGTTCCAAGTGACCACGAAGAACCTCTACGACCTGAAGAAGGATGAGAATGGCAGCATCATTTACGACGATGACTTCTTCGGCAAGCAGACTTCTCTCACCGTGTCTGGTCAGCTGGAAGGTGAATTGGGTGCCACGGCATTGGGTGCCATCTACACTTTCGGTCCTACTTTCCGCGCTGAAAACTCCAACACACCTCGTCACTTGGCAGAGTTCTGGATGATTGAACCTGAGATTGCCTTCATGGACCTTCCTGACCTCATGGATTTGGAAGAGGATTTCACCAAGTACTGTGTGCGTTGGGCACTTGACAACTGCAAGGATGACCTTGAGTTCCTCAACAAGATGATTGACAAGGGACTCATCGAACGTCTTGAGGGTGTGCTCCGTGAGGACTTCGTGCGTCTTGACTATACAGAGGGTATCCGCATTCTTCAGCAAGCCATCAAGGACGGAAGGAAGTTTGAGTTCCCTTGCAACTGGGGTGATGACCTTGCTTCTGAGCATGAACGCTATCTTGTGGAGGAATACTTCAAGAAGCCTGTCATCATGACGCACTATCCAAAGGCTATCAAGGCTTTCTACATGAAGATAGACGAGAAGAACCCTGTGCTTGACGGCAAGGAGATGGAGCAGACGGTGCAGGGCACTGACGTGCTCTTCCCACAGATTGGCGAAATCATTGGTGGTTCTGTCCGTGAGGAGGATTATGGCAAACTGATGGGTGAAATCGAAGAGCGCAACATCCCGATGAAGGACATGTGGTGGTATCTCGACACCCGCAAGTTCGGTTCCTGCCCTCATGCAGGTTTCGGTCTTGGCTTCGAACGTCTCATCCTCTTCGTTACGGGTATGCAGAACATCCGCGACGTGATTCCGTTCCCACGCACTCCAAAGACTGCCGAGTTCTAACGGTTACACATCATATATTATATATATAATAGAGGCACAAGGTTATCTTGACTTTGTGCCTTTATTGTGTCATTATCACCCATGTTATTCATCCTCCATCCTTCATCCTTCATACCTTCAACACGTCTTTCGTGATGGTGTGCCTTCTTTTCGTGATGACGAATGATGCCTTTACATGGTATCGGGAAAAATGTCTATCTTTGTAGTGAATTACCTCAAAACCATCATAAAAACAAATAATAAACAGAACGATGAAGGACTTTATTGGTGAGTTAATGGGGACATTTGTCCTTACACTCTTGGGTTGCTGCAGTGTGGCAGTGGCAGTTCTTTTTGGCGAGTATAACAGCATCTTCCAGATTGGTCTGGTATGGGGCTTGGGTGTGACGCTTGCCATCTTCTTGACACGCAACATCTGTTGTGCCCATCTGAACCCTGCTGTGTCGGTGGCAATGGTGCTGGCAGGTCGCATGAAAGCAAAGAGATTGCCGCTCTATCTGGTGGCGCAATTGGTGGGTGCCGTGTTGGCTGGTTGGGTGCTCTTTGCTTTGTTCGGAGCATCTATCGAGCATTATGAAGCAGCCCATGAGATTGTGCGTGGCACAGCCGCTTCGGTGGATACCGCCCGTATGTTTGGTGAGTTTTATCCCAATCCTGGCGATGCAACCGTCTCTGTTGTATCAATGCCCCTTGCCATGTGTGCAGAGGGTTTCGGCACTTTCCTGCTGGCATTGTTCATCTTTGCCTTGACGGAAGACTGCAATGTGGGACGCCCATCATCTGACCTTCAGCCTGTATTTATTGGTCTGACGGTGAGTAGCATTATCTTCTTCATCGCTCCGCTCACTCAAGCAGGACTCAATCCTGCCCGTGATTTAGGTCCTCGTATCGTGGCATATCTGGCAGGGTGGGGTGATGCCGCTTTGCCAGATGCTGCAGGTGGTTGGTTTTGGGTGTATGTGCTTGCTCCCATCATCGGTTCCAGCCTTGCAGCCCTTTTCTTCAAGTATGTGCTGGAACCTATCAATGAGAAGAAGAACCGCTCGTGTGGATGCGGAAGGAAGTGAAATAAAGCATACGATAATTAAATGAATGAAATATGAATCAAACAAGACTTATTCTCTGTGGTGGTTTCCTCGGAGCAGGTAAGACCACCCTGATTTGGGATGTTGCACAGCGACTCATGGCACAGGGAAAACGTGTGGGACTGGTGACTAACGACCAAGCCCCAGAACTGGTGGATAGCCGTTTGCTGCAGCAAGCCAATCTGAAAGTGGAAGAGGTGGCAGGCAGTTGTTTCTGCTGCAATTTCAATGGCTTTGTTGACGCCATCCATTCCTTGCGACGTGATGTGGAAGCTGATGTCATCTTGGCAGAACCCGTGGGTAGTTGTGCTGACCTCACTGCCACTATTGTCCGTCCTTTGAAGAAGTATCACAACACCGAGGTGATGGTGTCGCCACTCACTGTGTTGAGCGACCCCACCCGTCTGAAATCCATCCTCTATGGAGGTGATGGCGGTCTGCATGAAGATGCTGCCTACATCTACCGTAAGCAGTTGGAGGAGAGTGAGGTGATTCTGATTACCAAGACTGACCTGCTGAGTGAAGAGGAAGTGGAGAAACTGGTCAAGGATACTCAGGCTTGCTTCCACCACACCAAGGTGATGGCAGCCAGCACCATGAATGGCTCAGGCATCCGCGAGTGGTTCCAGTATGTGGCGAACCGTCAAGGTGAAGGCACAAAGATTCTCGACATTGACTACGACAAGTATGCGCATGGTGAGGCTGTGTTGGGATGGCTCAACGGCACCGTTGCCCTGACAGGGAAAAATGCCTATTGGGACACCTTGCTCAAGGATATCATGACTGGCATCTGCAAGGTGGTGAAGAAAGAAAAACTGCGCGTGGGGCACATCAAGGTGATTGCTGAGAATGGCAAGCAGTATGCTGTCGGCAACATCACTGGCGATGTATCCACCCTTCAGTTGCGAGGCACGGCAGGCACCAGCGACCATGCCAAACTCATCATCAATGCACGTGTGGAGACTGCTCCCGAGCATCTGGATGAAATCATCCGTTCCGTGCTGGTTGAGGCTATTGGCGACCAATACACCGACGAGGTGTTGGCATGGCGCTATTTGCAGCCCGGACGTCCGAACCCCACTCACCGCATGGTGTGACAGACTCCCCACGCATATATTCTTTCTCAGACACCCTCCCCACAAGGAGGGTTTCTTTTTGTGGGCGTGAAATCGGCATGACGGGCACATTTTACGTTTTTATGCATTTCTTTTAGGAGACAAAAAGAATTTTTGTTAACTTTGTAACCTCAAAAAGGTCTTCAATCTACCATCAGCCTCCGATGAAATACGACAAAACCTTTAACAAGATTCTGCTGGCCAGTTTGATATGCACAGTCTTTGTCAGTTATCCCAACTTGCTTTTCCTGAGTTGGGATTGGAATTGTGTGCCAACTGAAGGACGTGCCTGCTACCTTGACAATATGCTCATCCGTTTCCTGCTCTTCTGGGTAATTTCGGTGGGTATGTTGCTGTTCAACCAGCGGTGGCTGAAGACTGAATCGCTGACGAAACGCATTCTGCCCAATGTGGTGCTCACCATCGTGGCATACGCTGTCTATAAAGGTGTCACCCTGCTCATCTGCACAGGTTTTGATGGTGGTCGTCCCATCATCCTCACTTTCCAGTTTTTCGTTATGGGCATGATGGGACTACTTTTGGGTTTCACCAATCATCTGAGCATTATTCATCAGAAAAAGGAGGAAGAGCTGCAACAACTCCGCATCGAAAGTCTGGAAAGCCGTTGCACCGCTCTCACCAACCAAATCAACCCCCACTTCTTTTTCAACTCGTTGGGCGGCATCAGCAGCTTGGTGAGGAAGAAGGATGACAAACTCACCATCTGCTACATCGACCACCTCTCCGATATCTTCCGCTACATCCTCCAGAGCGAGCGCAAGCAGCTTGTCACATTGGAGGAAGAACTGGAATTTGCCCGTTCGTTCAGCGAAGTGATGGAGGTGAGATATGCAGGTAAACTGGACATTCACATCGATGTGCCAGCCGACTATATGAAACTGTCCATTCCCGTGTTGGCGCTCCTGCCACTCATCGAGAACGTGACGGTTCACAACATGATTGACAGCGAACACCGCATGCGTGTGGACATCGTGATGAACAGCGAGAAAGAACTGATGGTCATCAACCCTGTCTATCCCAAGCAGTACAAGCCAGAGACGCACGGCACAGGGCTCGCCAATCTGGAGAAGCGGTTCACCCTGCTCATGAACAGACCCATCAGAGTGGAACAGACCGCTCAGGAATTCAAGGTCATCTTACCATTAGGATAGCATGAAAGTATTGATAATAGAAGACGAAACTGCTGCCAGCGAGAATCTCATCGCCATGCTGCAGGAGATAGACCCCGAGATAGAGGTCTTGAAGGTGTTGGAGAGCGTTCAGCAGACCGTCAGGTGGCTCAACAGCAACCCATCCCCCGACCTCATCTTCATGGACATCCATTTGAGTGACGGTTCAGCCTTCACCCTCTTTCAGGAGATGGAGGTCACGGTTCCCATCGTGTTCACCACCGCCTATGACCAATATGCACTCGACGCCTTCACCGTCAATAGCGTTGACTACCTGCTCAAGCCCATCAAGACCTCTGAACTGACCCGTGCTCTCGACAAGTTCCGTCGGTGGACTCACAGCGATGTGATGGAGTATCTGCAGCGGATGATGAAGATGCGACCTGCTGGTGTCACGACCAACTACACGACCTCTCTGCTCGTGCCTGTCAAGGACAAGCTCGTGCCTGTCAGCATGGACGAGGTGGCATGTATCTACAGCACCGACCGCAAGACCCAAATCTACCTGAAAACAGGTCAGATGATGCTCTACAATCGTTCGCTCGATTCCATCATCGTCGGTCTTGACCCCTCTCGGTTCTTCCGCGCCAACAAGCAGTATATCGTGGCACGTGACTGTGTGAAGGAGATTGTCGTCTGGTTTGACAGCCGCCTGTTGGTGAGCATGCCTATCGAACTGCCCGAGCCCCTCTTTGTCAGCAAGAATAAGGCATCAGAATTTAAGAACTGGATGGTGGGGAGTTGAAAGGGAAAAAGGGAAAAATGAAAAGTGAAAAATAAAAGACGAGATAATGAAAATAACAATCTGCGCTTGTTCCTCACGGACATTCATCGACCGTTCCGAAGTGGCAAAACTGGCTGCTTCGGCTCAACAGGCGGGCATGGAAGTGAGGTTGGTGAGCGACCTTTGCGAATTATGCCAGAACCGAGCTGAGGCTGTACACGACATTGCAGCCACCACCCTTGTGGCATGTCATCCCAAAGCGGTCAAGAGCCTGATGGCTTTTGCAGGAGAAGACCATGTCCAGTCTTTCGACCTCCGTAGCCAGTCGGCAGATGAAGTGTTGGAGAAATTAGGAGTGAAGAGCAAGGAGGTGGAAACCAGCCCTGCCGACACCGCATCATGGATGCAGCAGTTGGAGGCGATGCCTCGTCTGTTGGGTGAAGATGCCTGGTACCCCACGCTCGACAAGGACGTGTGTGCCGAGTGTGGCAAGTGTCTCGAATTCTGCCCCTTCGGAGTGTACGAGATGGTTGAAGACCGCATTCGCGTCGTTCACCCTCAAAGATGCAAGAACAACTGTCCAGCCTGTGCCCGCACCTGTCCTGCTGGTGCCATCATCTTTCCCAAATATGACCGCAGCCCCATCAATGGCGGCGAGGAGCGTCAGGAGAGTGCTGTCCGATTAGACGCGAAGGAACTCTATGCCCAGACGCTTCGGGAGAAACTTGCCTCCAGAAAAATCAAACTCGTGACTCCTAATTCCTAACGCTCAACTCCCATGACTGAATATACCTCATTGCTGAAAATCTGCTGGAGAGTGTTCCGCCAGACCCCTCTCAGGCTCCTGTGGAAGTTCTGCTGGAATTTCTGCTGGCCCAACCTGTGGAATATGCGTCACTTTGAGCAGCGGCAACAGCGAGGCGAACCCTTCTTCCCAGCCTTCAACATGATTTCCGTCACCGAAGCCTGCAACCTCGCCTGCAGCGGCTGTTGGGTCAGTCAGGGAGGACGGAAGCACCTCACGACAGAGCAAATTGACGGCATCATCCGCGAGAGCAAACGTCATGGCTCCAGATTCTTCGGCATCTTGGGTGGTGAACCCCTTCTCTACAAGGGATTGCTCGACCTCTTTCAGCAGCACAGTGACTGCTATTTCCAGCTCTTCACCAATGGCACCCTCCTCACCGACGATGTCGCCCAACAGCTCCGTCGGGCAGGCAATGTCACACCCCTCATCAGCATTGAAGGTCTGGAGGAAGAGAGTGACCGCCGCCGTCAGAGCAACGAGGTCTATCAGCGCACACTCCGAGGTGTTCGTGCTTGCCGCAAGGCAGGACTTATCTTCGGTGTGGCAGCCAGCATCTGCAAGGGCAATTACGACGAACTTGTCACCCGTCAGCACATCGAGCGGGTGGCACGTGAAGGAGCCGCCTATTTGTGGTACTACATCTATCGTCCCGTGGGGGCTGCTCCCCATCCCGAACAGGCACTCTCAGCCGAACAGATACGTGGACTTCGGAAGTTCCTTGTCCGCGAACGGCTCAATGCTCCTGTAGCCCTCATCGATGTCTATTGGGACGACAAAGGTCAAGCCATCTGTCCGGGAGCTACAGGCATGAGCCATCATGTGTCACCCTCTGGTGCCATCGAATTCTGTCCAGCCATCCAGATGGCGACCGATTTCCTCAATGCCGATGCCAGCAACATGACGCAGCTCTATGCCGACTCACAATATCTTGCAGACATGCGCCACCAGATTGCCCAAGCCACACGAGGCTGTATCATCATGGAGAATCCGCAACTGATGGCGAAAATCATACAGGGCTATGAAGTCCGAGAAACCACCACCCGAGGCACTGCCATGGAAGAATATCACAAAATGACATCAATTCCAGGCCACAACATGAACACAAACCCAATTCCAGAGCAGAGCCGCCCCTACCGATGGTTAAAAAAGCATTACTTCTTCGGATTCGGGGCATACGGGTAGGAAAGGGAAAAAGGAGGAGTGAAAAATTTAAGTTACCTGCCACGACATGTTAAGAATGGATAGACAATGCATCATACCACCGACGCTGGAACAGCGGACGCATCTGCGCAAGGCACTGAAAACCTTTGTGCAGACGCAGCATCTGTGTCCCCCAGTCTCGCTCAAGCAGCTGGAACTGTTGGCTGATGCCTTCACCAGCGAGCATGAGGATTGTGTGGATATGCGTCCGTGGTTGATGGTGGAGATTCATAACCAGATTTGGTTGCCCATCGTGGCAGGCGTTCCTCACGAGCGGCGACTCCTGATGTTGCCCAAGTGCCTGAGCAGATATGGGCAGTGTCAGGCTGAATATGATGAATACGGACTGCTTTGTCACCGTTGCGGTCGGTGTCACATTCCCAATCTGCAGGACAGGGCAGAGCAGTTGGGAGGTCTCAGCATTGTGGCTGAGGGCTTCACACAGGTCATCGAACTCATTGAGAACCGTGTGGTCGATGCCGTCATCGGGGTGAGTTGTCTCGACTCTCTCGAAAAGGCGTTCCCCCTGCTTGTGCGCCATGCCGTGCCGGGACTGGCGGTCGCCCTCAACGATTCGGGCTGTCGCGACACACATGTCGATACTGACTATGTGGAGGAACTGCTTTCCCTGCTGAGCGATGAAGTCACTCCCCCGTTCCTCGACCACGACGCCATCCATCAGCAGGTCAGCCGTTGGTTCACACGTCCCGAACTGGAACAGCTTATGCAGCCAGCCACCGACCCCACCCAGCAGATTTGCCTCGACTGGATGAGTGGCGAGGGCAAGCGTTGGCGACCCTTCCTGCTGTCGGCTGTGTGGCAGGCACTGACAGGGAAGACCGCCATGACCATGGATGTGCACCGTGCAGCAGTGGCAGTGGAGTGTTTCCACAAGGCATCCCTCATCCACGACGATGTGGAAGACCGCGATGACACACGCTATGGTCAACCCACCATCAATGCACTCTATGGCGACGCCTTTGCCATCAATGTGGGCGATGCCCTCTTGGGACAAGGCTACCGCATACTGGCTCAGAGCAACAATGCCGAGCTGCTGCGCCTCATTGCCGATGCCCATGTCAAGCTGTGCCGAGGACAAGGTGCAGAACTCATGTGGGACAAGAGCCCCGTCACCATGGACTTTGTGATGGACATCTTCCGCCACAAGACCGTGCCCGCCTTCGAGGTGTCGCTGATGCTGGGATTGAGCTGTACGGGCAACTTCACCCATCTCCGACCCATCCTCAAGACCTATTCGGAGGCATTGGGCATAGCCTATCAGTTGAAAGACGACCTCGAAGACTTCGTTCAGGACAACTGTCAACTGTCAGCCCTCAGCCCTCAGCCCTCAGCCCTCTCCTCCCAACGCCCCACCGCCGCACTGGCTTTGCAGACGGAGCATCCCACATGGAGCGAGGAAGAGGTGAAGACAGAGCTGCAACGACTGACCAACCTCTACCATCAGCAAGCCATTGACGCCCTCAACGGACTGAATCAGTTGGAACTGAAACGCCTGCTCTATCAGGTGACAGAAAAGATACTTGGAGGTGCGCTGCGCTGAAATGATAAGTGAAAAGTGAAAAATGAAAAGGGTTGGCATGAAAAAGCCGCTATTATATAAAGTATATAAGACACTGCGCAGGGGTTGGCGACGCATGACCCCCGAGGCACGAAAGAGCGTGCAGGCATTTGTGGCTTCGCAAAAGACGGCACACGGCTACATGAATGCAGGAGGTCACCCCGATGCCTACTACCAGCAGTTTGGCGAAGTGCTGGAGACCGTGTTCTCGCCCGTCAGACTGCTGACGACAAAACCCCACCTCACCGTGCAGGAGAGCAGAGGGAAAGATACGGTGTACGGATGGTTCTTCCGATTTCTGGAAGCAGAGTTGAGCGTTGAGGGTTTAGGGTTTAGGGTTGAGAATTTAGGGTTGATTGCACCGAGCGTGATGACGACCAATGCAGTCTGTTGCATTCTTGCCGTCGCACATCAGACAGGCACATCGCCCGATGCCGCCCAAGTGGAGTGGCTTCATCAGCGGCAAGACGAGACAGGCGGCTTTCGAGCCACCGAACAGGCACCCATCCCCGACCTGCTGAGCACAGCCGTCGCCCTGTTCACACTCCGTCTCATCGGGGCAGAAGTCCGCGAAGCCACCCCCTTCATCCAAGCCCATTGGCTGGACAATGGAGGTTTCGCCCCCACCCTCTATGATGATTACAGCGATGTGGAATATGTTTTTTATGGATTATTAGCTTTAGGCTCATCAATAAAATGAAGATAGACCAGTTGAAGGAAATGCAGGCAGATGCCATCGAACAATTGATGAAAGGACGAGATGAAGATGGTATGTGGAGAGGTTCGCTTTCGAGCAGTGCCATCTCCACGGCTGTCAGTGTGTTTGCTCTCTGGCGTATCGATGCCGACAAGTATGCCACCCATATCCAAGCGGGAGTGCGTTGGTTGCACGAGACCATGAAGGATGACGGTTCGTGGGGGGATAGTGTGGAGAGTCCTTCTAACATGACAGCCACTCTGCTTACCTATGTTTCCCTTTATGCCGTAGGAGAAGCACCCACACAATCCCGCAAATACCTTCATCAGCAATTTGGTGGTGACACCGAGGAGGCACTCACGCAGGGGGTGCTCCGTTACTATGGTCGCGACCTCACTTTCTCCGTGCCCATCCTCATGATGTGTGCTTTGGTTGGCGTGGTGACCGACTGGAAGAGGATTCCTCCCTTTCCCTTCGAACTCGCTACATTGCCTCAGCGTCTCTTCCGCTATTTAAATCTGCCTGTGGTGAGTTATGCCATACCAGCCCTGATAGCTATCGGTATCTGTCAGTTGCACCAACGTGGTGGATTCATGTCGCCCATTCGCCGACTCTTCATACCCAAGGCCATGCGTGTGTTGCTTAGCATGCAACCAGTCGATGGCGGCTTTCTCGAAGCGGCACCCCTCACAGCCTTCGTCGGCATGTGTCTGGCAGATGGCGATTTCCGTCATCACGATGTGACTCAGCGATGTGCCCATTTCCTCATCGACACAGTCCGCCCAGACGGTTCATGGTCCATCGACACCAATCTTTCCATGTGGCTGACAAGTCTGGCTGCCAAACTCCTCACTCCCGACTCTCAACTCTCCACTCTTCTCCTCCGAGCCGCCACCACCTTCGTACACCCCTTTACGACAGCAGCCCCTGGTGGATGGGGGTGGAGCGACCTCAGCGGTTCAGTGCCCGATGGTGACGACACCAGTGGGGCACTGGTTGCCTTGCATCATCTTACTCAAGGCAAGAGCAGCCCCGAGATAGAGAACGGACTGAGATGGCTCATGGGATTGCAGAATCGCGACGGTGGAATGCCCACTTTCTGCAAGGGATGGGGTAAACTTCCCTTCGACCGCAGCACGCCCGACATCACTGCCCATGCCATTCTCGCCATGGGACTCTGGTTGCCCTCACTGAATGGCAGACTGAAAGCCGATGTGCAGAAAGCCCTTGACCGCATGCTCACATGGATGGAGAGGACACAGGCATCTTCCCAACATAGCGGATGGACACCCCTATGGTTTGGCGACCAAGATGCTGCTGACGAACTAGCCCCCGTCTATGGTACAGCCACCGCTATTGACTATCTCATGTCTTCCCATCTCCCTGCTGCCACCAGACTGGCACAGTCGCAGATAGACTTCATTCTTTGTACCCAGAACGCCGATGGGGGTTGGGGTGGAAACAAAGGTGTGAAATCCAAAGTCACATATACCAGTCGTGCCCTTGCAGCCCTTGCTCATTTCCCCAGTCAATACGACACCGAGAAGCAGCGTGGTTGGGACTATCTCTACCAACGTTTCAAGGCTGGCACCCTCTACGACCGAGAACCTATTGGACTCTATTTCTCTCGACTTTGGTATTCAGAGGAACTCTATAACATCCTTTTTCTGTTGAACGCAATAAAAAGAATGACCGAATGAACAATAAGAAACTTACATTACTGACTATAGGCGTCATTGTCTTTTATTTGTGCCTGATCATCGCTTGGCACCTCTACGACCCTAGTGCCCATTTCACGGAGTCGCAGCCAGGTGCCGACCATCGTCCTGCGGGGCATGTCCGTAAGGCTGACGATGTGCTGATAGGCGAGTTCTTTATGCAGGACAACGGGCAACAGACAACGGACAATGGTCAACCCTCAACTCTCAAAGGAGAATGGCCTTGTTTCCGTGGCATCCATCGTGACAATCAGACCACTCTCACTCCTTCCATGAAATGGGTGGAGGGCAACTTTGAGGAAATGTGGTCGGTTGAGACAGGTGAGGGACATGCTGCTCCCGTCATCTCAGAGGGGAAAGTCTATGTGCTCGATTATGATGAGCAGTTGAGTTCCGATGCCCTGAGATGTTTCGACCTCCTGACTGGCAAACAATTGTGGCGACGCTGGTACCGTGTTCCCATGAAGCGCAATCACGGATTTTCTCGCACTATTCCTGCTGTCAGCAATGGGTCGGTTGTCACGATAGGTCCCGAAGGACATGTCATGTGTTGTGACAAGACGACGGGTGAAATGCGATGGAGCATCGACATGAAGAAACGTTTCGGCACCGAGATACCTTTCTGGTACACTGGTCAGTGTCCACATATTCAAGGCGATGAATTGGTACTTGCCCCTGCAGGAAAAGACACCCTTATGGTTGGCATCGACCTCCAAACAGGCAGCACACTGTGGGGTACACCCAACACGGTTGGCTTCAAGATGTCTCATTCCTCCGTCATGCCCATGACGTTAGGAGGTGTGCACACCTATGTATATATAGGCGTAGGTGGTGTATGTGGTATCTCTGCAGAAGAAGGCAGTCGGGGACAATTACTGTGGAGTGCCAGTGCTTGGCAACCCTCTGTCGTGGCTCCCTCTCCTTTGCAGATTTCCCCAAATCAAATATTCCTTGTGGCAGGTTATGGGGCAGGAGGAGCGTTGTTGCAGGTGGACAAGCAGGGTGCGACGTGGACAGCTAGCATCCGTGACAGTTACAAAGCCAGTGGGGGAATGTCGAGTGAACAGCAGACCCCCATCAATTATCAAGGCACCCTCATCACCATTCTCCCCAAAGACGGAGGTGGCATGCGTGAGCGTCTCGCCATGTACCGTCCTAGCGATTTACATCATCCTATCTGGACATCAGCAGCAGATGAGCGTTTCGGACTGGGTCCTTACTTGGTGATTGGCGACCGGCTCCTTGCCTTCAAGGAAGATGGTGAACTGTATGTTTATCAGCTGCACTCATCTTCCATGACTTTGTTGCGCAAACAAAGGGTGATGGAAGATGGCATTGATGCTTGGGGACCTATGGCATACGCAGATGGTATGCTGGTAGTGAGAGATTCTAAAATAATCAAGTGTTTGAAAATAGCAACTGAATAATTAAGAGATATGGACAGGCGTAACTTTTTGAAAATATCTGGTTCGTTGGTTGTGGGGGGAGTCATTCTCTCCGTGGTGGGACGTGGCATGTGGAACATGTTCAAGCGACCCGATAAACTTTTCTATGACTCCAAGCGGGCAAAGGGGATAGAACTGCTGAAGGAGGACACCGATTTCGTTTCACCCTATCGTCGTGTATATGGTTTTCTTGCACCTGACGACATCTGTGCCATGGAGGTGGAAGGGGGCAGCATCTATATTGCTACACCAAACAACATTTATGTGTATGGGTTGAGCGGCGAGCTACAGACCAACTTCTCCACCCCTAGCGACGTTCGCGACATTGCTGTGTACGACGGACATGTCTATGCACTGTATCCTACCCGCATTGAGGTGTATGACCGTCAGGGAGACATGACACAGGAGTGGGATGCATGCAGTGACAATTCAGACTATTGCTCATTGGCAGTTTGCGGAGAAGGTGTGTTTGTGACAGATGCTTCCAACAAGAATATCTGCAAGTACCATCTTGACGGCACATTGGCACGTTTCATCGAAAGTCCCGAAGGGTTCATCGTGCCAAGTTATTGTTTTGGCATCACCTATATGGACGGAACCATCTATTGTTCCAATCCCGGTCGTCATCGGGTGGAAAGCTATACCACCGAGGGCGAGTTCTTGGCAGCGTTTGGCAAATCGGGTGTACAAGCAGGTGCATTCAGTGGATGTTGCAATCCTGCCATTCTGACACCTTCCAACAATGGGGAGCTGTTGACTTCGGAGAAGGGCATTCCACGCATCAGTTGCTACCGTACGGACGGGAAGTTCCGCAGTGTTCTGCTGGACAGCAAGGCGTTGGGACGCGGACATACAGCATACGATGTGCGTGTGATGAAAGATAAGCTCATTGTGACGGGTGGGGACAAAGTGTCGGTTTATCAGTACGACAAACGTCTGAGTCAACAAACGGAGTGTGGACGCTGTGAGGTGGATTGTCCGTTGAAGGTTGAAGGGTTTAACTCCTAACTTATCATTTCATTTTTTCATTCTTTAATTTTTCATTCTTTTAATATGGATAAAGAGAAAATGAAAAGTCCAATGGACCGCAGGGATTTCCTGCGCACGTGCAGCGCTGTGGTGGCTGGTGGTGTGGCATTGGCATCAGGAGGGCTGCTTGCAGCAAGGGCGAGCACAAAAGAGGGGGAGGTCTTTTGGCAGATTGACCCTTATAAATGTACACAGTGTGGACGGTGTGAGACGGATTGTGTGTTGACGGTCTCCGCTGTCAAATGTTTCCATGCCAACAAGGTGTGTGGCTACTGCGACCTCTGTGGCGGCTACTACCGTCCGAACGTGAAGGAACTGAACACTGCCGCAGAAAACATGATGTGCCCTACGGGTGCCATCAGCCGTGAGTTTGTGGAGGAGCCTTATTTCGAATACACCATCGACGAGGCACTTTGCACGGGGTGTGGCAAATGTGTGAAGGGATGCACTTCGTTTGGCAACGGTTCCCTATTCCTCCAGATAGACCAAGAGAGGTGCCAGCAGTGCAATGAATGTGCCATTGCGAGGGTGTGCCCCTCCGATGCCATTCAACGTGTGTCGGATGAAAATGCTTACAAACTAAAAGATCATGCGTAAGATATTAGCTATACTCATGGGAATCTTGTACTGTGGCAAGACCTTGGCGGTGGCACGATTCCCCAAGCCTGATTTCACGTCCGGTTATCAATATCCGGACATCGTGCACGGTGCTCCCTATGAGTTGCTGTGGAATATACTCGATGTGGTGCTGCTTTTCGGCATGATGGCGCTGGTGGTGTGGGCTGCTTACAGGAAGCGTGGACGTGCCATCATCTTGTCCATGTCCGTGGTGTCGGTCTTGTACTTTGGCTTTTTCCGCAGCGGTTGTGTATGCAGTGTGGGGTCTATCCAGAATGTGGTGACAGCTGCCGTTGACTCGAATTATCATTTGCCATGGTATGTGCTTTTGGTATTTCTCCTGCCCATCGTGTTTGCCTTGCTTTTTGGCAGGGTGTTCTGTGCAGGTGTGTGTCCGTTGGGAGCATTGCAGGAGTTGGTGAATGTAAGGAACTTCCGTCTGTCCCGTGCCGTTTCTGCCACGTTGTCGGTGATTCCTTGGATTTATTTGGCATTCACCATTCTTTATGCTGCCACTCGCAGTCAGTTCCTTGTCTGCCGCTTAGACCCTTTTATCGGCATCTTCCGATTGAGTGGCGACTTGGGTGTGATGAGTTTTGGCATCGTGCTGTTGGTCATGTCGGTCTTTGTGGGACGTCCGTTCTGCCAGTTCCTGTGTCCCTATGGTGCCCTGCTGAGTGTGTTCAGTGCTTTATCGTGGAAGAAATTGGAAATCACTGAAAAGGGATGTATCAATTGCGCACTCTGTGGTGTTTCGTGTCCAGTGGATGCCATTCGTGCCCCTCAGCGGAGCAAGACAAAGGAGATGCGCAGGAAGGGTGTGAACCGTGTTATTCTGTTTGCAGTCCTGCTGCCTGTGCTGACTTTGACAGGGGGCTTACTGGTCAGTGGTCAGAGCGACTCACTGAGCCTTGCCCACAAGGATGTGTATCTGTATGAGCTGCTGCGTCAGCAAGAAGCCAACCCCGACATGGAAGAACCGCTGGAGGTGGAGACTTTCCATGCCATGGGTGGCAATATGGAAGAACTGAAAGGAAAAGTGGAAGGAATACGTGGGGAATACAAGACCTACGCATGGTTGGCTGGTGCATTGATTGGGTTTGTGATTGGTTTCAAATTGCTGAAACTGTCGCTCAAACGTGGTCGCAAAACGTATGAAATCGATATGGCACGCTGCACGGTGTGTGGAAAGTGCTTTAATTATTGTCCTCAAAACCTCAAAAAACTCAAGAAAGATGAGAAAACTATATCGTAACATTTCCATGGTCACGGCTGTCTTCCTATTGGTGCTGGCGGTCATGTTGGGAGTGAGTTATTATCAGATGCAGCAGGTGTCACCGCTGGAAACGGGGGTGATGGAGACCTTGAAGGAACTGAATGAAACCAATGGCGACAATGAGTTGCTGGGGCAGCAGATTCGGGAACTGGACTTGCTCTCCCGCAAGGCTTATTTCGTGAAGGAAGGTCAACTGAAGGTGGGACTTTACCTGTTGCTGGGCATGGCAGTGGTGCTGGCTGTGTGTCTCAATCTCTATTTCAAGGAGACGAAGAACCTGCCAGAAAAGGAGTTTGACCCCATCGATGAGTGGATGATCAAGAGCCGTGCACGGAAATACATCGGTTGGGCAGCTGTAGCTGCACTGATAGTAGGCATTGGCTTCGTGGGATTTCAGCATATAGACTTCAAGGGGTTGCTGGCGCAGTCCGTAGGGGAGCAGGGCAGTGCATCAGACACATTGGCTGCACAGGACTCCCTCAACGGACAATTGTCAGCTGTCAACACTCAACTCTCCACGGACAGTGTGAAGGAGGATGTGGATTCTGCCGAGGTGGATGATGGAATGCCTGAACTCAAGATTGCGTCAAGAGCTTTCAGAGGCAATAATTCCAGTGCCACCTCGTCGGCAAGAGGCATTGCCACCTCATGGAACCTGTCAGCTAAGAAGAACATCCTCTGGCAGTCTTCCATCCCGAAACATGGCTATAACTCTCCAGTCATCACTGGCAGAAATGTTTTCATCACGGGAGCGGATGCAAAGGCACGTGAACTCTATTGCTATGATGTGTGGACGGGTGAACTGAAATGGACGGTGAAGGCTGACGGCATAGCGGGTTCGCCTGGCAGTATGCCCAAGGTGAACGCCGACACGGGACTGGCTGCCAGCACGGTGGCGACCAATGGTGAACAGGTGTGTGCTATCTTTGCCACGGGTGATGTGATTTGTGCTGACATGGAGGGTAAACGCCTGTGGGCAAAGAACATCGGTCTGCCTGACAACCATTATGGCTATGCCTCGTCACCCGTGATGTATGGCAACACGCTCATCATTCAGTACCAAAATAATTCCAATGCACAGATTCTGGCACTCAATGCCAAAACGGGTGCTACGGTGTGGAGCAAGAAAGGCAATGACAAGATTTCATGGAGTTCACCCATCATTGCCACCTTGGGCGGCAAGTCTGCATTGGTGGTGATGGGCAATCCTGCCATCACGGCTTATAATCCTAACAATGGTGCGGAACTGTGGAGGGTGGACTGCCTGAGCGGAGAAGTGGGCTCCAGTCCTGCTAGTGCGGGAGGCGTGGTGTTTGGTGCCAGTGAATATGCCAAATGTATAGCCATCGACGGAGCCACTGGCGAGACATTGTGGGAGGCGAGTGATTACCTGCCTGAGTGCTCCAGTCTGGCTGCCACGAAAGACCTTGTGTTCTGTGCCACCAGCTACGGCATGGTGTGTGCTTACGACGCGAAGACGGGGGAGGTGAAGAAAGAGCATGACCTGACGACTCCCTTCTATTCATCGCCTGTGGTGGTGGACGGGAAGGTGTATCTATTTAGCAACAGCGGTAAGGTGTACATCTTCTCGGCAAGCACGTTCGACCTCATCACCGCCTTTGAAACGGGGGAGAAGACGTTTGCCACGCCTGCCTTCACCGACGGCATGATGATTGTGAGAACGGACAAGTCGCTTTATTGCGTAAAAAAGAGTTGACAGTTGAGAGTTGACAGTTGAAAAATGAGATATAGGATATATGGAAAAAGAGGTGATGCAGCGAAAGACAGATGCCATCATTGACAGGATAGGCACTGGACGGGAACAAATCATCCCACTGCTGCAAGCTATTCAACAGGAGTTCAATTACCTGCCTTCCGATGCGCTCAACCGACTGTATGAGCGTACGGAGATTGACCGTGCACAGCTTATCAGCGTGGCTACGTTCTATTCGCAGCTGAGAATGGTGCCTTATGGCAAGCACATCATCAAGGTGTGCATTGGTACGGCGTGTCATGTGAAGGGGGCAGGCAATGTGTATGATGCCTTCAGGCGTGAGCTGCTGCTGGAGGGCGATGACATCACCACTACCGACGGTCGCTATTCCATCGAAAAGGTGTCGTGTCTGGGCTGTTGTGCGTTGGCACCTGTAGTGCAGATTGACGAAAAGATATTCGGGCATGTGCAGCCAGGGCGTGTGCGTGAAGTGTTGGATGAGTTTGAGCAGATGGTGGCGAGCGGTGAGCAGGAGAATGCTGACGATGAGGAGGGCAAGGTGCAGGGCGAAGTGAGGCTGGGCATGGAGAACTGTTGCCAAGCCAGTGGTACGGCTGAGGTGTATGACGCAGTGGTGGCAGCATGCAAGGAGTTGGGCATCAAGGTGAGAATCAAACCCGTGTCGTGTGTGGGCACGTGCAATCAGGTACCGCTGATTGATGTGGCGACTCCTGAAGGTGACATTGTGCGCTATCCGAACATCAAGCCCGATGAGGTAAAAGAGATATTACTCCATCATTTTCGTCCTTCGAGCCGTTGGCGCAGGTGGTGCAATACTGTACTGAACCAGATTGACACGTTCCACACAGACCAAACCTGGGATAACATTCTGTTCGTGCCCGAGAAGGAGCGCACACAGAGCATCAACACGTTTTTGGAAGGGCAGTTCCGCATCTCCACTGAGGGATATGGTCGCCTGAATCCGTTGGACTTGGAGGAGTATATCTCCATGGGGGGATTTGAGGCACTGAAGAAAGCTGTGACGGAGATGTCGCCCCAGCAGGTAACTGACGAGGTTCTGAAGAGTGGCATCCGTGGCAGGGGTGGCGGTGGTTTCCTCACTGGCAGGAAATGGAAACTGGTGGCAGAGAGTTCTCAACTGTCCACTCCCATCGTGATTTGCAACGGCGATGAGGGCGACCCGGGTGCGTTCATGGACCGCATTCTGTTGGAGTCTTATCCGCTGCGAGTGATTGAGGGCATGATGGTGGCTGGATATGCCGTGGGAGCGAAAGAGGGTGTGTTCTACATCCGTGCGGAATATCCTCAGGCGGTCATCCGCATTCGGAAGGCACTGGACATGTGCCGACGGAAGGGATTGTTGGGAGAACATATTTTAGGTACGGAGTTTTCGTTCGATATCCATGTGTTTGAGGGTGCAGGTGCCTTTGTCTGCGGAGAGGAGACAGCGCTTATCGCTTCGATGGAGGGCAAGCGTGGATTCCCTCATCTGCGTCCGCCTTATCCTGCCCAGCAGGGGTTGAACGGCAGGCCTACGCTGATCAACAATGTGGAGACGCTGAGTCAGTTGGCTTACATCATCCGACATGGGGCTGAGAAGTATGCAGAGGTGGGCACGCAAGGCAGTCGTGGTACAAAGGTGTTTGCCTTGGCTGGCAAGGTGAATCATGGGGGACTGATTGAGGTGCCGATGGGCACGACGTTGCGCCAGATTGTGGAGGAGATAGGTGGCGGCGTGGAAGGTGGTGAAGCGTTGAAGGCGGTGCAGATAGGCGGTCCTTCTGGGGGTTGCATTCCCGCTGAACTGTGTGACACCGAGGTGGATTTTGATGCCTTGAACCAGATGGGTGCCATCATGGGGTCAGGCGGATTGGTGGTGTTGAGCGAAAGCAGTTGCATGGTGGATGTGGCTCGTTACTTCACGGCTTTCACTTGTGCAGAGTCGTGTGGAAAGTGCACGTTTTGCCGTGTGGGCATCCGTCGCATGCTGGATATCCTAGACCGACTCACGACGGGACAGGCTAAGGAGGAAGAGATTGACCAACTGGAAGAACTGGCAAAGAGCATCAAACGGGCAGCCATGTGTGGACTGGGAAAGACTGCTCCCAATCCTGTACTTTCAACTCTGCGCTATTTCCGTCAGGAGTATGAGGAGCATGTGCAGGGGGTGTGCAGGACGGGGTCGTGTAAGCAAATGGTGAAACTGGAGATTACCGACCAGTGTGTGGGTTGCACTAAGTGTGCCCGTACTTGTCCGAGCGAAGCCATCGCCTATACGCCCTACGAGAAGCATGTCATTGACACGGAAAAGTGTACACAATGCGGACTATGTGTGGGTGAGTGTGATTATGAGGCAATAGTGAAAGTGAGGAATTAATTCATAATGCATAATTCATAATTTTAGTTTTCAAGGTTTAGGAAATGAAAATTATAGTGAATGGTAAAGAACTGGAGGTCAGTGGCAGGCGGCGGCTCATTGAGGAACTTCGTGAGGCAGGATATGACGTGCCCTCGCTGTGTTATGCTCCAGATGCCAAGCATGAGCCATCGTGCATGGTGTGCATGGTGAAGAACGAGGTGAATGGGGAGATGCTGCCCAGTTGTGGTGTCTATCCTTCGGAGGGAATGCGCATTGACACCGATTCGGAAGAGGTGAGAGAGTTGAGGCGCATGGCGGTGGAATTGTTGCTGAGTGAACACAAGGCTCGCTGTGGCGGGTGTGAGAGCAAGGCAAAGTGCAGGTTGAGGGAGTTGGCATTGCAGATGAAGGCGAAGTGGAACCGCTTCGGTGCCCTGCCTCCTGTGGAGCCCGTAGTGTATGAGCATGTGACGGGACGTTTGTATTTCGAACCTGCCAAGTGTGTGCGCTGTGGCTTGTGTGTGTACAATTCGCAGGATGGTTTCACATTCCAGCGTCGAGGATTCAACATGCAGGTTGTCATTCCTGAGGAGAGCAAGGGACATGTGGGGGAGAATTTGGCTGAATTGTGCCCGACGGGTGCGCTGTTTTTGAAAGAATGAAACGGATTGCATACATAGCATGGGTGGCACTGCTGATGGCTTGTGTGGGTTCTCAGGGGTTGCTGAATGAGCGTGCAGGGGTGCAGGACTGGACGGTGTTTCGTGGCAGTCCGTCACTTTGTGGCTATACGGATTGTGCCTTGCCTGATGCGCCCCAACTGCTGTGGAGCGTGACGACACAGACGCGCACCGTGGCTGCGCCCATCGTCTTCAACTCGGTGGTGTATATGCTGAGCCGCAAGGGGGAACTGAGGGGCTACACGGCAGAGGGTGACTCGTGCTTCTATCATCACCTCAACACACCTGTGGAGGCTTCGTTCATTGCCAAGGATTCGACACTCTATATCGGTCACATCGACGGGAAGGTGACGGCACTGAGCATGGACGGAAAGGGGAGTGGTGCAAACGTGTTGTGGGAGTATGAGACGCTGGGACAGATTTCCGGCTCACCCAATCTGGTGGGCAGCCAGCTGCTGGTGGGAAGTTATGACGGGAGCATGTACACCTTCCAGACGAAGACGGGCAGAAAGACGGGACAATGGGAGACGGGCTACTATATTAACGGCACGGCGGCGGTGTGGAAGCACTGGATGATGTTTGGCGGGTGTGACTCGTGGGTGCGCGTGGTGGATACTGCCACGGGCAGGATGACGGACTCGCTGGAACTGGACACCTATGTGCCTGCCTCTCCAGCCATTCTGGATGGTGTGGCATGTGCGTGTGATTACAACGGTAACATGTATGAGATGGTGTTGGAAGAGGGTAAGATTGTGAGTCATCGCAAATTGTTGGCATCGTCGGCAGACAATGAAGGTCAGGAGGGAGGTGTGGTGTCCATGCCTACGATGACACGGAAGGATGTGTTTGTTCTGTCGGGAGACCGCTACATCAGTTGTGTGAGCAGAGAGTCGGGGAAGGTGCGGTGGAGGAAGATGCTGCGTGGCATCACAGGGGAGTGCTCTCCGTTGGTGGCACAAGACAAGGTGCTCGTCTGCACGAAGGATGGACATGTGTCCATTCTCGACAGTGAGGATGGTACGGAGTTGTGGCATTACGAGACAGGTGAGCCCATCATTGCCTCACCAGCCATCTGTGGTGACCGCTTTTTCATATTGACAAGTAGAGGAACATTACTATGCTTTGTTTAAAGAATATTACGAAAAGATTTGCCGATGGACAGCGTTCGCTGACCGTGCTCGACCACCTCTCCCTGCAGGTGGAGGAAGGTGAGTATATTGCCATCACGGGCGAGTCAGGAGCAGGAAAGACGACGCTGCTGAATATTCTGGGCACGTTGCTGACAGCCGATGAAGGAGAGTACGTGTGGAGCGTGAAGGACAACGGACAGCCATTAGCCCTCAGCCCTCAGCCCTCAGCCCCCAACATGGTGGACAGAATTTGCCAACTGCGTAATCAGGAGATAGGGTTCGTGTATCAGGATCATCGTCTGCTGCCCCAGTTCACAGTGTGGCAGAACATTCTTCTGCCAACCCTTGCCACTAAATCAGCCTCGACAGAGGAGGAACAGCGGCGTGCCTTGGAACTGATGGAGTTTGTGGGCATCACACCTTTGAAAGACAGCCCCGTCACGCATCTCTCTGGTGGTGAACAGACCCGTGTTGCCATTTGCCGTGCTCTCATCAATCAGCCTTCCCTCCTGTTGGCAGATGAACCCACGGGGCAGTTGGACGCTGCTAATGCACAGATGATTGCCACGCTTTTCCAGCAAGTGAATGCGCAACTGCATACAACCATCATCATGGCGACCCACTCTGCAGAGATGGCTAAGGTCGCCCAAAAGACCTATACGCTGAAAGAAGGAAAACTTAAATAATGCATAATTCATAATGCATAATACATAATGTGTAATGAGGGATTGAAGTGATTAGCTCTAAACTCTAAACTGTCAAATGTCAACGAAACAAAGTCGCAAGCACTACCGACGTTTCTATCGTCTGGTCACCGCTGCTGTCATTCTCATGATGGCGGTGCTGACGGGTAGTCTGTTGTTGGGCGACTCGGTTCGTGGTACGTTGGTGCATCGGGTCAGTGAGCGGCTGGGCAAGACAGAAACCGTCATCACCAGTGGCACGGGCTTCATGAATGAAACGTTGGTGCAGCATCCCTTGATGAAGAATGCAAGAGGGTATCTGCTGATGGATGGCTTTGTCTCGGTGGGCGAAAAATTGCTCCCTGTCTATGTATGGGGCACCGATGCAGACACCTTGCAGGAGGGTGAAGTGATGGTCAACGAACCACTCCTTACTCAATTGGGTAATCAGGAGGATTTGGTGCTGCATCTTCCTTCCCATCACCTGGTACCTTCGGGAAGCCTTTTCGTGACGAAGAGTTATGCCACACAGATGCGTCTGCACGTGGTGGGTGTGAAAAGCGTGGAGGAAGGTGGTAACCTGCTGCTGAAGAATGAGCAGACCCTGCCGCTGAATGTGTTTGTCAATCGACAGCATTTGGCAGAGAAAATGGAACTGGAGGGAAAAATCAATATGGTACTCTCCGATGATTTCATTGAAGAGGAACAACTGGCTGCATGCTGGACACCTGAGCAGTCAGGCATTCACCTGACAGATTCCACCCTCACTTGCGATGGAGTGTTCATACCCCTGAACATAGTGGAAAAATTAGGAAATAGGAATGAAGAATTATCAACTCTCTACCTTTCCTACTTTGTCAACGACCTCATTCATAATGCAGACACCATCCCTTATTCCTTTGTGACGGCTGTGAATGAGTGGCAGGGAGAGCCATTGGAAGGACAAGACATCATCCTCTCCGATTATGCAGCAAGGCGTCTGCATGTGCAGGAAGGTGATTCAGTCTCCATGAGTTATTTCATCACCAGACAGTTGAAGAACCTTGACACAAGGGCACAGATGTTGAGGGTGAAGAAGATTGTTCCACTTGCCTCTTTCAGACAAGACAGCCTGCTGATGGCTGATTTCCCAGGATTGACCCGTGTGGAGAACTGCACGGATTGGGATAGTGACTTGCCCATCGACATGAATCGTGTACAGAAGGAGGATGAGGACTTTTGGCATACTTATCGCCAGACACCCAAGGCTGTGGTTTCCTACGAAGCGGTGAAGAAAGACTGGAGCAATGCTTTCGGCAGTGCAACAGCCATGCGTTTCACTTCACGACCAGAGGTCAGCTGGATGCCTCACGATGCCGATGTGCAGTTGTATCATCCCCGTGCTCAAGGACTGAAAGGTGCTGCAGGAGGTGTGGACTTTGCTGGGTTGTTCCTCTCACTGGGCTTCTTCATCATTCTCTCCTCTGTACTGCTGATGAAAAACCCATTGGTGGAGATGTTCACACAACGTCAAGGCGAGATACAACTCTATCAGCAATTAGGTTTCAAGGACAAGGACATTCGCAAGGGATTGTTCAAGGAAGCCTTCACTGTGATGCTGTTCGCATCTCCGTGGGGAGCCTTGGCAGGATTCGCCTATTCCACCCTGACCCTCTGGCTGTTGGGCAATGTGTGGAGTGGTGCCACCCACACCGAAGGGTTTGTGTTGCATGTCCAGCCTTTGACACTCATCATTGGAGTGCTGATAGGTCTGCTCATTTGTGCACTGACCTTGTGGTGGGTGATTCGTTCTCAACTCTCAACTGTCAACTCACAATTCCCAACTGTCAACTCCCAACTGTCAACTCTCACCTGTCACCTTTCAATTGTCAGCTCAATCTTGTTGCTGTTGACAATTTCCCTGATTGTAGTGAATTTCATCTATCTTCACAACATGGTGCTGTTCATCGTGTGTGGTCTCCTATGGATTCTCACATGGGGTTTATTCCTTCGTCGTGAGGTGGAACGTCGTTCCTCTACTATGCCGGATGTCGTCAATCGCAAACAGCTCATACGGCAATCTGTCCGTGCCTCGCTGAAACAGCATCTCTTGGCATATTGGACACTCTCCTTAGGTGTGTTCACCGTATTTGCCGTGGGTCTGAACCGTCCTGATTTTACTCAGGCGCTTCAAGCGACAGGAGGCTATCAGTTCTATGTGGATAGCCGTGTGCCTATACAATATGACCTGAACAACCCCTCTGTTCGCCACAAACTGTCCCTTCAGTCATTACCTGACAGCACGACCTTCCTCGGTTTCTTGCGTCACACACAAGATGAGGCCAGCTGTCTTAACCTCAATCAAGTCAGCACTCCTACCGTGCTTGGCGTTGACTTGAAAGAGATGGAGGCTTTCGGTCTCATTCCCGACTCTCAACTGTCAACTGCCAACTGTCAACTCTATCTTGATGAAGAAGCGCTTACATGGAGCTTGATGAAGTCGGTGGGTGACACGCTCTTCTATCAGAGTGAAAGGGGAGACAGTGTGCCTGTCGTGATAGCAGGTACGTATCCCACAGGAATTTTCCACGGAAATGCCATCATGTCCTCTGAGGTTTTCCGTCGTTTATGGCCCAAGGAAGGGGGGCAGGAAGTGCTATTGATGAAATCTTCCCGTCCTGAAGAAGCTGCTGAAATCCTTTCCATGGCGATGAATGAATATGGCCTCAATGTCCAAACAGTAGAGGAACGCATCAAAATGTTCTTTGAAGTGACGGAGACATATCTTATCATCTTTCTGACTTTAGGAGGATTAGGGTTGCTGCTGGGTATTTTCAGCCTCATGATTATTGTGCGCAAGAATCTCACAGCACAACGTTCCACCATCCGTCAATATCGTGCCACAGGCTTCCCCGAACCGCTCATCCGTCATTTGCTGTTGCATGAGAACCTTCTGGTTCCGTTCTATGCTATATGTGTAGGTGCCATAGGGTCAATTATCAGCATCAGTGCCAATCCGGGTGGAGCTGGCTTGACCACACTCTTGTTGGCACTCGTTGTCCTCGTGGTCATTTTCCTCTTACTATATTATGGTGTCAAATATATGGTCAATCAAACTATTAACAACCAAAAAGATTTATGAAACGTTCATCTATATCATTTTTCATTCTTTCGTTTTTCACTTTTGTGAGCCTTCAAGCCCAGTTGGTTACATTCCGGAGTGTCAATCATTGCGGCATCTATTCCAAAGAGAAAAACCTTCTGAAGGAATGGCCAGCAGAAGGACCGGAGAAGTTGTGGGTGGTCAATGATGCAGGAAAGGGAAACTCCAGCGCATTGGTGAGTGATGGGTTCATCTATACTGCTGGTCTTACCGATGACGAGCAAAAAGAGCAGCTGACTTGCTACAAGCTGGACGGCACAAAGGTATGGCAAGTCACTTATGGACGTGCATGGACGAAGTCTTTTCAAGAAACACGTTCCACTCCTGTCATCGACGATGACCGTCTTTATATGGTCAGCAACATGGGTGAACTGGTCTGTCTCAATCGCTCAGACGGGAAAATCCTTTGGACAGTGGACTATTGGCAAAAATATAGTCTTTCTCCCAATGACCAGGGCATCTGCGAGCATCCTCTGGTGGATGGCAATAAGGTGATTGTGACCACTTGTGGTAAAGAAATCTGCATGGCGGCTTTCGACAAACTGACAGGTGAGGTGATATGGGAAACGAAAGGTTTTGGAGACAATGCCACCTACTGCACCTCGCGCATCATCGAGTGGAAGGGACATCGTCAGGTCGTTGGCGGCACAGAACTGCACATCTTTGGTGTGGATCCTGAAACAGGCAAGATGCTTTGGAACGATAGTCAATGGACTCCCGAACAGGCGGTGAAGAAGTGGCAGAATGCCATGATTAACAGTCCCGTCTTCTACAAAGGTAAACTCTTGGTTAGTCTGGGTGATGGGCATGGTTGCACGATGTATGAGATGAGCGATGACCTTTCCTCTGTCAAGTTGCTCTGGAAGAACAAGGAAATAGACTACTACATGGGAGGCATGATTGAGATAGACGGGGTGGTCTATGGCAGTACGGGTGATAAGCACAAATGGGCGGCTCTTGACATTGAGACAGGAAAAGTGCTCTACCATGAAGCATGGGCTGGAGGAAAAGGTCGTGGTGCGCTCATCATGGCTGACGGTATGTTCTATATGTTCGACGAGCGACGAGGCACCATGGGACTGGCACGCGTCAATCCAGAGAAACTCGATGTGGTGAGCGAGTTCCGTGTCACCGACGGCTCTGGAGCCTGCTTCTCACACCCCACCATCTTCGATGGCATCCTATATATCCGACATGGGTCGGCACTCATTGCCTATAACATCAAGTAGTTAAGTAGTCAGTAGTTAAGTAGTTAAGCCGATACCAAGTCACACCAGCATATCATTCGGCTTTAACTCCTAAGCGAAGCGATAACTCCTTTAACTCCTTAACTCCTCAAAGTAACAGTCAAAAATCACAAATATAAACCGATTAACAAACAAAGCGTATGAAAAAGAAGTTTTTTTCCGCACTCTTGGGTGCATGCATTTGCACAGCTGCATTTGCACAGGTGACGCCATATGGTTGGCGTGGTCCAGAACACAATGGTTATTATCCCGACAAGGGACTTTTGAATGAATGGCCAGCAGAGGGTCCTGAACTTGTTTTCGCAACGAGCGATGCAGGTAAGGGATACTCGTCTCCACTCGTAGTGGGTGACAAGGTGCTCCTCACAGGCATGAACGAAGATGAGAACGAAGAGGTGCTGAACTGCTATAACCTCAAGGGTGAAAAGCAGTACACCGTTTCCTATGGTCATCCTTGGAAACAGTCTTATCCTGAAACACGCACCACACCTGCTGTCGTTGACGGCAAGGCCTATGTGGTCAGTGGTATGGGTGAGGTTGTCTGCATAGACATCAACGATGGCAAGATTCTTTGGTCTGTCAACGCTGGTGAGAAATATGCCCGTCAGACAGGCATGTGGGGTACTTCAGAGTGTCCACTCGTCTATGATGACAAAATCATCTACACTCCTTGTGGTGAGCAGACCACGATGGTGGCACTCAACAGAAACACGGGTGAAGAGGTGTGGAAAACCCGTCCTCTCAACGAGATGTCTGGCTATGTGTCACCCATCATGATTGAGTATAAGGGCAAGCGTCAGATTGTAGGTTCCACTGCCTTCACAGTCATTGGAGTGAACCCCGACAATGGAGAGATTGAGTGGACCTTCGACGATTGGGGTCCCCGTCACACTGGCAAGCAGAGCAACTTCCAGAACATCGTGCCTAACTCAGCACTCTATAAGGACGGAAAGATTTTCTTCTGTCATGGTTACGACATCAACGGATTCCAGTTGCAGTTAGCTGACGACATGAAGAGCGTTACTTGTGTGTGGCGTACCGAAACCCTCGACACCCATCACGGAGGCTATGTGCTGGTCAATGGCAAGATTTTTGGTTCTAACTGGGTGACCAACAACGACGGTAACTGGTGCTGTCTTGATTGGGAAACTGGTGAGACCAATTATGAAGAGAAATGGACAGGCGGTGCTGGCAAGGGTTCCATCATTGCTGCCGACAATAAGCTCTACATCTACGATGAGCGTCGTGGCTTTGTGGGTCTCGTCAATCCCACTCCTGAGAAGTTCGATGTGGTGAGCAAGTTCCGTGTTGCTCAGGGCAGTGGTCCTTATTGGGCACACATGCACATCGACAACGGCATTCTCTACCTCCGTCATGGCGAATACTTCGCAGCATATAAAATCAAGTGATTTGTTCATAGACATATCTCTCGTCATACCCCGGCTTGAAAGGTCGGGGTATTTTCTTGCTGGCAAAGGATGGTGGAGTGGTGGAGTGAAAATCATTAAAAAAGATTAACAGACTATTAAGAAATGCTAAATGGTTTGTGTGGTTGGGAAAGGATTTGTACTTTTGCACGCATATATCAAAAGAAATTGACGGAGATGAAACGTATTCTGCGTATAGGACTTGGTGTGTTGGCACCCATGATGGCGCTGATGGCATGTTCCACCAGTTACAACATTACAGGCACAGCGTTGCAGTCATTCTATGACGGCGACATGGTGTATCTGCGCCCGATTGGTGGGGAAGACACGAAGGCGGTGGATTCATGCAAAATATTGCATGGCGCATTCGCGATGACGGGTCCTGTGGATTCGGTGATGTGTGTGAGAATGTTCTTCGGCAAGAGTGGCGACAATATCCCCATCATTCTTGAAGAGGGCAACATCAAGGTGATTGACCTGAACAATGCCATGAAGGTGGAAGGAACTCCGTTGAATGACAAGTTCTATGCTTTCATGACGCAGCGTGATTCGCTGATGTTCCTCTTGCAGGAGTTGCCACGCAAGGAGAGCACGATGATTTTGGATGGTTACGACCACGATGAAATTCTTCGCGAATTGGGCGAAGAGGAGGGTGGTTTGCGCATGGCGATAGATAAATTGGAAACAGATTTCGTCACAGCCAATTTCGACAATGTGTTGGGCTTGACTTATTTCCTGGTGCTTTGCGACAATGCCTACAATCAGTTTGGTTTCCCGACCACCACACCACAGATTGACGAAATCTATGGCAGGGCACCCGAAGCGTTTAAGGCGAACAAGGACGTGAAAGGATATATGAGCCTTTGCGAAGGGAAATAGATGTAAACTAAAAACTAAAAATAAAAAGTATAAGTTACCTGCCATGTGGGGTGTTGGTGTCCCGTTTGCAAAGGTAACTTATACTTTTTATTTTTCACTTTTCACTTTTACCTTTTACCTTCTTTATCCGTTCATGCTGATCAGGAACTCTTCGTTGTTCTTCGTGCGTTCGATTTGCTTCATCACGAAGTCCATTGCTTCCATAGAGGTCATGTCAGCAAGATGGTTGCGGAGCACCCACATGCGGTTGAGCGTCGTCTGGTCTTGCAGCAGGTCATCACGACGGGTAGAAGATGCCGTGAGGTTGACAGCTGGGAAGACGCGCTTGTTGGCAAGGCTGCGGTCAAGCTGCAGTTCCATGTTACCTGTACCCTTGAATTCCTCGAAGATGACTTCATCCATCTTGGAACCCGTGTCGATGAGGGCAGTGGCGATGATGGTCAACGAACCACCATTTTCAATGTTTCGGGCAGCACCGAAAAAGCGCTTAGGCTTGTGAAGTGCGTTGGCATCCACACCACCTGAGAGCACCTTTCCTGATGCAGGAGATACAGTATTGTATGCACGGGCAAGTCGGGTGATGGAATCAAGGAAGATGACCACATCGTGTCCGCTTTCCACCATGCGCTTTGCCTTTTCCAGCACGATGCCGGCAATCTTCACATGATTCTCTGCTGGCGCATCGAAGGTGCTGGCAATCACTTCTGCATTCACCGTGCGAGCCATGTCCGTCACTTCCTCGGGACGCTCGTCGATGAGGAGCATCATGAGGTAAGCCTCAGGATGGTTGGCGGCGATGGAGTTGGCGATGTCCTTCATCAGCATGGTCTTACCCGTTTTAGGTTGTGCCACGATGAGGGCGCGTTGTCCTTTACCGATAGGGGAGAAAAGATCCACCACACGGGAGGACTTGCTGTCGTCATATCCCTTGCAGAGTTTGAACTTCTCGTCAGGGAAGAGTGGGGTGAGGAACTCAAATCCCACACGGTCACGCACACGTGCAGGGTCGCAACCATTGATTTTCTCCACACTCACCAGTGGGAAGAAACGCTCACCCTCTTTGGGAGGACGCACGAAACCGTCCACCACGTCACCCGTCTTCAAACCATAATGCTTGATTTGCTGCAAAGTCACATACACATCATCAGGAGAGGGCAGGTAGTTGTAATCACTGCTGCGCAGGAAACCGTAGTTGTCCACCGTCTCCAGCACACCGCTCACACGGATGATGTTGTCGAAGTCGTATGGCTTATCCTTCACAATTCTCTCCTTGCGGGCAGGTTGTGCCATAGGAACGAAATCATCAAAAGGAGGCTCCTCATACATAGGTTGTCTGTTCTCCTCCATCTGCTGTCTGCTGTCGAAACGGTCGAACACGCTCACAGCAGGGATGTATGCATTGTCCACAGGAACATCTTGCAGGATGATGAAATCAGAGTCGGCAGCAGCCTTGGCTGTTTCCTCTGCTGTAGAGAAGATGGTCTTGGGATGACTCTCAGAAGGAGTGTATATCTCTTCTGGCACGATAGCCTCTGGCACAGCAGGCACCTCCGTCATCTCCTCAGCCGCTTCTCCCTGAGCAACCACCGCCTCTTCCTCCTTCACCTTTGGCTTTCTTCCTCGCTTCTTGGGTGCAGGAGCTTCTTCAGCTGCAGCTTCAGGCACATTCTCTTCCACCTTCACCTCTTCCACTTCTTCCTTCACCTTTGGCTTTCTTCCACGCTTCTTGGGTTCTGGAGCTGCTTCAGCAACAGGTGCTTCCTCTGCAGGAGCCGTGGCGAGCATCGCTTTTTCATCGTCAGAAAAAGCGGCAAACAGCGACTCGTCTTTGGTCACCTTCATGGTCTTGTCAATCTTCTTTGCCTTGTCCTGATTGGCAGTATAAACGCGGTCAACACTCTTGATGCTGACACGTGAACGCTTGCGTCCGCTCTTTTCAGTGGCAGCCGCAGTGGAGGCAAAGTTAGTGGCTTGTTCGTCGATGATGGTCAAACGCAAGGTGAGATCGTCCATCTTCTCAGCATTCTTGATGCCCAGATCTTTGGCAATGCTGAGCAACTCTTCCTTCTCCTTGCGGTTAAGTTCTTCTAAATTGTACATAAGTTGTAGATTTGTCGGCAGTGCGGTTAGTGTTTGTCTGGTTGGTAGTGACAACGAAGCCATATATGACTCCATCACTGTGGTAAAACCGCAAGACCGTATAAATAGTTTAGAATGATATTTGAGATTGGTGTTTTTGAGACAATGTTTATCTTCCTAAATGTGTTCAGTTGTCTCAAAAAGATGGTGCAAAAGTAGTGATTATTTTTGAAACCGCAAATCTTTTTGCAAAAAAATGCTCAGGAAAATGCTCCTGAGCATGACTTATAGGCTTTTATTGATGTTTTCGATGTAATCCAGCAGTTCATCCTTGCCCAATTTGCTGGTGGCGCTGGTGATGAAATAGGGGGGAAGTTCCTCCCATTCCTCTCTCAGCACATCCAGGTATTTCTCTGCAGCCGGCTTCACTTTCGATGGCGCCAGTTTGTCTGCCTTGGTGAAGACGATGGCGAAGGGCACCCCGTTGCTGCCGAGGAAATGCAGGAAAGCGAGGTCCACCTTTTGCGGGTCATGCCTGATGTCGATGAGCACGAACAGGCAGGTCAGCTGTTCACGTTCCAGCACATAGCCGCTAATCATCGTCTTCAGCTTCTCCATGGCGCTCTTGCCGCGTTGGGCATAACCATATCCGGGCAAATCGACCAGATACCACTGCTCGTTGATGAGGAAGTGGTTGATGCACATGGTCTTTCCGGGTGTGGAAGACGTGAGTGCAAGATTCTTCCTGCCGGTGAGCGCATTGATGAGCGACGACTTTCCCACGTTGCTTCGTCCGATGAACGCATATTCGGGACGTCCGTCAGTGGGACATTGTGTGTGGTTGGGCTTAGAGCCGATGTAAGTGGCTGATGTGATGTTCATTGTCATGCAAATTCTGATAGTTCGAGCCAGCGCATCTCCTTCTCTTCGAGTTTCTCGGTGAGGAAGGGCAGGCGTTTGCTCATGTTCGTGATTTCGTCCACCGAGGTGGTGCCTCCGCAGAGCGCTGTCTCTATTTGTTTCTTCTCCGCTTCAAGGGCGGCGATGTCCTTTTCCAGTTGGCTGAACTCCTGTCGTTCCTTGAACGTAAGTTTTCTGGCACGGTTCTGGTTTCTTCCGTCAGGCTTCTTCTCCTCCTTGACAGGTGCTTTTTCTGCCGACAGTTGCTTCTCGTTCTGCTCCTTCCAGTCGCGGTATTGGCTGTAACTGCCGGGGAAATCCTGTATGTCGCCGTTGCCGTGAAACACCAGTGTGTGGTCAACCACCCTGTCCATGAAGTAGCGGTCGTGGCTCACGATGATGAGGCATCCGCAGAAGTTCTTCAGGTAGTCCTCGAGAATCTGCAGTGTCACGATGTCCAGGTCGTTGGTCGGCTCGTCGAGGATGAGAAAGTTGGGTGCCTTCATCAGCACCGTGCAGAGATAGAGTCTGCGCTTTTCTCCACCGCTCAACTTGTAGATGTAGCTGTATTGCTCTTCAGGTGGAAAGAGGAAGTGTTGCAGGAACTGACCTGCCGAAAGTTTCTCTCCGTTTCCCATGTCCACATACTCAGCAATGTCCCTTACGGCATCAATCACCTTCTGGTCATCTTTGAATGCCATGCCTTGCTGCGAGTAGTAGCCGAAACGCACCGTCTCACCGATGTCGATGGTGCCGCTGTCGTGTGGTTCCACGCCGAGTAGCATCTTCACAAATGTCGATTTACCCGTACCGTTGTTACCCACGATGCCCAGCTTCTCATAACGTGCGAAGTTATAGTTGAAGTCTTTCAGGATGACGTGTTCGCCAAAAGCCTTGCACACGTGCTTTGCCTCAAAAATCTTGTTGCCGATGTAGGTGCCGCCCATTTCCAGTCGCACATTGCGCTCCTCGATGCGTTGCTTCGCACGTTTCTCCAGTTCGTAGAACGACTCAATCCTGTAGCGTGCCTTCGAAGTGCGGGCACAAGGGGTTGAACGCATCCATTCCAGTTCCGTCCTGTATAGGTTGTTCGCACGGGCAATCTCCGCGTTCATGTTGTCGATGCGCTCCTGCCGCTTCTCCAGATAATAGGAGTAGTTGCCCTTATAGGTGTAGATGCGCGAGTCATCCATCTCGATGATGCTCGAGCAGATGCGGTCGAGGAAATAGCGGTCGTGCGTCACCATCAGAATGGCCATCGTAGAACGGCTCAGCATGTTCTCCAGCCATTCAATCATCTCCAAATCGAGGTGGTTGGTCGGCTCGTCGAGGATGAGCAGGTCAGGCTCTCCAGCCAGCACTCTCGACAGGGCGATGCGCTTGATTTGTCCACCGCTCAGTTGCGATTCCTGTCTTGCCGCTTCCTCCTCCGTGATTTTCATCTGTGTGAGGAACCGCTTGTACCTTTGCAGGTATTCCTCGCTCTTTCCCTCCAGCGCCTGAGCCTCGATGGTGGGTGTCTGTTCCAGATAGCCCACTTTCAAGTCATTGCGGAAAATCATCGTGCCACCGTCATCACCCTCCTTGCCAGCGATGATGCTCAGCAGGGTGGATTTTCCCGTACCGTTCTTGGCAATGAGCCCGATGTGCTCACGCTCGTTGATGGTGAACGAGATGTTAGCAAACAGCACGCGGTGACCGATGCGCTTGGTCAGTCCTTTGATTTCGAGATAGGGGCTTGGCATAAGGCTTTATCGGGTGGTGAGTTTCTGTTCTTTAGGAGTGAGGCGGCGAAACTTCTCTGCATGGTGCACGTGCTGCTCAAAGAGCTGGATGATGCCTTCCTGCTCCATCAGAGTGTGCATTTCAGCCGTGACCTTATAGCCTGCCTGTTGCAGCTTCTTGGTCATCTCTCCACGCATGGCGCCGTTTACTTCTCCATTGAAGGGGACGAGGCGCACCTTCTTGATTTTTCCCATCTTCAGCACCTTGATGAGGTGGTCGATGGTGGGGATGCCATTTGTGGTGGCGAGCAGCCAGCTTCCGTCACTTTCATCGCGCAGTGAATATTCCAGCATCATGAATGAAGCGTCACCCTCATCGTCACTTGGGCACACCAGCACACTCACCTCTTTCGGCATCGTACCAAACGTCTTGATGACGAGATCCGCCACCTCCTGATAATCTTCCACGTCGCTCAGCAATGGCTCTCCCATTCGCAGGTGCTTGAACTTTCCCTTGGCACCCTCCACCATGTGGCGCAGATACTGCACGTCAAGGTCGTTCGTGATGTCCGACGGCTGCACCAGCACATGTGTGTAACCGTCCTTCTCCAGTTGGGCGAAGAGTTCGTCGGGGTCAGGTGCCGTTGGCATCGCTCCCTGTGTGGTGCAAGCCTCACGGTAGTCGCAGTTGGGGTAGATTTCACGCAGTTTCAGCGTGAGGCGGTCAATGCCCTGTTGACCGATGCCGCTTTGGGCGTCTTTGTGTACAGCCACCACCACAGCCTTGTCATCGTCCTTCATCGACTCAAACATGTCCTGTTCCATGGTCTCCTGAGCCCGAAGGGATAGGGTGGTGGAAAGTGCGGCAAGGGTGCAAACGATCAGTCTATTCATACGGATTCATTTCAGCAGCCTCTCTGATGGCTGATATGTGATACTTCGTGATGGCAGGCACAATCATGTGCAGCAGGTGCGCCATCTTCTCCACCTTCACCGTCTCTTTTCCCTGCTCAAGGAGGCGGTATGTTCCGTCGCCAGGTATCTTGATGATCACATCAGTGCTGGCGTTGGTGCCCTCTGCCGTTGCCACAGGCTTCATGCCGTTGCGCATCAGTGCCTTGCAGCAGAGGCGGTATTCGAGGGTGTCCTTCCTGCCCTCCACGATGATGTCTCTGGCAGTCTCATGCTCGATGGAGAAAGTGCACGACTCGCGGTCAAACATCATGTTCTCCTTGGCGAAATAGCGTTCAATGCTGCCGTCGATGCTCAGGTCTTCAGGCATGCCGGTGGTTAGTCCTTTCTCATGGTCGAGCAGCCACACCTGGTCAGCCACCTGCAGGGCATGCTCCAAATCGTGTGTGCTCATGAAGATGGTTTTCTTCAGCGCCTTTGCCAGACGGTGCAGCAGGAGCATCATGGCGATTTTGCTGGGGTAGTCAAGATAGGCAGTCGGTTCGTCCAGCAGGATGATGGGAGTCTCCTGCGCAATCGCCTTCGCAATCATCACCTTCTGCCGCTCACCGTCCGAGAGTGTCTGCATCTTTCGGGGAGCCAGTTCCTCGATGCCCACCCATCCGAGACTCTTCTTCACCATCATCTTGTCCTTCTCGCGCAGTTTGCCCCAGAATCCTGTATAGGGACTTCTTCCCATCGCCACCACCTCCTCGGCAGTCATGTTCTTGATGTCCGAATTGTCCGTCAGCACCACACTCATCCGCTGTGCCAGCTCCTTGCTCTGATACTCATTGACGTTTCTTCCCATCACCTCCACCTCACCGCTCAGTGCAGGTTGGAAAGCCGCCAGTGTGCGCAGCAGTGTCGATTTGCCCGCTCCGTTCGGTCCCAGCAGGCAAGTCATCTCCCCGCTGTTCAGCGTTGCGTTCAATCCCGAGGCAATCACCTTGTCGCCTCCCTTCAACTTATATCCCGTGGATAAATCTTTCAGTTCTATCGATATGCTCATAATGAGTGCAAAGTTAGTGAAAGCCGAACACAATACAAAATAAAAGGGTTTTTATTTTTATTGTTGAGGCGCATCCTAAGTTCGGCGAAGCCAATGTTAGTGAAAGCCGAACACAATACAAAATAAAAAGCTCGATTGTTATTTTTATTGTTGAGGCGCATCCTTCGGTTTAGTTGATAATTGATAATTGAAAATTGAGAATTAGGGTTTAGAGTTGACAGGTAAAAATTGATAATTGATAATTAGGAGTTTTTGCGGTGCGCGCTTCCGCAAGGTTCTCATTGGCTTCGATAACTTAGATTTTTGGCTTCGCCGAAGATGCTCACGCTCGGCATAGTTCAAACAAGTTTGACTTCTGCACTCGCTTAATCGCATCTTTCACTTTTTCACTTCGGATGCCTAACTGATTCCGCTTGCAAAAGATACTTTTACTTTTCACTTTTAGTTTTTAGTTTTGAAAAAAACTTTCATTTTTCATTTCTCACTTTTCACTTAAGCGCGGCGCCAGATTTGTCGGATTTTTGAAAAAAGTTTCTCTTTTGTTTGGTGGGTAGAAGAAAATGTGCTTAATTTGCAACCGAATGTAATGAATTCGCAATTCGCGAATCTTGAATTTGGTTTATATGGAAATAGCAATTAACAGGAAGGTTTATCAGCAGGCACAAATGTATGCTCAGGGACAAGGGCTGAATCTTGGTTCAGTCATTGAGAACTTTCTTGTGCAGTTGATTAGTAAAAATTCAGTTAAGAAGGAAACGGTAACACCAGATGCTGTGATGAGTTTGCTTGGCGCAGGCGATTCTGTGGCCACAGACGATTTGAATGGACGCGAAGCCTATTATCATTATTTGGAGGAGAAACACCGATGAAAAAACTGTTTCTTGACACAAACATTGTGATAGACTTGCTTGACAAGCGTGAACCATTTTGTTATGATGCCGTGCGTCTGTTCACGATGGCATACAACAAGAAAGTGCAATTGCTTGTGTCCCCAATGACCTATGCAACAGCATCCTTTTTGCTGCGTAAGCATGGTCCGGAAGAAGTGAGGAGACTTCTTAATAATTTCCGTTTGCTTTCACGAGTTACAACTGCCAATGAGAGGACTGTTGATGAATCCCTCGTTTCTCAATTTGCCGATTTTGAAGATGCCTTGCAGTACTATTCTGCGCTGACGGCAAAGGCAGAAGCAATAATTACTCGTAATAAAAAGGATTTTGCCAATTCCAAAATACCAGTAATGACAGCCGGAGAGTATTTGGCAGCACACATTTAATACGCTTTGGGAATTCATTCTCTTCTTTTTCTTTTGGCGCCATCGGCACAACCCTTTTCTTCGGTAACTTTTACTTTCCACTTTTAGTTTTAAGTTTTTGATTTCGCTGCAAAGTTACGACCATTATTCCGTGTTCCCTAAATATTGTCATTTTATTTGAAAAAGTGACAATATTGTCATTCTTGCCCCGAAAAGTGACAATATTTGCAAAGTGCCGAAGTCCGAGAGAGCGGCGTGGCGATGTCGTGAAGGGGGGAGCGATGATGTCGTGAAAGGGGGAGCGGGGGTGACGATTCCTCCAAAGTGCACATTCCGCATGGCTTATCTTTGTCTTGCCTTAAACCATTACCATTACACATTTTCATCCAATTTTGTTTCATATTACTCTTGGTGCTCCATTAGGGTTAGCACTAAACCTATCCTGCCACTCTCCATTTGCTCGCCCACGGCTATCGAGGTATCTCACCCATACAGGTGTCGGTGTCTCACCCATACAGGTGTTGGTATCTCACCCATACACCCAACGGGGTCTCACACACAAAACTTGCCACAATCATTTAGTGCTGCGTACGGCGTTCCTTCTGTGCTCTGGATGATTTCGTAATTAACGTGAGTTCGATATAACAAAAACGTGTCTTTGGGGTTGCCTCTCCGAGGCAGAACCTTTAGCTCGACGTAGTCAAATCATACAAAATCTATTCAAAATCTATCAGAATCCTATTTTTATTTGCTCACCAGTAAAACCCTGTGTGTGGATTTGGATAAATCCCATAAATCTGCTGAATCAGCTTAATCATCCCAAAGGGGTATGTTTTTATATAAACAAGTTCCTGCGGAACGATTGAGCGGATTGAACGGATTAAACAGATTTTTTGACCACGAATTACACGAATTTTTGGCTTTCTTGGCGAAAGCCCCGTCCGGATGGTTTCCCAAGAGCCGCCAAGGCTCTCCTAATTCGTGAAATTCGTGTAATTCGTGGTTGAAAATTATAAATCTGTGGTTTTATTAGTTGCGAGTGTTTTTTAACTACGAATTTGACGGATTAAACTCTACGTTCTGTTTTTCTTTTTTCAAATCCACACACAGGATTTTGCAGGTGAGCCAAAAAATCACTATCTTTGTGGCATCAAATGAAAAGTTGATGTGGTGACTATGAAGTTGCGATTCTTTTTATTGGTGATTGTGGCGCTGGTCCTGCTGACGGGTTGCGAGCGTGATGCTACTGCGCTGCTGGAGCGTGCGGAGGCTTGTCTGCCCGCAAGGCTGGATAGTGCCGAGGTATGTCTGGACAGCATAGGGCAGCCCCAAAGACTGAACGATGCTCAAAAGGCATGGTACGGTTTGCTGCGCACCTATGTGGACAATCGGCAGGACAAGGGAGTGGACAGCGACTCGCTGATTCGGGACAGTTATGAATATTACCGTGAAGCCTCCCATGCAGGTCAGACCTCCGACATGACGCTGCTGCGCCGCTATGCCCAGAGTTGCTACTACATGGCGCTCTACTATTCTTCCTGCGACAGCACCAAGCAATGTGAGGATTTATTGAATCAAGCCATCAAAGGCAGTGAGGAGTGCGAGGACTGGCACACGTGCTATTTGGCATATACGCAACTTGGCAACAGCACACTTTGGGGCAATCCAGATTATGCCATCCAGCAATCGAAGAAGGCATTGGATATCTACCACAAAATCAATGATGATGTTACCAATGAAGTGCTGATATTGGCACAACTTGCAGTGGGCTTTTTCACATTTGCGGAGCCAGATAGTGCTTTGAATTTTTTTTTCAAGGCTTATGAGTTAGCCGAGAAGAACAATTTGTTGAAGTATCAAAATGAGATGCTTATGGGGATAGCTGATGTCTATCTCTATAGGGGAGAGAATGAAAAGGCACTAAGCTATGCTAAAAGAGGAATTGTTACAGCAGATAGTATTGTACTTACATCTTCCAAACTTACTTTGTCACAATGCTATCAGGCATGTGATTCATTAGAAAAATCAAAAGAAATACTTGAGTCCGTTTGTCATGATGCCAATTTGACGAATAAGTACTTTGCTTATCGCGATCTTTCCAAAATTTCCATTCAAATACATGACTACGATTCTTTAAGTACCTATGTTGATTCTGCATACGAAAGTCTGGAAGAAAGGTTTCTACTATCCCAACTTGAAAAGGATGAATATTATCAAGATAATCTTTCCAAGCAAATAGAGAAAGAGAAGATACAACACGAGGCAGAACGCAATAAGTGGGTATTGGGGGCTACCATTTTCTTTTTGATTATGCTTGCTTTATTTATATATAATGTGTCAAGAAACAGGATTGTTGTAGAGCGGCACAAGCGTCTCAACCATCTTTTGTCACAGCGTGTTGAACACACAAAACATCTTCAGGAGCAGCAAGAAAAAGAGCATGTGATTATGGAAAATGAGAAGGAAATCCAACATCAAAGGGATATTATCCGCCAAAAGGCCATGACGCTTTCCATTCTTCAGAAACTACTTCTGGAAAAACTGCACCACATGTCCCAAACCTTGTCCGAAGCGGAAAAAATCCAAATGACAAGGGAAACCTGGACAGAAATGGAGCAACTTCTCAATGCCACAGATAATGGCTTTGTAGCAAGACTTCGCCAGCAGCACAAGGATTTCAAGGAGGAAGACATCCATCTCTGTATGTTAATCCGTTTGAAGATGAACAATACGGTCGTCTCCAATATTTACAACATCGGTGTGGATGCTGTAAAGAAACGAAAACTCAACCTTAAAAAAAATGGTTTCAAGGTTTCAGATTCCTCTATTCGTTTAGAGGATGTCATAGATAACTTATAGAGCTAAATCCGTGATGAAAAATTAGTACTATCATCTGTGTGACCTTCATTGGCAATTGAGCCCAGAATGGGCACAAGTTTTCGCGCTTTTCGATGTTTTCGCAATCATAAAAGACACAAGAATGACTTGTGAGCTGCATTTTCCCTAACTCGTTGAGTGTCAATTATCGCCTTTCAGCGCGAAATAACATGCGCTGGAAGAACGAAATATTATGCGCTGGGTGCGTGAAATGACATGCGCACGGTGCGCACGTAGCTCCCTCCCTTACGCCGCGCAAGGCGTTTTTCATTGTTTTCCGTGCAATTTTCGTTATCAACAAAGGTAAAAAGTTGGGTGCAGAGGTAAACTTTTCCACACCTGTTTCTTTCACTTTTGTAACATTTTGATAGTTAAAACATTTGTATTCAATATCTTACGTGTAACATTTATTTCTGAAAGATTTCCACACCTAAGGTGTTGTCAACTCATCCAAAGTTGTTATCTTTGTCGCACGAAAAGTTAAATAACACTCCTTTCCCTAAAAAAGTTGTGTATTTGTTATACATTTTCCGAAAAAAGGGGAATATACAAATGGAAAGCAACAACAATCAAAAAAACTTATATACCAAAACAACTAAAAACAGTAAAGAAATGAAGTTGACAGTTAACAAATTCATTTTGAACCTTTATAAAAACATTAATCACTTAAAAACAACAATTCATTATGAGAAAAATTTCAAATTTTTGTGGCATCTTCGCCACGTTATTCGTAACAACTACTATGGTCCTGCTTGCCTCTTGCAGTCAGGATGATGACAATTATGACAGCGACATGTACAAATCCAACAAACTAGATATAAATATAGGCACACGAGGATTCTCCAATAAGTATCTTGAAATATCTACATATGACAGTGAAAAATGGACAAAAGAAGACTATAAGATAATGGCTCTCGCAGAAGAACGGATGGGGGTGACTTTTATAAAGAACAGATATATTATAAAGGCCTCATGTGGTGAAGATGTTAACATCTCGGATTCTTTATTTAACTTGGTGAAAAGTAGGTTTGAATATTCAAATTCAATAATCAACGCTAATTCCTCCAAACGTCTGGTTAGAATGAAAAAAGGAGACCCTGAATCCTCTTCCATTGTTCCTGATTGTGTCCCAGCAGCGGTAGCACATATGGGACAAGGTGCACCTTCTTATGATGCAGCCGTCGCAAAATGTGATTTGTACGATCCAAATTGGAGAAACAACGGAGGTGTTGCCAGTTCACATGTCGGTCCAATAATACGGTGTTTTACTAATGCAACTACATTAGCGGCACTACCTTCTGACACGAATTTTATTCCTAATAAATGTGTCATGTTAATCCCAAAAACTGGAAAGTGTGATCATGCGGTTAACGTTACAAATGTAACCTTTCATAGTGGAGGTGCGACCATCTCGTATGAAGACCATTCTAGTTCCAGCAATGGCTCTGGAAGTATTCAAAGCGATCAAATGACATCTATATATCCATTTAAAGGCAGTTATCATGAAGACTAAAACTTATGGCTACAGAACTATTCTTCTCATAATAGTACTTTGGGGGGCATGTCACACTTTTGCTGATACCACTTACAAAGAATACAAGAGAATTTCTGCAGAGAGACTTGGTATTCGGGTTTCTTTCTCTGAATCAGAAATCATATACCTACATGACAGAAGGTCAAGACCCGATGTCGCTCACTTCTCTTTTGGAGACCCAGATATCAGTAAGACCCAAGCAGTTTTCCTTTCCGACATGGCAGTCCAAATGTCGGCAGGTTGTTGCATCGTTCTTAATTATATCAAAGGTTACAAACAGCCATTTGGCTATACAGAAGATCTGCCCCATGTCGCCAATAGGACTCTTGATAATTATCAGACCTATTTCGATGGGATACTGCGCAACAACTATGGCGTCCCATGGACAAATTGGTATGATGAGAGTCTTGAGTTTGAATGGAATGCTACAGATTACGTTAAAAAGTACAGAAGTTGCGGATGGCTTGAGCAATCCAATGCAGAATTGGGGTTTATTATAAAACTTCCCTTTTTTGAGAAAATCCAATACAATGGAGTTGCGTTAAGGAGTTGTAGCATCTTCTCATCCTATGATGCCTGCTATTGCGTAGAATTATTTCGATTGCATACGCCACTTCCTATTCTGATGCTTTTCCTTATTGACACAAATGAAGAAAGAAATATTATTAAGTATGTAGAGGAAGCGTGTAAACACATCGCTTTCAACCCGTTATTCATCTATACAAGAGAGATGACCATGCAATCAATGAATTGATTTTTTTATACGTGAAAATTTTTTTTACATATTACATACTGATAATAATACTTGGAGGTGCATTCCTCACCTCTAAGTGTTTTGTTAATATAGAGAATGACGTCAAATTCTATTTTGTTGTCGTTCTGTCGCTTTTACTCTTGATTATATGCTCATTACGCCCATCAGGTTTAATGGTTTTGTTTGCAAGCATCCGCTCAATACACTTTTGTATTGGAGTGTCCTTATTATGCCTTATGTTATCCTTTCAAGGACTTGCTCAATATGAAGAACTTATATTGTCTCGCCATATTGCTTTCCCTATCACTGGTTCTTTTGAGAACCCTGCGGGTTTTGTCGCTGTGTTGTGTCTATTATTCCCATACCCGTTATTTTTGTGTTTCCAGAAATCTTTTTCAAAACGATTGAGACTATCATTCATGTTTTCTTGTTTCATAACGTTTTTGACGATAGTTCTTTCAGAATCACGAAGTGGCACGTTATCTGTATTTTCAACTGTTATCGTAATGTCGGTAATAGAATCAAAAGTTGTCAACTATTTGAAATCTCACAGAAAGTTTCTCGTAAGCCTCTTTATTGTGTTTATTATTTCTATTTATGGACTCTATATATTAAAAAAAGATTCTGCTGATGGACGTATCCTCATATGGAACATATGTTGGGATATTTTCTGTGAAAGACCATTCATTGGGCATGGTATATACGGATTTCAGACTGTATACATGGACTATCAAGCCGCATATTTTGTCAAACATCCAAACTCATCCTATATGATGTTGGCTGATAATGTAATACACCCCTTTAATGAGTGGATTAAGATCGCTGTGAACTTCGGCATTATAGGGCTATTAATGATTACTGTATTTGTATTCCTTTTATGTAGAAATTTATTACAATTTAGAGGGAGATTTGCTTCCATTGGATTATCAATTCTTGTATCCGTAATAATCCTTGGAACATTTTCCTATCCATTTCATTATGCACTCGTATGTTTTTTGACTTCTTTGGTGATTGTTTTTTCTTTTTCATTATCTTCTTATATGAAAGTTGTTAGTTCCTCTCCTTTCCGTATATTACTATCTTCTTTTTTGTGTGTTGTTTTAATTGTTGTATTACGAATGATGCTTCTGGATATAAAATGGGCAGAAATATATAGACATTCCCTTGATGGTCAGTCTGAAAAGATGTTATCACATTATGCCTCCATGATGCCAGAAATGAAATACAATCCTCTTTTCCTATACAATTATTCTGTGGAACTCAATTATTCTAATCGATATAAAGAAAGTCAAGAAATAGCAAAAAGGTGCAAAGCCTTATACAATGATTATGATGTACAACTTCTTATTGCTGACAATTATGCAAATATGGGGATGCCGCTTCAAGCCTTATCTACATATCGACATGCATCGAATATGATTCCATGTAGATTAGTCCCATTAGAGGCGATGATGTCGTTATATTTAAATTTATCGGATACGGTGCATGCCACTCAAATCGCTCAAGAAATACTCTCCAAACAAATTAAAGTTCCTTCCGAAGAAGTTATCGCTATTAGAGATTCTGCTTGGAATTTGCGAGTTCGGGGGGTAAATTGAATCAAAAAAGCGACGAGGAATACCTTTTTTATCTAAATATCAATCATTAAGACCAAGATTTAGAATTTATTAACTTATAATTCAAAAAACAAAAAATCATGCGTAAAATTAAAAACTATTGTGGTATATTTGCCACGTTATTCGTAACAACCACGATGGTCCTGCTTGCTTCTTGCAGTCAGGATGACGATAACTATGACAGCGACATGTACACATTGGCAGAAATGGGAACAAGGTTAGGTGGGGGTGACCCTGGAAGTGGGGGCCCTGCACCTGTTTATATCAATGTGCCAGATACAGTTATCACAGAATTCCATGAGATGTATTTTTATCCTAATTCTATTTTCTACTCATCAGATTTTCAACATAGTCCATTTACAGCCATAGACCCATCTCTTTACAGTGGCAATTATGTGGAAGCCGACATCTGGGTGGATATACAAAGAATAAATGGAACACCTAAAGTCTCATCATATATATACATCTCATCAGAATCAAGTTTTATTGTCGACGATGTTTTCTTGGCACCAGATGAGACTGTTACTTTACCTGGAAGATACATTTTGTATGCTACAGGTAATTTGTTGGAGGATGATGGTAGTACGACCCCTTTTACGGCATTCATACCTAATCGTATATACAATTAGTTAGTGAAAACAAGTCTATGAAGTTGTTGCTTTGGGTAGTCATTCAGTTGTTTTTCGTGTCCTCTCTCCATGCGCAGAGCGAGGAGACGGCGCGCATCCTGTCGTACATCCAGAAGGCGATGAACTTCAGCAAGGTGTTGCCGCAGGAGAAGGTGTACCTGCACTTCGACAACATGGGCTACTTCGAGAACGAGACACTCTGGTTCAAGGCATACGTGACGAGGACGGACAACGGGCATCCCTCTGATTTGAGCAAGGTGCTGTACGTGGAGCTGCTCAACCCCAGCGGTGACATCGTCAGGACGTGCAAGTACCCCGTTGACTCCTTGGGCGTCTCTCATGGTGACATCAAGCTGGACTCCCTGCTCACCTCGGGCTACTATGAGGTGCGTGCCTACACGCGCTACATGACGAACTGGGGCACGAACGCCGTCTTCTCACGGGTGTTCCCCGTGTTCAAGAAACCCGCAAAGGAAGGTGAC
>JAILDV010000013.1 GCA_024688885.1 Bacteroidaceae bacterium | reverse complement strand
GCCAACAAAAGGCGAGAGTTTATAGATACGCCCCTCATATTCGATGCTGTCATCGGAAGCCACTTTCACAACAAGTCCCGTAGGGTCAAAGGTGATTTTTTCGCCTATCTTGATACCACACATGGAGAACTTAAAGCGTGGACGTTTCACCTCTCGCTTCTGTGGCTCCTTTTGTTCACTTTCCACGATGGGTTTGTTATCTTCGTAAAGTGTCACTTTTGTCAGCCATCTTATTCTTAGGTTTTGGATTTCATCGCAAAGGTACAAAAACTTCCTCTATCAAGCAAGCCTTCCACTCATCAAAGGCACGAACACCCCCACTTTTCCACCTTTACACCCCCTTTTTCACTTGCCCTGTTGCAACAAATGCTACAGTATAAGCGTAGCAAGTGCTACAATGTGGCAAATAGTACACTGATTGTGTAGCAACTGCTACAAACATAAAACTTATTAACTCAACTTTGACTTCGTCGAGCTAAAGGTTCGGAAGTGATGAAGTTAATGGAGTTAACGAAGTAAACGACGATACCTTAAAAAGAAAGAATTAGGAATGAGGAATTAGGAATGAGGAATGAGGAATTGAATCTCTAAACCCTAAACTCTAAACCCTAAACTCTAAACCCTAAACTCTAAACCCTAAACTCTAAACCCTAAACTGTCAATTGTCAGCATAACAAACGTCGCTCACTTCGAGCGAAGCAATAACTTCTATAACTTCGATAACTACAAGAAAGTTAAGGTTCTTTGCGAGCAAAGCGCTACGCGATGGGCGAAAATTAAATTATTAAGTTGATAGTTGACAGCAAAGGCGCAAACGAACTTCGTTTACGCCTTTGCTGTATTTAATGTTCAATATCTTCTATGACTTCTTTAATTCATCAAGAATGCATGTGTCACTTATCACTTTTTTTAAATGAGCGGCATGCCTGCCTTGGCACATTCTTCACGCATCTCGTCAGGCCAAATAGAGGCTTGAATTTCTCCAACGTGAGCCTTGTGAAGGAGCACCATGCAGAGTCGGCTCTGACCAATTCCGCCACCTACAGAGAGTGGAATTTCGTCATTCATTAACTTCTTATGGAAGTATAGGTTAAGGCGTTCTTCCTTATTTTCCAATTTAAGTTGGCGAAGAAGCGCTTCCTTGTCCACACGGATGCCCATTGAGCTAAGTTCTATGCTACGCTCGAGCACAGGATACCAAATGAGAATGTCACCGTTAAGACCTTTGTGTCCTTCCTCGTTTGGAGTGCTCCAGTCATCATAGTCAGGTGCACGTCCGTCATGCTTCTCGCCATTGGAAAGTTTGCCACCAATGCCCATGATGAACACTGCGCCGTACTTCTTGCAGATGGCATCCTCGCGCTCCTTGGGAGTCAAGTCAGGATAAAGTTGCAGAAGTTCTTCGGAATGGATGAAGTGGATTTCCTCAGGAAGGAAGGGCTTGATTTGCGGATAGGATTCGCACACCAAGTATTCCGTACGCATGATGGCTGCGTAGATGTCTTTCACGATTTTCTTCAGGAAAGCCAATGTGCGGTCTTCCTTTCGAATAGTACGGCACCAATCCCACTGATCCACGTAGAGGGAGTGCGTGTTGTCCAACTCCTCGTCACCACGAATGGCGTTCATGTCTGTGTATAGCCCATAGCCTGGCTGAATGCCGTATTCTGCCAACATCACACGCTTCCACTTGGCGAGGGAGTGCACCACCTCTGCCACTTGGTCGTTCATGTCCATGATGGGGAATGAAACGGGACGTTCCACGCCATTCAGGTCGTCATTAAGACCTAATCCGCGCAGCACAAACAAGGGTGCCGTCACACGACGCAGACGAAGTGCCGTCGAGAGGTTAGCCTGAAAGAAATCCTTTATCTGCTTGATGCCCAGCTCCGTCTGAATGGGGTCTAGCAGCTGTCGGTAACCCTCGACTTTAATGAGTTTGCTCATATCTTTTTTTGTTTTGTACCGATTTAGAAAATTGCCCAAGACTGCCTTTTTGCCTAAAAGCGGTGCAAAGATACGACTATTTTTAATATTATAACAAATTTTTTGGCAAAAATAATTGCAAAGTGTAAGAAAAACACCTCGGTTTTCTTACACTATTGCATAAAAATGGCACTTTTCAAAATTATTATGACACCTTCACGTACAATTTACTATTGTTTGCACCCTCGATGGTGCCAATCCCATTCTTAGAGTTTGCGCTGAACTCCTTCAAATCTCGTTCCGCCTTCACACGTCCCAACCCTGTTCTGACCATATAATCTCTCACACTCATACTGCCATGTTTATCTATATGCTCCAATGCAATCTCTAATCGTTCCTCTTTTGTCAGCGTCTTCCAAAACGGCTCTGTAGGATTCTTTCCATCATTCAGTTCTGTCATGCCACGCAATTCGAGCAGCCATTCAGGGTCGGGTTGGAAATTGATTTTCTTGACGTACACCCCACTTCTGTTTGCCTGCACCTTCCTCACCTTTTTTCTATCCGCCATTTCTTTTTCCGTCAGGCGTCCCAAAATCACATTGAAGGTGCCGAAGCCTTCGAGTTTCACTGAATGCCCATACGTCAGGTACATGTTCAACACACCGGGAAGTTCCTTCAGTACGCCTTCAATGGCGCTGCGACTCATCGTTGACACATCCCTGAAAAGGCTCACAATCGTACTGTGGTTGATGCAATTCTCATGCTTCACCTTGGGATAATACTTCGTTTCGCCAGTCTTATGGAGGTCTGGCAACTTTTCCATTACATAATCCATGCTTATTCTTGTTTTAATTGATAATGACTTTCACATTCACAACTGCAAAGATAGCATATTCATTTGAATTAGCCTTACGTTTCTATAATATTTTCAAAGTTTCAAAAAAAATTTTGCAAGTTTCAAAAATAATTTTCAAACTTTGAAAATATTTTTTGCAACTTTGAAAACATAACGGAAGTGAGCGTCACAACAAAACGAGTATGAGCGTCATGATAAAATGGGTGTGGGCGTCATCTTTTTGTGGATATGAGCATCACGACGAGGAGGAAGTGTGTTTGAAAATGGAGAACGGGAGGAATCATTTATGGAAAGATTTATGGAAAGGGATGAAGTGACATGTGCAATACTTTTTTTTGAATGTTTCACATTATAAATAATAGAGGTGTGAAAAAAAATTCGTAACTTTGCACCCGTTTTAATAGAGGATAATAGATTAAGAGAAAAAAAACAACAAGAAGGATTAAGATGGATTTCAATTTTGACGAGATAATTGACGAAGGGCCAGTGGAAGGCAAAATCAGTTTCATCACAAGCATTGACAACCCCATCAAGGGAAACATAGAGCAAGAGGTGTCGCCAGACAACCTCATCCCCGTTCTGCCCTTGCGTGGCGTGATGCTGTTCCCTGAAACGATGGTTCCGATTTCCATTGGCAGGGATTCATCGCTGAAGTTGCTGAAAGAGGCGCAGAAAAAGGATATGGCGATTGCCGTGTTCACACAAGTGGACGACTCGACAGATGAACCCGATTACGACCAGCTTTATCATACAGGAGTGATTGGCAAGGTGCAGAAAATCATCAAACTGCCTGACGGTAGCCGCACCGCCCTCATTCAGGGCTACACCCGTGTGAAGCTGATAGAGATGGAATGGAGCGGTGCCTACAATATGGGACGCGTGGACAACTATCCCGAGACGGTGCCTGCACGAGGCAACCGCGAATACATGGCAGTGGTGGATGCATGCCGCGAGACAGCTATCAAACTGATGCGCAGCAGCGAACAAACCATCGGTTCGGCATTTGCGCTCAACAACATTGCTGACCGCACGCTCATCGTCAACTTTATCTGCTGCAACCTGAACATCAGCAACAAGGAGCGCATCGTCCTGTTGGAGGAGAATGACCTGTTTGACCGTGCCTACCGTCTGCTGGGCATCTTGCAACGTGAGTACCAATATGTCACCCTGAAGATGGATCTTCAAATGCGCACCCGCGAAGAGCTTGACAAGCAGCACAAGGAGTACTTCTTGCGCCAGGAGATGGAAACCATTCAGGAAGAGCTGGGCGAAAAGGGTGAAGACGAGATTAGCCAGATGCGTGAGCAGGGCAAAAAGAAAAAATGGAGCGAAGCGACTGCCAAGGTGTTTGAAGACACACTCGACAAGATGTCGCACATGAGCAGCCACACACCTGACTATCAGACGGAATATTCATGGGCACAGACAATGCTGGAACTGCCATGGGGAGAAGTGACCAAGGACAACCTCAACCTGAACAATGCCGAAAAGGTGCTGAACAAGGATCACTATGGCATGGAGAAGGTGAAGGAACGCATCATAGAGCACTTGGCGGTGCTAAAGATGAGAGGCGACTTCAAGAGCCCCATCCTTTGTCTATATGGCCCTCCAGGAGTGGGAAAGACTTCGTTGGGAAAGAGCATTGCCAAGGCGATGAAGAGGAAATATGTGAGAATGTCGTTGGGTGGTCTGCACGATGAGGCTGAGATTCGTGGTCATCGCCGCACCTATGTGGGAGCCATGGCAGGACAGATTGTGAAGAACATCAAGAAGGCGGGCAGCAGCAACCCTGTGTTCATCCTCGACGAAATCGACAAGGTGACGCAGAACACCAACCAGGGCGACCCAGCCTCTGCCCTGCTCGAAGTGCTCGACCCTGAACAGAACGTGGCATTCCACGACAACTATCTCGACACGGATTATGACCTCTCCAAGGTGATGTTCATCGCCACTGCCAATAACATCTCGACCATCCCTGCCCCACTTCTTGACCGTATGGAGTTGATAGAGGTGAGTGGCTATCTGACAGAGGAGAAGATTGAGATTGCCAAGCGTCATCTTGTTCCGAAGGAATTGGACAACCTCGGCATGAAGGACAGCGGTGTGAAGATTTCGAAGGCTGCCATCGAGAAGATGATTGAGGACTACACACGCGAATCGGGTGTGCGTGAACTGGACAAGAAAATCAACAAGGTGCTCCGCAAGGTGACACTCAAGTATGCCAAGGAAGGCGTGCTGCCTGAAGGTGAACTGAAAGTGGAGGACATCAAGGAATATCTCGGCACAGAACCCTATAGCCGCGACAAGTATCAAGGCAATGACTACTATGGCGTGGTGACAGGTTTGGCATGGACAAGTGTGGGGGGAGAAATCCTCTTCATCGAGACCTCCATCAACAATGGAAAGGGCGAGAAACTCGGTTTGACCGGCAATTTGGGCGATGTGATGAAGGAGTCGGCAACGATTGCCCTGCAGTATCTGAAAGAGCACTGCGACCTCATCGGCATCACACCCGAATTCTTCGAGAACCACAACATCCACATCCATGTGCCGGAAGGTGCAACGCCGAAGGATGGTCCATCGGCAGGTATCACGATTGCCACTTCGTTGGCAAGTGCCATCACGAAGAGAAAGGTGCGCAAGAACATCGCCATGACGGGCGAAATCACCCTGCGCGGCAAAGTGCTCCCTGTAGGCGGCATCAAGGAGAAGATTCTGGCAGCCAAACGTGCCGGCATCACGGACATCCTCATCTGTCACGAGAACAAGAAGAACATTGAGGACATTCCAGCCAAGTATGTGAAGGGAGTGAAGTTCCATTATGTGGAGAACGTGAAGGATGTGTTAGATTTTGCCCTGATATGAAGTTTACCCTCGAACATAACGACTCCAAGACGAATGCGCGTGCCGGTGTGATTCATACAGATCATGGCGACATTCAGACACCCATCTTCATGCCAGTGGGCACGCAAGCCTCGGTGAAGGCGGTGCATCTGCACGAACTGAAAGATGACATCAAGGCGCAAATCATCTTGGGGAACACCTATCACCTCTATTTGCGACCAGGGCTTGAAGTGCTGGAGAAGGCAGGAGGCCTGCACAAGTTCAACGGCTTTGACCGCCCCATGCTGACTGACAGCGGTGGCTTTCAAGTGTTTTCGTTGGCAGGCATCCGTAAAATCAAGGAGGAAGGTGTGGAGTTCCGAAGCCATATCGACGGGAGCAAGCATTTCTTCACACCGGAAAAGGTGATGGACATAGAACGCACCATCGGTGCCGACATTGTGATGGCATTCGACGAGTGTCCTCCAGGCACCAGCGATTTTGACTACTCCAAGAAATCGTTGGAACTGACGGAGCGTTGGCTGGATCGTTGCATTCAGCGATTCAATGAGACAGAACCGAAATATGGGTATCAGCAGAGCCTCTTCCCTATCGTGCAAGGATGCACCTACAAGGACTTGCGCGAACGGGCAGCAGAGAATGTGGCATCGAAAGGTGCTGACGGCAATGCCATCGGAGGTTTGGCTGTGGGAGAACCTACAGATGTGATGTATGAGATGATTGAGGTGGTCAATGCCATATTGCCGAAGGAGAAGCCTCGCTATCTGATGGGCGTTGGCACTCCCATCAACATTCTGGAAGCCATTGAGAGAGGTGTGGACATGTTCGACTGTGTGATGCCCACACGAAACGGACGTAATGCCCAAATCTTCACAAAGCATGGCACCATCAATCTGCGCAACCAAAAGTGGGACTTTGACTTCTCGCCATTGGACCCTGAAGGCACTTCCTATGTGGACACGATGTACACCAAGGCTTATGTGCACCACTTGTTCAAGGCGCAGGAAATCTTGGCACTGCAGATTGCTTCCATCCATAACCTCGCTTTCTACTTGTGGTTGGTGGGTGAAGCACGTCAACACATCGTGGCGGGTGACTTCTGTGTGTGGAAAGCCAAGATGGTGGAAGAGCTGGGAAGAAGGCTGTAGGCATACACATTATTATATAATTAACAAGAAGGTAAGAAGGTGGTCATATTAGAAGAAGTAAATGGAAAGCTGGTTCCGCGTGGAAACGAGGAGGACATCAAAGCCTATCTCGACTACAAGAAGGGACTGAAAAAGAAGAGCCAGCACCGCTCTCTGCGTTCGAGAGTGGGAAGGAAGTCGTCTTCGTTCAAATGGCTGTCTGACCACTTGCCTCTCTCCCGTCTTGACCGCTACATCATCGGCAAGTTTCTCGGCACTTATTTCTTCTCCATCATTCTGATTATCAGCATCGCAGTCGTGTTCGACTTCAATGAGAACATAGACAAGTTCCTGCAACATGATGCACCGATGGAGGAAATCTTCTTCGACTATTATCTGAACTTCATCCCCTTCTATTCCAATCTGTTCAGCCAGTTGTTTGTCTTCATCGCCGTCATCTTCTTCACCACGAAATTGGCAGACAACTCGGAAATCATCGCGATGCTCTCAACAGGCACAAGTTTTGCGCGCATCGTGAGACCTTACATGATATCTGCAGCATTCATCGCTCTTCTCAACTACGGGCTTGGCTCGTATATCATTCCAAAGGGAAATGTGAAACGCGTGAGATTTGAAAACAAATACAAGAACCGAGGAAGACAGGATTTCAGCGCCAATGTGCAATTGGAAGTGGACAGCGGTGTCATCGCCTACTTCGGGCGTTATGAGGAAAGCCTGAAAATGGGTTTTGACTTCACGCTTGACAAGTTTGAAGACAAGAAACTCGTGAAGCACCTGCAAGCAATGACCATCCAATATGACACGCTCTCTTATGAGCCTTACCACTGGATCATCACCAGCTACCAGACACGTGACCTGCAGGGCATGCGGGAAATTGTACAGAGCGGCAACAAACTCGACACCATCATTCCCATACAGCCACAAGACTTGATGGCTTCGCGCGATATGGAGATGACGCTGACAACCCCAGAGTTGAGCACGTACATAGAACGTCAGAAGGAACGAGGATTCTCCAACATCCAACAGTTTGAAGTGGAATACTGGAAACGTGGTGCGACCTCTTTCGCCACCTTTATCCTGACTTTGATTGGTGTGTCCATTTCAGCACGAAAACGGAAGAACGGTATGGGTATTGCATTGGGTATCGGCTTGGCTTTGACACTCGCCTACATCATGTTCCAAACGGTGACATCGAGTATGGCCATCAATGCCAACTTCCCTGCAGCACTCGCGGTATGGATTCCGAACTTCGTGTTTACCGCCATCGCTCTCTACTATTATAAGAAGGCACCAAAATGACGGACATGCGGAGGGTTTACTATAAATTTGATTATTGACATTACAAAATATGTATTTTGACGAACTGAACATATCTGATGATTTACTGGACGCTCTCGATGCGATGAACTTCGAGGAGTGTACCCCTATACAAGAGAAGGCCATTCCCAAGATTCTTGAAGGGCACGACTTGATGGGCATTGCACAGACAGGAACAGGAAAGACCGCTGCGTACTTGTTGCCCGTGCTCGACGAGTTGAGCCATGGCAACTATCCGCAAGACTCTGTCAACTGCATCATCATGGCTCCCACGCGTGAATTGGCACAACAGATTGACCAGCAGGTGGAGGGTTTCGGTTACTACCTCGATGGTGTTTCTTCTGTAGCAGTTTATGGCGGAAACGATGGCATCCGTTTTGAGCAAGAACGAAAAGGGCTGGAACTTGGCGCAGACATCATCATTGCCACGCCAGGACGACTCATCAGCCACCTGAATGGTGGGCATATTGATTTGAAGAAAGTGTCGTTCTTCATTCTGGATGAGGCTGACCGTATGCTTGACATGGGCTTCTATGATGACATCATGAAGATAGCCTCCTATCTGTCAGAAGAACGCCAAACCATCATGTTCTCTGCCACCATGCCTGAAAACATCCAGAAGCTGGCACAAAACATTCTTCACAACCCTGTGGAGGTGAAGATTGCCGTGTCGAAACCAGCAGAGAAAATTCAGCAAACCGCCTACGTCTGCCATGATGGCATGAAGGACAAAATCGTTGAGACAATACTCAGCGACAAGACACTTGACCGTGTCATTCTCTTTGCCTCTTCCAAGATGAAAGTCAAGGAGTTGAACATCATGCTTAAACGTAAAGGTTTCAATGTAGGAGCCATGCACAGCGACTTGGTGCAACGGGAGCGTGAGGAAATCATGTTGGCATTCAAAAATAGGCGCATCAGCATCCTCATCGCCACCGACATCGTGAGTCGAGGCATTGATATTGACGACATCCAGATGGTCATCAACTACGATGTGCCACGTGACCCTGAAGATTATGTGCATCGCATCGGACGAACCGCACGCGCCAATCGTGACGGACAAGCCATCACGCTCGTCACGCCTAAGGATTGGCAGCACTTGATGAAGATTGAGCACCTCATCGAGAAAGAGATTCCTAAGCCCGACCTTCCCGAGGGGTGTGGCGAAAAGCCTGAAATAAGCAAGAACGCTTCGAAAGGACGTCACACTCCCGGCAGACATGGTGGCAAAGGACGTTACAACAAACGGAGCAATGGAGGCAAACGGCACGGAAAACCCAAAAACAAGCCCTCAAACAACACCCAGCAGTGACCAATCGTGTCACAATCGCCGTGTTTCAACTTTTTTAACTCGCATAAAGAACGAGAACTCCATAAAAAGGATTAATTTTGCAGTCGAAAACAATTGTTTATCACCAATATTTAGAATGAAGAAGTTAACACTTGCCATCATTGCCGCATCGTGCGCTCTTGCAACCTATGCCCAGAATGGCATCAACACGCCCTACTCCCGCTATGGCTTCGGCATCCAATCGGAACGTGCCATGGGTTTCAACAAAGGTATGGGTGGCGTTGCGCAAGGATTCCGCAATGGACGGGAAATCAATATAGCCAACCCAGCATCGTATTCTGCTGTTGACTCGCTCACGGCACTCTTCGACATAGGCATCTCACTCCAGAACAGCAACCACAAGATGAGCAATCTGCAACAGAACGCCCATAACAGCAGTTTTGACTATTTTGCCTTCCAGTTCCGTGCCTTCAAAAATGTCGGCATGACGGTTGGTATCATGCCCATCACCAACATCAAATACAACTTCTCCTCATCGGGCGAAACGCTTGAAGGTACGGAGAATGTGAGCTCATCCTACAGTTTCAATGGTGACGGAGGACTCCGTGAAGTGTTCTTCGGAACAGGATGGCGCCCATTCCGCCCAGTTTCACTCGGTTTCAATGTCCGCTACATTTGGGGTGATTACACACATAACGCACGAATGTCGTTCAGCGAAAGTTCGGCATTCAATCTGGCGCGTACATACACAGGCGAGGTGGGCACATACAGTTGGCAAGGCGCTTTACAATTCATCCAGCCCATCAGCAAGAAGGACAAGGTTGTGTTGGGTGTCACATACACCTATGGACACAAATTGGGCAGCGAAGCAACCCGCACCACACAAACCCTCAACTCCTCCGCTATTGAGGAGTCAACAAGCGACACCATCAAGAACGCATTCCAATTGCCACACGCTGTATCAGCAGGTGTGACATACTATCATTCCAACAATCTGCGTGTGGGTGCCGACTTCGAATTGCAGAAATGGTCTGAATGCCGTTTCCCCAATCAGCAGACAGGAGAATCCTCCAGCACCATCTCAGATGTTTACACCTCTACAAAAGGACAGCTCAACGACCGCACCAAGATTTCGGCAGGTCTTGACTGGACACCTGACCCTTATGCTTCCAGATTCTTCAAACGATGCACCTACAAGGTCGGTGGTTATTACTCACAGACCTACGCTAAGGCTGACCCCACAGGCACCATCACTGACAAGCCCAATGAGTTCGGCGTCTCGGCAGGTCTCAGCATCCCTATCTCCAACAAGAACACGGCTTGGAACAACATTGCCCCCCGAATCAATTTGGCTGTGCAATGGACACATACCAACATACCCTACCTCAACACTGCCACCATGCGGAAGGCAACCCTCAACGAGAACTACCTCCGTTTGTGCATTGGCATCACTTTCAACGAACGTTGGTTCTACAAGCTGAAAGTCAAATAACAACAGGCGATGGAGGCATTTCGGTATCTTGAATAGATATTTCCCTACAAAGAATAAGGAAAAAACCATCTTCATCTGCTTTTCATTCGCTAACTTTGCAACATCAAACATAAAAACAAGGAATTAGAAACTTAAAAAATACATGATTATGAAAAAGATTTTATTTGCTTGCTCCCTTGCCATCATGGCTACGGCAGCATCTGCACAAAACCTCAAAGGCACTTCTGTGAACGACAGAATCGGTCATGGACAAGACTCTATTGATGTGCTCGGCAGCCTCTCACTCTATCAGGAGGCTTACAAGCGCCAGAGCTACGTCGAAGCAGTAGAGCCATGGGAATTTGTATTTGAGAAGGCTCCACTTTCTCAGGTTCGTATCTACAAAGAAGGAGCCTACATGTTCGAGCAACTCATCCAGAAAGAGACGGATGCAGCGAAGAAGCAAGAGTACTTCGACAAACTGATGAAAATCTACGACCAGCGTCTGAAGTACATGGAGCAGTTGAACTCCTTCTCTTCTGAGAAAGACCAGTCTTCAAAGGGAGGTATCACCTGCCGCAAGGCTTATGACTCTTATTTCTTCAACCCCAATCCTGATGTTGAAAAATCCTATGCCTTGTTCAAGGAAGGTATCAACGACACTGGTAATGACACTGAGGGTTTTGTGTTGTACGGTTTCATGAGATTGAGCGATGCCCGCTACAAATTTGACAACGAAAAGTATCGTGAAGACTACATCAACGACTATCTCCTCGTGACCGATATCTGCGGAAGACTCTTGCAGCAGGCTAACGAGTATGAGACTCAGGTGATTCCTGCAGACCCCAACTCTGAGGATTCAACAAAGTGGGTGGAACAAGTAATCCTGGATCCTACAGCCGAGAAGATTATCGCCAACTATCAGCCTCCATACGACCAGGCAGAAGAGCTGTTCGTGAATTCTGGAGCTGCTGACTGTGAAGCACTCGACAAGATCTACCGTCCTAAAGTGGAAGCAAACAAGACTGACAACAACTATCTGACAGGTGTGCTGAAAGTCCTCTCAAGCTTCGACTGTGACAAGAGCGACTTGTATGACATTGCAGCAGATTATTCTTACCAGATCAACAAGACTCCACAGGCTGCCATCGGTAAGGCATCCAAGTGCCTGAAGGCAAACGACACCAATGGTGCCATCAAATACTTTGACGAGGCCATCTCACTGCTTGACGACAATGCCAGCAAAGCAAAGTATGCCTACATCGTTGCAGCGCTCCTGTATAAGAAAGGTAACACCAGCGGTTGTCTCAACTACATCAACAAGACACTGCAGTACAACCCATCCAATGGTGGTGCATACCTGCTGAAGGCCAGCATCGTGGCACGTAGTGGTAGCCACAAGGACATCATGGCAACTGCACCTTATTGTCTTGCCATCGACATCTGCAACAAGGCAAAGTCTGTTGACCCATCTTGTGCCGGTAGAGCTAACCGCGCCATTGCCAACTACACAGCGAACCTCTTCCCCAAGTCTGAAGGATTCATGGCAGGCATCAAGGCCGGAACTCCTGCTTCGACTTCCTATGGTTCAACAACAATCCGCTTCCGTTAACAAACAGTTCACGTGTCAGATTGTTTTCGGCATCCAGACACTTCATCTTGTATAACACAGCATTGAACCTGTGAAAAGATTCACACATACCATTACCGTTGCAGCAGTCGTCATGGCTGCTGCAACGGTATTGTTGCTGCCCTCCTGTAGTGAAAAGAATGAAAAGGTGGGTCCTGATATTGGAGAACGTGATTCCCTGCCCACCCTCAAAAGTGTCGGTGTCAGCACCCTGATCAGCGACTCAGGTATTATACGATATAAAATCATTTCAGAAGACTGGTATATCTACGACAAGAAAGACCCTCAATACTGGTCATTTGAAAAAGGTCTTTTTATTGAGCGCTACAATACCTCCTTCGAGGTGGATGCCTTTATTTCGTGCGACACAGCCTATTTCTACAACCTTCAGGAGCTTTGGGAACTGCGTGGACGTGTGTTCATCAAGAATCTGAAGAACGAGACCTTCAAGACATCCCTGCTCTTCTGGGACCAGCGTGCCCACCGCATCTATTCTCCCGCCTACATGGAAATAGATGGTGAAACCCGCAAACTCTCCGGCTACAATTTCAGCAGCAATGAGCAGATGACCGACTACATCATCCATTCCTCCAAGGGACAATTCCCTCTGGAAGACAACGCCCCCACTCCACAACCTGACCCTGCTATCATGGCAGAGCAGAACAACACGGAAGAGAATGGCAACACGGAATAAACCACAACACATACAATAAAAAGGCTGAATCATTCGTTTATATGAATGGTTCACTTTTTGTTTTTAGACATATGGAAAGACATACATATAGGATAATCATAGGGGCATTGATGACATTGCTCTCTTCCGTCTTGATTTCATCATGCAGTGATGACGAACAGATGACCACCGACCATGGAGCCCAATTGAGTTTCAGTCAGGACACCGTGTCTTTTGACACCATCTTTTCGGGCATCACCTCACCCACCGAACGTGTACGCGTGTACAATAAAAATGACAAGGGACTCCGCATCAAGAATGTGAGGTTGGAATCTGGCGGAACATCAGGATTCATGCTGAACGTGGACGGTCAGAACGGCACATCCATCAACGATGTGCAAGTGCTGAAGAAAGACAGTGTTTTCCTTTTCGTCAAAGTGAACATCCCCACAAATTCTGCGAAGCAACCCACCAAAATCACGGATACCGTTATCTTCACGCTTGAAAGTGGAGTGCAGCAGAAGGTTGTGTTGGAAGCATCCGGACAGAACATGACCCCACTGACAGGGAAAGTGCTGGAAGACGACATGGTCATGAGTGCCGATGACATACCCTACGTCATTTACGACAGTTTGGTGGTGGCGAAGGATGCCACACTACGGATTACTGAAGGCACGACACTCTATTTCCACAATGGTGCCAGTCTTATTGTCCATGGCTCACTGAAGATTGAAGGCACACAAGAAAAGCCTGTCACGCTACGAGGCGACCGGTTGGACAAGATGTTCGACTACCTTCCCTACGACCGCTTGGAAAACCAATGGGGTGGCATATACCTGTTCCCCACATGTAAGGAATGCACCATCAACTATGCAGACATCCATAGCGGAAACTATGGTCTTGTATGTGATGAAGCAAATGGAAAAGTAAGCCTTTTCAACTCTGTCATTCACAATGTGGCAGGCTATGGCTTGTATCTGAAAGAATGCGATGCCTTGGTGACAAACACGCAGATATCAAACACAAAATTCGACTGCGTAGGCATCTATGGTGGAAAGGCAGACTTCTATCACTGCACGATAGCACAATTCTATCCATGGAAAGCCGATCGCGGCAATGCGCTATATGTCAGCAACTACATAGGTGATGAAGAGCATTTGATACAATCCGTCAATTTCTACAACAGTTTCATTACCGGATATGCAGACGATGAGGTGTATGGAAACCCAGGAGACAAACAGCTCAACTTGAATTTCTACAACTGTGTTCTCCTCACAGATGTAAGCAATGCCACCTACTTCCACGAATGTGTCGGTGAATCGAAGGATGCAGAAGCATATAAAGAGAAAAACTTCAAGACCTTCGACACCCATGCATACATCTATGACTTCCGTCTTGACTCTGTCAGTGTAGCACGTGGCAAAGCCTCCACAGCCTACTCCACCTCCTATCCTATAGACAGATTGGGCGTGTCTCGTGGTGAAAAGCCCGATGCCGGATGCTATCAATCCACCTATTGAAACATCCGCTCACCTGCTATATCCCGCGCGACGGTTAAAAAGGTTAAATGGTTAAATGGTTAAATTTTTGTTTTCATTTTGTATTGTCCTCGCTTAATCGTACATTGGCTTCGCCGAACTTAGGATGCGCCTCAACAATAAAAATAAAAGCCTTTTTATTTTGTATTGTGTTCGGCTTTCACTAACTTTGTCATGACAAATAAAAGTAAGACGTATGAAAGAACTGGATTTGCATCTTCATGTCCTGGTTAAACAGGAGGGGGAACTCACGCCCGAGGAGGTCGAACTGCTGGATGAGGCACGACGCGCCACTTACCGCAGCTATGCACCCTACTCTCTTTTCTCTGTGGGGGCTGCCGTCGCATTGGCTGATGGCACCATCGTAAGCGGCAGCAATCAGGAGAATGCCGCCTACCCTTCCGGACTTTGTGCTGAACGTACAGCGGTGTTTTATGCCAATTCCCGTTATCCCGACCAACCGATTCGCCGCATTTGCATAGCGGCACGAGATACAAATGGGCAGTTCATGCAACGCCCCATCTCTCCTTGCGGAGCTTGCCGTCAGGTGCTGCTTGAAGCTGAACAACGGGCTGGCGGCAACATCGAAGTGCTTCTCTATGGCACAGATGGTGTTTACGTCATCAGCAGCATCAAGGATTTGCTCCCTTTGAGTTTTGAACTCCCTGGGAGGAAGTGAAGAGTGAAAAGTGAAAGATGCGATTGAGCGAGTGCAGAAGTCAAACTTGTTTGAACTATGCCGAGCGTGAGCATCTTCGGCGAAGCCAACAGTGAAAAGTGAAAAATCTAAGTAACCTTGCTTTTAGAAGTGGGGAAAAAGCAGATTTTTGCTGATAAAAGTTGGGGAAATATTTGGTCATGTCGGCAAAAAGGTGTAACTTTGCAGCCGATTTATGTCGGAAAGGCTCGGACAAGTGGGTACAGAGTGGTGCTCCGCCTCCCGATGGAACCCTAAAACAATTCAAAAACAAAATGTACGTAATTGCAGAAATTCAGGGTCAGCAGTTCAAGGTTGAAGAGGGCAAAAAGCTCTACATTCACCACATGCAGAATGTGGAGACTGGTGCAACTGTTGAGATTGAGAAAGTGTTGTTGGCTGACAACGACGGTGTAGTAACAGTAGGCACTCCCACTGTGGAGGGCGCAAAGGTTGTGCTCGAGGTGCTTGTTCCACTCATCAAGGGTGACAAGGTGCTCGTGTTCCACAAGCGTCGCCGCAAGGGTTACCGTAAGCTGAGGGGCTACCGTGACCAGTTCACTCAGGTTCTCGTTAAGTCTATCGTAGCATAAGCGCGTGGACAAGAAAACAATCAAATTAATCAATCACATTTAAGACAGTATTTCAACATGGCACATAAAAAAGGTGTAGGTAGTTCTAAGAACGGCCGTGAGTCACACTCAAAACGACTCGGTTTGAAGCACTTCGGTGGTGAGACAGTCAAGGCTGGCAACATTATCGTTCGTCAGCGTGGCACAAAGCATCACCCTGGTAAGAATGTAGGTATTGGTAAGGATGACACACTGTACGCTTTGATTGACGGTGTGGTGGTATTTAAGCGTGGTCGCGAAAACCGCAGCACAGTATCTATCCAGCCAGTAGCTGCTGAGGCTTAACTGCTTTTGAAAAGAAAATGCAATGGGCAATGGTCAAACAAGGCTGTTGCCCATTCTTTTTTACAGGAACAATGACAAGGAAAGAACGATATGAGCGCTTCATGGCTTATTTCCAAGTGGCGATGCCAGAAGCGAACACTGAACTGAAGTATGAGAATGCCTTCCAGCTGCTTTGTGCGGTGATGCTGTCAGCACAGTGTACGGACAAGCGGGTGAACATGGTAACGCCTGCTTTGTTTGAGGCGTACCCCACTCCACTGGCGATGTCAGTTGCCACCAAGGAGGAGGTGCTGCACTATGTGAAATCTGTCAGTTATCCGAACAGCAAGGCTGAACATCTGGTGCAGATGGCTCGTCTGCTGGAGGAAAGGCATGGCGGTGAAGTGCCCGCCGATTTTGATGCGCTGGTGGCACTGCCGGGTGTAGGAAGAAAGACAGCCAATGTGATGTTGAGCGTGGCATGGGGAGAGGCAAGGATGGCGGTTGACACGCACGTGTTCCGCGTAAGCCACCGCATCGGTCTGGTTTCAGAGAAATGCACAACACCTTATGCCGTGGAGAAGGAGCTGGTGAAGAATATTCCTGATGAGCTGATTCCAAGAGCGCACCATTGGCTGATTCTGCACGGACGTTATGTGTGTAAGAGTCAGAAGCCTAAATGTAATGAATGCGGCATCAGGGCTTTCTGCAAAGAGGGGTCAAAGCACCAGCAGAATGTATAGAAGCAAGGAACCATTATAGAGCAATCCCTTGAGCGCAAAGAACACCGTGCCATCATCGCCCAACAGGGGAAGGATACCTGTAAAGCGGAGGCATCCCATCAATTGGCTCGCCAAGAAGAGCATCACGAAATAGTTGGGCATGGCGGCAAATATGGATACATGTGCCTGAATGAAGTCGCGCATGGTGGTGAACCGTCCTGACGTGTATCCATAAACATTCCCTATGAAGATGGCAAGACATGCCAACAATCCGTATAATCCTTTGGAGAATGCGGAATGCTCAATGGAGCCAAAGGCACTAAGCAGCACGGCATCGGGCAGGACGAGAAGCAGAGAGAAGAGACTCAGCACCACGAGCACGGAAACACCTGTGATTTGCAGTGCCCGCTGCTGTTTGAGCGAGAGGTGGGAACGGAATGCCCGCAAGATGCCCGAATCGCGTAGGACACTCATCGCCATCAACCCTACGAGTATCTTGGCGATATGCACCTCGGAGAAGTTGGGGATGATGTTCGTGCACATCCAACGTATGCCACGGGGTGTGAGCAAGCCCTGCACACCATCGACATAGATGCTCAGCACCCACGAAACGAAAAGCAGGAGCAGCAATGCGATGAGCAACCCCCAGAAGAGGTATCTCAAAACACGTTGGATATGGTCTCTGTAGGTCATTCGTCGTCTGGTTCGAGGTTGTCGATGTCAAGGATGCGCAGTTCGATGGCTTTGGTGGCAAGGCGCGTGGCATTCACAGGCTCATGGTCTTCGCCAAAGAGGCGGTTGGTGAGGTCATTCTGACGTTTCTCGATGGATTTCACGCCAAAGGGCATTCCCTTCAACGCTGCAATCATGTCTTTCGTATAGCCAAGTGCGAGATGACGGAGGAAACGCTCGTCGTACTCGTCAATGTCATAATCAAGGAAGGCTTCCTGTCGCATGGACTCATTGATGACGGATTGGCGGAAACGCTGCAGTATCTTTTCGAGAATGGGTTGATTGAACACCATACGTTTGCCGTTGAGCACACTCTGCACATCGCCCTTGGTGAGCAGTTCGCCGCTCTTCAGGATGATGCCATCGGTGCCAGCATCAAGGGCATCCACCCACAGTTTCTCATTCATGATTTCACCAGTGAAGATGAGCACATGCACATCGGGATAGCGACGGCGCAACTGTTTGCACACATCGACACCTGCCGTGGTGGAACCGCCCAAACCAAGGTCGAGCAGCACCAAATCGGGCTGGCTATCACGCATCAGGCGCCACAGCTCCGTCTCGTTCATGGCGGTACCCACTATCTCCGCTTCAGGAATCTCTGAACGGAATATCTCAACTGTACCCTTCATTTCGAGGGCTACATCTTCGACTATTATCACTTTGAAAGGATCCATTTTGTTTGGTTTTATAAGTTGATGATTTGATGAATTCTTGGTTTCATGACACGACTGGCAGGGTGAAGATGAATCTTGAGCCCTGACCATTGTCAGTGTTTTCGACATAGATGCGGCATCCGCGACGTGCAGAGTATGCATCGTGCTCTCTGACAATCTGGCGGCAAATCATGTATTGCGCTCCAGAAAGCGTGTCGCTCTTGGCGTCGTACTTGATATTATCTATATAGAAGAGTTGCGGTATTTCCTCTTCGTCATAGCGGTAGGCGGTGTCGGTGAATGCAAATTTAGCAAAACCATCCGACACATCAAAATCCAACAGCAGGTCACCACCCGATTCATGTTCGAAATAGAGGGAGATGATGTTGTCAAGCAAAGTCTGGATAAAGATTTTGTCACCTTGTATCGTCAGTTTCTGCACGCCCTGCACTTTGATGGCAGTCTTTCCACGGACTTTCTTCTGCTGCTTCTTGAACGAGCGTGTTGCCATGTCTTCGATGTCGTGAGCAGAAAGCATGGTTCGCTTGAACAGCACTTTCTCCACCTGCTTGCCTGCACAGGTGCTGAGGATAGTGAACACTTCCTTGTAGTAGGAAAGCAGTTCGTCGATATCGTTGATGGTCGTATCCTGCACTGACACATTCGTGTCTGACAAAGCGGCATCCACAATCTGCTTGATGCGGTTCGGATAGTACATGGTCTCATGCTTCAAGGTCGAGAGGCAGTTGTCCATAATCTGATTGCGCACATACACCTTCTGCTGTTCGTTGTCTATGCGAAGGCGTTCATCCTGCTTCAATTCGAGCAGTTCCTTCATCTCGTCCACCTTGTGATAAGAGAAATAGGTGTGGATGCTCATGAATTGTGCCACAAGATTGATAATGAGTGCCTCTTCGTCCTGCAATTTGCCATCGATGAAATGCACACCCAACACGCCTGTCACCTGGTCGCTTGTGCCGGGCACAAACAGCGGATAGGCACGGAAACGCCCATTGCTGCTAACCACTTCCTGATGCTGACGATAAGCGGACTGCATCATGCTCTCATAGACATTGCGCTCTTCCACCTTCCCCGTAAAGTGATACTGGAATTGGTCAGGCGAATCCTTGTAGGGCTGCATCATGCCCACTGTGTCTGCTGTCTTGATGTCGGAGAGATTCTGATGCAGCACTGCCGGCAATGTCTGCTCCGTAGCCGTGAAGACATTGTTGTTCAGCTGAATGAACTGACGCAGATTGAAGATGAACAGCTGGGTGTTGCGGTAATGGAGGAAGAAATAGGTTGCCAACACGACAAACAGCAGCACACCCAATAGAATGGCAGTGGTCTTCTTGTTGCGGTTCGCCATTCTGATGTCATTGCAATACCCTTCCAAGGTGGGGTCAGTGCTGGTCAACTTATAGAGTCGCGTGAACACCTCGCTGTTATAATGGTACAGGCTATTCCTGTTCAATGACAAGGCAGCAATCGCCACCTCGTTCCTGACTCCGATAATCAAATCGTAATCGGTGTCCATGCCAGATTTCCACCACTCCACCTCAGCCATGTCGGGACCTTCCAAGGTCATGAGATGTTTACCCTTCGGCACTTGTTCCAGATAGTAGCGGTTGAAACACTGAATGGCAGAATCGGCATACGCTATGGCACGTGCATAATCTCCCGTCACATTGGCGGTGAAGATGCTGTCAGCATACATCTCAGCATCAGGCAAACGGACTTCCGCCATCGTCAGGACACACTGCATGAACAAGCCAATGCACATCATCAGCTTCAGCACACCTTTTGGTAGGCGGAAGAAGAAACGGCTACCCTTCCCCATCTCACTCTCCACACCAAACTCGCACACATTGAACACGGCATTGGTCTTCTTATACTTGCCGATGATGCCTTTGCAGTTCATCAAGCCAAAACCGAAACCCTTGTTCTGCAAAATGTCCGAAGCATGCACCCCTTCTGTTCCTATCTTGCTGGAATCATACACTTTCGAGTTGTTCAAGGTGTCCACATCCTCTGCCGACATGCCATGTCCCGTATCGGTCACAGACACCTCCACATAAGCATCCGTCTCCATGGCGGAGAGTTTCACCTGCCCCTCTGATGGCGTGTATTTACGTGCATTGTCCAAGAGGGTGTTCATCATGAAGAGCGTCAGCGACTTGTCCGCCTTCACCACAGCATCTGTATCTTCCACCACGAGAGAGACACCCTTGATGTCAAAACTCTTGGTGCCATGCCGCAACATCTCGAACAAGGGGTTCAGCGCGAAGTTCTCAATGTTCAGCGTCACCATGCCTTGACGTATCTTCACCCAATGACCTAACACATCATTATAGTCATTGATTTTATCGACGAGTTCACTCAGGTATTGGAAGCGCTCACGGATGGTTTCAGGCTTCGCATCCTTGTCAGACTTCAAGCGGCTGATTTCATGCAAGGCACGGTCAAGGAAAGGCGTGATGCCGTTGACAATAGACATGGACGTCAACTTCTCGATATACTGACGCTTGTTCTCTTCCAGACGCTTCTCAAACACATACGTCTCACTGTCCAGACGCTGTTGCTCTTCAGAATATCTGATGTACTGAACACCCTTCTGCTTCATCCAGTTGTAGAAGACCTGCAACACATGGAACAGTTCCTTGTCCAGTCCTTTCATGCCACATCGTCCACCCTCCATCGTTGTCCAGTCCTTGCCCTTCACCTGCGGGAACAGACGCTCCACATCAGCATCGGCAATTCCATGCAGCAACTCCTCCAAATCGTCCTCATCCTCCACATTCTCCGACAAGGCAGACGAGAGATGCCTGCACACGTCTATCACCTTGCTCAGCTTTCTCACCTTCCTCCTGTACTCCTCACGGCTCCGCCTGTTATAGACATACAACAGCCACACCAGCACCACAATCGACAAACCGAACACCCACAGGAGAAGATTGAGCACATGCTCCTCCTGCTTCAGGTTGTCCTCCTCTTGCAGCACACGCAAGTCCTGTCGCGTCGCATCCAGAATGTCGAAATACACATTGTGATTATAATCGGACTCCGCTTTCAATCCTCTTGCACCATACACCACGCTCAACTGCTCACGCACCATTGCCAACCACTCAGGCACAGCAACGACAGCAGGGGTGACAATCCAGCGCATCTCAGTGGAAATCGTATCGTCCGTGTTCGTATAGCCACACAGCAGCTCATCGGGCGCACCATGAGCCCGTGGCGCATTTCTCATCATCTTGCGGTGATGCTGGTTAATCAGTTCCAACGCATCCTCCATCTGCACCAGTGCAAGACTGTCCTCATGGGCACGCAGATAATAATCCGACAACGTGACCAGCACGGTGGTCTGCACAAAATCGTTGCCATACAACTTTGCCAGTCGCAAAGCCCTGTTCGCCAACCTCAACTCCAAGGGCTCAAAGCCGAACTCACCAATCAGTTCCTCGATGAACACCCAGCGGGAAGGTTTCAGTTCCCCACCCGACATGATGGACTTTGCCAAACCGTTCAGCGCCAGAATTTCGTAATAGACATTACCATTCTGACGGCTCATCGACAAAAGACGAATCAGATTGCGTTGCGGTTCCTCCTCCATTGTCCATCGTCCGTCGTTCGTCATCTGTCGCACATCCCTCACATCACACACCGACATGAGGAACAAATAGGCTGACTGTCTGATGGAGTCGGCAGCAAACAAATCCCTGTTCCTCTCCAGCCATTCCACTTCCTCCTTCACTCCCTCATCCTGACGCATCTTCATGAAATAGTTCATCGACACCATGTGATAGTCGGTCTGGACAGCATTCCACAACACCCTCTGATGTTCGGTCATGTCCTCCTTCTCCTCCTCCACATTCGCCAGACGTTCCAATGCGTCACTCCGATAGTCATAAAACTCCTTGCTCAAGGAAAGCATCAGACACACCGACATCATGTCCACATCAGCCATGCCACACAACAGGTCGTTGTTCGACTCCTCCAGCACCTGCTTGTAGCACACCTGTGCAGAATCATACTCCATCCGCATGCCATACACATCACCCTTGTTCAAGAGAGCCTCGTAAAGCCCGTCAGAGTAAGTGGACACGTCATGCTTTTCCATCACTTGATTCACATAGTCAGATGCTTCGTCAAGCGAACGGTACATGGATTGATGAGCCAGTAAGTTGAGCGAGTCAATCTCACCCTGCTGCACGTCAGAAGCATCTCCACACGCCACAAGAGAAAGGAGTGCTGCCTGTAAAATAATGAGGAACAATATGCAGGGGGCAAGTCGCATGAATGGTAGTTTTAGGTCTTATAAGTAAAATATGATGTGCAAAGGTAAGAAATAATTGAGAATTGACAATTATCAATCAAAAAAATCCTAACTTTGTAACAAAATATAACAAAAACATGACTTATCAAGAAACGATAAACTATCTGTTCACATCGGCACCACTCTTTCAGAACGTGGGAGGTGATGCCTACAAAGAAGGACTTAGCAACACACATCAGTTGGACAAACACTTTGGGCATCCTCATCAGCAATACAAAACCATCCATGTGGCAGGCACAAACGGGAAAGGTTCCTGCTCACACACCTTAGCGGCTGTCTTGCAAGCATCAGGACTCAAAGTGGGACTCTTCACCTCGCCTCATTTAGTGGATTTCCGTGAAAGAATACGGGTGAATGGTGAGATGGTAAGCGAACAATACGTGATTGATTTTGTGGAACAGCATCGTTCCTTTTTCGAACCGTTACACCCCTCGTTCTTTGAATTGACCACAGCCATGGCATTCAAGTATTTTGCAGAGCAAAAAGTGGATGTGGCAGTGGTCGAAGTGGGTTTGGGCGGCAGGTTGGATTGCACGAACATCATCACACCTGAAGTGTGCGTCATCACCAATATCAGTTTTGACCATGTGGCTTTTCTGGGTAACACTTTGGCGAAGATTGCAGGCGAGAAAGCTGGCATCATCAAGCCGAAAACACCTGTAGTCATCGGTGAAGTGGTCAAAGAGACCAGACCTGTGTTTGAAACAAAAGCACAAGAGATGGATGCCCCCATCTTCTTTGCTGAAGAGGAAAAGGAAATCGTCAGTCATCGCTTTTGTCCCAAAGGAGGCATCAATTATCATACAACCCAATACGGGAAAGTGCATGGAGAACTTGGCGGGTACTGCCAGCAGAAAAATGCATCCACCATCCTATGTGCCATCAGCAGACTGAAAGAAAAGGGATTCCGCATCAACAACGAACACATCAGAGAGGGGTTCGCCCATGTGTGTGAGATGACAGGATTGATGGGACGATGGCAGACATTGAGGACAGCCCCGAGAGTGGTATGCGACACTGGGCACAACGTGGGAGGCTTCCGATGGATTACAAAACAATTGAATAAAGTACACGCGCCCATGCGTATAGTATTTGGTATGGTCAATGACAAGGACATCAGTGGTGTGCTCGCCATGATGCCCAAACATGCCACCTACTATTTCTGCCAAGCAAGCGTGAAACGTGCCCTGCCTCATGAGGGAATCAGACGGAAAGCAGAAGCATACGGACTGAAGGGTAAGGATTTTCCCACCGTTATCCAAGCCTACCAAGCGGCACTTGCCGATGCTGACACAGAAGATTTCATTTATGTTGGGGGAAGCAGTTTTGTGGTGGCAGACCTACTTTCGGGAAGGGAATAGCAGAAAAGAAAGAGGCGAAAGCCCCTTTTTCTGTCAAAAAAACTAAAAACTGAAAAAATAATTGGTAGAAAGTTCGTTTAGTAAAAATATTTTCATTTAATTTGCAAAGAGAAATCTAAAACCGAATTATTAATCATCACTTAAAATAATTATTCTATGAGCACTATTCAGCCTAAATTGAGTGGTCTTAAAGCCGAAAACTTCCAGAAGGTAGTGAAAGGCAAGAAAACAGACCTGTACACCCTTGTGAACAAGGATGGATATGAAGTATCAATCACCAACTACGGTGGCGCCATCGTTGCCATCATGGTACCCGGAAAGGACGGCAAGGTTGCCAACGTCATTCAGGGACATGACAACATCGATGACGTCGTTAACTCTCCAGAGGCATACCTCTCTACATTGATTGGTCGTTTTGGCAACCGTATCGCAAAGGGTAAGTTCACTCTGAATGGAAAAGAGTATCAGCTCGCCATCAACAATGAGCCCAACGCACTGCATGGCGGTCCTACAGGACTTCACTCACAGGTTTTTGAGGCTTTCCAAAGCGGTGAGCAGAGCTTGACCCTCAACTGCATTCTCCCATACGGACATGAAGGTTTCACTGGTGAAGTGAAGATTTCAGTGGAATTCACTTGGACAGATGATAACGAGTTGGTTATCGAGTATCTTGCCACCACCAACAAGAAGACCATCATCAACCTGACACATCATGCGTACTTCTCGCTTCAGGGTATTGCTAACCCAACACCGGGTATCGAAGACCAGATTCTGGAACTGAACGGTGACTTCTTCATCCCTATCGATGACACATGCATTCCAACTGGCGAAATTCTCAAGGTGGCTGGTACCCCATTCGATTTCCGCACACCAAAAGCCATTGGTAAGGACATTGATGCCGATGATGTACAAATCAAGAATGGAAATGGCTATGACCACTGCTTCGTGCTGAACAAGAAAGAAGTGGGTGAACTCTCATTTGCAGCACGTTTGACAGATCCAAAGTCTGGGCGTACACTCGAGACATACACCACAGAACCCGGTATGCAGGTTTATTCAGATAACTGGGGTTCAGGTAACCCCATCCAATTGGGTTGCACAGCACCACGCCGTTCGGCAATCTGCTTCGAGTGCCAGCATTTCCCAGACTCACCCAACCGTCCTTACTTCCCATCTACAGTGCTCAAGCCAGGTGAGAAGTACACGCAGAAGACCATCTACAAATTTGGAGTTGAATAAAACCGCTACCCTATGAAACTAAAAATTGACGACGTACGTACGCGCTTTATCAAGCATCTTGGAGGAGAACCAGGCTCCGTATATGCATCTCCTGGTCGTATCAATCTCATTGGTGAGCATACCGACTACAACGGTGGATTTGTTTTCCCCGGTGCAGTGGAACAAGGCATGATTGCCGAAATCCGTCCTAATGGAAGTCGCACTATCCGTGCCTACTCTATTGACCTGAAGGACTATGCAGAGTTCTCCATCGATGACGAGAAAGGTCCACGTGCCAGCCACTTCCGCTACATCTTCGGAGTAGTTCGTGAGATGATGGCATTAGGAGTACCCGTACAGGGCTTCGACACAGCTTTCGCCGGGGATGTGCCTAACGGAGCTGGAATGTCTTCATCAGCAGCCCTTGAGAGTTGCTATGCTTTTGCCCTCAACGATATATTCGGTGATAACAAAATCAACAAGATGACGCTTGCAAAAGTCGGTCAGGCAACTGAACATAAATACATCGGCGTAAATTGTGGCATCATGGATCAATTCGCATCGGTGTTTGGAAAGAAGGGACACCTCATGCGTCTCGATTGCCGTTCCGGAGAATACCAGTATTTCCCATGGAATCCTAAGGGCTACAAACTGGTACTCATCAATTCATGCGTCAAGCACGAACTTGTGGGGTCACCCTATAATGACCGTCGTAAATCTTGTGAGAACTGTGTGAAGGCAATCAAAGAACTTCACCCGGAAAAAGAAATCACCACCCTTCGTGAAGCCACTTGGGAAGAATTGAAGGAGATTGAGGGAAAAGTGTCTGCAGAAGACATCAAACGCGCAAACTTTGTGCTCGGCGAGAAAGACCGTGTATTAGCTGTGTGCGATGCTCTCGAAAGGGGCGATTACGAAGAAGTGGGACAAAAGATGTACGAAACTCACTATGGACTCTCCAAGGAGTACGAGGTGTCTTGTGAAGAGCTCGACTTCCTCAACGACATCGCCAAAGAATGTTCCGTCACTGGCTCACGTATTATGGGCGGTGGCTTCGGTGGTTGCACTATCAACCTTGTAGCAGAGGAACTCTACGACAATTTTGTGACGACAGCTGTATCCAAATTCCAAGAAAAATATGGGAAAAAGCCTGTTGTCATCAATGTTGTGATTGGAGACGGAGCACGTAAGCTCTGCTAACCACATCAATCGATATGATTTGAACAAAAGAGGGGGCGAATTGCAATTCGCCCCCTTCATATATGAAATACAGTATTTATCCTTGCTTGTGATTGATGCACACACCTTGAAGATACCACTCATAAAGACGGTGAATACCCTCATCTATTTCAATGGTGTGATGCCATCCAAGACGATGAAGCTTGGACACATCCGTCAGTTTTTTTAGAGTGCCATCAGGTTTTGTGGCATCCCATCGAAGTTCTCCTTTGAAACCAATCTCATGCATGATGCGCTCAGCAACTTCCTTGATGGAGATTTCCTTACCTGTACCCACGTTGATGTGACAGTTGCGCACTTCCTTTATTCCATCACGATTGACAACGAAGTCGCTCTTTTCAACCACATCCTTGAAATCAACATTCAGGAGGCAATAGACAGATGCGTCTGCCATCTCTTCACTCCACAGGAACTCACGCATGGGTGCCCCTGTTCCCCATAGGGTGACTGCTTCGGGTGTGATGCCGTAGTGGCGCAACACTTGCAGAATGGTCATCTCATCGCTCATAGCAGTTGCCATAATGGTTTGAGTGGCTTGTGAGCGTGCATCATCCTGAGCGCCCTGTCCATCCACCATCTTGGGCACTTTCATAGAAACAGGGCGAAGACCGATATCTTTGCGCACCGCTTCCCAATTGCCCTCATTGAGACACTTTGCCAAATGAATCTTGCGAATCATGGCAGGGAGCACGTGAGAGTTCTCGAGGTGGAAATTGTCATTAGGACCATAGAGGTTGGTCGGCATGACTGCAATATAGTTGGTGCCATATTGAAGATTAAATGACTCACACATTTTCAAGCCTGCAATCTTAGCAATAGCGTAAGGCTCATTGGTGTATTCGAGTGGTGATGTGAGCAGACAATCTTCCGGCATTGGCTGTGGAGCTTCACCAGGATAGATGCATGTGGAACCGAGGAAGAGAAGCTTCTTGACATCATGCTTCCACGCTTCACCTATAACATTCTGCTGAATCTGCAGGTTCTGGTAGATAAAGTCTGCACGATACTGAAGGTTCGCCATGATACCACCGACATGCGCTGCTGCAAGCACAACAGCATCTGGGCGTTCTTCATCAAAGAACTTCTTGACAGCTACAGCATCAAGCAAATCCAGTTCGGAGTGAGATCTACCCACTAAATTGTAGTAGCCACGCGATTTAATGTTGTTCCAAATAGCAGACCCAACCAAACCATGATGCCCGGCTACAAATATCTTTGAATGTTTGTCTAACATAAAAATATAAAAGTGAACACTTACTTTACAAGTCCTTTTTCAAGATACTCAGCCAAATTGGTGCGCATCACAGATGCCACATGGTCTGCTGCCACTTTCTCCATATCGTGCTTCACCATGATGGAGACAAGCTGCTCGAATGAAGTGCTTTGCGGATTCCAACCCAATTTCTCTTTTGCCTTTGTGGGGTCACCCCAAAGATTAACAACGTCTGTGGGACGATAAAAGTCAGGACTGACTTCCACAAGAATCTTGCCAATCAAATTCTCAGGACCTGCGATGCAGACACCCTTTTCATCCATCCCCTCACCCTCAAACTTCAATTCGATGCCAGCAGCCTTGAACGCATAATAGGCAAACTCACGCACAGAATGCTGCACACCTGTTGCAATGACGAAATCTTCGGGTTTATCCTGTTGAAGAATCAGCCACATGCACTCCACATAGTCTTTTGCATACCCCCAATCACGAAGAGAGGAGAGGTTTCCAAGGTACAGTTTATCCTGTTTGCCCTGTGCAATACGTGCTGCTGCAAGCGTGATTTTGCGAGTGACAAATGTTTCGCCACGACGTTCACTTTCATGATTGAAAAGAATGCCTGAACAGCAATACATATTGTAAGCCTCACGATACTCCTTTACAATCCAGAAGCCATAGAGTTTTGCCACGGCATAAGGCGAATATGGATGGAAAGGGGTCTTCTCATTTTGAGGGACCTCCTCTACCTTGCCATATAGTTCGGAAGTGGATGCCTGATAGATGCGACACTTATCTGCCATACCACACAGACGAACAGCTTCCAAAACACGGAGAACACCTACAGCATCCACATCGGCGGTGAACTCAGGAGAGTCGAAACTGACCTGAACATGTGACTGAGCTGCAAGGTTGTAAATCTCGGTAGGTTTCACAGCACTGACCACTTGGATTATTGACATCGAGTCGCCCATGTCGGCATAGTGAAGGTGAAAATTGGGAGTACCTTCCAAATGAGCGATGCGCTCACGATAATCGACCGATGAACGGCGGATGGTGCCGTGAACTTCGTAACCCTTCGCCAGAAGGAACTCTGAAAGGTATGAGCCGTCTTGTCCAGTGATACCTGTAATTAATGCAACTTTTCTTTCCATATATTAAATATTCACTTCGCTTAATGTCACAAGTTTGTTAACTATAGCATAAATGGTCAGACCTGCAGCAGAGTGGATCTGCAACTTACGTGCAATGTTACGACGATGAGTGGTGACTGTGTTGACTGACAAACAAAGCGTATCAGCAATTTCCTTGTTCGACAAGCCTTTAGCCACACACACCACAATTTCCTTCTCGCGTTCAGAGAGCTGTTCTTCATTTGAAACAAGCATTGCATCCGATTCTTCTTCCGTTCTAACTTGGCGAGTCTTTGCCTGATGTTCTAAACGACGTACCGCTGGCACAAAAATATTGTCTTCAACCAAACAGTGAATGCTCAAATCCTCTTCGGCTTGATAGATAGAGATGATGACAGCATTCAACTTCTCATTTATTTCTGTTTGAGGATAATACTGCATAAAGAGTTTCTTCAACTCTTTCAATTTACTTTCTATTGCTTCGTGATGACGCGACAGTAACTGACTATTCTCAATAGAGACAAATTCACCATCCATCAACTTCTGTACATAGGCGTAAACGGTTGTCTCTTCATACTCCATATGCTTGCGCACTTCCTCCACATATTCATCAAAGAACTTCAATACCAGAAATGCAATCTCATTTTGTACCGAACAATCAATGGCATTAAGCAAATGGAAACGAATGTTTGGGAACAAAAAACTCAGAAAAAAGGCATGAGTTCTTTTCAAATAGTCAAGTAAAGATGCCACGCTGACATGTTCCACACGTTGCGGACGATTCTCTGCCCCATCTTTTACATAGTTGATGACAGTCAGGAAAGTGTCAGCATTTACGCCACACTGACGGCACACATCAGTGATGGTTTTCTCTCCAAAACCCAAAGAAATGCCAAAACGACTCATGATTTGCAGCAACCGATAGTCGTTGGCTATTACATAACTCAGTTTGTCTGTCAATTTGTACTGACCAGCCATAAATTTTCTTTTGATTGAAATCATCATTCTGATAGTTTACGTGTGAGAACGTACCATACAGAATTACACAAACCTTTTCTAATTATCGGACAAAGGTAAGGAAAAAAAACGAATGGTGGGGACACTTTTTGTGAGAAAAATAATGATTTACTAACTTTTGAGTATTGTTTAATGTCGGAAAAGGTCGTAACTTTGCAGACTAATTGCAATTGTATTCGTGTACGGTTGCAGAAAAAAACAGAATTTTCAATGAGATTGTCAGAGTTGAGAACAGGACAGACGGCTGTCATTGTGCGTGTGATGGGACATGGCGGTTTCCGTAAACGCATCGTGGAAATGGGTTTCATCAAAGGGAAGAGCGTGGAGGTGCTGCTGAATGCCCCCTTGCACGACCCCGTGAAATATAAGGTGATGGACTATGAGGTCAGCCTGCGTCGTGCCGAAGCGGAACTGGTGGAAGTGGTGAGCGAGGAGGAGGCGAAGGAGTGGGAGTCACTGCACCCGAACCAGAGGGGCATTCCTGCCGAGGAGCATGAGGATGTGATGCATCGGTTGGCAAGGGTGAAGGAGCACGAACTGAATGTGGTGTTTGTAGGGAATCCGAACAGCGGCAAGACTTCACTCTTCAACATTGCCAGCGGAGCACATGAACGGGTGGGCAACTATTCGGGTGTGACGGTGGATGCCAAGGTCGGTCATTTTGACTTCGAGGGCTATCATTTCAATCTGGTCGATTTGCCCGGCACTTATTCGCTGTCTGCCTACACGCCAGAGGAGCTCTATGTGCGCAAGTACATCATCGAGCGGCATCCTGACATCATCGTCAACGTGATTGATGCGAGCAATCTGGAGCGAAACCTATACCTGACCACTCAACTCATCGACATGGATGTGCCGATGATTATTGCGCTCAACATGTATGACGAACTGCGTGAGAGCGGCAATGTGCTTGACATAGAGCAGCTGGGGACACTGCTCGGTGCGCCTATTGTGCCGACAGTGGGAAAGACGGGAGAGGGTGTGCATGAGCTGTTTCATCAGATGATAGAGATGGCTGAGGGCAAGCAGAAGACTGCCCGACACATACATGTGAATCATGGCGTGTTGCTGGAGGAGAAGATTGAACGCATTGAGGCTTTCATCCGCAAGAATCCTGAGCCTCATCACAACTATTCCGCCCGTTTCCTCTCCATCAAGCTGTTGGAGAATGACCGACAGGTGGAGGGCATTGTGAGGAAGTTGGATAATGCCCAAGAAATCCTCAACGAAAGGGATGTGTGCCAAAAGGAGATTGAGGACGAGATACAGGAAGACAGCGAGTCTGCCATCACCGATGCGAAGTACGGTTTCGTGCAGGGGGCATTGAAGGAGACGTTCAAGAAGGTGCAGCGATACAAACGACTGATGACCAAGCGCATTGATGCCGTTGTCACCCATCAGATTTGGGGCTACCCTATTTTCTTGACTCTGATGTATTTCATGTTCTTCTGCACGTTCAATATCGGTCAGTACCCGATGGACTGGATTGACGCTGCCGTGGGATGGCTCGGCGAGAGGGTTGGTGAATGGATGGCAGACGGGGCTCTGAAAGACCTCATCATCGATGGCATCATCAGCGGTGTGGGCGGAGTCATCGTGTTTCTGCCCAACATCATGATTCTCTATGCGTTCATCTCATGGATGGAAGACAGCGGGTATATGGCGCGTGCGGCTTTCATCATGGATAAAATCATGCACCGCATGGGACTGCACGGCAAATCGTTCATCCCCATGATTATGGGCTTTGGATGTAACATTCCAGCCATCATGGCGACACGCACCATCGAAGACCGCAAGTCGCGACTGGTCACCATGCTCATCATCCCGCTCATTTCGTGTTCGGCACGTCTGCCCGTGTATATCATCATCATATCCGCTTTCTTCCCACACAATGCGGCACTCATCCTCTTCTGCATGTACTTGATTGGCATCGTGTTCAGCGTTTTCATGGCGAAGGTGTTCAGCCGTTTTGTCATCAAGGGTGAGAGCAGCCCATTCGTCATGGAACTGCCCCCCTACCGCATGCCCTCGATGAAGAGCGTGAGTCGCCACACTTGGGAAAAGGGCAAACAGTATCTGAAGAAGATGGGCACAACCATCTTGGTGGCAAGCATTGCGGTGTGGGCACTCAGCTATTTCCCTCACCACGAGGAATTGAGCGAGGACATGCAGATGGAAGCTAGCTATATTGGTCAGATTGGCAAGTTCGTTGAGCCAGTCATCAAATCTTGCGGATTGCAATGGAAGGAAGGTGTGGCACTCATTGCCGGTATCGGTGCCAAGGAAATTGTAGCCAGCACTATGGCTGTGCTCTATCATGGCGATATCACCACCAGCGGAATGACCACTCTCTCTGCCTTCTGCTTCATGATTTTTGTACTTCTCTATTTCCCGTGCATTCCGACCTGCATAGGCATCAAGCATGAGTCAGGCAAATGGAAATGGGCTTGTTTCACAGCTCTCTACACAACCCTCTCGGCTTGGATTATTTCCACCATTGTCTATCAAATAGGAAACCTTATCATGAGTTAACAAGATGCAAGAAATCATAGTATATATCATCCTCGTTATTGTGGCAGCCGTTCTTATCTACCACATATATCAGCAAGCCACAGGCAAGAAACGCGGTTGTAACTGCGGTTCATGCCCGATGCACGACGGCGAGTGTCATTGCCATGATACTCAAAAATAAGTATGGACCTATTTCATTCGTGGAATAATAGAAGTCTGTTTGCAACTTTTTCAAAGGAAAGTTTGGTGGGTTGGATAATTTGTCGTACTTTTGCATGATTTTTAAGCGACTCAATATTAAAAACAAAGAATATTATGGCAAAGAACAAACAACAACAAACGACTGATGAGCCAATCGCACTTGACGTACAATTGAGCAAAGGTGAGGCTTTCATCGAGAAAAATTGGAAGAAGATTGCTATTGTGCTCGGTGCTGTCATCGTGATTGTAGCTGGCATTTATGCCTACAAGCACTATATGGCAGGTAAGGAACTGGAGGCACAAAAGGCTATTGTCGGAGCACAGACTGCTTTTGCCCAGCAGCAGTATGACCAAGCGCTGAAGGGTGAAGGCAACGTGAAGGGTTTCCTGAAAATCATTGACGAATTCAGTGGTACAGAAACTGCCAACTTGGCAAAGCTCTACGCAGGTCTGGCTTATGCAAAGACTGACAAGGTGGATGAAGCCATCAAGATGCTGGAGGACTTCTCTGCACAGGATGACGATATGGTTTCTCCTGCAGCCATCGCAGCTCTCGGCAACCTCTACGTGAAGAAAGGTGACAACGAGAAGGGCATCAAGACGCTCATCGAAGCAGCTGAGGAAGCAGACAACGATGCCGTAAGTCCAGTGTTCCTCCTTCAAGCAGGTGAGGTGTATGAGTCACTCGGACAGAACGACAAGGCTGTGGAACTCTACAACAAAATCAAAAAGCAGTACTTCCGTAGTCCTCTCTCTCAGGAGATTGACATGTATATCGAAAGAGCAACAAAATAAATTCAAGAGAAACAAGAACAACAAATAGTGAAAAACTAAAAACTAAAAGTCAAAGTTACCACAGCCTTCTGTAAGCCTCGTAATCTTCACTTTTAGTTTTTAGTTTTTCACTTTTTAAGTTATTTATTAATATGGCTACAAAGAATCACAACCTCTCCGAATATGACATCAATTCTGTTCCTAATGCTACAGGAATGAAAATGGGCATCGTGGTATCAGAATGGAATGAGAACATCACTGCATCATTGCTGGAAGGAGCCAAACAGACACTGATGAAGAACGGTGTGTTTCCAGAGGACATCACAGTCATGACTGTACCAGGAAGTTTCGAACTGGTCTATGGTGCAGCACAGATGGTGAAAACAGGCGTGGATGCCGTCATTGCCATCGGATGTGTCATTCGTGGTGAGACCCCTCACGACCGCTACATCTGTCAAGGTGTGACCTACGGGTTGGCCCGTCTGAATGCGGTGCAGGACGTACCTGTCATCTACGGACTCATCACCACTCTCGACATGCAGCAGGCAGAAGAACGTGCAGGTGGCAATTTGGGCAACAAGGGCGATGAATGCGCTGTGACTGCCATCAAGATGGTGGATTTCAAGAGAAAGGTTGAAAAGGCTTGAGAAAATATTAGTGAATGTTGTAGGAACAATTGTTGCCATCTATGCAGCCGTTGTCCTATTGTTCAGTTTGCCCTTCATGCAGCATGCCTTGGCAAACTGGACTGCCAATTTGCTTACAGAACAACTGGGAGCTAAGGTGGAAATCGGAAGTGCCAACCTTGGTTTTCTCAATCGCATTGTTCTGAATGACCTGACCCTTTATGAACCGAACGGAAAAAAGATGGCAAGCATTGCACGTGCTTCTGCCAGCATTGATTTATTGGCACTACTATCCAATCGGATAGACATCAGCACAGCACAACTGTTCGGTGCAAAAGCAACGCTCTACAAAGAAACACCTGACAGCTCTCCCAATTTCCAGTTCATCATCGATGCTTTTAAGAAAGATGAGGAGAAAGAGCCCACCCCATTAGACTTGCACATCGGTTCACTCATTATGCGTCACACAGATGTGACTTACGACGTGAAGTCTGCAGATTTGCCAAAAGGGACACTTGACCCCAATCACCTCAACCTGCACGACTTCGGAATGAACGTGGTGTTGCGATGCCTAACGGACGACTCGTTGAACGTGAATGTGCGTCGTCTGCAAGGACAAGAGCGCAATTCTGGTCTGACCATTCATGACACAAACCTGAAACTTGCAGGCAATAAACAATACGCCACACTATCCGACCTGAGTGTGTCCATGCCCCATTCACAGTTTGCATTAGATTCGCTCCAAGTAACCTACGGAGAATGGGAAACGAACCGTTCTTTTCATTTCCGCACTACAGCTCTCAAGGGACACTTGACACCCTCTGACCTTGCCCCACTCTATGGGAAACTATCCCCTTTGAACCAAACACTGAATTTCAGCATCACAGCTGCAGGTGATGAAAAAGAGATACTTGTGGAAGAGTGCAACATCAGCTCCGAGCATGAAGACCTGGTACTGCATGCCATGGCTCGCATCACTCATCCACTTGACAAACAACAACGCAACATCCATGCAGACATCAGCACGCTGCGCATCACCAGTGACGAAATGCTGGCGTTAGCAGACGCTTTTGCACCTGACCATCACAAAGAAAGCCTATTCAATACTTTGCAAGAAGTCACCTATGAAGGAAATGTGAATTACACTGCTAACGGAGATTTAATCTCACAGGGCAATCTCTCGACAGGCATTGGACAAGCCTCCTATGATATCATTTATGACCAGCAGCACTTTTTGACAGGTACCATCAGTGGCGATAGCATCAACATCGGCAAACTGCAAGAGGATGAACGGTTTGGCACTGCTGCATTCAATCTCGACCTTGCCATGAATCTGGACAACACACATCCATTCCCTGTCGGCAAAGCATCTGGCACCATTCACAATATCCACTATAACGGCTACAACTACCAAAACATCAACTTGGATGCACAAAGCACTGCCACACATATTTCCGGCACTGCAAACATCAACGATGAGAATGTGAAAGCCAATGTAGATTTTGCATACACAGATAGCCCAAGAAAAAATATAGACCTAAATGTAATACTTGAGCTTTTCAGACCTAATAATCTGAATATCACAAATGAATACATTGGAGAAAGCATATCACTGAATGGTGCTGTTCACATGCAAGGTACAGACCTCAAACATCTGTATGGCAGTGCCCAATTGGAAGACATCAACCTCATCACACTCACAGACCAATTCCATCTTGACGGCATCATGCTCGAAGCAGAGCAATTGGAAAACGGAGAAAGCAAATATGTGGTGCAAAGCGATGTAGTGTCAGGCAACATTCAGGGAGAAACCTCGCTGATGGACATTGCCCAAAACTTCATCCACCAGATGTCCCGCCATCTTCCCATCATCTTCAAACCACAGATGGAGAATCACATCTCTTTCACCGCCCATTTCACTTATGATTTGACAGTAACAGATGCTCCTATCCTACACCATTTCATCGATGCCGATTACAGTCTTGGCACCCCTATCCGCATCTTCGGCAATCTGGATGCCTCTGAAGACAAGATGTCATTCCAGTTAGATGTACCCAACTTCATCTACAACGAAAAGCCCTACACCGATATAGCCGTGGCATGTAATTCCTCATATGATAACATGAACGTGCATGCCATCGCCTCTACTTTCAAGGAAAGTGACGATGACGAGATTCCATCCACATCAACCAAGTTCGATGTGATGGCAGACATACACGACAATCGCATCATCAGTGACCTTTACGTGAACACCACAGGAAGCAATGACATCATGCTCCAACTCCTGCCCATCATCCAACTGAGCGACTCGCTGGGCACCATGAAGACAAACATTGCTTTAAGGAAATCCACGGCAGTCATCAACGATACAGCATGGACTGTTTCACCGGCTAACATCTCCTTCTACAAAAAGAACATCGAATGCCACAACGTTCGCTTTTCCAACAACAACACCAACAGTTTCCTCGCCATTGACGGCAAAGCATCCGACCTGCCCACCGACTCACTGGTGGCAACACTGAACAACCTCGAAATCCAGTACATCATGTCACTGGTCAATTGGAATGTGGTACGCTTTGCCGGCAAAGCATCAGGTCGCACAGTAGTGAACAATGTGATGGGAGGAGGTGTTCCCGATGTAAGAGCGAATTTACATGTCGAAAACCTCTCCATTCAGGAAGGACCATTAGGCGACGCAAACATCAGTGCCCATTGGGACAAAGAGGTGGAAGGTATCGTGATAGACGGACGAATGGTCGACCTCTACCAAGTGCCCGAAGGACTGACGGGACGAACACGTAACGTCACGGGAGTCACAACCGTCAATGGTTGGCTTTCACCAGCCAAAAACGACATGAGGCTCGATGTCAACACACACAACACCAACGCTTCCTTCATCCACGGCTTCTTAGGAGGTGTGTTCAAAGAGGTGTCTGGATATGTGACAGGTCCCGTCAGCATCATCGGTCCATTCAACAATGTCAACATCATTGCAGATGCAAGTCCTACGATGAACTTGCGACTTCGTGCCACGAATGTGCCTTACCACATCGAAGGTGACACCATCCACATACGCCCCTACTTGTTCGATTTTCCAAACATCAGCATATACGATCGTTTCGGACACCGTTCAGTCCTCAACGGGCAGGTCACCCATCGCAATATGAAGAACTTCGCATACCACTTCCAGACAGAACTCCATGAACTGCTTGCATACGACGAGAAGGAGTTCAATAGCGACAAGTTCCTCGCCACCGTCTTCGCTGACGGCGACCTAACCATCGATGGCAGTGATGGACACCCACTCTATGTAAACGCCAACGTCACACCAACCCGCGGTTCAGTTTTCGCCTATGATGCTGCCACACCCGATGCCATCACTGGAAACTCATTCATCGAGTTCCGTGACCGCGATTCCGTAATGACGCTTAACCCTGAGGCACTTCGTCCACACATCAGCAGCGAAATAAAAGACTCGCTCGCCATCGTCAAGGAAGCAAAACGAAACTACAATAGCGACATCTTTATCAATTTCGACATCAACCTCACTCCTGCCTGTGAAGTGAAACTGCGTATGGACAACATAGAGGATGGTTATATGCGCACCTTCGGAAATGCCCATCTCAAAGCGAATTGGTACAACAAAGGCTCCTTCCAGATGTTTGGCAACTACAACATCTCCTCGGGTTCCTATCGTCTCTATCTGCAAGACATCATCTTCCGCGACTTGGCTCTCCAACCAGGCTCTCTGGTAGAGTTTAACGGCAATCCATTCGATGCCAACATCCACCTCCTCTGCCACCACACCATCAACTCCGTGCCTCTCAGCGACCTCACCTCCACCACTGCCTTCTCGCAAAACAACAAGGTGAAGGTCATCTGCATCCTCGACATCACTGGAAAACTCGGCAACATGGACTTCAAGTTCAACATGGATTTGCCGAACGTGAACGAAGAGACACGCCAACTCGTGCGTTCCATGATCAATTCCGAAGAGGAAATGAACACACAGATGATTTATCTGCTCGGTTTGGGGCGCTTCTATCCGAACGAATATGCCCGTGCCAACGGAAACAACAACTCTGGTCAAGCGATGAACTCCCTACTCTCCTCCACTCTCAGCGGACAAATCAACCAGATGCTCAGCAACATGATAGGTCGCGACAGTAACTGGAACTTTGGTTCCTCACTCACCACCGGTGAGAAAGGATGGAACGACCTCGACGTGGAAGGTATCCTCGAAGGACGTCTGCTTGACGAACGCTTGCTCATCAATGGTGCCTTTGGCTATCGTGACAACGCCATGACCAATCGTTCCAGCTTCATAGGTGATTTTGAAGTGAAATGGAGAATGGACAAGAAAGGCAATCTCTACGTGAAAGCCTACAACCAAACCAACGACCGCTATTTCACCAAAGCCACCCTCAACACCCAAGGCATTGGGCTCTCATGGCGCCACGATTTCGAAAGCATTCGACGACGCATGAGGAAAAATGAAAAAAAGAAAACTGAGGAAATAAAAAAATGACAAGTAAACATATAAAATCAGTTACTAACAATCTAAAATCAAACAACATGAAAAAAATGCTTTTGGGAGCACTCACACTGCTCCTTGCAGCTACATCCTGCAACAAAACCACCAATCCCAATCAACTCTTCAGTGAAGAAGCGATGGAGTACATTAAGACTGTTCCCTACGATGTCAATCGTACAGCGCTCTACAGTGCAGAAGACCTCTATGCAGGATATGACCCTGCAAAACCTGAGACTTTCGATTCATGCTATGACACCAAAGTCTATCAGCACTACATCGAGACAGGTAAACAAGCAAAGGATGTGGAAGAATCACTCGCACGAACCCTCCACGACCACTGCATCCACGTGGCACTCGACGAGTTCTTCAAAGAACACAATTCACGCCTCTGCATCGGCATCATGGGTGGTCACGCACTCCTGCGCACCGACCCTATGTATAAGAAAGTGGTGCTCCTCAGCAAGCGACTCACAGAAGAAGGCTTTATCATGCTTAGCGGTGGCGGTCCTGGCGCAATGGAAGCAACTCACCTCGGTGCATGGTTGGCTGGCAGAACCGAAGCTGATGTAGATGACGCTGTTGAGATGCTCACTAAAGCCCCTTCTTTCAAGGACGAAGGTTGGCTCGCATCCTCCTTTGAGGTGATGAAGAAATATCCTCGCCAAGGAGACTATGTCAGCCTCGGCATTCCTACATACCTCTACGGCCATGAGCCATCAGCACCTTTCGCCACCCACATCGCCAAGTTCTTTGAGAACAGCATTCGCGAAGACCTTATCCTCACCGTAGCATTCGGTGGTATCATCTACACTCCAGGCAGTGCAGGCACAATGCAGGAAATCTTCCAAGATGCTGTGCAGAACCACTACGAGTCTTTCGGATTCGCAAGTCCTATGATATTCCTCGGCACCGACTTCTGGACAAAGGAAATGCCTGTTTATCCATTCCTTGAGCAACTTGTCGAGATGGGCAAATACAAGAACCTGCAACTCACCCTCACCGATGATTTCGACGTTGTTGCTGACGAGTTGAACAAGTTCAAGAACAGCGCACCAAAGGAATAAACATTTAAACCACAAGTCCATTTGTGCGTCAAAACCAACAAAGACATTCACCTAATCATTTATTATCTAAACAAAACAAAAAAATGAAGAAAATTTATGTTGCAGCATTGCTCACCCTCTCCATGACGGCAGCCAATGCACAAGAGCCAAACATCCCCATGTCCATGTTTGGCGGACAGCAGAACATCGACGTGAAATTTGACGAGTACAAGGCAGCACCTCAGGGTTTCGACCAAGAGCATGCCGGAATCGAGCGTGGTACAGTTCAGCTCATCGAGTACCAATCAGCTTCAGTGGGCACCACTCGTAAAGCCAATGTCTATCTGCCTCCAAAGTATGACAAGAAGAAGAAATACAGCGTTCTCTACCTGCTCCACGGCATCGGTGGCGATGAGTGGGAATGGATGAACGACGGTGGTGTGCCCAACATCATCATGGACAACCTCTATGCCGACAAAAAGGTAAAAGACATGATTGTGGTGATGCCTAACGGACGTGCCGCAAAGGATGATTCACGTTCAGGAGGATATGGTTCTGCACCTGCTTTCGGTGAATTCGACAAAGACCTCCTCGGAAGCCTCATTCCATACATTGAGAAAAACTTCAGCGTATATACCGACAAAGACCATCGTGCTATTGCAGGTCTGTCAATGGGTGGTGGTCAGTCACTCAACTTCGGACTTGGCAACCTTGACAAGTTTGCCTATGTGGGTGGTTTCTCATCAGCACCCAACACTATGCGTGCAGCACAACTCATTCCCGATGTGGAAAAGGTGAAGAAGGAAAACAAACTCCTTTGGATGGTATGCGGTGGTGCCGACGGTCTCCTTTTCAACAGCACCCAACTGAAGGCATTCTGCGATGAGAAAGGCATCCCATGCACCCTCATCAAATACCCAGAAGGCAAGCACGACTTCGTAGTATGGAAGTACGGACTCTACAACTTCGCACAACTCATCTTCTAAGAGAGTGTCACATATATTATAATACTTAAATGCTAAGAGATGCCCCTTGACTCACCAGTTGAGGAGCATCTCTTGTATCTTAAAACACGAGTACAGGCAATAATCGGGCAATGGCAAAACCGAAATAAGTGCCTATGGCATAGCCAAAGAGCCCCACTGCGATGCCAGGTCCAATGACCGCCTTATTGCCCAACGCACTCCCCATCACAGGTGCAAATGGGGGCGAACAAATGAGCGAGATGCTCGTCGTGAGGGTTGTGTCAGTGTCGATACGGAAAAGGGCGCTGAGCAGAACATGGAAAAGGAGTGTCCCTATGGTGGCAACAAATGTGAACATGAACAAGTTCGGGTCAACATCTGTCAGCGTTTTCAAACTCACCTGCGATGCCACTGCCACACTGAAAATCAAGATGAAAAACGTGCCTGCTTCAAAAGTACGCTTAAGGCTCCGCACCTTAGGATGGAGTGAAGCGAGGATGGAGAACAGGCTGATGCTTAAGATAAACACAGATTGGAAGACATCTTTTGGGAAAAGGTACGCCACACCTGCACCCAACGCAAGAATGACAATAGTCAACAAAAGACTAAAACCCAAACTTCTCAAATTATCTTTTCTGAAGAGTCCAAAGAAAAGTTCGGTGTCATGATTTTCAATTTGAATGGTGGTGTCCTCTATGGTCTTGTCATCATTGAAATCAGGCAACAAGAACCGCAAGGTCTTCTTGCCGGCAATGATGACGACAAAGAGATAGATGGCACTCATCACAGTGCTATACGCAGAAACAAGAATGTAAGTGGCATTATCGACACCAAGGGCAATCTTCAATGAGGCAAGATTGGCATTTCCTCCCGTGTAAAGTCCTGTCAGCATGCCACCAATTTTGGAAAAAAGTGCCGAATCATGTTGACCATATAGGAAGAAACCGATGGTGACGGCAATGGCACATCCCAACAATCCGAAAAGCGTCGATTTGATGAAAGCAGGTGCCAAACGAGCCCATGCCTTCAAATCAGCAGAGAACAAAAGCAGGGGAATCGCCAGAGGAATGGCCACAGATGCAATGAGCGTTTGTGTTTCATGAATCTCCGTTGTGTCGGGTATCAATCCCGTCATTCCCAATGCACAACCAATGACGTATGCAATGATAATGCTTCCGACCTTGCGCAACAGGGCGCTTTTGTAGGTAAGATATAAAATGAGAAGTGGAGAGAACAGACAGATAAGGACAACTAATACTTTCATGCTGCAAAGTTACAAAAATCAGGTGTGACAATGCATTTATTTATGAATTTTCTTTGCCAATTGCTAGTAAATCACTAACTTTGCAGCCGTTTTGTGGATAAAAGCCAAAGACAACAAATGAAATTTAGATTTTATCAACATAATGTCTAACTTTATTAATTAAACAAACTATTTTTATTATTTATGGCAATTAAAGACATCAAACCGCTGGAAGGTTTCGATTGGGAGGCATTCGAGAACGACGGCGTGAGCGCAGCTGACAAAGCCGCTCAGAAAGCAGCCTACGAAGGCACTCTCAACAATGTGAACGACAACGAAGTTGTTGACGGTACTATCACATCCATCAACGACCGTGAAGTTGTTGTGAACATCGGCTACAAGAGCGAAGGTATCATTGCACGCAGTGAATTCCGTTACGCTCCAGATCTCAAGGTGGGTGACACCGTTGAGGTTTACATTGAAAATCAGGAAGACAAAAAAGGTCAGCTTGTTCTCTCTCACAAGAAGGCACGTCAGAGCCGTTCTTGGGAGCGTGTGAACGCTGCTTTGGAGAACGACGAAATCGTACAGGGTTTCGTAAAATGCCGCACAAAGGGTGGTATGATTGTTGACGTGCTCGGCACTGAGGCATTCCTTCCTGGTTCACAGATTGACGTGAAGCCTATCCGCGACTACGATACATTCGTTGGCAAGACCATGGAATTCAAGATTGTGAAAATCAATCAGGAGTTCCGCAACGTGGTTGTTAGCCACAAAGCACTCATCGAGGCTGAGCTCGAGCAGCAGAAGAAGGAAATCATCTCTAAGCTTGAGAAAGGTCAGATTCTCGAAGGTACTGTCAAGAACATCACCAACTACGGCGTATTCATCGACCTCGGTGGTGTTGACGGTCTCATCCACATCACAGACCTCTCTTGGGGCCGCGTAAGTGATCCTAAGGAAATCGTTCAGCTTGACCAGAAGCTCAATGTGGTTATCATCGACTTCGATGATGAGAAGAAGCGCATTGCTCTTGGTTTGAAGCAGTTGACTCCTCACCCATGGGATGCTCTCGATCCAAACCTCAAGGTTGGTGACAAAGTGAAGGGTAAGGTAGTTGTGATGGCTGACTACGGTGCATTCATTGAAATCGCACCTGGTGTAGAAGGTCTTATCCACGTTTCTGAAATGTCATGGAGCGCACACCTCCACTCTGCACAGGAGTTCATGAAGGTGGGCGACGAAGTGGAGGCAGTTATCCTCACACTCGACCGCGAGGAGCGCAAGATGTCTCTCGGTGTTAAGCAGTTGAGAGAAGACCCATGGGAGAAAATTGAAGAGAAATATCCTGTTGGAAGCCAGCACACTGCAAAGGTGCGCAACTTCACCAACTTCGGTGTATTCGTTGAGGTGGAAGAAGGCGTTGATGGTCTCATCCACATCTCCGACCTCTCTTGGACCAAGAAGGTTAAGCACCCATCTGAGTTCACTAAGATTGGTGAGCCCATCGAGGTTCAGGTGCTCGACATCGACAAGGAAAACCGTCGTCTCTCACTTGGTCACAAGCAGTTGGAAGAGAATCCTTGGGACAAGTTCGAAGAAGTGTTCACTCAGGATTCTGTACACCAGGGTAAGATTACAGAAGTGCTTGACAAGGGCGCTGTGATTGCACTCGAAGGTGGCGTTGAAGGCTTCGCAACTCCTAAGCACCTCGTGAAAGAAGATGGCAGCCAGGCTCAACTCGGCGAGACTCTCGACTTCAAGGTGATTGAGTTCAACAAGGAAGCTAAGCGCATCATCCTTTCTCACTCTCGCATCTTCGAAGATGTTGCACGTGCTGAGGCTAAGGCAGCCAAGAAGGCAGAAGCAGCAGCTAAGAAAGCAAGCCGTCCTCAGAAGGAGCAGGCTCCTGTCATCAAGAACGTGGCAGCTTCAACTTCTCTCGGCGACATCGACGCTCTCGCAGCTCTCAAGGAGAAGATGGACGACGCTAAGGAATAATTGAATCGTACCAACGCAACATACCCAAGGGACATGTCCACAAGGATATGTCCCTTCTTTTCTACAAGTTTTTCAAGGAGTTAAGAAGTTAAAGAAGTTAAGGAGTTAAAGCCAAATGTTATACTGGCGGTAACTCCTCACGTGCAAGGTAACTTAGATTTTTCACTTTTCACTCTTCACTTTTCACTTCCACACCCCTAATTCCAAATTCCTAATTCCAAAAACGATGAAGAAGATACTCCCCTACTTGCTATTGACCTCTATCCTGGCAATGACTGCATGTGATGAGAAGAAAGGCGACAAAGGTTTGAATAGCGACACCTATCTAGAAGAATACGAAAAGGCACCATCATGGGAGGAGCTTTTGGCGGACAGCATCGAGGTGAAAGAACATGTCGGCAAGGAATGTGCCGTCATCTGCAACAATCTCGACATTGCCACCGACAGGCTGACACATGTGCTATCCCCCGATGGACTGATTAGCGCAAAAAAGATGTATCTGATGGCAACCAACAACCTGAGCAACGACATGAAGGGGTTGACCAGCCATGAGATTTCGATGGTGAAGAACCATCAGGCAGAAGCAGACAAGGCATACAAGAAGGCATGTCAACAATATGAGGTGCCTGCCAGTGGTGTGATTGCCAACCTGAACGACATGATTAGAGGAATTGACAAGGTGAAAACCACGCAGGACATGTACCGCTACGAAAGTGGACGGCTCGGTGTGCTGCGCAATCTCGACCATGTTCATCTGAGTGTGGAGCAGAACGACAAGAAAAACATCTCCGAGGTGAAACGGCTGGCACTGACACTGAAAAACCTGTATGAGTCGAAAAAGCACGAACTGGGCATGAAATGATTGTTCTTCGCCAAATGCGTGTTCTCCATGACGAAGAATCGCATCCGCTGCAGTTTTTCCGCCATTTGTTTTTCATTATCCATTATTATTCCTACCTTTGCACATCAACACCTTCATAACGATTAACCTATATGTTTGCAAAAGAGATATACATACAACGACGCGCTGAACTTAAACGTCGAGTGGGTGAAGGGCTCATCCTCCTGTTCGGCAATAATGATGCCCCGAACAACTACCCCGCCAACACCTACCGTTTCCGTCAGGACAGTTGTTTCCTATACTATTTCGGTCTGAAACGCGAAGGGTTGGTCGGACTGATTGATGTGGACAACGACAAGGAATACATCTTTGGCGACGACATTGACATCAACGACATCATCTGGTATGGCTATGTGCCATCCGTGCAGGAATTGGCAGCCAAGGTGGGTGTGCAGCACACCGCACCCATGAAGGAACTGAAGACGTCGATTGATACAGCAAGCAGTCAAGGAAAGACCATTCACTACATCCCTCAGTGCCGCCACGATTTGATGATTCAGCTGTCAGACCTCATTGGCATCCACCCCTTGCAGTTGAACGCACAGGCTTCCGTCACGCTCATCAAAGCCATTGTTGACATGCGCTCCATCAAGAAGCCCGAAGAGGTGGAAGAACTGAAGAAGGCTGCCGACATCGGCTATCAGATGCACACCACAGCCATGAAACTATGTGCGCCGGGAGTCACTGAAAAATACATCGCAGGTGTCATAGAAGGCATCGCCATGAGTCTTGGCGACCGCTACTCCTTCCAATCTATCCTGTCCATGCACGGGGAAATACAGCATGGCTTCCCCAGTCACACCCCCATGGAGGCAGGACGGTTGATGTTATGCGATGCAGGCGCTGAGAACAAGGAGAACTACTGTTCAGACAACACACGCGTGACACCCATCTCAGGCACATTCACCCGTCAGCAGCGAGACATCTACACAGCCGTGGAGGCTGCCCATGATTGGGTGATAGCAAATGCCAAGCCCAACGTGAAATGGCTGGACATGCACATGGGGGCATGCCGCATCCTGACAGAACACCTGAAAGCCATCGGACTGATGAAAGGCGACACGGAAGAGGCAGTCAAGGCAGGAGCACACGCGCTCTTCATGCCACACGGATTAGGTCACATGATGGGATTGGATGTACACGACATGGAAGGTCTTGGACAGAACTACGTGGGCTTTGACGATGAAGTGCAACCCTCCACCCAGTTCGGGCTGAACTGCCTCCGTTGTGGCAGACGGCTGCAACCAGGCTTCGTGATGACAGACGAACCGGGCATCTATTTCATCCCACATCTCATAGACCTTTGGAAGTCACAAGGCATCCACAAAGACTTCATCAACTACGAAGCCATTGAGCCATTCCGCCAATTCGGAGGAGTGCGTTTGGAAGACGACATTCTCATCACCGAGGATGGTTGCCGCATCATTGGAGACAAAGTTATTCCATATAATATCAACGAATTAGAAGAATTTGTTAAACAATCAAAATAGAATAAAATGAAGAAGACATTATTGACCATTGCACTATTTGCAGTCGGAGTGACCCTGTTTGCACAAGACGTGAAAAGGGAGGAAGGGTTCCAATTCACAACCGTGAAAGAAATCCCCATCACCTCCACCAAAAACCAGAACAATTCCGGCACATGCTGGGCATTCTCCTCATTGGGATTCTTCGAGGCAGAACTGCTCCGAATGGGTAAAGGCGAGTGGGATTTCTCCGAGATGTATCTTGCTCACAAGACTTACGAAGACCGTGCAAAAGCAACCGTGCGCCTTCATGGTGACATGGATTTCAGTCAGGGCGGTTCATTCTACGACTGCGTGTATTGCATGCGTCACTACGGCATGATACCACAATCAGCCATGCCAGAGCCAGGCACATTGCAAGGCGACTCCCTACCCAACTTCACAGAGTTCTTCTCCATTCTCGAACCCATGGTGAGCGCAGTGGCAAATGGTAAGCAGAAGAAACTCTCCCCTATCTGGTTCCAACCCATCAATGCCACACTGGACACCTATCTTGGCGAATGTCCCAAAGAGTTCACCTACAACGGCAAGACCTACACCCCCATGTCTTTCATGGCTTCCACAGGCTTGAACATGGACGACTACATCAGCCTCACCTCCTTCTCCCACCATCCCTTCTACGAGCAGTTCATCATCGAAGTGCAGGACAACTGGCGATGGGGACTCTCCTACAACCTGCCCCTCGACGAGTTCATGGACGTGATGGAGAATGCCGTACAGAACGGCTACACCTTTGCATGGGGCGCCGATGTCAGCGAGAACGGCTTCTCACGTGAAGGCATCGCCGTATGCCCCGACCTTCAGAAAGCAAAAGACACGGAAGGCAGTGACTACGTGCGCTGGTTTGGTCTTGCAGGCATCAACAATCGTGCCGCCTACACCGCACGTCCATGGCCAGAAATCACCGTCACACAGGAGATGCGTCAGGAAGCCTACGACAATTGGGAAACCACCGACGACCACGGCATGCTGATCTACGGACTTGCCAAAGACCAGAACGGCAAAGAGTACTTCATGGTGAAAAATTCATGGGGCACCGATTACAAATACAATGGTGTATGGTATGCATCCAAAGCATTCGTGGCATACAAGACCTTGAACATCCTTGTCCACAAGGATGCCATCCCCAAGCCCATCGCCAAGAAGTTAGGCATCAAGTAACAAACTCCTAATCCCTCTTTTTCAGCCTTTGCATTTCTTGATTGCTGACGGCATAATCGAAGAGACGGAAATCTGCCACATCAGTTTGCGTCAGGAACTTGTCGCCTCGGAAAGGAGCACGTCCAATCCAGCAATTGGCTGGTGCCTCCTTGAAAATCTCTGAGAGGATGGGCATGTGCTCGTTTCTCCCTATCAGTTTTCCGTCAAGGAAGAGTTCGCCCTTGTGTACCTGCTGTCGATAAAGAACGTGTATCCATGTGTCACGTTTAGGCTTTCCTCCCTGCATGATGATTTCCTCATGTTCATATCCGCCTGTAGAAGTTTCGAATCGCTGCTCATTCAGGCGCATAGCCATATAAGGACCCTCTTGGGCACTGTTCTCAGCCAGTTGGGAGAAAGCGAAGAGGAAGTGCCCGTATCCGTCGAGCGCATTATCCGAACTCACCTTGAAATGTACGGACACAGAGAAATCCTTCAGGTTCTTGATGAGCGCACCCGTCTCCGCCGTCAAATCATAATAGCCATTATTGTTTCCGAGGTGGAGGATGGATGGATTCGACTCATCAATCTTGGCATCACGTTTACAAAAAGAAGGTTGCCATTCAAATCGGTATTCAGCCTTCTGTTCCGTTATGATTGTTGCTTTAGGTAAGGCAGAGACCATCTTGGCTGTCAAGCGACGGATATGGTCTTTCAATATCTTATAGGCAGGTTGAGGCATGGCACCATGGTCGTAGCCTTGCATCTCATAGAGCGTGACATCAGGATGACCAACCAGCTTCAGCATGCGCCAGAAATAAGCCTGCTCCTCATAGCGTCCGTAGAGTTCCAGTTCCCTGTCGCCTGAGATGATGACCATAGGAGGGGCATCAGCACGCACATAAGTGAGTGGAGCATACTGGTCGATGGTTGGTTGCAGCGGACCAATACCCTGCTGCTTACGGATATTGTAATGAGTGATGCATTGACCGCTGAAGGGCACGAGCGCCGCCAAGCTGTCAGCATCGACACCATATTTGGCGAGCCATTTCTTATCCAGTCCTATGAGGTCGAGCAGATAGCCGCCAGCAGAATGTCCTGCCACAAAAATCTTGCGTCGGCTCCCGCCATATTTCTCAATGTTCTTGAAAGTCCATGCCACAGCAGCGGCAGCATCGTCAAGACACTGGTCAATGTTCGCTTTCGGCAGGAGTCGGTAATTTGGAGCCACCACCACAAGTCCGCTGTTCTTGAGTTCCTGGTCAATATGCTTATTGCCACCTTCGATGCCACCCCCGTGGAACCACACCACGACAGGAGCATCCTTTCGGTTCGTGGGGTAATACACATCCAGTTTACAGCGCTCCTGAGCGTAAGCATCTGTCGATTCCGTGTAGGGAATGTCATTCACTTGTTGATACTGCGCTTGTGCCACAGACGTGTACAGCAAAAAAAAGGCGACAAGCATCATGTAGATTTGGTTTTGTTTCATGTTTGTCTGATTGTTATAAGTGTATTCCGAAAAAGCTTTTGCATCTCTTGCAAGCCCTTCCCATCTTCCTATCATCAGGTTTTATATTGCAAAGTTACGATTAAGTGAGTACAATACAAAATGAAAGAAAAGTTTTTTTATTTTTATTGTCGAGCGTGAGTAACTTCGGCGAAGCCAACGTTAGTGAAAGCCGAACAAAATACAAAATAAAAACAAAAATTTAACCATTTAACCTTTTAACCTTTTTAACCTCGTGTGTGATAATTGAGAATTGATAATTGATAATTGAGAATTGAGAGTTTTTTTGAAGTTATTGAAGTTATCGAAGTTATCGCTTTACTCGGAGTTATCGACGTTTGTTGTGCTGGTGTCTTACTCGTGGCAAGGTAACTTAGATTTTTCACTTTTCACTGTTGGCTTCGCCGAAGATGCTCACGCTCGGCATAGTTCAAACAAGTTTGACTTCTGCACTCGCTTAATCGCATCTTTCACTTTTCACTTTCAGTTTCTGAATCCGATGCAGAGTTACGACACAAAATAGGGGGTGACCAAATTAGTGCAAGAAAAAATGAAATCCTTGCACTTTTGCAAAGATTGCTGGTAATCTTTGAAATATTTCAATGTTTGCAACTCGTTTGTGGGCAAGACTTACGTTCGTTTGTGAGGAACACTTACACTCGTTTGTGGGGAACACTTAATGGAGCACAGGAAGCACAAAAAGGTTAAAAAGGTTAAATGGTTAAATGGTTAAATTTTTGTTTTTCCGATGAAAGCGAGTGAGGCAAAATGTCTCGGTGAAATCGGGGAAAAATAAAGTGGATACTCCTGCCAGAACTTGGTCTTGGAGTATCCACGCCTTCTAATTGATAAAGTGAGAAAAAATGTATCATTCAAATCACGGATACGTTGCTCGCGCAGCCTTTTCGTGTTGAATGTATGCCCTGACTTCTCGCGAATGAAGGCATAATCATCTGAAAATTATTTCATTCAATCTTAGTTTCATTCAATCATCATAAATTTCTCTTTTTCGTTACATTTCATTCAATTCTTACATATATCTCGTGTCGAGCATTTTATTTTCTTTCATCAGAATGGTGTCACACTTGGCATGGAAGAAATGTCCAATCCATCGAAGGAGTCGTCATTTATTCCACCCAAATTGAGTTTGGAGGGTGTCGGTCTGATTGTTCCGTCATCTGTGGGCATCGGAGGAAGATCATCATCCAGATTCAGGAATCTTGCAAATTCACTGCGGAATCGCAAGCGCACATCCCCTACTGCACCATTACGGTGCTTGGCGATGATGATTTCTGCTATGCCTTTCGTGTCGTTACCATGCTGGTCCTTCATAATCTTGTAATATTCGGGACGATGGATGAAGCATACCATGTCGGCATCTTGTTCAATGGCACCTGATTCGCGAAGGTCACTGAGTTGCGGACGTTTGCTGTCCGGGCTTTCAGGATTGCTGCTTGTGCGCTGCTCCACGGAACGGTTCAACTGCGAGAGGGCTATGATAGGTATGTTCAGTTCCTTTGCCAAACCCTTCAATGAACGGGATATGGTGGACACCTCTTCCTGACGAGATCCATAGGACATGCCCGATGCATTCATCAGCTGGAGGTAGTCGATGATAATCATCTGGACACCAAAATCACGCACTAATCGACGTGCTTTCGTGCGGAGTTCGAACACTGACAGCGATGGGGTGTCATCTACATAAAGGGGCGCTCCGAACAGGTCATTCATTCTGTGGTCAAGCTGTGACCATTCATATTTCGCCAACTGTCCGCTCTTGATTTTCTCACCGGAAATCTCACACACATTCACCAACAGACGGTTCACCAGCTGTACGTTTGACATTTCAAGGGAGAACATGGCAATAGGTATCTTGCGGTCAACTGCCATGTTTCGAGCCATGGAGAGCACAAAGGCGGTCTTACCCATTGCAGGACGGGCTGCTATGATGATGAGGTCGGAGTTTTGCCAACCGGATGTCATGGCATCCAATTTGTCGAAACCAGAGGGCAAGCCGGAAAGTCCGTCGGTGCGGGCTGCTGCTTTTTGCAGGAGTTCGTATGCTTCATGGATGACTGGGTCAATCTGTGTGAAGTCTTTCTTCAGGTTGGACTTGGATAGTTCGAACAACTGCCCTTCTGCAAGCTGCATCAGCGATTCGATGTCTTGCGTGTCATCGAATGCCATCTTCTGGATGCCACTGGTGTAGGATATGAGTTCACGCGCCAGTGCTTTCTGTGCCACTATGCGTGCATGATATTCCAAATGTGCGGATGAGAGCATGGAGCGTGAGAGTTCTGCGACATAGGCTGCACCTCCCGCATTCTCTAAGTCTCCGCTTTTCTGCAACTGCTCTGTCACCGTCAACAAGTCAATCGGTGAGTTTGTTGCAGCCAATGATTGTATTGCCTGGAAAATGACCTGATGTTTTGAATCATAGAAAGAATGTGGCTTCAAGAAGTCAGATACTGTACCAAAGGCGTCCTGCTCAATGATACATGCACCCAACACAGCTTTCTCAAACTCTACGGCTTGAGGCTGCAATCTGCCTAACTGTGCAAGCTGATCTTGGTCGTTGCTGCGAACAGTCTTTCTACGGGATGTGGGTCTTTGTTCTGGCATTTTATTGGTTTTGGAATAGTGCTTTGCGGCACGTCGATGGGGTTCCCCCACTTTATCGGGCTGCAAATTTAATAAGAATATTTAATACAAACAAACACTTTAAGCGAAAGTTATCAACACTTTTTGTCTCAGACTGTTGATAACTATGTTGAAAAATCGATTTCATCGTTCAACTTCCACCGAAAAACCGAAAGGTAAAAAAAAGTTAAATTTTTAATAAAAAGGGAGAGACGCTTCGCTAAATGATAAAAATGGACTTAAGAAGTGAATGAATTAAAAGTGAAAAGTGAAGAGTGCAAAGTGAAAAATCTAAGTTACTAAACTCTTAGTGAGTCGTTGATAACTTCAATAGAATCATATATTTGACAAGAATACTTAAAGGATAGGTTTATGTAATTTCTGTGAATTTCCGTGTGACATGTTCTTTGTAGAGCCTTGCGCGGCTCTAAGTAGCTCACACAGAAAACACAGAAAACACAGAATGAAAGAATAAAAAAATTCCGTCCAATCTGGTCAATCCGTGTTCGAAAAAATAAATATTTTCGTGAATTTCTGTGTTTTCTGTGTGAGATAAAAGCGAGGTACTGGAATGAAAGCATCGGATGTGATTGCAACCTCACCCTACCTCAATAAGTGTGTCTGTACTTTTTTGAAGTTTTTTTATTAAAATATGTGTTCGGAAATTTCCACAATCAATGAAAAAGTGGTACCTTTGTGCCGTTTTTAGAATCAACGGGATTTCTTCCGTTGTTTATTTTTCGTTTTAGTTAGGCAATATAGAGAAGAGCCCTCTTGATGGAGGGTGAATCTGTTACAGTATAAGAGAGAAACAAATCATAGTTAATATTAACAAATTATGGCGAATGTAATTAAAATTACGAAAGGCTTGAACATCAACCTCAAAGGTAAGGCTGCTGCTCAGGTTTCTGCCGCTCCTGCATCGAAAGTCTATGGACTTGTGCCTGATGCATTCTGGGGTATGAAGCCAAAGGTGGTTGTCAAGGATGGGGATGAAGTGAAGGCTGGTGATGCGTTGTTTGTCAACAAACAGCATCCGGAAGTAAAGTTCGTCTCTCCTGTTGCGGGCAAGGTGACGCTCGTGGAGAGAGGCGACCGTCGTAAAGTATTGAGCGTTCAGGTGGAAGCCGCTGCGCAGCAGGCGTATGTGGACTTCGGAAAGAAGGACGTGAAGTCGCTGAGTGGTGAGCAGGTGAAAGAGGCTCTCCTTGAAAGCGGTCTTTTCGGTTTCTTCCTTCAGCGTCCTTACGCCGTTGTTGCTGACCCCAACGATGCGCCTAAGGGCATTTTTGTGTCTGCCATTGCAGACATGCCGCTCGCTGCTGACATCGACGTAGTGATGAAGGGTAATGAGGAGGATTTCCAGACAGGTATCTCCGCACTTGCCAAGTTGGCAAAGGTCTATCTGGGTGTGAAGCCCGACAGTGCTCTTGCCGGGACGAAGGATGCTGAAGTCAACGTGTTCAAGGGCAAATGTCCTGCAGGTAACGTGGGCGTTCAGATTAACCACGTCAACCCAGTCAACAAGGGTGAGGTGGTTTGGACCATCGGTGCTGAAGAAGTCGTTTTCATCGGCAGACTTTTCAACAAGGGCATCGTGGATTTGACACGCACTATCGCTGTGGCAGGTTCTGAAATCAAGGAGCCTCAGTACAAGCAGGTGCTCGTTGGCGCCAAGATTGGTGACATCGTGGCAGGCAATGTGAACACAGACAAGAAGGTACGCCTGATTGATGGCAACCCTCTCACTGGTATGCAGACCAATGAGAATGCCTTCCTTCTCGCTCACACCACTGAGGTGACCGCTATTCCTGAAGGTGATGAAGCCAACGAACTCTTCGGTTGGATTGCACCACGTTTCAAGAATTTCTCCGTCAGCCGTTCTTATTTCTCTTGGCTGTTGCCTAAGAGTAAGGAATATGTGCTTGACGCACGTGTGAAGGGTGGTCATCGCCACATGATTTTCAGCGGCGAATATGATTCTGTATTCCCCATGGACATCTATCCAGAACAGCTCGTCAAGGCAATCATCGCCGGTGACATCGACCGCATGGAGGCTCTCGGCATCTATGAGGTGGCACCTGAGGATTTTGCTGTGGCTGAGTTTGTGGATAGCTCTAAAGTAGAACTCCAGCGCATTGTTCGGGAAGGTCTCGACATGCTGCGTAAAGAAAACGAATAAGCAATATGGGACTTAAGAAAATTCTTGACAACTTGAAGCCTACCTTCTCTGAGGGAGGTAAGCTCAGCGCTTTCGGCTCTCTCTTTGACGCTGCAGAGACTTTCTTCTTTGTGCCTAACGAGACGGCTAAGGTGCGTGGCGCACAGATTCACGACGCCATCGACTCCAAGCGTTCTATTTTCTTTGTAGTGATTGCCTTGATTCCAGCGATACTCTTCGGCATGTACAACATCGGTTATCAGCACGCTCTGGTGACAGGCGCTTGCACTCCCGATGCTTGTCCATGCGCTGACATCTGGGGTAATTTCCTCTATGGTCTGGCAGTGATGCTTCCCAAGATTGTGGTGAGCTATGCTGTAGGTCTTGGCATTGAAATCGCTGTGGCTCAGTGGAAGAAGGAAGAGGTTCACGAGGGTTTCTTCGTAACTGGTATTCTGATTCCGCTCATCGTTCCTGTGAACTGCCCTCTCTGGATTCTTGCCATTGCAACGGCATTTGCAGTCATCTTCGCCAAGGAAGTGTTTGGCGGTACAGGTATGAACATCTTCAACCCTGCCCTCGTCACTCGTGCATTCCTCTTCTTCGCCTATCCATCCATGATGTCAGGCGATAAGGTGTGGGTGAATGGCAATTATATTGATTGTATCAACGGCACTCCCGCTGTGGATGCAGTTTCTGCTGCCACCCCACTCGGTCAGCTGGCTGCTGGTGAGGCTGTGACTTACTCTCCCATGGAGACCATTATCGGTACAATCCCCGGTTCCATCGGTGAAACTTCTGTCATCGCCATCCTGATTGGTGCTGTCATCCTTGTTTGGGCGAACATCGCCAGCTGGAAGATTATCCTCTCCACATTTGTGGGTGGTGCCTTGATGGCTTACTTCCTCCGCTACGATGGTGCACAGAACTTCGAATGGTGGGAGCAGCTCACTGTGGGTGGTTTCTGCTTTGGTGCCGTATTCATGGCAACCGACCCTGTGACGAGCCCTCGCACAGAAGGTGGTAAGTGGATTTTCGGTTTCCTCATTGGTGCTCTCGCCATCATCATCCGCGTGCTCAACCCTGGTTATCCAGAGGGTATGATGCTCGCCATCCTGTTGATGAACGTGTTTGCACCTTTGTTCGACTACTTCTTCGTACAGGCTAATATCAATAAGCGCGCTAAGCGTGCCAAAAAGTAAAGGAGGACACAAGATATGGCAAAAATGAATACAAATGGCAATGCATATACTATTATTTATGCATCTGTGATGGTCATCATCGTGGCATTCCTTCTCGCTTTTGTCGCATCAGCGCTGAAGCCTACACAGGATGCCAATGTGGCACTTGATACTAAGAAGCAAATTCTTTCTTCATTGAACATCCGCGACCTTGACAATGCAGCCGCTGAAGCTAAGTATAACGAGGTCATCACCAGCGGTGAACTTGACAGCCCTACCCTCACAGCCAATGTGGATGGTGAGGAGAAGCTCATCATCGCTGTGAAGGGTGCAGGTCTTTGGGGACCACTTTGGGGATGGATTTCCATCAACAAGGATGGTGAAACCGTATATGGCACATTCTTCAATCACGAATCGGAGACAGCAGGTCTGGGTGCCCGCATCAAGGAGCAGTGGTTCCAGGATTTGTTCAAAGGCAAGAAAATTTATCAGGACGGTCAAGTTGCCCTCGGTGTTTACAAGCAGGGCAAGGCTCCTGCAACGCTCTCTACAGATTGCTATGTAGATGCTGTGACAGGTGCAACGCTGACTTCCAATGGTGTTAACGACATGATTCAGAAGTGCCTGAGTGACAATCAGAGCGCAATTGAAGCATTCAAAAATTAAAGGAGGACAAAGAATATGAGTTTATTTTCTAAAGAGAATGGCGCAGTTTTCATGGGTCCGCTCAACTTGAACAACCCTATTGCAGTTCAGGTCCTCGGCATTTGCTCGGCACTCGCTGTCACTTCGCAACTGAAGCCCGCCATCGTAATGGGTCTTTCTGTGACTGTCATCACAGCATTCTCAAATGTGATTATTTCCTTGATTCGCAAGACCATTCCTAACCGTATCCGCATCATCGTCCAGCTGGTGGTTGTTGCTGCGCTCGTAACGATTGTGAGCAACATCCTGAAGGCATACGTCTATGATGTGAGCGTGCAGCTTTCTGTGTATGTGGGTCTGATCATCACCAACTGTATCCTCATGGGACGTCTGGAGGCATTCGCCATGCAGAACGGTCCTTGGGAGAGTTTCCTCGATGGAATCGGCAATGGTCTCGGTTATGCCGTTGTGCTTGTCATCGTCGGTTTCATCCGTGAAATCCTCGGTTTCGGCACCTTGTTCGGTTTCCAGATCATTCCTGACGGTGCTTACGTTGAGAATGGTGGTCTCTACATCAACAACGGTATGATGACAATGCCTGCCATGGCACTCATCATCGTGGCTTGCGTCATCTGGGCACACCGTGCATACAATAAGGATTTAGAAGCTTAAGTGTAACATACCTAATCAATAAAAGAAAAGAATTATGGAACATTTCATTAGTTTGTTCGTCCGCTCCATCTTTGTGGACAACATGATTTTCGCTTTCTTCTTGGGTATGTGCTCTTATCTTGCAGTATCCAAGACCGTAAAGACATCGTTCGGACTCGGTGTGGCTGTCACATTCGTGCTCCTCATCACCGTTCCCGTTGACTATTTGCTCCAAACGAAGGTGCTCGCCAGCGGTGCTTTGGCAGAAGGTGTTGATTTGACTTTCCTGGCATTCATCCTCTTCATTGCTGTCATCGCTGGTATGGTGCAGCTCGTGGAGATGATTGTGGAACGCTTCTCCCCTTCTCTCTATGCCGCACTCGGTATCTTCCTTCCGCTGATTGCAGTGAACTGCGCCATCATGGGTGCATCACTCTTCATGCAGCAGCGCATCTTGCTTGATCCAGAGACAAGCACTCAGGCTATCTCAGGTGTAGGTGATTGCATTGCTTACGCGCTCGGTTCCGGTATCGGTTGGACACTCGCTATCGTAGGTCTCGCCGCTATCCGTGAGAAGATGGCTTACTCT
>JAILDV010000051.1 GCA_024688885.1 Bacteroidaceae bacterium | reverse complement strand
CGTCATGAGCATGTCGGACAGGCTGCTGACAAGGAAACGTGCCATCATTGAAACCATCAACGATGAGTTGAAGAACATTGCACAGGTGGAGCACTCAAGACACAGGTCATTTGACAACTTCATCGTGAACATGCTGGGGGCGCTAGCCGCTTACTGCTTCTTCCCAAAGAAACCATGCATTGCATGTGAAAGAGTTGTGGACACACAACTTGCACTGTTTTGAATTCGTCGAACTCACGTTAATTATGTTTACAGCAAAATTTATAAGAAACATTTTCTTTAATGGAACAAGACTGCGTGCTATAGGAAGAAGTGGTTGCCCGACGAGAGTGTTTGCTGAGCAAGGAGAGCTTGATGGTTCATGTGCTGTTTACAGTCTGTTAATGATGTTGATCTTTCACCAGAAACTTGACTGGGAAGACTTGATAGATCGTGAACGTGCGAAAGAGAATAATTTTGTCGATCGTATTCAACGTCTATTTCTATATAGTTTCAAGTCACTTTGTAGAGGTGGCCATGTGATAGATGAACTCTCCGACCAATTGAATGTATGTTATGGTGGAAATCTTTCTGAAGTATTTACAACAATACCTGGAAGATTTAATTCTGTTAGTCGGAAAGAATTGCATGAAAAAATAAGGGGTCAATTGGATGCTAGGCAACCAGTTCAGTTAGGCTTTTTTAGGAAATCAGGGCTTGGACATTCTGTGGTTGCTGTTGCATATAGAAGAGAAAAGTGGAATAGATTGCGTTTATTTTGCTTAGACCCAGGGTTGAGATTACCCATTATGCAATTATGGAATAACATCATAGACCTCGACTATCTCTCTCCCGATGATGAAACGGAAACAGATATAAATCATTATGAAGCAGATGAAGTATGCGTCAATAAGATATTGATAATGCATAATGATCATTAAATTTAAGAGTGCATATTTGAATGCCTTGCAAAACTTTGAGTAATCAAAATTCAAATTAGTGAGATGAGCTTTATCCGATAAAAACCTAAAAAAAATAAAAACTTTCACATTTTAATGGATTGTTTGTATATTTGTGCCAATAATCTGAATATATAACCCCAAAATCAAAGAAAAATGAAACTTTATGACAAATTAAAGAACTTCCATAACATGGATGTAGATGAATTCAATGATACGAATCTTATGAATAAATTTGAAGATATAGCCATGACCATTTTATATGATGGCTACATCCAAGTGAGAAACGACTATCGTATCTATATCAAGACTGTAGAGTTTTACTTTCATCCAGAAGAAGATAGTCCACTCAGGAACACCATTGATCCTGACCCTATAGTATATCATAGAGATTACAGAAAGGGGATTTTTCCAAGTAGGAAACTTCCATATTTCCCATTAATGACCCTACACGCCCATGTTTCAGGACTGGACATAACCTTTGAAAATGAGAAACGTAAATATAGGGCATCTGCATTGATTAGGGCTTATGCAATATATGACATGAGTACTAAGTCTTTTATTAAAACAAAGAAGAAATACAAGGAAGGGGAAGCCCCATATGATGACCGTTCTACTTATCTTTATGATTTCATCAATGGCTTTTCTTTAATAGAAGAGAACAAAGATAACATCATGTGGATTGATAAAGCAACAGATGTCCCTCACAATGTTCTTAAATTATCTTCAAGAGAAAACGTATATAAATACAAGGGAACAAGATATGAGGAAATCATGGAAATGAAAAAAACAAAAGAAAAAGATAATCGTCAATGGAGTTTTACAAGAACGAATGATATATGTGTGAAATGACAAGAATAGCTCTATTTCCAATCCACTTTTATAAGTCATATTGGGTAATTGGGGGCAAATATCGATACTGCATCGTTAAAAAGATGCATCTTTTACCATAACTCGCTCAATTAAATGATTTCTTTCGTCTCCATACCTTTCTCATTCCCTTTCCGTCGTTTCCTCTTCTTAAAAACCTCTTTTGTCCCTCTTCCATAACCTCTGAATCGACATCGTCGACGTCGGTGAGTCGATGTCGTCGAGGTCGGCAAACCGATGTCGACGATGTCGATTTTGGGGCTATTAGTGTAAGTTTTGAGTGGTCATGTGTTGCAGAAGTCAAGTTCTCTTCGTATCTTTGCATGACGAAACAAAGATGTCTAACATTTCAACATGAAAGTTGAGTAATAATGAGAGTACAATGGCAATACCTTACAGAAAAAGAAAGAAGAAGATTTTAGGACCCGATCATCAGCAGCATGAGGCTTGGGTGATGGAACAGTTCAGCTATGAGCCTGTCAAGTTTGAGGATTTCGTAAAGGAGTGCATCATGTCACAAGGAGTGTCTGGCGCACAGGTGAAGGGCATTGTGGAAGCAATGTCGAATCGTCTGCGGAGTTATCTGATGCTGGGTCACAGCGTGCAGATTGCGGGCATCGGGACGCTCAAACCGTCGTTCAATGCACATAGTGCAGAAACGTCCGAGGAGTTGAGCGGCAAGAGCGTGTATAAAGTGAAGGTGCAATTCTATCCGCATAAGGATTTTCAGGATGTGTTGAGTAAAATGGAGTTCGTTGACATGGACACGTTGGATGAGAATCCTGGTGAAGAAGGGAACGAAGTCGAATAAAATGTATAACTTTGCCATCATCTAAATCATTTTGTCTTATGACCACCTTTTTCATCATTGTGATATGTGTAGTGGTGGGTCTGTTGGTTGGCTGGATGATTAAAAGCCAACATGCCCGTGATGAGGAGTTGGCAAACGACGTGTTTGCCAAGAGAGTTAGAGGCAGGGAAGAAGAAGGTGAAGAGAAGGACGAAAGTGATGCCTCTGAGCCTCAGAATGGAGTAAGGAGGCCTCTAATTCTCTATGACAGCATCGATGATGTCATAGATGATGAGATACATACCGATGATGATATTGACTATGAGTATCTAAGGGCTCTCAAAGAGGAGCGAGATGCTTATGACGATTTCATCGCCTCCATGGATATGGATAACGATTGAAATATACACCCAAGGAAGAAGGGACTCCCGTGTTGGGAATCCCTTCTTCACTTTCTAATACTAATTATGTTGTAAAAAGAGGATTGGCTACCTGTTTAGCGGCGGTGGCGGCGGAACAATGGGATGCGCTTCTTGCTGCTGGATGTTTCCTGCACGTCCTGACCGATCTGGTAGTCAACGCCGCGCGGAGCTGACACGATGACGTCCACTGTGCCGTTTGCCTGTTCGAGTGCCTCGAGGTCACGTGCTGAGATGCTGAGCACGCCGTCCTTGACGCTCCATGCGATGGCGGAGCTGAGACCTGACTCCTGAGAGGTGACGTTCACTGAGTATTCCCTGCTGGGAACGATGACGAGGTGCACGGGTGCGTTTACCTTGACTGAGTTGAACACTGCGGTGTTGACCTTCTTAGCGTTAGCACTGATTGCGATGACTGCTGCGAGAGCGATGGTGATGAACTTTTTCATAATTGTAGTTTTTTATTTGTTATTAATTATTGTTTTAGTTTTTATGAATTTCGTTGTTGTTTGAAATTGTCGTTCCTTTTGGTTGACGATGCAAAGTTACGGCCTTTTGTACTGGGTTTCAAACTGAAAATCCCCAAAGGGTAGGGGATTTCCTATAAGAGATATAGGGATGTGGATTTAAACCTTTTGCAATGCGTTGATTTTTAGTTTGTAAAGTGGTATGGATTTAGGCACCTGCCTTTAAAAAGAAGAAAGAAAAAAAGCAGAAAAAATAAAAAATGAAAAAGAAGCTTTTCTTTTGTATTGTCCTCACTTATTCGTACGTTGAACTATACTCTAAGGTAGGCTGCATCTCGGAAAAACAAAGGAAAAGGACTTTTCTTTTGGTTTTTCACACGATTTGTACTACCTTTGCATGCACAAATATGAAAATGAAAGAGACGACACGGCGATATTATTCTTCTTTGGTGTTGTTGGCGGTGTTCCTGCCAATACTGTTGCTGTCGTCTTTTCATGTGCATCCTGAAGCGCATCTGGATGGTAATCATTGTGAGGAGTGTTTGCATCATATACCACATTCCGGGCATTTCAGCAGTTTGTCTGTATGCTCTTTTGATTGTGTGTTGTGCCAGTTCCTCACGTTGCCTTTCTTGGTGGGTGCGTTGGTGGTGTTAACTACTCCACTTTTTTGTTCCACATTTTCCTTCTGTCTTGTATGTCAGCATGCTGTCAGCGATGTGGAAGGATGCATCCGTTTGCGTGCTCCTCCTTTCTTTCTTGGATAGATACAATTTCGTTTTGTGTTTACGATAAGAAAAATGAAGGAAAGGAATGACATTGACAACAATTCTTGCTGCTACAGCAATGCTGTTTGCAGCAAATGACAGCACCATTGTGCTTCATGGCGTGACGGTGGTGGATGCTGCCAAGCGGGATTTCCAGATGAAATCATCACAGAACAGTGTGCGCGTCAGCCAAACTTATCTGGAAGAGAACGTGGCGGGGAGTCTCATGCAAAGTCTTGAGGGCATCCCTGGTGTGAAGGCCATGAGTATAGGGTCGGGTCAGTCGAAACCGACCATCCGTGGTTTGGGTTTCAACCGTATGGTGGTGACTGAAGATGGCATCAAGCATGAAGGGCAGCAATGGGGTGATGATCATGGATTGGAGATGGATCAGTTTGCCATTGACCATGCCGAGGTGGTGAAAGGACCTGCTGCTTTGTTGCATGGGTCTGATGCTATCGGAGGTGTGCTGAATCTCTTCACTAACCATGTGCCCGTGACTCCTTTTGAGGGGGCTGCACAGGTGTTTGGCCGCACGAACAACGGGCAGATAGGTTTCTCCGCTAAGGTGGGTGGACGTCACAAGCGTTTTTTCTACCGCGCCAACATGACGTTCGTTGACTATGCCGACTACAAAGTGCCGACCGACAGCATTCAGTACTATTCGTATTATATACGTCTGAAAGACCGTTGTTTGCGCAACACAGCCGGTAAGGAGCAAGATGGGAGTGTCACGCTTGGTTATATGCACAACGGCTTCCATACTGACATCCGTGTGTCTGACTCTTACTCCAAAAGTGGTTTCTTTGCTAATGCGCATGGTTTGGAAGTGCGATTATCTGACATTGACTACGACCATTCATCGCGTGACATAGACCTGCCCTATCAGTGGGTGAACCATCTGAAAGTGTTGAGCCACACTGTGTGGCAGAATGACCGATGGATGCTGGAGGCGAATTTGGCTTATCAGAAGAACATGCGAGAAGAGCACTCAGAACCCGTCTCGCATGGGTATATGCCAATTCCTGACGGTAGTTTGGAACGTCGTTTCAGCAAGGACACCTACACGGGAAAAGTGGGGATAAGGTGTGGCTTTGCCTCTCAGCATGAACTGCGAGCAGGAGCCTCTGTGGAACATCAGCGCAACAAGCAGAGCGGATGGGGTTTCATCATTCCTTCGTTCACCAGCACCTCTGCCGGTGCCTACGTTTTTGACCGCTACACGGTTCAAGAGAATTTGATTCTCAATGCAGGTATGCGCTACGACCATGCACATACGCACATGCATCACTATGAGGATTGGTATGAAACTCCCATCTCGGCGACAGAATCGGTGTTCAAGCAGCGGTCGGCAGAGATGAGCAGGAATTTCAACAGCATCACGTGGTCGGCTGGTATCAATTACGGCACAGGCAACTGGGTGTTCAAAGCCAATGTGGGAAAGAGTTTCCGCGTTCCTATTCCCAAGGAACTGGGTGCGGATGGCATCAACTACCACATTTTCCGCTATGAGAAGGGCAACCCGCAACTGGATCCCGAAGAATCGTATCAACTGGATTGCGGCATCTTTTGGGATAATCAAGTGCTGACCATACAGATTGATCCCTATCTCAACTATTTCCCTAACTACATCTACATGAATCCGACTCCGGACTATGTGGAGGGCCTACAGTTGTACAACTATGCACAGTCACGCGTGTTCCGATGGGGATTTGAGGCGCAGGTGGACTACGCCATCAGTTCTCACTGGGAGGCACAACTGAAGGGGGAATACCTCTATGCTGAACAGTTGTCTGGCGAGAAGAAAGGTTATACATTGCCTTTCTCAACCCCATGGTCAGTAGATGGAGGGGTGAAGTACCTGTTTGACTGGAAAGGAAAGGGATTTGCGGGATTGAATGCCCATATCGTAGGCACACAGAACGAGATTGTACCTCCAGAAAAGACAACTAAAGGACATTGGACGCTCAACGCATCGGCTGGTAAGCATTTTGCCTTGGGTGCCACCACACTCAAAGTGGCATTACATGCAGACAATCTGCTGAATAAACGCTACTACGACCACACCAGCTATTATCGCTTGATAGATGTGCCAGAACCAGGGCGTAACTTCTCGTTGATGGTAGGACTGGAGTTCTAATCAATTTATTTTATTCATCACATAATTTATTTTAAGACAATGAAAAATTATATCTATATGAGTCTTGCTATGGCTCTTTCTTGTGTTCTTTCTCTCGGTTTCACTTCTTGCAGCAATGACGACGACAACGATGTGCCCAAGCCCGCAATTACCTTGACCGAAGTGGGTCATGACAATGCCAGACATGTACATCCAGGTCACGACCTGCATCTGGAAGCCGATGTCCTTGCAGAAGGACAGATTCAGCGCATCGACATCGAGATTCATCAGGAGAACGGCGATGGCTACAAGATAGAGAAAGTCTTCACTTCTGGAAAATACATCGGAGTGAAGAATGCAGAGTTCCACGAACATATCGACATTCCTGCCGATGCCCCATTGGGTGAATATCATCTGCACTTCACTGTCACCGACCAGAAAGGTCAGCAAACCACAGCAAACAGCGAACTGGAAGTGGTGGAGGATGACGGTGATGAAGATGAAGAAGAGCATGAACATCATCATGAATAATTCAACAATATGAAAAAGAACTTTTTATCACTTATGCTGCTGTGCGCACTTTGTGCGTGCAGCAGTTCAGACGAAGAAAAGGACATGACTAAACCCGAGGTAGTGGAATCCGACACGGCATGTCCTCTGGAGTGTGACACCTATCACAAGGGTGGGACAATCCCCTTTAAGTATCTGTTCAAAGACAATCAGGAGTTGGGGAATTTCAATATAGAGATACACAACAACTTCGACCACCACACTCACAGTGGTTCGGCAGTGGAGTGTGAGTTGGGGGCACAGAAACAGCCTCAGAATCCATGGGTATATAACAAGTCATTTGAAATACCTGAAGGGGTCAGCACTTATCTGGCGGAAGAGGGAATTGCTATTCCTACTGATATTGATGCAGGTGATTACCATTTCATGATACGCCTGACAGACAAGGCATCATGGCAACAAATTAAATCTGTCGCTATCAAGATTGTGGATGCGGAGTAATGTGGATACATTGTGTATTTCTCATGTGAAATAAACTTATCATAAATTATGGCAAACTTTATTGAAAAGACGCTTGAACCAGGCGAGAAGGTCATCTTCAAGGGAAGACTGCACTGGTCGTACAATTTTCGCTACACGGCATGGGGTATTCTGCTTATCTTGCTGAGTGTGGCTGGTATGGTGGTCATTGCTTACACGCATTACAATGACTTCAACAACAACATGCTGGCACTGTTCTGCCTCTGCGTGGTGGTGTGTCTGGTGGGTATCGGACTCATTGGTTTCGGCTATTTCATCCGCAACCGTACGGAGTTTGCCATCACGAACAACCGCTTCATCCAGAAGGATGGTATCTTCGACATCAAGATGACGGAGATACCACTCTTCAAGGTGGAGACGGTGAACTTCTACCAGACATTCTTCGAAAGGATGCTGAAGACCGGTGCCATCGAATTGGTGGGCAGTGGCGGCACGGCTCACAGAGTGGAGTTTGTGCAGCACCCTTATGAGGTGAGAAATATGATTGCCACCTTGATGAAGAAGCGGGATGCGAAAGCGGAACCCATGCCCGTGAATGAAGAATGAGAAGGATAGGTTTGCTTTCCGACACCCACGGGTGTTGGGATGAACGTTACGAGAAGTACTTCAAGGAATGTGACGAAATCTGGCATGCGGGCGACATCGGAAGTATGGATGTGGCTGACCGCTTGGCACAGATTGCTCCGCTCCGTGCTGTGTATGGCAACATCGACAGCGGGGATGTGCGCATCAAGTTTCCTGAAGTGTATCGCTGGAAATGTGAGGAGGTGGATGTGCTGATGAAGCATATCGGAGGCTATCCGGGCAAGTACGATGCCAGTATCCGACGTCAAATCTATGCCCATCCACCTCAGCTCTTCATTTCTGGTCACTCTCATTTGCTGAAAGTGATGAATGACCCCACCATCGGGTGTCTGCATATCAATCCAGGGGCGGCTGGACGGTATGGTTTCCATGAGGTGCGTACGTTGGTGCGTTTCGCCATCGATGGCAGGGAAATCAAGGATTTGGAAGTGGTGGAGCTGAACGATGCTCCCCACGTCGTCAAGACACCCGTTTGAGGAGGGTGCAGCGGATGTCGTATGTCCCTACATACCAGGTGTCTTGGTAGTATTTGATGCTGGAACCGATGGTGGTGAAGATTCGCTCGATGGAAATCTTCTCGCTGCATCGGTAGCGTCCAGGATTGCGATCATTCTCCCAAATGATTTCCTGCTCTGATATCATGTGCTCGCTGACCACATAAGTGGTGCCGCGTGCCACGAATCGGTGACAAGCATGATCGACATAAGGAAGTTGGAGTGCAACCTTGATTTTAGGGCACAGGGTTTCTACACACGCATGGGCTGGTGCCATGATGATGGTCTCTTGACCATTCTTTAAGTTTTCCACTTTAATTTGATATACCATAATAAACACGTAATTTGATTTGACAGATAGTTTTGAAAATAGCATACGGAAGTAGGTGGCATATCCCCGATGAGGGAAAGCCACGTCAGTTCATGAAACAACTGTAGCTGGATTGTAACAAAATGTCAAAGAACACATCGCTGGCTGTCCTCCCTGCCTCAGTGGCAGTTCGGGCAATGGCAAATACACAATGCACAAGGGTTGATTACAACGCTAATGCGTGTTGCATCTTTCCCAAGCATCCCCTATGGGGTGCCAATTGCGATTTGTCATTGATGTGTTCATTACGTGATATGATATATGTTGGAAACGCTTCTCGTTTTTCGAAAAGCGGGGCAAAGGTAGAGTATCTAGTAAGATGAAAGTGTAGGGAAATCCCTAAAATGAGCAAGATGATTCCCTCTAAGGCAAGCGTTGCACGAAATCTTTCAGTTTTTCCCACACTAGTTCTTGGGTGATGAGGTCGTATTGTTGCTCCTTGCTCATGGATGCCAATGTTTGAGAGTTGGCAAGGTCGGTAGCGGCAATGCCTTCAGCAGGTACACTGTTTTGTGGCAGCCACACAGACTTGTTGTTGCCAGGGGCGCAGATGACCAATGAGGGACATCCTGTGGCATGCATGATGTGACGTGCGCCACCTTCGTTGCCAAAGAAGAGCGTCATGAAATAGCCCATCGCCACCAGTTCTCTGGATGAACGTGCCTGTACATCGATGAACACTTGTTGGGGTTTGCCCAATTTCTCATAGACACGGAAGGCATTGGTTTTCTCTTGTCCTGGGGCGTAGTTGAAAAGAATCTGAAAGTCGGGGTATTGTTTGATGAATTGGTCAAGCACCCACACCATGCGGTCCTCGTCCCACACTTTCGAAGCCAGTTTGGCAGTGACATTTGCCAGCATAATGGGTTTGGAGAGATTGATGCCTTGCTTTTGCAGGTAGTCGCCAAACGACTGTTTCTCTTCGTCGGTGATGTGGAGGGTAAACTCCTTCACGGGTTGGATGGGCTGGATGGCATTGAGGGGTGAGGCGAAACTGACGTCGTGCTCCACCATCGATTTGCTGCCACAAGGTGGAATCATGTGGTTGAATGCCAAACGGGTGTATCCCTTCTTCACTCCGATGCGATAGGGAGTGTGGGGTGAAAATCGTGCAAACAGCATGGTGTTGGCAGTGCTGCGCATGTCGATGATGACATCATAGTGCGTTTGGTGTACGATTTGCCACACGCGTTTCAGGTAGTGAATGAGATGGTGGCGCTCCTCTTCGGTGAACGTGATGATGCGGTCAATGGAAGGATGACCTTCAAACAGGGGGGCAATCTTCTCATTCAGCACAAAATGAATCTGTGCCTCAGGAAAGTTGTGGCGCAGCGTGTTGAGCAACGAAGTGGCGAGGATGGCATCGCCCATCTGACGAAATCGTACGACGAGTATATTCATGTGGGCAAAGGTAGGGAATAATTGGGAATTAGGAATTAGGAATTAGGAATTTTTTGCCAATCAGCGTGTTTTTTCACAGAAAAGAAACAATTCCTCATTCCTCATTCCTCATTCCTCATTATTTTTCTCTACCTTTGTGGCATGGAAAAGAAAACGGTCTTGCTCGACTTGTGCGATATAGGTAACCCGACCAGTGGTTTTGGTCAGATTGCCAAGAATTACGCCGAATGGTACTCGAAGATGGAAGATGAGGCATTGAAGTTTCATTTTCTGTTACCTCCTGCCTATGAGAAGGACTTTGGTCCATTGGTGGAGACGACCCATGTGCGGCGTAAGTTCCACAAGTATTTCAGCAAGGGATTGCCGTCGGTGGACTTGTGGCATTCCATCACGCAGCAGCAATTGAAACGCAAACGTGGGCAGTGTGGCAAGTTTGTGTTGACCATTCACGACTTGAACTACCTCACCGAAAAGAATTGGATTCGTCAGCAGAAGCATAAAATTGTCCTGCAGCATGCCATCAACCAGGCAGATGCTGTCACTTGCATCTCCAAGTTTGTGAGCAAACAGATTGAGGAACAGTTCAACCTGAAGGGAAAGCCCGTCAGGGTTATCTATAATGGAGTGGAGGACATCACCGGACAGCCCGAAAGCAAACCGGCATTTGCCACAGGCAGACCATTCTTCTTTGCCATCGGACAGATACGTCCCAAGAAGAACTTCCATCTGTTGGTGGACATGATGAAGCACTTCCCCGACCATGACCTGTATGTGTGTGGAGACGACCATTTTGCCTATTCAAAGGTGGTGCGTGAACACATAGAGCAGTTGCCCACCAAGAATGCCTATTTGACAGGGAAAATCTCAGCAGAAGAGAAAGTGTGGCTCTATCGACATTGCGAGGCATTTCTCTTCCCCAGCGTAGGCGAAGGTTTTGGACTGCCAGCCATAGAGGCGATGCAGTTCGGCAAGGCTGTGTTCATTTCCACAGCCACCTGCCTGCCCGAGATTTGTGGCGATTGCGCCATGGTGTGGGAGCATCTGCATCCAGACGACATGGCAGCGGTGGTGAAACAGCGACTTGCAGGCTTTTATGCTGATGCCACCCAGATAGAGAAGGTGAAGAACCATGCCAAGGAATTCAGTTACGAGAAGCACATTGCGGCTTATGTGAAATTATATAAGGAATTATGCGACTAATCAATACTGCCAACTACGACATCAAGACCTTGCAGGCAAGGCTTGTCCCCATGCTCGAATGCATCGACAAGGTGTGTCGTGAGCACCATCTGCGCTATTACCTATGGGCAGGAACCATGCTCGGGGCTGTGCGTCATAAGGGATTCATCCCTTGGGATGACGATATGGACATTTGTATGCCCCGTCCCGACTACGACCTCCTGCTGGCACACTGCCACGAATGGATGCCAGCACCCTTCGAGGTGGTGGGTCCTCACAACCGTTCCGACTATCCCTACCCATTTGCCAAAGTGGAAGATTCCAGCACCACGGTGTTGGAACGTCCCGACTTCAACTTTCCCGAAGGCATCTATGTGGACATCTTCCCCATCGACGGCATCCCGTCAGACAAGGCTGTGGCGACCAAGCACCTGAAAAAGTATAAATTCTGGCGCCATCTGCTCTTCTTCCGTGGCAGAGACCCCTTCAAGCACGGCAAAGGACCACGTTCATGGTGGCCGCTGCTCATCCACAAGATGTATTCCCTCCAGCAGTTGCAGGACAAGGTGCAGCGTTTGATGACGCAGTACAAGTTTGACGACTGTGAACAGGTGATAGACTACGACTCCGTGTTCCGTGGCATAGTGGCGAAGAAGATACTTGGAGAGCCCAAGGAATATGAGTTTGAGGGCAAGATGTTCTTGGGCGTGTCAGATGCCCACCAGTATTTGACCGAAATGTATGGTGACTACATGACACCCCCTCCCAAGGAGAAGCAGATACAGCACAACTTCTATTACATCAACTTGGAATTGCCCTATCGCGAATTTGCCAAACAGAACAACATCACGATTGCCTGATGACGTATAAGAGTATAGTCAATCCTAAATATGAATCATTGACCCAGTTCGTCAATGAAGTGCCCCAAAAGTTCGACAGAGAGGGTGTGCTCATTTATGATTCGCGCAATCAGGTGAGAGTGTTCAAACTGGAGAGTGGGGAGAAAATTGTTGTCAAGCGTTTTCACCCCTCACTCTTCCATCAACGCTTTGACTACACATTCCGTCGTCCGAGCAAGGCCAAGCGAGCCTACACCTATGCTCTGAAATTGCAGGAACTGGGTATCAGCACTCCCGACCCCATTGCTTGTATAGAAGGTTATCATTGGGGATTGTACAAACAAGGCTATATCGTCACAACTTATTGTGGCGATCCCGATGCCCGCATCTTGCGTGAGGAATGGGAGCAGCACGATGACCTTTTCGATGCTTTGGCACATTTTCTCGTTGACATGCACGAGAAAGGTTTTCTGCATGGTGACACCAATCTTTCCAATTTCCTCTATCGGGAAGACAAGGAATCTTCCACGGGATATCACATCACGACCATAGACATCAATCGTTCCAAGTTTGTGGAGAATCCCAGCCGCGAAGAGTGTGTCAGGAACCTGATGCGCCTGACACATGTGCGTCCTGCCTTGAAGAAACTCATCGGCAAATATGCTGAGTTGCGAGGTTGGGATGCGGAATGGGCAACCACACTTGCCATTCAGAAACTTGAAGCTTTCGAACGTAGGAGGGAACTGAAACATAAGATGCGTAAGAAGAAATAACCCCAACTCTTAACTGTCAACTCTCAACTGACTCATGGTATCTTTCATTATCTTAAATTACAATACGCCCGACATCACGGCTCAATGCGTTCAATCCATAGAAACTTTCCATGGGGTGGAGGACTATGAGATTATCATTGTGGACAACCATAGTGAGCAGGGGAACTATGAGCACTTGTTGCAACTGATTCAAGGGCGTCACCCCATCGTCAGGAGTAAGCTCAACATGGGGTTTGGGTTAGGCAATATGTTAGGTGCAGAACAAGCAGAGGGCGATTTCCTTTGTTTTCTGAACAGTGATGTCCAACTGGTGGAAGACTGCATCACCCCTTTGGTGAACTACCTCTCCACTCATCCCGAAGCAGGTGTCATCACACCCCAGCAATACCGCCCTCACGGCACTGCATATGCATTCCGCCACAAGTTCGGCATTCGTCGCGATTTGTTTGGCGATGACATCTTTGAGCACCTTTTTCCCAAACGCTATCCCAAGCGGGGTGACCTCACCCGCACTGAGCCTTTTGTGGTGTCCGAAATTAATGGCAGTTTCATGATGTTCCGTGCTGAAGTGTTTTGGGAAATAGGAGGTTTTGATACGAATATCTTCCTCTTCCATGAGGAATACGACATTGCTCGCCGATTGGAAGGCTTAGGCTATCAGAATGTCGTTTATCCTACCGTCAGGTTCCTGCACGCCCATGGCGCATCGTCTGGTGGAGACAAGAAAGCCATCCGCAAGGAGCGGTTTATTTCCAAAATCTATTGCTACAGCAAATACCATCACCCTTTCATGACAGGACTGTTCCGTTTCGAGAACATTGTGATGAAGTTGTTCTCACCCAAGAATTGGTATCTGATTCCTGTTTTTCTGACGGGTAACACTTTGTCTTTGTCCATGCGTCCATCCGTCCGATGCGGGAAAAAGAAAAAATAAGAGAAGGAATCCTTTCATTCAATGGACTCCTTCTCGGTAACTTTTCTCCAAATCCAACAAATGGAAATTGTGTTGTTTCTGCTTGGGACCAGGTGGAAGGGTCATGTAGTCTCCATATTTCTGTGACAGATAAGCATCAGGATTTTCTGCGCCCATCACTTGTTTGCCCTCAAAGAGAATGGGGGTGGGTGCGCCCAAGATGCTGCGTGGCATGATGCCCTTTCTTCCATCATCATGGTCAACCACCAGTTCTGATGCATCAAAGTCATACGCTTTCTGCATTCGTTTCATCTTCTCCTGCACCTCCTCCAACGTGTAGAACTTCCTGCACAGCAAGGGAATCCATGACGAAGGTCCATGTCCATGCCGGTAAGGGTCACGGTAGAGGAAATACTGCACCTTTTTCAGATAGAAATATCGGGCGAAGTGCCAACGCTGCACAATCGGGTTGGCAGTCATACCATCCAATGGAAACACGTCAATATAGATGCCTCCCAGATATTTCAGGTGCATGCGCTCAATCAGCGTAGTGCTGGCATCTTGAATCTTTGCAAACGGCAAAGGGTAGGTCTTGTCGGTTTCGTAACTCACCACCTCGAAAGGATCAGGCATCCAATCCTTGGCATGAGCCATCAGCTGGTCATAATCCTTGCGTGGCATACCGATATCAAGGTCGTCGTCCCATGGGATAAAGCCCTTGTGCCGTACAGCCCCCAACAAGGTGCCTGCAATGATGTAATACCGCAATCCATGCTCCTCACACACTTGATGCACGGCCATCAGGATGTCGAGGATACGCAATTGCAGTGGACGTATGTCGTAAGAAGCCATGAGAGTTCGGAGTTAAGAGTTGAGGCTTACAGATGTAAGGGGAATCGCCCGACGCATGGGTTGGTTAATACAGTTCGGCAGGAATGAGTTCCTTGGCAGAATTGAAATCCTCCACCGTGTCCAGTTCGGTAGAGAAAAGATCGGTGGTGTCTTCTATCCAGAAAGTGTGACCTTGTGGAATAAGCCGTTCGAAGGCACGTTCGTAGAAAATATTGACCAGCCCCTCCTGCTCCATCATCACCTTCAGTTCTTTATATAAGGCAGTGGTGTAAGAAGCAGACATTCTTTCGATGCCAATAGACTCGCCTGCTGCATCGGAAATGGCACAAGTCTTGCTGATTTCCTTCACTTTACCCTCCCCATCAGGCACAATCTTCATTTCCTCCTCACCTAATGGGTGATTGTTGAGGGCGAGTATGTCCTGATGCTCGGAAGCTAAGAGACGTGCCACAATTTGGGGGTCGAAGAGAATATCGCTGTCCAACAGCAGCATCTCCTTTCCCTCCACTTCTGGACGTGCCAACCAAAGGGAATAGATGTTGTTGGTGGAGGCATACTGCTCATTATAAATATATGTAATGGAAACCTCCTGGTATCGGTTGTTGAGGAATGCCTCTATTTGTTCATGCAGATAGCCCGTCACCACTACGAACTCCGTGATTCCGTTCTGAATAAGTCCGTCGAATGAGCGTTGTAAGAGACATTTTCCACCGATTTCCAACAGACACTTAGGACGGTCATTCGTGAGGGGGCGCAGACGTGATGCGATACCTGCTGCAAGAATCACTGCTTTCATGTTAGGAGTATAGAGTTGAGGGTTTAGAGTTTAGAGGCAAGGAAGACCTGTTTGATAGTGTCACATACGACTTGTGTCTGTTCGGGTCTTCCGAGTGTGATGCGTAAGCATGACTCCAAGCCCGGGTCGCCCATAAACTTGATTTTGTAGTCCTGTGCAGCCAATTCTTTTTGCAAAGCTTCCTTGATGGTAATAGGATACTTGATGAGGATGAAGTTGGCTACACTCTTATACACCTTGAAACCGGGCAGATTGCCCAGCTCCTTCTTGTATAGCTGACGTCCCCAATCCATCTGTTCAGCCACCTTACGGTAGTGCTCATCGCTGTCAAGGGCAGCCAAAGCCACCGCCTCACTGAAGCGGTTGTAGCCTAAATATTTGTTCACATAGCTCAAGAATTGGTCGTGTCCCTTACCGATGAAACCAAAACCACAGCGAAGTCCTGGCAATCCGTAGAACTTCGACAATGTGCGTGAAATGATGAGGTTGGAATATTTGTTCACCAAGGGGGCAATATAATCAACATCGCTTGTGATGAACGACGCGTACGCCTCATCCACCAGCACCATCGTATCGTTAGGGATATTCTCCATAATGCGTCCGATTTCCTCACTGCTCAAGCTGTTGCCCGTAGGATTATTTGGCGAAGCCAGCAACAACATGCGAGGATGTACACGGTTGGTGTATTCGATGATTTCATTCACGTCATAGGCAAAAGTGTCCTCCTGCTCATGCAAGGGATACATCTCAAACACACCGTCACATTCACTTGCCACTCTGTTGTAGTACCACCATGAAAACTCTGGGATAAGAATTTTTCTGTTGTCCCCCTTCGTCAGGAAATAGTGGATGGAATTCTTCAGGATATCCTCACCGCCATATGCCAGCAACACTTGCTCCTCAGGCACTCCATAAATCTCGCTTACGCGCACGCTGACCACACTCTTTTTTCCCTGATCATAGATACGTGTATAGAAGCACAAATCCTTTGGGTCAAAGTTCTTGATAGCGTCCTTCACTTTCTGTGAAGGCTCAAAGTTAAATTCATTTCTGTCAAGAAAATTCATATCTCTTTTAGTTTTTTAGTTTTTCATATACTCCCATCAGCTGTCTTGCCAATTTGCGAGGATTAAAGGTCTCTGCTGCATATTGCCTGCCACCTTCTATGGTTTTCTGCCGCAATTCTGTATCAGTAAGCAATCGTGTCATCTTTTCGCAGATGTCTTCAGGACTGTTGGGGTCGGCTTGCAAAGCGAAAGGTCCTCCCGCCTCAGGCAAACTGCTCACATTGCTTGTCACTACAGGACATCCACACAATTGAGCCTCCACCACTGGCAATCCAAAGCCTTCGTAGAAAGAAGGATAAACCAGCATCTCCGCATTCGTGTAGAGGCGTTTCAGCCCTTCACCATCCATCATGTCTGGCCACACTACACGACTCTCCATGCCCTTCTCCGCTATGTATTGCTTCACTTTCTGCTTGTAGCTTCCACCACCACCCACTACCATGAGAGGTAATTGCAAATCTTTGGGCATCAGTTCCATGGCCTTCACCACACCTAACAGATTCTTTCTGGAATTCACACTGCCCACATACAACAGGTAAGGAGGAAGGTTGTCGCGCTCGATGGGTTTCTGATAGTAGATGGGATTCACGGGCTGGTAAATCACCTCCACCTTATGTTCCGGCACATTGTAAAACTCCAGCACATCCTTCTTCGTGCATTCGCTGATGCAGATGATGTGGTCGGCATGATTGCAGGCATATTGCCACTTCATGTCGTAAATCTTTCGGTCGTGCCAATGATACATGTCAGGGAATGTCTTGAACGCCACATCGTGAATGGTCACCACTGATGCAATGCCCGAATGGAATAGCCCCACAGGCATCTCGTTGCTCAATCCGTGGAACACATCAATGGAGTCCTTCTTCATCTGGTTCACCAGTCCGTACGTTCTCCACGCACTGCCTCTCATCACCCCTTTGGGAGTCACTGTGTGGCATCCCTTCTTCCCGATGTATGGCAGTGTTGCCCCGTTCAGTCTCACCTTTGGTGTGTACAGCCAATATTCATTGTTGGGAAACTCAGCAGTCAGAATGTCAATCGTCGTTCTGCTGTGGTTTCCCAAACCCGTGAAATTGTTGTACAGACGCTTAGCGTCGAAACCGATTCTCATCCTCTATTTTTTATACAGCACAGGATTCGTGTCTGGGTCGTTATACATCTTCATCTGCTTATACACTTTCATGTATTTTCTACCCGCCTCGATGTCCTCAATCAATTGGTCAATGGCAGTTGAGAGGTCTTTTCTTTGTTCCAAAAGCACATCCAGCTTCTTCTGACACGTTGCCTTGTGCTCGGCAGATGCATCCTTGCGCTCCACCTGCTCCTTCATGTGATAAATCTTCAGAGCAAGAATTGACAATCTGTCCACTGCCCATGCAGGGCTCTCCGTATTGATGGTGGCATCAGCCTTCACCGACACGTCCTTATATTTTGTCCAGAACCACGAGTCAATCGTCTCCACCAAATCTGTTCTGTCCTGATTGCTCTTGTCGATGCGTCTTTTCAGTACCAGTGCCTCTGCGGGGTCAATCTGAGGGTCGCGTATGATGTCCTCAAAATGCCACTGCACCGTGTCAATCCAGTTCTTCATGTACAGGTCGTGTTCGATGCGTCCAACCTCGTATGGATTTTTGACAGGTTGGTCAATATTGTCATCTACATGATAGTCTTTTATTGATTGCTCAAAAATGGGGTATGCAAGTTCTGTGAAACGCATAAAAAGTCGTTTTAATGTTAAAATCCGCTGCAAAATTAAATATTTTCCTTCAAACATACAACTAAATAAAACAAAAACGCTAACTTTGCCCCCACATTAGACAAAAAAGCATAGCCCCAACCTTCCCCAAGCGCATCGCAGGTTGATTCCGAAGTCGGTGCCCAAGTTGGAAGCGCAGGGGCTTCTTTTATGCACTTTTCATCTCCCCAATATGTATAAAAATAGCTTTTTTATTTTGTATTGTATTCAATTTGTGCTACCTTTGCAAACCGAACTAATTAACTAAAACAAATATCTTATGGCAGATTTATCTGAATTTTCTTTGGAAGGTAAGAACGCTTGGGTGACAGGCGCTTCTTATGGTATTGGTTTCAACATCGCCAAGGCTTTTGTAAAGGCTGGTGCGAAAACAGTGGTGTTCAACGCCCGAAGCAAGGAGTCTTTGCAAGTGGGGCTTGATAACTACAAGGCGGCAGGCATCACGAATGTGAAGGGCTACCTTTGTGACGTGACCGATGAGAAGGGAGTGAAGGAGCTGGTGGAGAAGATTCATCAGGAGGTGGGGCAGATTGACATTCTCGTGAACAATGCAGGTATCATCAAGCGCATCCCCATGCATGAGATGGCTCGTGCTGAGTTTCAGGAAGTGATTGACATCGACCTCGTGGCTCCATACATTTGTGCCAGTGCTGTGCTGCCTGAGATGATGGAGCGCAGAGAGGGCAAGATTATCAATATCTGCTCCATGATGAGTGAGTTGGGGCGTGAGACGGTGAGTGCCTATGCTGCTGCCAAAGGTGGCTTGAAGATGCTCACACGCAACATCTGCTCCGAATATGGCGAATACAACATCCAATGCAATGCCATTGGTCCTGGCTACATCGCCACTCCTCAGACAGCTCCTTTGCGTGAGCGTCAACCTGATGGCAGCCGTCATCCGTTCGATTCTTTCATTTGTGCCAAAACTCCTGCAGGTCGATGGCTTGACCCTGAAGAGTTGGGTGGTCCTGCCGTGTTCTTGGCATCGAAAGCTTCCGATGCAGTGAACGGACACATATTATATGTAGATGGTGGCATCCTGGCATATATCGGCAAACAGCCCAAATAATCAATCAGAAGTTTGACTTCGTCGCTAAAGGCTTGCATGTGATTAACTTCGATAACTCCTGAATTTTCAATGTCTCAAATTTCGGAAGTTATAAAAACCACTTACAGATTTCTTTAACAACGAACCTTTAGCTCGGCGTAGCCAATAGAACTAATGAAACGAATCTATTTTCTTTTCAATGCCGTGGGACGGCAACGAAGGAAAACGAATGGCGGGCGTTCCGCATTCGGAGAAATCAGAAGGATTTCATTCGTCGGGCTTGCCCATTAAAAACGATTCACCACATTCGGAAAATTAGTTGTTGAAAAAATAACTCCCGAAACTTCAATCAATGTTATTACCATATTATAAGCAAGGTGTCATCGAAGCTGGCTGTGATGAGGCTGGCAGAGGATGTTTGGCGGGTAGTGTGTATGCTGCAGCGGTCATCTTGCCGCCCGACTACCATAATGACCTGCTGAACGACTCCAAGCAGCTTTCTGCCAAGCAGCGCTATCGGTTGCGCGAGGAGATAGAACGCGATGCAGTGGCATGGGCATTAGGTGTTGTCACTCCACAAGAGATTGACGAGATGAACATCCTGCGTGCCAGCATCACGGCAATGCACCGTGCCATTGATGGGTTGAAGGTACGGCCAGAGCATTTGATTATCGACGGCAACAAGTTCCTGCCGTATAGTTCCCCAGCCCCCAAGGGGGAGGGAAACCGTCCGGATGGTTCTTCTCCTCTTGGGGGAATAAGAGGGGGGCTGATTCCTCACACCACCATCGTGAAAGGTGACGGGAAATACCTCTCCATTGCTGCGGCATCCATCTTGGCAAAGACTTATCGCGATGATTACATGAAAAAATTGCATCAGGAGTTTCCTTTCTATGGTTGGGATCACAATGCGGGCTATCCTACAAAGGAACATCGGCAAGGCATTGAGAATCATGGCACAACGCCTTATCATCGAATGACATTCAATCTGTTGGGAGCCGTGCAACTCGAACTTCCCTTCGCATGACCCCTCACCAAATAGGGAAAAACCCCTCGCAAATAGGAAAATGCCATTTGCGAGGGGTTTCTTTTTGCCGTAACTTTGCATCGACAACAAAAGAAAAGCCCGACAGTGGAGCGACTCTTGGAAGGTCAAACAACATAGAAATAAACAAAGTATTAACACTTTAAAAGAATACGATTATGAAGGCTTTAAGAACTACACTCGCAGCAGTCATCCTCTTCATCGGAGCAATGACAGTCAACGCTCAGAGCATGAGCATCGCAGCTATGCGCAGCAATGCACGGTTCTTGACCGACCGCATGGCTTACACACTTGGTATCAGCGACCCATTCGTCATTGACGAGATATATCGCATCAACTACGACTACATTTGGGGCGTGAATGAGTATCTGGACGATGTGGCATTGGGTTACTACTACGACGACTACATGGCAGTGGTGGCTGCACGCGATATTGCACTCCGCAATTTGCTCGGCACAAGACTCTGGAACCGTGTAATCAACTACACCTACTTCTATCGTCCTATCGTGTTTGCAAACCGTGGCTGGCGCTTCAGCATCTACGACTACGACCGCTATGGTGTGAACCGCTACTACTACCGCGCACCTCGCCCATTGGTAACCTACACCGGTGGTCACTTCTTCCGTGGCATGGCGCCCAGAAGGGACAGGATGGCTCCTCCTCCTCACAATGTGCCTCGCGGCAATATGGGCCCTCGTGGTGGCATGGTTCCCAACAATGGTGCATACCGTGGCGCAGCGCCCCGCACAGGCAGAGCTAACGATATGGCTCCACGCATGAACGGCAACATGAATAATAATGTGAACCGTAATACGAACACCAACGTGAATGTGAATCGCAACGTGAATGTGAACACGAACGTGAACGTGACTCGTCCAACGACTCCCAGCACGAATGTGACTACGAACAGCGTTGTGGAAGCTAACCGTCACGAGATGCGCACCAACGTGGGTGCCAATGCCGGCAGCAGCATGCGCAGCGGCAGCAACATCAACAGCTCTTCTCGCTTCAATGGTGCCACTCGCAGCACGACCACAACTGCTCCAACCCTGCCTTCTCGTGGCAGCAGCAACATCGGCACACGCACCAGCTCCAGTACAAGTATCGGAACCCGTAGCAGTGCAGGCGCAAGCATGGGCACTCGCAGCAGTGGTGCAAGCATGGGCACTCGTGGTGGAGGTGCAGCAGTGGGAGGACGTACAGGTGGAGGTCGCAGATAAGACGAATTTCTCTCTCTTTACATAAGAGAGGATGCATCTCAGCATAAGAAATAAACGTGCTTATTTCATTCTGCATTCGAATTTCTCTCTCTTTCTACTATATATTGGTAAATTGATTTTTATTGGTTTGAGGACTGCTCTTCGTGAGAAAAGCAGTCCTTTTTGGTGTGAAAGGACTGTTAAGTTCCTTCTTTTTTTCAAAAATTCCTAATTCCTAATTCCTAATTCCTAATTATTCCCTACCTTTGCAGACAAAATACTAATAAAAACAGAATCACTATGCGAATCATCTTCATTTTCATGTTGTTTGCTTGCACCCTGTCAGGTTTTGCACAAGACTCTGTCACCTCCGATTCTGTCGTATCCAAACGTGGACTGAGAGGGGTGTATGATAAGGTTACCACCTTTTTCGACTCTACACGAGTGAGAGGGCATGACCCTCGCTACATAGAGATGCCCAAGCAGCCATGGTCGGTGATGGTGCAGAATGCCTACGACCAGACCGACTTGAAGATGAACTCCACCATGGATGGTAGTCAGTTCCCCAAGGCAGAACCTGGCGAGGGCATCGATTGGAACCCCCGCATATTGACGAAGGTGAGCACATCGGTAGGTGCATGGGTAGGTTATCGTGGACATGGCATCGGATATGCAGTCAATGTGGGCGGTGACAAGGGAACCAGCCTCACACTCACATCTACAGGCAAGTTCTACAGCCTGAACTTCCGGTACCACACCTTCAAGACCGACGAGCCCGAGGTGGACATGAAAATACATTATGTGGATGAGGAGACAGGAGAGATAGGTGTGGTAGGTGACAAAGACTCCTATAGCCTGATGGACCCCATCAAGGCGCGCACCCTCTATCTGAATGGCTTCTACATCTTCAACTACAAGCGTTTCTCCTATGCAGCCGCTCGTCGTCAGGCTGTCATTCAGAAGCGTTCGGCAGGTTCGCCCATTGCTGGCATTTCGTTCTTCCATTCCAAATATGCCTTTGCCAACAATCTCGATGCCGACTTCGTCATGATGATGAGCAAGGTGGGCACCATCAGACAATGGCAGGCAAGCGTGAGTGCCGGTTACTCCTACAACTGGGTGCCAGCAAAGGGATGGCTCATCAATGCCACCGTGCTGCCCTCTCTGACCTTCTACGACAAAATCAAGGTGTCGCTCTACGACTCCCCCTATTCACGAAAGACCTTTGCCCTCTCTGACGATGACGACAAGGACTATGTGAAATACAAGAAACTTTGGGTGCCAGAAGACGATTTGAAGAATATCTGGAACAACGATGCTCCTGAGGCAGAGAATGTCGAAAGGCTCAACCAGTACATTGCCGAAAATAAGGAAGATCTGCACTACTGCGAACCCGACGAGTATGATTGGAATCATGCCTATCTGTTCACAGAGAACGACCTTACGCTCGAACCCTATGGAACTCAAAACCGTAATGGTCGTGTGAGCATCAACTTCGATGCCCGTGCCACCGTCGCTTATCAGTGGAGCCGCTACTTTGTCAGTCTCTATGCGCAGTTCGACACCTTCAGCTATCGCTACAAGACAGGACATGGTCACATCAACGATTGGAGTGCCAAAGCCTCCTTCGGCGTGAGATTTTAGCATGTAGGATTGAAAGTTGACAGCGTATCTCATTGACTGGGTATCGTTGTTAACTTCTAAAAGCAGGGTAACTTGGATTTTTCACTTTTCACTTTTCACTTTTCACTTTAAGAATGATAATATTTTTGTAAAAAATGACAATAGAAGAAAAACTGATAGAAGGCGTACAGGCGGCAGTCAAGTCGCTCTATGGCTTTGAAGCACCCGCTCAGCAGGTGCAGTTGCAGAAGACCCGTGATGAATTTGAAGGGCACCTCACCGTGGTGGTGTTCCCCTTTGTCAAGGCAGCACGCAAATCCCCCGAGATGGTGGGAGAAGAGATAGGTAAATACCTTGTCGAGAATGCAGGCGATGTGGTTGCCAAATACAACGTGGTCAAGGGATTCCTCAACCTCGTCATCAGCGATGCCCCATGGATTGACCTGCTCAATCAAGTCAATGCCGACCCACAGTTCGGTTTCCAACCCGTCACCGATAAGAGTCCGCTCGTGATGATTGAATACTCATCGCCCAACACCAACAAGCCCCTCCACCTCGGACACGTCAGGAACAACCTCCTCGGCAGTGCCCTCGCACGTATTGTTGAAGCCAATGGTAACAAGGTGGTCAAGACCAACATCGTCAACGACCGCGGCATCCACATCTGCAAGTCTATGCTCGCATGGCTCAAGTGGGGCAATGGCGAAACACCTGAATCCTCTGGCAAAAAGGGCGACCACCTCATTGGCGATTACTACGTGGCCTTTGACAAGCACTACCGCGAAGAGGTCAAGCAGCTCGTCGCACAAGGCATGGACGAAGAGACAGCCAAGCAGGAAGCACCCCTCATCAAGGAAGCCCACGAGATGCTCGTCAAGTGGGAGCGCAACGACTCCGAAGTGCGTGCCCTCTGGCGCAAGATGAACGAATGGGTTTATGCGGGTTTCGACGAAACCTACAAGATGATGGGCGTCAGCTTCGACAAGATATACTACGAATCAGACACCTACCTCGAAGGTAAGGAGAAAGTCATCGAAGGCCTTCAGAAAGGACTCTTCTATCGTCGCGATGATGGTTCTGTGTGGGCAGACCTCACAGGCGAAGGGCTTGACGAAAAACTCCTTCTGCGCTCCGATGGCACCTCCGTCTATATGACACAGGACATCGGCACCGCCAAGCTCCGTTTCCAAGACTTCCCCATCGACAAGATGATCTACGTAGTGGGCAACGAGCAGAACTACCACTTCCAGGTGCTCTCCATCCTCCTCGACAAACTCGGCTTCAAATGGGGCAAAGACCTTGTTCACTTCTCCTATGGCATGGTCGAACTCCCCAACGGCAAGATGAAGAGCCGCGAAGGTACCGTAGTCGATGCCGACGACCTCATGGCAGCCATGATAGCTGATGCTTACGAAGCCAGTAAGGAGCGTGTCAAACAGACCGAAATGCCTGAAGAAGAGGCACGTGAGGTGGCACGCAAGGTGGGACTTGGCGCACTCAAATACTTCATCCTCAAAGTCGATGCCCGCAAGAACATGCTCTTCAACCCCGAAGAGTCCATCGACTTCAACGGCAACACAGGTCCCTTCATTCAGTACACCTATGCCCGTATCGCCTCCATTCTTCGCAAAGCCAAAGACCAGGGAGTGGTCATCCCCGCCCAACTGTCAACTGTCAATTGCCAATTGTCCACTAAAGAAACCGAGCTCATTCAGAAGCTCAATCAGTTTCCCGTGGCAGTTCGTCAGGCAGGCACCGACTACAGCCCATCTGGCATCTGCAACTACTGCTACGAACTCACCAAGGCGTTCAACCAGTTCTACCACGACTTCACCATCCTCGGTGAGACCGACGAGACCCTCAAACTCTTCCGTCTCTCCCTTGCTCAGGCAGTTGCCAAAGTCATCAGCCTCGGCATGGGCTTGCTCGGCATCGAGATGCCCGAACGGATGTAGCAGCGCCAAAAAGATTGAGTTAAATACTTTATCCTCTATTTTTAACGATGTTCGAGAAGGAAATAGAAGAATACGAACGCATCCGTTTGGAGTATCAGCAGAAGATAGCTGACAAGATGGGGCATCAGCAGTGGATGGAATACAACGAGATTCTGTTCTCTGCCCATTCTTGCGCTATCGAGGGAAACTCATTCACAGTGGATGATACAAGAATCCTTCGCGAACAAGGCATGGCAATGATTCCAGTGGGGCGCTCGTTGCTGGAATGCACAGAGATGGCTGACCACTTTCGTGCTTTCGACTACATGACGAGTCATTTGGAGAGTCCGTTTGATGAGGTTTTTTTGAAGGAGGTGAACCGTCTGGTGACAGAGCATACACTTCAATACCGTGTTCCCGATGCCATACCTGGCGAATACACGACAGAAGACATGGCAGCTGGTGACACCATGTTTGGTGACCACGAAACGCTGATAGCCCGTGTTCCCAACTTGATGACCTCTACCGAAAAAGCTCTTCAAGACGGGCAGCATCCCATGATTGTCTCAGCAAAATGGCACGGATACTATGAGTATCTGCATCCCTTCCGTGACGGCAACGGGAGAACAGGCCGTTTGCTCTCAAACTTCATCTTGCTTCGTGCCAATCACCCCTTACTCATCATCCCCATTGAAGAGCGTTCCGCTTATATCTCTGCCCTTAAACAAATTCGCATAGAAGGAACCGATGAACACCTCATCGCCTTCTTCTTCAAAATAGCCATAACGCGCATGAAGAGTGAACTTTCGCAGAAACGGAAGAACTCATTGCCTCTCATGTTCTTCTGAACAGAAGTCATCATCATAAGAAAAGTCTAAACAAATCGCAATTGTTTAGACTTTTCTAATTTTGTGTGGTAAACCTAAGACTTTTCTATTATTTGCAACTCCCTTCTTTCTTTGTATGCCAATGGGAAATTGGCAGAAAGGGGGTGGGTCGTATAGGTATATTAAACATGGTTGTTTTATCAGAAGGTGCTAATTTTACAGCGAATTTGAAATAATAGGTGTTTAATTCTAACTAAAAGGCGAAAAGCGTATGATTCAAAAGGCACGTAGATTTAGGGAAATGGACATGGAACCCGTGTCACTTCAGGACCAGGCGAAGAAGTTAGCTGAGGAGAATGGGGAACTGACGCTGCTGAAGGCAATGGACTGCATTTTGGTGTTGGCGGAGGATTCGGAACTGAGCGAGGAGTTCTGGGAGGCTTCGCAGGTGTTTATAGAGTATATGAAGGAGCGGATGGGTATTTCGCCCTCCCAAGCAGTGATGCTGACGCTGCTGATTGAGTCGGGAAGCGGCGGGAGCCCTGCTTCGATGGCTGACATGGGACGATATACAGGGTGCAGGAATGTGAAGATCATGCAGTATCAGCAGGAGCTGGACGGGCTGTTGAAGCTGGGGTTGGTGAGAAAGACAGAGAGGAATTACAGACAGGAGATGAATTATGTAATACCTAAGGGAGTGTTTGAGGCGCTAAGGAAGAATGAGGTGTATGTGAAGCCTGCATATGAGTGCAGCAATGTGGTGGAGTTTTTCCAGCGTTTCTTCGACTTGACACATCTGCGGTTTGAGGAGCAGATGTCGACTGAACTGCTGGTGGAGGAGACACAGGAACTGCTGGAACGGAACAAGAAGTTGCCATTTGTGAGGGAGTTGAAGAGACTGGAAATTTCGATAGAGAATCGGTTGGTAGTGATGCACTTGTGCAGACATCTGGTGCTGAATGGTGAGGATTGCGTCGATATTGGCAGGATTGACTATCTGTTCGATGACAAGAAGACGCAGTATGATTTTGACCGTGCAATGGTGGAGAAGAAACATCTGCTCATCAGGATGGAGTTGGTGGAGCAGGCATTTAACGGAGGGTTCGAAAGCGATAAGGAGTTCAGAATGACAGATGAGGCGCGGAAGAAGTTGCTGAAGGGGGTGGCATTGACACTGAACGAGCAGTCGCGTTGTGATATCCTTGAATATAAGAAGATCAGAAAAAAGGAACTGTTTTTCGGTAAGGAAGTGGATGACCACATGGAACGGCTTTCACAGTTGCTGGAGGAGAAGGAGTTTCAGCGAATTTGTGAACGTCTGAAAAAGGATGGATTCCGCGATGGATTCACATGCCTGTTCTATGGAGCACCGGGTACTGGCAAGACAGAGAGTGTGATGCAGTTGGCGAGAGAGAGTGGGCGTGACATCATGCAGGTGAACATCGCTGACGTGAAGAGCAAGTGGGTGGGTGACAGCGAGAAGAACATTAAAGGCATCTTTGACCATTACCGGTATGTAGTGGAGAATTCGAGAAAGACTCCCATCCTGCTGTTCAATGAGGCTGATGCCATCATCGGCAACAGGAAGCGAGGTGCGGAGAGGGCTGTGGACAAGATGGAAAATTCGATTCAGAACATCATTTTGCAGGAGATGGAGAACCTGAAAGGCATCATGATTGCGACGACAAACCTGGAGGAGAATATGGACAAGGCGTTTGAGAGAAGATTCTTGTATAAGGTGAAGTTTGCGAAGCCTGACAATGAGCAGCGGGCAAACATCTGGCACTCGATGATGCCGACACTTGACAAGGAACTGGTGGGGCAGTTGGCGAGTGAGTATGACTTCAGCGGTGGACAAATAGAGAATATCGCTCGGAAATATCGCGTGGACTGCATCTTATATGGGAAGAGGGCAGTGAACACGAAACGGCTGAAGAAGTATTGTGAGGAGGAAACACTGGGAAATAAGGTGAAGAGGATAGGTTTTTAGGGTTTAGAGTTTAGAGTTTAGAGCTTAGAGTTCGACGAAATCAATTAAGAAAAATAGAAAAATATGAAAATGAACATGCAAATGATTGTGCTTATCCTCGAGTCTATGAAGGTGGCACGTTTTGAGAAAGATGTCAAAGATTGCATTTTGAGAACCAGATTGGGATTTGTGGAATATCAGGATTATAGGTTCGGGGTATATCTGCTAAGAGATGCTGTGAGCCAACACATTTGTCTTGAATACACTTTGCCAGAAGTGAAGAATCTCGAAGATTCGATTGAATCCATCAATGAACGAATCATGGAAGGCAAGTATATCACGACAGATGATGGTCTTGTCTTACAATCGTTCTTCCCTCTGATTGAAGGTCCTTTTATTGAAGTACAAATATGGCATTCAATCCGTGTTATAGAGAAAATGATCCATATGTGTAAGTATTCGCAATGAAGCTATGCAACTCACCTTTCCCGTTCACGTTGATTCATATGACTGATTTTAATATCAATCATACATTCCAACGTGTCAATGCCATTGTTGCCATTAAAATCAGCCATCGCAAACTTCCAGTAGCTTTTGGAATCAGCTTCATCCCATGCGTCATAGTCAATGTAAGTCACTTCATTTCCTTGAGCATCAATACGGGTTCTGCACCATAGTGCCTCAGCCTTCTCTTTTGCAGCAACGAACTGATGATAGTCATCACATGCCATTTTATGCCGCAAAAGCAATTCTTCCAGCGATTCTTCTGGTTCTGTCTGCTTCAAAGCCAGCTCTTCATAGCTGGGTGTGTGAAATTTCAATTCCATCATCGTTATACCATAGTCAAACCCTGTGCATTCAACAAGAACGCTTTTTTGCAATCCAAACATGCATAATGATTGGTGATGATAGGAGAAGCGTGTTGTGAATGCCCAAAAATCTGATACACACCAGGGAAAGGCTCAGAAGTCTTCATCTCATCAGAATCAGCCCACACCATACTGCCTGTGGTGGAACGGCCTCCCCTCTCTCTTCCCACATCCGCAAGAGCAGTCACACCATTCCAGATTGCCAACAGACGATTCAGATTCTTGGCGTTCAGTTCTTGAATCAGACTATGATGACGCTCATACCAAGAAGAATTCACCCCTGCATGCGTAAACAGATAACGCATTTCACCCATCTTCTCCTCATGTGCCAAACAAAACCAATCCTGATGCTTGCGAAACTCCCCCGAAATAATATCAGACAAATCATCGTTGTACCGTGTTCCACGCGCCAAGTCACGAAAATGTTTCGAAAGATAATGCAAATCATGATTACCCAACAGCAGCACCACCTTCTTCTCCTGCATCTTTTTTACATTCAGCACATCAAAAAACACCCCTAACGCATCCTCGTCACGGATACCCTCCCGTGCATAAGGATCCATATAATCACCTAAAAAGACGATTTTCTCGCAAGGAGTTTCTTCCACCGCCTTCTTCCAGAAGCTACGTCCATGCACATCTGGAATCACCAAAATTCTATTTGCTTCAGTTTCCATACGCTGTTGTTTTTGAAATCTGTGGCAAAATTAGTACAAAAACATGAATATTCCCGTTTTTGCATACATATATAAAAGAATAATGTTTCAAAAATAATGTATACATTTGTGCCCACAAAACAAGAAACGCCGATGAAAAAAAATTCTCATTATTTTGATTTCTTACAGAAACCATGTAATTTTGCAATCAATAACAATCTTTATACCCCTACATCTATGAAAATAATTTATAGTCCATGCTATAGTGGAAGTTATTATCTGAACACTCAAGCTCAACAAGTGGCGCTTGATGTCCAAGTGTTGGAAACTCAAGGTCTTCTTAGTCAGCTTGCGCTTCATGCTGGTATTCATCAACAGATACCATCTTATCCCGAACGTCTTACCTCCTATCACAAAGTCCTGTTGGAGTACGACAACAGTCATACCGACAACATTTTCCATCGAAGTATCCAGATTGACAGCATGAGTGTTGCCAAGACATTGCTTCGTTGGAGAGATAGTTTAGCCTTATGTGGATGGAACAGTCAGATTACGCTACAGGATTGTCGCCGTCTCAACACTTTGGCAGAGATTGACAACAATTACCATGATGAGGGTCTTGCCACATTGTTAACCAAGCTATCAGCTCAGATTCAACTGATAAAATCAGGAAATGTTAAAGTCCCCAATTCCTATAAGGATTTAATTATAACGATACCATGCCCTTTCGAGCTATTACCAGATTATATCAAACCACTATTGGAATCTCTTCAAGGTATTGGCGTCACCATACAAGAAAACACTCCCGACAGCACAGCCCTGCCTAAAAGCATCAAAGAAATCCACTTCTCTCAGCAGTGGAAGGCAGAACTATGGCTCTCACAACAACCGCCAACGGCCTATGATGTGTGGATAAACACTGCCAACAAGCGCCTTGACAATTGGCTTCATATGTCCGGCAATCCCGTGTGCGGAAGTGAAATGACAGCAACCAATCCGCAGATTACCCAAATGTTCCTACTGGCCATACAGTTATTTCAGCGACCGCTCAACGTAAACACACTCTTACAGTATCTATTCCTCTCTGAATGTCCGCTCGACAAACAGCTACGAGGTCGTCTGGCAAGAGTAATAGTCGACGAAGGAGGCTTTTGCAACGAGAAGGTCCAGGAATGTATCAACACATTCATCGAAAAAGGATTCAAGTCCGCTGACGATAAAACCCCACAAAAGAGTACTAAAGAGCAGCATGAAGAGAATTATCTGACATATCTTCCCTTTGACCTTAGAAAGGATGATAGTTCTTTACCATTAGCTGAAGAGTCAGATTATGTGGATGTAAATGCCCTTGCAAAATTCCTGTCAAATATCAGCAACTACGCATCCAGCAAGGCAGTGAAGATTACTGCTGTACAACCTTATGATGCCAGAATTGCCCAATTGAGGAAAGTGTCAGAGATGACAGATGCATTACTCAGTCAGATAAATGCTTTGGTGAAAGGAGAACTCTCCTTTACTACCCTTAGCCAATGGGCTCAGTCGCTCTATGAAGATGGCAACTTCATACTCTATCCTGCTCAAGTTGGCAGCAGATGTCTCATCAATCAACCATCAAATTTGATTGGTAAAGTCAAGAAAACCATTTGGTGTGATTTCTATGGTGACATCTCAACTACTCTGTCCACAGATTTTCTCTCCAATCATGAATTTGAAGAACTTGAGAAACAGGGCATTTCGCTGTGGAATAAGCAACATGAGAACGACTTCATGCACCTGATGACTGCACAACCTATCTATAATACTACAGAAGAACTCACCATAGTCACCTGCGATCAACAGGGGGCTACCAAACTTCCCGTGCATCCGCTATATCATCAGTTGCCATCCAAGCCCCAATTTATATATGGCGATGATCTCTATAAGGATATGGCCACTAAAGAGGTCACACCTGTAGACAACCATCGCGAAGAGGATAACACAGAGATTTGCTTTGATGCAAAAAAACATCCTGTCACATGGCGTAAGGTTGAGAGCTATTCTGCTCTGGAGAAACTCCTGCAGAATCCGTTCGACTATTTCATGAACTATACCCTTCATTTTACCGATACCAGCGAGACAAGCATCAATATCTTCCTGACATATGGTAATGTTGCCCATAAAGTCATTGAAATGCTCTTTACTGCTGACAGAAATGGTGTTTCTTTAGCTGATTATGTAAACGAGCATTACGAAGAAGAACTGACTAGAGCACTTATCCAGAAGGGAGCTTTACTCCTACTGCCAGAGCACCATCTGGACAGAGAGCGGCTGCGCTATCGCTTCAGAAGTTGTGTCAGCAAACTCGCTACAATTATTCAGGAGAATAACCTGACCGTCATTAAGTGTGAGCAGAAGGAAGAACAGGATTTGCACTTTGAAGGTGGCATCATCCTGCAAGGCTACATCGATATGCTTCTGTGCGATTCCGAAGGCAATGACGTCGTCTTCGACCTGAAATATGTTTCCAAGAAAAATAAGTTCATACCTGTCCTTGAGAAAAATCGTGCACTTCAATTAGCTATCTACAAGGCTATGTTGCTGAATCACGAGCAACCTCCAAAAGCTGTCCGCACAGCCTACTTCGTCATGCCTTATGGAATACTCTTCAGCACAGATCATTTCTTTGGAGAGAACTGCGAACTCATCACACCCAAGATTCAGGCTGAGCTCCTGCCTCAACTACGTAATGGTTATGCTGAGAGAGTCGAGGAAATCAGCAAAGGCAGAATCGAGACTGCTGATAACCTGCCTATTAAAGACATCCCTTATGCGCAGGCAGATAATGTGTATCCTTTGGATGCCGAAGGGGTCAGAGAGCCTAAAAAGGCAGAGAACAAGTATTCTGTTTATAAGAGTTTCACCATCTAAAGAAGCAAACATATTATGACAAAGAAATTCATCAGTGCTGGAGCAGGTTCTGGCAAGACATACACAATAACCACCGATGTGGCTAAGATGGTGAAAGACCATCTGCTTAATCCCGACCAAGTCATCATGACCACTTTCACCAAGGCGGCAGCTCAGGAGTTACGTGAGAAAGCCAAGAAGGAGTTGGCAAACCTTGGGCTTCATCGCGAAGCTCAGCAGATGGAACATGCCCTTATCGGAACCGTTCACTCTGTTGCCAACACCTTCCTCACCAAGTATTGGTATCTTCTTGGCATCATGCCCGATGTAGCCGCTATGGAGGAGAGTGAAAAACAGATGTATCGTGACCACTCGCTGCGCGGACTCCTCAATAAAGACGATCGCACTTTTCTATATCATTATGCAGAAACCTACAACGTTTCTTACGATCTTAGTGAGCACAAATCTGGTGTTAATTACGAGTTCTGGAAGAAAGACCTCGGTCAGGTTCTTGACTATATCCAATGGTATAGCATCGATGATGCCCAACTGCAGAAGAGTATTGATACCACAGAAAGTTTTATCACTTGTCTCGATGAAGCAAAAGACGACAAATCTTTGATGGAACAAGCAAAGGCGGTCATCAATGATATTGAAGATGCCCTGAACAATCTCAAAAGGCAAACCGACAAGTCGAATAATGAGCGTCTGATCATCGATAGCTACAAGAATCGTCCCCTTACTGCTGATGAGTTAGCAAATTTGGAATCCATCGCCAAAGGACGTTGCAAGGAATCAGAAAACTACAAACGTTTCTCTGCAAGTCTTGCTGCATCAACACTGTTCACCAAAGAGTCCGCTGATGACCAGCGCAAATACGCTGCATTGATTTTCCGTTTGGCAAGCAACTGGCAGAAGGAATATCGTCAATACAAGGACGAGCACCATCTCATCGACTTCAACGATATGGAGGAGATGTTCCTGAAGCTGCTCAATATGGAGGAAGTACAACAGGATATCCAGTCACGTTATACCCACCTATATGTCGACGAGTTCCAGGATTCCAACCCTATGCAGGTGCGCATCTTCCAGAAACTCTCCTCTCTGCTGAATACCGTTTATGTAGGTGACAAAAAGCAAGCCATCTATGGTTTCCGTGGCTCAGACACCCAACTGACAACAGCCGTTGCTGACAGCATCAGTGATACAGAACATCTGGAGCACTCCTATCGTTCCATAGAGCCGTTGGTACGTTTCTCCAATCGTATCTTCTCGCAGGTCTTCAACAATATGAAGACTGAAGAAGTCGAGCTGAAAATGCCAGAAAAAAATGGCAACACCACTTCTGTCGAAAAGCCACTCCGCTTATGGCCATACAATGGTGATAAGGAACTTGCCCTTCAGATTCAGCAGCTGATACTCAGAGAGAGCATTGCCCCCAAAGATATCGCTGTACTTGCTCGTGCCAATGATAATCTTGACTCGTTGGCAGATGAATTGCGTGTCTTGCACGTTCCCGTTTGCCGAGAGTCCAATGATATCAAGGAATCGCGCGCTGGTCGACTGATGAAGTCTCTGCTCACACTGGTCAACACACCGTTCAACCAGCTTGCTCGTGCCGAAGTGGCATACCTCACTGAGCCTGGCTATAATATTACAGAGATTATAGAGAATCGTCTTGACCATCTGGCAAATGAGGTAAAGCCTCATGATTACCTGAAGGACATTCCCATTCTGAAACGACTGTTCCAGCTGCGTCATTTCTTCTCCAATGATAATCAAAAAATACCTACCAATCTGCTGGGCTATCAGAGTATCTCCTCTTTGGTCGAGAGTCTTGTCATCGAGCTTGACCTCTATTCCTTAGTTCAAAGTTGGGACAATGCCTTAGCTGAAGAAACAAATCTGCAGGTGTTAATTGACCTGGCAAAGAAATATGAAGAATCTTCCACCAAGCTTGCTCAACCAGCTACCATTACTGGCTTCATTGATTTCTTCACCAACCAGCAGCAAGAAGGTGCAGCCAACGATGAGGGAGTTCGCCTTTACACTTATCACAAGTCTAAAGGCTTGGAGTGGAAGGTGGTCATCATGTTGTCACTTGACAATGATGCCTCTGATGCTACGAAGATAGCAACGCGAAGTATGTTAGGCTGTCACCATCATCGTGAGCAACAACCAACGGCAGAGAATCCCAACCCGCCAATGACCATTTCCCTTGTCAGAAATATCTATGCCACAACCAATGACAACGCCACAAAGGCGGCAGTAACTGCTCGTCTTCAGCAACATCCTTTATGGGAAGCTGTATCCAATCAAGAAATAGCCGAGAATGCACGTTTGCTTTATGTTGGCGTCACTCGTGCCCGTGAGATACTGATTCTTGCGCCAAGAGAAAAAAATAATGCTGTCAATCTCAGTTGGTTCCGTTCTGTGGGTGTCAAAGACATTAAACAGCTCTTGGATGGTGGTGAGAATCAAGACTTGCTCGGAATCGATATGCCTATACATATTGAACGCATCGATACCCAGCATTTATTAGAACAACCTGAAGAGCCTGTAAACAGCGTTCATGCTATATCTGCAAACTTCTCCTCACTTGACACTCCACTTTACATATCACCATCCAAAGTGGACAAGACACCGCATGAAATTAAAGTCATCAACGACAAGGAATGCCGTATGGAAGTTAATAGCAGAAAAGAAGATGCCCTTATGGGCGACTTCATCCATCAGGTGTTCTGTTGCTGCGATGATGGAATCAGTGTTGACCAGATAGTAGAGCTACGTAACAGCTACGGTTTTACCGACAAGAACATGCCGGAGCCTGCAAAATTATTAGACTCATGGAAATACCTCATCGACACCCTTGAATCTCGCTATGGCAAAGCCATCAAGCGACATCACGAAAGACCATTCCGCCACTTTGATGCTGATGGACATATGGTTTCTGGATATATTGACTTCATTTGGGAAACAGAAGGCGCATACGTTATTGTAGACTACAAAACCTGTCCAGGTGCCTATAACCTTGTCTTCAATCCATGCAGCGAACATTATGCAGGTTCTCATGGAAATCAACTCGACTGCTACCAACGAGCCCTCGAAGCAGAAGGCAAGAAAAAAGTGGCAGCCCGCATCATTTACTATCCCGTAACTCAGTTTGTTGTTGAAGTAAAATAAAAAAAAGGGGGCAGCCATCAATTGACTGCCCCTTGTTGTGCTATTCATCATAATAATGAATCCACCTATTCCTGTATTGCATTCGTTCCATGATTCGGTTCACCTCACTGGCAGAGGGAAGATACTCTACAAAAGCCCTCAGCGACTCTGGCAACTGTATCTGCACGTGCGAAAGGGAGAGGTGCATAAAGCTCGTCTGTCCACCAGTAGCCTTCAACTCAAAAGTCTTATACTCCTCTGTGCGCCCATTGGTACATTTCTGCAGTTCCCGATTAATGGGCAGTTTCGTCTGCGAATAATTGTGAGAGTCGTAGCTGAAATACCCCTCACCCTCATGTCCATCCTCGTTACGTAAATGCTCATTGTCAGGATTTTCCTTGTACACAAAGTCCAACACCCAATCCTCCACACTCTTCTCGCCGGTATTGATTCTTATCTCTTTCGCCAAATCAACCATCAGCTCCTTATGCGCCACAAACATCTTCGCCGTCAATCGCACATCACGGTGTGAAGCCTCCGCCATCAACGCCAACAAATACACAAGCTTGTTTCTACCTTTGAGATTCAGCTCCGACTCACTGCCATCAGCATGATGCAGGATGATGGAATAGCGTTCTCCATTTCGTCTCATACCCTCACGCACCTCCACTGAACAGTTCATCGTATCAGCAATCGTAGCCTCATCCTCCTCGTCTATAATCTGCTCCATCATTTCACGAGCCATCTGTTCCAGCTGTTCCCCCTTCTTCACACCATATTTCTCCACCATACGCAACATGCGGATAGCCTCATTCGGGTCTTTCCCCGTTCCCTTTGCCGTGCGAAGCATTTCAGCCATCATGATACGAGCAAGTGCTAAAGCATATTCTTTCTCCGTCTCATTTTCTTCGGGTTTTTGGGGCTTTGGTTCCTCTACATTTGCCTGCGGTATAGAACGACCGAATATAGAACCAGGAATTCCACAAGGTAAATCATAATCTTCTTCCGCTGCAAACAGCCCTGCATCAAAAAACTCCTCACGTCTGTACCTAACAATAATATCATTTAGATAACGACGATGACTTATTTTTTCGTACATTTTTTTCTCACCACGTTCCCTCTTCGGTTTTATACCACATGCCTTCTGCAACAACTCGTAAGCACGAGTATAATCAATGTGTCCATCCTTACCCTTCAGCAAATCCTGTGCCTTCCTCACCTTGTCGGTTACATCACCACCGAAACCTGGCAGATCATAATTAAGAGCCATTTCATACAGACCCTTCGCATTGTGTTTTTGTTGATTGTTTTTCTCCATAGGCATCATTTTTTTGTGTTTTTATTGAATTTCTATGCAAATATAGCACAATAAAATGAATCGTTTGGTGGGTTTTTCCCTATTCAAATGATAGATGGAGAAGTTTTTTATGAACAAAAACATAGCCCGCCACCAATTGCGAAAGTTCACGAATCAATAGAACCCTTCCACCTCAAAACAGCGGCTGACATCAAAATACACGTCCACCGTCTCATCCTCATCATCCGTCAGCGTCAGGCAATCAATCCCGTCCGCCAATCTTTGCTTGCGGACCCTCATGCTACTGTATTTCACAACGCGCTCAAGATATTCATACTCCTGTTTAACAGCAATCACACACAAAGCCGTCTTTGCGCTCAACCCATCCCCCGTGCTGTCAATCGCCTCAAGCAACAGCCTCTCCTGAGGCGACACACGTTCATACCTATCCTCCTCCGCATCCTCCTTGTCACCATCCAAACCACCGATGAGCGCATCCAAATCAAAATCATCCTCCTCATCCTCCAAATCAAAATCATCCTCCTCATCCTCCAAATCAAAATCCTCATCCTCGTCATCAGAAATACTCTCCGCCTCAGCCAGCAAATTCCTCTTGATGCGCCGATCTCTCCAATAGTCCATCGACAACTCATCAAGAATCTCCCCCTCGGCATACTCCTTCGTGAACGTATAACCATAGAGACACTCACGCATCGTTTCCACATCGATGCTCTCAGGATTCATCTCCATTCTCATCTTGATACTCTCATCATACTTACCCTCATACTCCGGGTAATGCACCTTCTTAAAAGTCTTTTCCATCATAATTAATAATAAATTTAGGTTACACATGCTGCAAAGATACAACATATTTCCCAATCACCACCATCCCTCCCTCATTTTTTATATAGGTATGGAAATTCCATATATTCCATCCCAACATACTAAATTTGCATCGTCAAATAAAAAATTCTCAATTCTCAACTCTAAACCCTCAACCCTAAACTCTAAACTCTAAACCCTAAACTCTCAACTGTCTAAAACTCTCAACTCATGATTATCACAGTACAAAAAATGAAAGAAGTCTTCACCTATTGCAACAAGATGTATTTCGGAGGCAAGATGGCAAGACCAAAGTTAAGCACAGGTCGTTCCACCTATTATGTGGCACGGACATATTGCATCCCAAATTACAAGACCAGAAGGTGCGGGGGAATTGAAATCAGATTCTCAGAGATGTTCGATCTCACGGAAGAAGACCTGATCAACGTTATGTGCCACGAAATGATACATCTCAACTTATACAGGAGATTCATCCTTGAAAAGGGGGGACATGGACCCCGATGGCATCAGATGGCGAATGAGCTCAACGAAAAATACGGGCTCAATATAATTCAAACCTACACCGACCCTCCAAAACAGGTTGGGAAACTCACCTTTGGCGAGAAAATCTGGCAATTTATCTACAACACATTTATATTTAAAGAAATTTAATTATGAAAAAAGAAACCATAACCCAAAAGATGACGTTCGGCGTCACAGTGTGCATGGGCATCGACTGTGTAGGTTGCCCAATCTCTGCCTACTTCGAATTCACAATGGAATGCACCGCTGACGAAATCGCGCTCATGCGCCAGCTCGTCAGTCAAGCCAGTGAAAAGAAACGCGAGAAAGGACTCCTTGCCATCCTGCAATCCGGAGCCCGCAAGCTCGCCACGCGCATGAAGACGGCACTCCGTCAAGAAGCCCTCGTTTACCTTGTCAAAGAAGGTATCCGTCATGGAGACATAGAATTTGACGATGATGAACTACAAGAACACTACAACCAAGAAAAAGCCCAAAACGAAGACCCGGAATACGATTACTACGACTGGATTTGCGACGAGATGGCACGCCTCGAAAATGAAAGTCTTGAATACATTCGTTCACGCTACTCAGCCATCGACGACTTCGACGTCGACGCCTTCCTCAATTTAGGCTACACCGTGGAAATCCCCAAGAAACTGCTCAAGAAGTGAGGAGTGAGCATCTTCGGCGAAGCCAATTAGGAGAGTTGCCATGCGGGGTGTAAGCATGTACAATGTACAATTGATTGGGAAATTGAAGAAAACAAGAAAAACCACAGATTTATAATTTTCAACCACGAATTACACGAATTTCACGAATTGGGAGAGCCTTGGCGGCTCTTGGGAAACCATCCGGACGGGGCTTTCGCCAAGAAAGCCAATAATTCGTTTAATTCGTAAAATTCGTGGTCAAAAAAAATCCGTTAAATCAGCTTAATCCGTGGTTAAATAAAATCCCCGTTCAATCCGTTCAATCGTTCCGCAGGAACTTGTTTTTATAAAGACATATCCCTTTGGGATGATTAAGCAGATTCAACGGATTTACGGGATATATGGATTATTTTGTTTGAAAATATATTTGTTTGATTTTGGAAAGATTT
>JAILDV010000050.1 GCA_024688885.1 Bacteroidaceae bacterium | reverse complement strand
AAATCTTTCCAAAATCAAACAAATATATTTTCAAACAAAATAATCCATATATCCCGTAAATCCGTTGAATCTGCTTAATCATCCCAAAGGGATATGTCTTTATAAAAACAAGTTCCTGCGGAACGATTGAACGGATTGAACTGATTTGAAAGCCCCTTCTGGGCTTGATTGAGTCACACGGAAAGCACGGATAAAAACGCCTTGCGCGGCGTGGCGCTTCGCTGGAATGAAAAATGAGGAATGAGGAACCTTTAGCTCGACGGAGTCAATTGAAACCCTAACCCTAACCATGACTTCTAAGAGCAAGGTAACTTAGATTTTGGGTTATATCAGCAGGTGTTTGGCGAATTCCCAGATGACAATGCCGGCGGTGGTGCTGACGTTGAGGGAGTGCTTGGTGCCAAATTGGGGAATCTCAATGCAACCATCGGAGGCATCAACGACTTCCTGATGGACTCCTTTGACTTCGTTGCCGAGGATGAGAGCGAATTTAGAGTTTAGAGTTGAGAGTTTAGAGTTTAGAGCTGCGAGTTGGGAATCTAACTCATTCAGTTGGGTGGAACCTTCGCATTGTTCGATGGAGAAGATGGTGTAGCCTTGTTGTTTGAGGGTGTTGACGGCATCGAGGGAAGTGGGGAAGTGTTGCCATGCGACGGTGTCTTCTGCACCAAGGGCAGTCTTGTGTATTTCGGGATGGGGCGGTTGGGCGGTGATGCCACAGAGGTAGATGGCTTCGACACGGAAGGCATCGGCGGTGCGGAACACACTGCCTACGTTGTACATGCTCCTCACGTCGTCGAGCACAACGATGAGGGGCATCTTTTCTGACGCACGGAATTCTTCGACGTTCATGCGTCCCATCTCGGTGATTTTTAGTTTACGCATAGAAGGAATTAGGAATTAGGAATTAGGAATTAGGAATTAAAGTGAAAAGTGAAAAATCTTTAGAAGTGAAACGAAAGGAATGGAAAGGGAGTTAAAAGGAATGGAAAGGACGATACTCATCAGCAATGACATTCGTCCCTTTAACTTCCAAGCGGTCAAGACCGCGATAACTTCCCTTCAAATCCCTTTAACTTCCATCTAATCCGTTCATTTCATCACATCTGACCTGATTCGATGAGGAGGATGGCGCGTTCGGTGAGGCGGTCGTCCACTTCGGGGTCGTATTCTTTTTTGAGGCTGGCTCCGAAGAGGGAGGCGAAGGCGTTGTAGAAGCCGGCTTTGAAGCCGCCCATGTATTTCTTGATGAGTTCGTAGCCGGTCATGTCGCACTGGCGGTCGATGAGCTTGATGAGGAGCTTGCCTTGTGCGAAGGTGAGTTTTTTGAGTTTGGGGTAATAGATGGCTTTGAGCTCTTTTTCTTGTTGCTTGAGGTAGGCGTCCTTCTCCTTCTTGGTGGGAAGGGAGTCCATGTGAGCGATGGTCTTGTCGATGGTCTTGCGTATTTCGCAGGCGATGGGATAGACCTTCTTGATGTTGTTGGCTATCTTGTAGTATTTCTTGGCTTGGGCTTTGTTTTTGAAGACGAGCTGTCCGAACACGTAGTAGTCGGCGAAGAGGAATGAGGGTATCATCTCGCCTTCGTAGTTGACCATGCCGGTGTAGTACATGCCGTGGGAGAAGATGGGTTCGCCTGTCATGGCGCGGTCGGTCTCACGGTCTGCCCGTATCTCTTGTGCATGACACGGAGAAATGGCTATCAGCAGAACTGCTGACAGCATCAAGAAACGTAATATTTTATGACCAGACAAGCGCATTGAAAAGCCCCCTCCGACTCCCCCAAGGGGGAGAGTTTAGTTTAGAGTTTAGAGTTTTAGACAGTTGACAGTTGACAGTTGACAGTTGACAGTTGACAGTTGACAGTTGACAGTTGACAGTTGAGGGTTGAGGGTTGAGGGTTTAGAGTTTAGAGATTCAATTGACTCCGTCGAGCTAAAGGTTCCTCATTCCTAATTGTACATCGTCCATTGTCCATTGTCTAATTGTACATTAAATGACATTGGGTGCAAAATTAGCAAGAAATCCCCACAATTGTTTCTTTTTCAACTTTTATAACAATGTTTTTTAAGTTTTTTCACTAACTAAATCGTATCTTTGTGGCAAATTACATGATTCTATGGCGAAGAAGGACGAGCTGACCCCGATGATGCGTCAGTTTTATGATTTCAAGGCAAAGCATCCCGATGCTTTGCTGTTGTTTCGTTGTGGCGACTTCTATGAGACCTACAATGAGGATGCGGCGGTGGCTGCCGAGATATTGGGCATCACGCTGACGAAGCGCAGCAGTGTGGCGGGCACGTCGGCAAGTGGCACGGCAATGGCAGGCTTTCCTTATCATGCCTTGGATTCGTATCTGCCGAAACTGATCAGGGCGGGCAAGCGTGTGGCGATTTGTGACCAGCTGGAAGACCCGAAACTGGCGAAGAAGTTGGTGAAGCGTGGCATCACGGAGTTGGTGACACCGGGTGTGGCGCTGACGGATAATGTGCTGAGTGTGAAGGAGAACAATTTCCTGGCATCGGTGCATTTCGGGAAGAATGCGTGTGGTGTGGCGCTGCTGGACATTTCGACGGGTGAGTTCTTGTGTGCGGAGGGTACGACGGATTATGTGGAGAAGCTGCTGACGAATTTTTCTCCGAAGGAGGTGCTGTTTGAACGTGGTAAGCGCCCGATGTTTGAGGGGAATTTTGGCGGCAAGTTTTTCACTTATGAACTGGATGACTGGATTTATACGGATGAGGCTGCTCGGAAGAAGCTGCTGTCGCATTTTGGCACGAAGAACCTGAAGGGTTACGGTGTGGAGCATCTGAAGAACGGTGTTGTGGCGGCTGGTGCTGTGCTGTACTATCTGGAACAGACGTTGCACACGCATATCTCGCACATCAGAAGTATCCGTCAGATTGAGGAGAACAGGTATGTGAGGATGGATAAGTTCACGGTGAGGAGTCTGGAACTGTTGGGTACGATGAACGAGGGCGGCAACAGCCTCTTGTCGGTGATTGACAAGACGGTGAGCCCGATGGGTGCGAGAATGTTGAGGCGATGGGTGGTGTTTCCGCTGAAGGAGGTGAAGCCCATCGTGGAGCGTCAGAACGTGGTGGAATACTTTTTCAAGGAGCCAGAACTGAGAGATGCCATAGAGGAGTTGCTGCATCAGATAGGAGATTTGGAGCGCATTGCCAGTAAGGTGGCGGTGGGACGAGTGAATCCGCGTGAGATGGTGCAGCTGATGTTGGCACTGAAGGCGATTGAGCCGATGAAGCAGATGTGTGTGGAGGCGGAGAGTGAGAGCCTGAGAAGGATGGGTGAGCAGCTGGATGCGTGTGTGGCTTTGCGTGAGCGCATTGAGCAGGAACTGAACCCTTCACCGCCTGTGCTGGTGAACAAGGGTGGGGTGATTGCCGACGGTGTGAACAGTGAACTGGATGAACTGAGAAGGATTGCCTATTCGGGTAAGGATTATCTCCTGCAGATTCAGCAAAGGGAAGCAGAGGCGACGGGCATCCAGAGCTTGAAGATTGGCTTCAACAATGTGTTTGGCTACTATATGGAGGTGAGGAATACCTACAAGGATATGGTGCCGCAGGATTGGATCAGAAAGCAGACGCTGACGCAGGCGGAACGGTATATCACGCAGGAACTGAAGGAGTATGAGGAGAAGATTCTGGGTGCGGAGGAGAAAATTCTGAGTCTGGAGATGCGCCTGTTCAATGATTTGGTGGTGGATGCCTCGAATTATATTCCGCAGATTCAGACGAATGCGCAGATGATTGGACAGATAGACTGTCTGCTGTCGTTTGCGTTGGCGGCGAAGGAGTATCGCTATAACCGACCGGTGGTGGATGAGAGTCTGATCATCGACATCAAGCAGGGCAGACACCCTGTGATTGAACGGCAGATGCCAGTGGGGGAGGAGTATGTGGCGAATGACCTCTATCTCGATTCTGATAAGCAGCAAATCATCATATTGACAGGTCCTAACATGGCGGGTAAGTCGGCACTGCTCAGACAGACAGCACTCATCACCATCATGGCGCAGATAGGCAGTTTTGTGCCTGCCGACAGTGCAAGGATAGGACTGACGGACAAGATTTTCACGCGTGTGGGTGCTTCGGACAACATCTCGGTGGGTGAATCGACGTTCATGGTGGAGATGAACGAGGCTGCCAGCATCTTGAACAATCTGAGTGCGCGCTCACTGGTGCTGTTTGACGAGCTGGGTCGTGGCACGTCCACGTATGACGGCATCTCGATTGCCTGGGCGATTGTGGAGCATATCCACGAGAATGGCAAGGCGCATGCGAGAACCCTCTTTGCCACTCACTATCACGAACTGAACGAGATGGAGAGGATGTTGCCGAGGGTGAAGAACTTCAACGTGAGTGTGAAGGAGGTGAACGGACGTGTCATCTTCATGAGAAAGCTGTTGCCGGGTGGCAGTGAACACTCGTTCGGTATTCATGTGGCGAAGATTGCCGGTATGGCACCGAATGTGGTGGCGAGGGCTGAGCAGGTGCTGAAGGAGCTGGAGGCGAACAATTCGGGCGATGGCATCAGCCGTCCGAAGACTGACACCATCCAGTCGGTGAGCAAGAGCGGCATGCAGCTGAGTTTCTTCCAACTGGATGACCCGGTGCTTTGTCAGATACGCGACGAGATCATGAATCTCGACATTGACAGCCTCACACCGCTGGAGGCATTGAACAAGCTGAACGAGATAAAGAAAATCGTCAAGGGGCGCTGAAACCCTTTGACGATTCTTTTTTGCTGTCTCTTTGTATAGAGTGGCTTTGCTTTATTCTTCGGCAGTGTCGTTGGAAGATGGAACGAAGTCGTTGCCGGAGATTTTCGCCATGATCTTCTGCTCAATCTCTTCTGCCAGTTCGGGATTGTCAATCATGAGCTGCTTGGTGGCATCGCGACCTTGTGCCAGACGGGTGCCTTCGTAGCTGTACCAGCTGCCGCTCTTCTGGAGGATGCCTGCATCAACACCGAGGTCGACAAGCTCGCCGCTCTTGCTGATGCCTTCGCCATACATGATGTCGAATTCGCAACGACGGAATGGGGGAGCCACCTTGTTCTTCACAATCTTAATCTTGGTGAGGTTGCCCAACACTTCATCGCCGTTCTTGATGGGTGAGCTCTTGCGCACATCGATGCGAACGCTGGCATAGAATTTCAGGGCATTACCACCTGTGGTGGTCTCGGGATTGCCGAACATGACACCAATCTTCTCGCGCAACTGGTTGATGAAGATGCAGGTGGTGTTGGTCTTGTTGATGGTGCCTGTGAGTTTGCGAAGCGCCTGACTCATCAGACGGGCATGCAGACCTACCTTGCTGTCACCCATATCGCCTTCAATCTCTGCCTTTGGTGTCAAGGCTGCCACAGAGTCGATGACGATGATGTCGACGGCACTGGAACGGATGAGCTGGTCGGCAATCTCCAATGCCTGTTCACCATTGTCGGGCTGGCTGATGAGGAGGTTGTCAATGTCCACGCCTAACTTCTCCGCATAGAAGCGGTCGAAAGCGTGCTCAGCATCGATGAATGCTGCCACACCTCCTGTCTTCTGACACTCGGCGATGGCATGAATGGCGAGTGTGGTCTTACCGGATGATTCAGGACCGAATATCTCGATGATACGTCCCTTGGGATAACCGCCTACGCCTAATGCGGCATTCAATCCGATGGAGCCGGAAGGAATGACATCAATATGCTCGATGTTCTCGTCGCCCATCTTCATGATGGCGCCCTTTCCGAAGCTCTTCTCTATCTTCTCCATCGCAGCCTGAAGTGCTTTCATCTTCTGCTGCTGTGGTGTCAAATTAGCTTCTTCTTTCAGTGTCTTTGCCATATTTTTGTATTTTATTGAGTAATTAGAATCTTCTTATATATGATATGTTCTTTACCGCTTAATCTGGTAGTTTAATGCTTTTGTCGTTCCCTCTTTTTCCTTATCCTCTGGAGTGACCCTGCCGAAAAGATGGTGGAGGATGAATTTGACGCGGTTCGTGCGACGGCAATAGTCCTCGAATGTTTCATGGTAGGGGTCAATCTTATCTTTCCATCCATTGAACGGAGACAGCTGGAAGCATGGAAGCATCTCTATCACTGAATTGACATGATTAGCGGCATCGTTCTCATGACCAATCGACATTAGGTTCTCTCGTTGCGGATAAATGCAAGTGATGTTATTCTCCGCACAGAACTGGACAGCCGGACTTACATACTTGTCATATAACTGGAGAATCTGCTCCATTGAGAAGTTGTTGTACTCCGATTCGCCAATCTTTTGGATGGGTCGGAGTTGGATAACGTTTGGCTTTATGTCGGCAAACACCTCTGGTAGCAATACCAGATCCTGAATGTTATCGGCATTGATGGTGTAGTTCAGCCTTATCTTCAGTGGTGGATGTTCTGCTTTGACCTTCTTCAGATTCTCGAGCGTTTGGATGAACTGAGTGAACTTCGCGTTCGGCATCATATCCTCATAAACTTTCTCAGACAGGCCGTGTGCCGAAAGTATCAGTTCATCAAGTCCGTTTTCCACCAATTGCTTCAGTCGTTCCAGCGTCAGCAATTGTCCGTTGGTTGTCACGGAGATATGTGGAACACCGTGTTCCGATGCTAGTTTGATAACCTTGTCCAAGTATTTGAACGTCGTGGGTTCAGCACCACATCCTATCTGCAGCCTCAGCACTCTGTGGAACAGAGAGTTTGCAATCGCTTGAATGTCTTCCTCAGTGAAACTCCCATGCATATTCTTTCGAGCTTCTGGGTCACTGAAATAGCACATCCGGCAACGCAGGTTGCAACTGAGTGAAGGGTCGAAGAACATATTGACATACCTACGCTTCAGTAGGTGCAGTGCCAATATCCCCATCAGCTTTATTCTCGGACTCCTAATACGTCGGTACCATCGGATAATGTTGTATATTTCCATCTTGTCTTGGAATTACAACTCCAAATCTCCGTCAAAGATTTCGTGCCAGGGTAATCCTTGCTGATTCAATTGTTCCATGAAGGGGTCGGGGTCGAACTCTTCGACATTCCAAACACCGGGGCGCTTCCAGATGCCTTTCATGAACATCATGGCTCCAATCATGGCGGGAACGCCTGTGGTGTAGCTGACACCTTGCATGCCTGTCTCTTCGTAGGCAGCACGGTGAGAGCAGTTGTTGTATACGTAGTAGGTGCGCTCCTTGCCTTCCTTGATGCCTCGGATGCGACAACCGATGGAGGTCTGACCTTCATAGTTCTCACCAAGGTCTTGTGGGTTGGGCAATACAGCCTTCAAGAACTGGAGGGGCACAATCTTCACCTTGACAGGACCGCTACCGTCAGCAGCTTCTGCGGTGTATTTAATCTCATCGATACGAGACATACCAATGTTCTGAATCACATCAAGATGCTTCAGGTACTGCTCACCGAATGTCATCCAGAAACGGGCACGCTTGATGGTGGGGTAGTTCTTCACCAATGACTCAATCTCCTCGTGGTGGAGCAGATAAGACTCCTTAGGACCAATCTCGGGATAGTTGAGTGGCTTGTGAATCTCCAATGGCTCAGTTTCCACCCATTGACCATTTTCCCAATAGAGTCCCTTCTGGGTGATTTCGCGGATGTTGATTTCAGGGTTGAAGTTGGTGGCAAATGCCTTGTGGTGGTCACCAGCGTTGCAATCGACGATGTCGAGATACTGAATCTCGTCGAAGTGGTGCTTGGCAGCATAAGCCGTATAGATGGAGGTCACGCCAGGATCGAAACCGCAACCGAGGATGGCAGTGAGACCTGCCTGTTCGAAACGCTCCTTGAACGCCCATTGCCAAGAGTATTCGAAATGTGCCTCATCCTTGGGCTCGTAGTTGGCTGTGTCGAGATAGCTCACACCGCTTTGCAGACAAGCCTCCATGATGGTCAGGTCTTGATAGGGCAGTGCGAGGTTCATCACAAGGTCGGGCTTGTAGCTGTTGAAGAGTGCCACCAGTTCTGGCACGTTGTCAGCATCTACATGAGCGGTCTTGATGCTGCCTTTTGGCACCAATCCCTTGTCCTCTATCGCCTTTGCCAATGCCTTGCACTTGGATTCTGTGCGGCTGGCAATCATGGTGTCGGTAAACACATCGCTGTTTTGGGCGACTTTATGTGCAGCCACTGAGGCAACGCCTCCTGCACCAATGATAAGAACTCTTCCCATTTAGTTGATAATTAAGAATTCAAAGTTATTGAAGTGATCGCTTCGCTCAGAGTTATCGACGTTTGCTTGGTTGATAATTCGGAGTGGGTCATGGATACTTTTTTATTTGGGTACAAAGATAGTATAAAATTAGGAATTAGGAATTAGGATTTAGGATTTATTTCACTTTTTTAGTGTATACGTCCACCGATGTCCGTTCGTCTTTTGCTTCGGCTACGTTCCTTGCCTCTCAAAAGGACTACTTCCATCCCCCGAAAAGACAGGAAACATACTCAATGTTTCCCGCCTTTTCGTCCAAAGTCAGCAGGTATTTCTCCCCATTCCTCAGTGGGCCACTTGATGATGGGGTTTGGGTAGGTGTTTTCTCTGAGCCATTTCTCTGCACGTTCGATGAGTTGGTAGAGGGCTTCGCTCTTTTCGTTACGCTCCAAGGTGGTCTTGCACTTCTTCCGTTTCACCCATAGCTGGGCATTCACACTGTCACTGTAGATGGGCATGGTGTGCAACCCCTTCTGTTTCAGCAAGGCAAGACCATGCACAATGGCAAGGAACTCCCCGATATTGTTGGTGCCCCACACTGGACCATAGTGGAATATCTCCTTACCGGTACGAAGATAAACACCCCGATATTCCATCTTGCCAGGGTTGCCGGAACAAGCAGCATCGACGGCAATGGCTTCGGAAGAATTAGGAATTAGGAATGAGGAATGAGAAATGGATTCCGAGGATTTGGGAATGGTGCGTTCTGTTGCTGAATTAGTACCAATTCCTAATTCCTCATTCCTCATTCCTAATTCCTTCTCATGCTCTTTCCACGCTTCATACCCCATCTCAAAAGCCTCTTCTGCCTCTTCTTCCGTTTTGAACGCTTGATATTTTGCTCCTGAGAAGCCTTCTACAGCCTCCTTACAAGCCTCCCATGAGGTATAGATCCCATCCTCGGCTCCGTTCCAAACTACATAAAACTTTTGTTTTGCCATTGGTTTTGTTTCTTGGTGACAAAGGTAAGGAAAAATGTAAGAAGTGGAAAGTGAAAAGCAAAAAAAGCATGTTACGAACCCTTGGATGGCTGAAATATGAGTTTATTCGTTTCTTACAAACATAAAAAAGAGGGGGTGCATCATATGTCATGAATGCACCCTTCATATAAGAAATTCAAGAAAAACTCTGATTATTCAAAACTGTAAAAGAAAGATGGGAATCCTTCCACTGTTGCCACCTTGTTCTCCACCTTGCCAGTGGTCAAGTCAACAGTTGAGAATCCGTTATATTCGGCGTTGGCAGAACCATAGACCATCTTGTTCTTGTAGCGGCCCATGGCTACTCCGTGTCCGTTCGAAAGCGGAAGACCTTCAATCACTTTGATGGTCTTATTGTAGATGTCAACCAACACACCCACACCGATGTGGGCTGTGTACACATTTTGGTTGTCAGGTTCCAGTTTGGTGGCATATCCATAAGCATACATCTTGCCTCCACCGACATAACGACACATCATCAGCACATCCAGATAATCACAGCTTAATCCGCTGACCTTCAGTTCAGAGAGATTCATGCAATAAGACTCGTCAAATTCCGTCTCACCCTTCTTGATGCGTACTATACCAGAATGCAAGGTCGGTTGGTAGCCAAATGAACCCACGCAATTGATGTAGAGATCACCATTTTCATCTTCAAAAATGGATTTGGGGTCAACTGGGCGGGTGGGAGAACAAAGTCCGAGCGAGGTGTTGCGGATCTTCTTGATCAGCTGGTCATTTGATACGTTGTACAGCGCCATCTCCAATGAATTCTCAATTGGCATCCATTGCGCATTGAATTGCTCCAGTGCCACATAGAGGATGCCATCGCGGATATAGAGTGCACCTGGATAGGCCGAAACCCCTTTATTGCTGAAGGAAGAGACATCGATGCGGCTGATTTCAGTCATGGTCTGAGGATTGAAGACGATGATCATGTTCAGGCTCTGACAGCAAACATATGCCTTTTCAGCACTTGCCTCCACCACGATAGCTGCGCTTGAATTGGCTGGAATAGGCATGGATCCCTTCAGTTCCAGTTGAGAGTTTTCGTTAAGAACAAAACGTCTGAGTTTCAGTTCTGTGCCACCCATATAGTCAGGGAATACATAGATATTTCCGCTCTTACATACACATGGATAGGAGCCGAAACCAAGTGGAATGGCCTTGGCATTGGTGTAGTTCACACCTCCCTCAAGCGAACTGACCGCCTGCAGATAGCCGACACCATTGTCGCCTGAGGGGTTTGTTACTGTCGTGGAAAATAAAATATTGCCCGATGACATAACACCATTGCTGTCATCATCGCTGCTGCAAGCCATCATTGCCATTGACACGGCTGCAATCACAAGTAAATTTTTGACACTCATGTAGATAATGTTTTAAAAATGAGTTTTTAAAATAGTAAATATTTAATTCACAAATTATTTTCCTTTATCATTTCATTACAAACTTCACCTTGAGGGCAAAGTTTCGTCCTGGAAGCGGACGATTCAGATCCGAATAGACAATACGGTCGGTCAGGTTTTTCACCTTGAAAGTCAATGTCCATCGGTCATTCTGGAAACTATGTTCTATTCCTGCATCGAAAGTGAACGAAGTAGGAATCTTACGGTCTTGGAGACTGCTCATCTCGAAGTCATAAAAATACTCATGGGTGTATGAGGAATCAAAGAGCAGACGGCTGTTCTGCCCTTTTCCTCCGAAGATGTTCTCTTTGTGGAGCTCAATGCCGAAATTCGTCAGGAAATATGGGATGTTGGGCATGCGCTTGTTGTAGGTAGGGTTAGGGGCTGTCGAGCCCACCTCGAGTTTGCGCTTGTCCCTAAGATCCTGATAGGTGGCATTAGCATAGAAATAAAGGAAAGAAGTGGCATCGCCCTTGATTTCCGCCTCCACCCCGTTGGTCACCACTTTGCCAAAATTGGCATAGCGAGCCATCGATGGAATCATGTCAGCCTGATAGCGAATCATGTTGTCGAGCTGGTTCATGAAATAGGTGGCCTCCATCTCGATGAAACCATACGCGTTGTCATGATGATAAAGCAGTCCGGCATTCAATCCCTTGCAGCGTTCGGGCGAGAGATTGGTGGCAGGCAAGATAGAATATCCATTGCCGGTTAACTCCTCAGCCGTGGGAATGCGCACTTCGGAGCTGAAGGATGCCTTGGCCATCAGTTCTTGATTGAACTTGTAGCGTATGGCTTCGCTCGCTCCCCAGTAGTTGCGGGTCAGATTTACATCCGACAAACGATTGATGAAGGTGTTTTCAAGCACTTTCGTGTTGGAATGATAGGTAAAATTCTTGACTGTGGTGGCACACATGAGCTTTCCGTCAAATAGGGTGAGGTCATGCGAGAACCCCACGGTGATGCTGCTCATTCGGCTGGGGAAACTCGTCTTGTAGCCAAAACACTTGTCCATCAGTTCATTCTCGGGATATTGTCTCGTATGAGTGGCATAGACATTGAGGTTGAAGGCATGGTGCTCGCTCATCAGGTAGTTCAGGTTCAGCTTCCCAGCAAGGTCATGCGTGTGATTGTCCGAGTCGGATGCATACTGTCCCTGCTCTCCTCCAAAAGGAGAGAGAGAAGGATACCGGTTGCCGTCCCAGTCATAGCGGAACAAGGCCTTGTCGCAAAGACCATTCTCACCATAACTGTAACACCCGTCGAAATCCAAATCAAGACCATCAATCAGGAAGTTGTCGCGCTTCAGTGTCATGGCTGCAATGCCCGAGATGCTGTGGTTGTAGGCCTCACGAATGTCGCTGTCGATGCCTTGTATCTCAGCTCTTGTGCCAGTGAAGACCACTTCCAGCTTTGCCTCGTCAAAATACCATTTAGTGGCTTTCAACGATGCACCGAACATTGCCTTCTTGAATTGGTCATGATCACGTTCTACGACCCGATTCCCCAGGTTCTGCAGGTGCATCTTGTAGTTGTTGTCTGAATAGGTGAGACACCCGCCCATGCCAAACTGTAGTCCCGTCTTCGCATTCGTGCGTTTGAAGGTCATGTTCAGCTTGTGCGTGTTGAACGAGCCAATCTCATAGCTGGCGTCCAAATACACAGGTGGATATTCCTTCGTCACCACATTCACAGCCCCGCCAAGAGCGGAACCGCCAAATCGGTAAGGCACAATGCCTTTATAGACCTCGATGCGCTCAATCATGTCTGTCGGAATGTCATTCAACGACACATAGTCGCCTATCTGTCCAATGGCTGCCTCATCGATATAGATGCCCATTCGCTTCCCTTCCAGTCCGCGTACCGACACTCGTGAAGCGCTTCCCACTCCACCTGTGTTGCGCACCGTAATGCCTACTGTTCGTGCAAGCGCGTCATTAATACTGGTTGTTGTTCCTTCTAGTTGCCGTTTGCCTAGGACCGACACCGGCATGGCTGCTTCGCGCATCTTGCGTATCTCGTTAGGAGCGACAATCGTAATGTTTGCCAGTTCTTGGCTGATTACAAAACTCGAGTCCGCGCTGTTTTGTGCAAATAAATTCGTTGCAGATGTCAGCGCTAAAAAAACAATCTTAAACCGCATTTTAATAGATGTGTATTTATTGGTTATGTTTATGTCGTCACATTATATATTTATGTTGATAACATCTCTCTTTTTACCCCCTAAAATTTTGTGGTGCAAAGTTATGAAGTTTTCAAGGTCTCATCAATACTCCAAAATGTGTATTTGAGGGTGCAGGAAAGAGTATTTTGCGGCACAAATATATAAAAAAAGAGTATTTAGATGAAAAATCATAATGGTTAGCAAAGGATTCTAATGCAAAAGAAGGAGGGTGCGTCAAAACATGAGTTTTGGCGCACCCTCCTTCTTTTATAATAATAAGTCTGTTTCTTTTTAGAGTTTTGGACCAGCAGCAACAAGAGCCTTACCTGCTTCGTTGGTAGTGTACTTGTTGAAGTTCTTGATGAAGCGGCCTGCGAGATCCTTAGCCTTCTCTTCCCATACAGAAGCGTCAGCATAAGTGTCGCGTGGGTCGAGGATGGCAGGGTTCACGTTTGGCAGAGCAGTTGGCACCTCGAAGTCGAAGAATGGGATCTTCTTAGTCTCAGCCTTGAGGATAGAACCATCGAGGATAGCGTCGATGATACCACGAGTATCAGGAATAGAGATGCGCTTGCCAGTACCGTTCCAACCAGTGTTGACGAGGTAAGCCTTAGCGCCACTCTTCTGCATCTTCTTCACGAGCTCCTCAGCATACTTAGTTGGGTGCAGCTCGAGGAATGCCTGACCGAAGCAAGCAGAGAAAGTAGGAGTAGGTTCAGTGATACCACGCTCTGTACCTGCGAGCTTTGCAGTGAAACCAGAGAGGAAGTAGTACTGAGTCTGCTCAGGAGTGAGGATAGACACTGGAGGCAGCACGCCGAATGCGTCAGCAGAAAGGAAGATCACGTTCTTTGCTGCAGGACCAGCGCTCTTGCCAGCCACCTTCTTCACAATGTTCTTGATGTGGTCGATTGGGTAAGACACACGAGTGTTCTCAGTTACGCTCTTGTCGGCGAAGTCAATCTTACCGTCCTTAGCTACAGTTACGTTCTCGAGGAGAGCGTCGCGCTTGATGGCACCGTAGATGTCAGGCTCGTTCTCCTTAGAGAGGTTGATGACCTTAGCGTAGCAACCACCTTCGAGGTTGAACACGCCCTCGTCGTCCCATCCGTGCTCGTCGTCACCGATGAGGAGACGCTTAGGATCGGTAGAAAGGGTAGTCTTACCTGTACCAGAGAGACCGAAGAAGATGGCAGTGTTCTTACCTTCCATATCGGTGTTGGCAGAGCAGTGCATAGAAGCGATGCCCTTCAGAGGGAGGTAGTAGTTCTGCATAGAGAACATACCCTTCTTCATCTCACCACCGTACCAAGTGTTGATGATCACCTGCTCGCGGCTCTTGGTGTTGAAAGCCACGCAAGTGTCAGAGTTCAGACCCAGTTCCTTGTAGTTCTCAACCTTAGCCTTAGAAGCATTGAAGATAACGAAGTTTGGCTCAAACTTGGCGAGTTCTTCCTCAGTTGGCTGGATGAACATGTTCTTGATGAAGTGTGCCTGCCAAGCTACTTCCACGATGAAACGAACAGCCAGACGTGTAGCTTCGTTAGCACCACAGAATGCGTCAACTACATAAAGCTGCTTGTTGCAGAGCTCCTTGATGGCGATTTCCTTCACCTTTCCCCAAACCTCCTCAGACATGGGGTGGTTGTCGTTCTTGTAAGCCTCTGTAGTCCACCATACTTTGTTGTGGCGCTCGTCGTTGTCAACGATGTACTTATCCTTAGGAGAGCGGCCTGTGAAGACACCTGTCATCACGTTCACTGCACCGAGTTCAGTTTCCTGACCAACCTCATAACCAGTGAGAGATGGGTCAACTTCAGCCTTGTAAAGCTCCTCGTAAGAAGGATTGTGTGCAATCACTGTAGAGCCAGTGATGCCATACTTTGTCAAATCTAATGCCATAGTACTTTTGTGTTTATAAATTTAATGAATAATTAATCTCTTTACCGTATTATTGATGCTTAACTAACACTCCATGAAGCTAAAAGTCCCCACGGATTTCGTCAAAATCAAGTACAAAGTTAAGCATTTCTCTGCTTTGGGCAAAGGGAGACGCTTATCTTTTCTTCTTTTTTTTATTTATTTATCATTTCCCGCCCCTTTTTTGCCTACTTTTACAAAGAAGTTGCAACATTTAGTTTGCAATTTTTCCTTCAAAACACTCTTGTATTCAAAAAAACTCCTGACTCGTCACGTCTAACTCCTAACTTTTTTGTATCTTTGCACCCGATTATGAAAATCGGGATGTAGCGCAGTTGGTAGCGCACTACGTTCGGGACGTAGGGGTCGCGTGTTCGAGTCACGTCATCCCGACACAAGAAAAGCCCATCGCATCAGGTAGCGGTGGGCTTGTTATTTGGATACCTCTTTCTGGTTTATTGGTAGCCTTCTTTTAGAACAAATCTGAATGTGTGCCAGTATCAACAAGAATCAAATACAATTGATTGTCATTCTGTTGCCATATTTACAACCAGTCAGGTTGTAAATGACATTCCCAACAACCTTTGTATTTGCCTTGAAGTTTGTGGGGTTTATACTCTTGAGGTAGTTCACCCTTTTCCTGTAGAATGTCAAGTGCCTTCGTGAAGATTGTGACATCAAGTCCACGACGGACACAAAGTTTCAGGGATCGCTTGAACTGACCAGTATAGATGACTTCGTACATATATTATCCAAGGATTTGTTTCAATAAATCTTCGGAGTTCTTCGCGTGATACAGCTTTCCTTTGCGAATGTCATCGAGTCCCTTCTCTATCCCGCTTTTACGCTCTGCACGGATATTCCACCCCATCTTTTTTGACAGAGTTCTCAAGAAACTCACATCTGCGTGAGGCACTGTCAGATTCAATGTTTGATAAGATGCTGTTGTATTCATTGTGTTTTCTATTTATTCGCTTGCAAATTAACTACATTTTTCTTTCTCCTCCAAATATTTCTCCAACTTTTTCAAGGAGAGAGAGGAGTATAGTTCAGCTGAAGTGCCTTATTGATGATGCGTACGCTATCCGTTTCGCTTTAGAAATACTGCGGATATGAGGGGAAGAAAGATGGGAATACCTATATGGAGAGTTTTTCCTGATAGGGAAGAATATACCTGATTAGTTGAGTGTGATGTGCTGTGCTTCCACTTCTTCGTTGAGGAAGAGGCTGGCACACTCGCGAAACTTGGTGGCTGACTCGGTGGTGAGGTATTGGCAGGTGCCTCCACGGGTGAGCCTTTCATCCATTTCGGGATGACGGCGAAGATAATCCTCAAGGCTGGAGGCAATGTATTGACCTTGGGGAATGATTTGGGGAGTTGGGAGTTGAGGGTTGAGAGTTGAGAGTTGGGCGAGTTGCTGCTTTATTTTCGGGAGCAGCAGGGGATAATGGGTGCAGCCAAGGATGATGGTGTCGATGAGGGGGTCTTGTGACATGAGTTTGGTGAGGGAATCCTTGACAAAATAGTCGGCACCGGGTTTGTCGAACTCGTTGTTCTCGACGAGGGGCACCCACATGGGACAGGCTTGTCCGACGATGGTGCAGTCAGGGTGCAGTTTCTCGATTTCGAGTTTATAGGACTCTGACTTGATGGTCCCTTCGGTGGCAAGCACACCGATGTGTTTGGTGTGGGATAGTTCGCCCACCACTTCAGCGGTAGGACGAATCACACCGAGCACGCGACGGTTGGGGGCATACTGGGGCAGGTATTTCTGCTGAATGGAGCGCAGGGCTTTGGCTGAAGCTGTGTTGCAACCGAGGATGACCAACGGGCAATCCATCTCGAAGAGCTTCTTGACGGCTTGGAGCGTGAACTCATACACCACATCGAACGAACGCGTACCGTAGGGGGCACGCGCATTGTCGCCGAGATAGATGTAGTCGTATTCAGGCATGCGTTGACGGATGCCATCAAGGATGGTCAGTCCGCCAAAGCCGGAGTCGAAGATGCCAATATAACCTGAGGTCATTTCCAATGATGCAATTTTAATGTGCCGTTTTATCTGATGCCCAATTCAATCAACACGGCATCGGTGCAGTTTTCGCCATCGCTGCTGATGTAGGGATAGGCGTTGACATCGGTGTTGAGCACGTAGGCATAGTTGCGTTTCTTACCGACAGCATTGATGGCATCCTTCAGCAATGTGTGGACGGGTTCCATCAGTTCTTCCTCTGCCTTGGTCAGCAGTTCTTGTGCTTCTTTCTGGAAATGGAGACTTTGTTCCATCAGCTGTTGCAGCTCCTTCTGACGTTTGAGCATGATGTTTTCGGGGAAGGTTTTCTGTCCGTCAAGATATTCGGTGAATTTCTTGGAGAAGTCTTGCTCTGCCCGTTCCATCTCTTGGTCGTAGGTCTTCTTCAGTTCCTCCAGACTCTTCATTGCCTGCTGATATTGAGGCATGGCATGAAGCACATCGTTGTAGGAGAGATAACCGAAGTGTTGAGGCTGAATGAGTACCTGCTGAGGGGTGTTGGAAGAGGAAAGCACTGTTTCCTGTGCCGCAATCATGCCAACACAAGCAAACAGTGCTATCAGTGTGAATAATTTCTTCATATAAAAGTGAAACTCTGGGCTCTAAGCGCTGAGCCCTAAACTCTATACCTTACTTAGCACCCACCTTGGCTTTCACCTGGCTGGTGATGTCGGTGGCACCTGTACCAATGTAAGCGCATGCGGCGGCAGGAATGATATAAGTGAAGCCACCAGCAGCACCCACTTCTTGTACTGCTTTCATGATTTTCTCCTGAATCTCACCCATCTTGGTCTGATAGGTTTTCTGCAGTTCCTGCTCGCTGGTCTCACCAAACTGACGGTATTCCTGGATAGCCTTCTGAATGTCCTGCTCACGATAAGTGCGGAGTGTCTCAGAGAGGGTTGCCTTTTCCTTCTCATAGGCATCGTTCTTTGCCTGAATGTCAGCTTCCTTGCGCTTCAGTTCATCATCGAACTGCTTCTGGAGATTCTGAATTTCTGTCTGGAGAGCAGTCACCTCAGACATGCCCTGAGCAACTGCGTCTACATCTACGTGTCCAATTTTCTGTGCGAAAGTGGTCATTGGCAAAGCCAAGAGCATCGCGAAAATAATCTTTTTCATTGTTGTTGAGTTATTAGGTTTTTAATTGTTTTGTTTCCTTCTGGATAGTCTTGTCTTCAAAAGAATGTTTAGTGGGTGTAGCCCAGTTTCAGGAGCACTTCTTCGCTGATGTCAATCTTTGGGGAGGCATAGATGATGCTACCGCCGGAAGCACGGTCGAGCACAAGCTGGTAACCTTTTTGGTCACAGATGTCCTTGACAGCATTGTAGATTTCATCTTGAATGGGGGAGAGGAGGCTCTGACGCTTCTTGTAGAGTTCACCCTCGCTACCGAAGTATTTCTTTTTCAAGTCACTGGCTTCCTTTTCCTTTGCCATGATGGCTTCTTCTGCCTTGGTCTTTTGTGCATCGGAGAGGAACACTGATTCAGATTGGTATTTCTTGTAGAGTGTTTCAGCCTCGTTGAGCAATGCTTCCACTTCGCCTTCCCACTTTTTTGAAACTTGGTTGAGCTGTTCGTTGGCGCGTTCGTAAGCGGGCACATTCTTGAGGATGTACTCCATGTCAACAAGCGCAAACTTCTGTGCATTGGCAGCGATGGATGCCAAAAGCACGGTGAAAGTCAAGATGAGTTTCTTCATAAGACTCTTCCCCCGCCTCCCCTGCATGGGAGGAGTAGAATGTTTGTGGGGGAGTATTCTACTTTGTTGTTGATATTATTTGTTTCTGCCAACCACCCTCTCTCCTATAGGGGAGTGAGGAGAAGGTCTTTAGAATTCTTGTCCGAGGATGAAGTGGAACTGGCTTCCGCTGTAGGTTTTCGTTCCGTTGATTTTATCAAAGCCGTATGCCCAGTCAAGACCCATCAAACCGACCATCGGAAGGAAGAGTCGAACACCGATACCAGCCGAGCGCTTCATGTCGAAAGGATTGAATTTCTTCAGCTCTGGCCAAGCGTTACCTGCTTCCGCAAATGCCAATCCGTAGATGTTGGTGGAGCCTTGCAGCAGGAGTGGGTAACGAAGCTCGAGGGTCATACGGTCGTAAGCATAGCCATAGTCGTAACCTTGTGTGAGGGCACCATTGTCATAACCACGCAGACCAATGGTCTCAGAATAGTATGTGGAGGAGTATCCTGACATACCGTCACCACCCACATAGAAGGTCTCGAACGGTGATTTCTTGTGTATGTTGTAATGACCAAGAAGACCAAAATCAAAGCGTGTCATCAGCACAAAACACTTCTGGGCACTGCCTAATGGCGTGAAGAATCGAGAGTTGAATTTCCACTTGTGGTACTCAATCCACTTGTACTTACGGCTCATGTCGTTCTGGTAGTTGGCATTGCGGGGGTCAGTCGCCAAGTGCTCATAGTCCACTCCGTCCCAAAGAGAGTAGGGTGGTGTGAACGTCACCGATGCACTGATTTGTGAGCCACTACGTGGGAACATACCGCTGTCAAGCATCGAACGTGACAAGTTGAGCGTCATGTTGATGTTGTTACAGTTGCCGTTCTGAATGATGAAGTAGTCCCAGTTCTTCATCATGTATCGGGTGTAACCGAGCGATGCACTGAATCGGAAGTTGTTGTCAGGCCATGAAAGGCGCTTTCCAAAACCGATGCTCACACCGAACAGCTCAATGTATTTATCTGGGTCGTAGTAGTTGGAATAGTTGTTGTAATAACTGCTGTTATAGTTTCCGTAGCCATACAGCATATTATAGTAGCTGTTGTAGTAACTGCTGTTGTAGTAGCTGCTGCTGATATCTGTCTGACGAGAGAAGAACGCGCTGACAGAGAGTTGGTTAGGGCGCTTACGGCCGAACCATGGATCAAGGAACGAGATGCTGTATGACTGATAGTAAGAGCCATTTGTGGAAGCACTGAGTTCCAATTCCTGTGCGTCACCTTGTGGGAAGATACCGCGATGGAGGCGGTTCTTGCCGAAGAGGTTGCGCATGGAGAAGTTGGTGAACTTCAATCCCACCTTACCGATGACACCTGTTTGTCCCCATCCGAGCGAGAACTCAATCTGGTCACTGGCTTTCGGGGTCAAACCCACTTCGAGGTCGACGGTTCCATTGATCTGGTCGGGCTTGATCCACTCGTTAGGATTCATGGCTTCCGGATCGAAATGTCCCATCTGTGCAATTTCCATGTATGTCTGTTTGAAGGCATCCATGGAGAAGAGGTCACCGGGTTTCAGCAAGAACTCACGACGCACAACTTCCTCGTACACACGGGTGTTACCATAAATCTTGATTTTGTTGATAGTACTCTGGATGCCCTCGGAAATACGGATTTCGAGGTCGATGGAGTCGCCATCCACATCTACTTCCACACTGTTGACCTGATTGAAGACATAACCTTGGTTGAAGTAGCTGTTGGTCACTGATTGCTCGTCTTCCAACAGACGCTTGCGGATATGTTTCGTGTTGTACACGTCGCCGCGCTTCATCTGGAGTGTCTTTTGGAGTGCCTCCGTGCTATAGAGCGTGTTGCCCACCCAACTGATGTTGCGTACATAGTATTTCTCGCCCTCGTCAATATGGAGGTATACATCCACGAGATTCTCACCCACATTAACCACACTGTCCGCGTCGATATAGGCATCGCGGAAACCAAGTTCGTTATATTTCTCAATCACACGCTCCTTATCCTCATCAAACTTGTCCTTAACGAATTTCTTGGCTTTGAAGAGGCTCTTAAAGCCTTTCTCGTTGGTTTTCTTCAAGAGACCGCCTGAGAAGAATCCACCATGGAACTTCTTGGTGGCAAGATGCTCATTACCAGAGATGTGGATTTTGTTGACCTTCACTTTTTCCTTCTTGTCAATGTTGACATCAACAATGAGTTGCCCTTGCTGTGTAAGGTCATCGTGCTGCATGATGTTCACCTCAGCATTCTTGAAACCTTTCTCGTCAAAGTATCTTTTGGCGATGATCTTTGCCTTGTCCACCATGTTGGGAGTCAGCTGATTGCCTTTCACAATGCCCATTTTCTCCATCAGGTCATCGTGTTCCGACTTCTTCACACCATTGATGTTGACTTGCGACACGCGTGGGCGCATGGCAAGGGCAATTTTCAGATAGACCTTTCCATCCACGATACTGTCTGCCGCAATTTTCACAGAAGAGAAGAGTCCTTGTTTCCAATATCTCTTGACTGCAGCCGTGATTTCATCGCCAGGTACGGAAATCATCTCGCCAACGGTGAGTCCTGAAAGTCCGATGAGTATGTAGTCGTCGTAGTTTGTGACACCTTCCACAGCGATTCCTCCAATCTCGTACTTCTTCTCTTGTCCGTACACGACGTTTGGTTCTGTCTGCACTTGTGCCTTGAGGGTCACAAACGAAGAAAGAAGAAAGACGGATGTGAGTATGATGAATCTTAAAATCCTCATGTATATTATATAATGTATATCGTTATTTATTCTCAGTCACTTGTTCGCCAGTCTTGCCGAAACGGCGTTGGCGCCCCTGATAGTCTACAATCGCCTTGCAGAAGTCTTCCTCATGGAAGTCTGGCCAGTAGGTTTCCGTGAAGTAGAACTCGGAGTAGGCACACTGCCACAGTAGGTAGTTGCTCAGTCTCTCCTCACCACCGGTGCGAATCATCAGTTCCGGGTCGGGCATAAAGTTGGTGGCAAGGTGCTGGTTGATAGTCTCTTCGCAGATGTCCTCCGCGTTGAGTGTTCCTTCCTTCACTTTCGTGGCAATTTGCTTCACTGCTTGGGTGAGTTCCCATTTCGAAGAGTAGCTGAGTGCCAGCACCATGCAGGTGCCAGTGTTGTTGCTGGTGCGTTGCTCCAGATAGGCGCAAGCTTCCTGTACGGTTTTTGGCAGTCGTTGAGTGTCGCCAATCACGCGGAAGCGGGCGTTGTTCTTCATGAAGAGCTCCTCTTCCAAGTGCTTAAGCAGCAATGCCATCAAAGCTGCCACCTCTTCTTCAGGGCGATTCCAGTTTTCAGTGGAGAATGTATAGAGAGTGAGATAGTCAATGCCCAATTTGACGGCTTCGGTCATGATGTCATGCACACGTTCAGCCCCTTCCTGGTGACCAAAGGTGCGTTCTTTGCCTTGCGCTTTTGCCCATCGTCCGTTACCATCCATAATGATGGCAATGTGGCGTGGCAATCGGGTCATATCTATTTGCTCTTTATACATGATTATGATGTCTTAATCGTTGTTACATTTTCTGTACTTTGGACAAAGGTCGTAGGAGATGTACACCATCGTCCAAGAGTAGCTGTCCTTATTCTTCAAGAACCCGCTCTTGACTTTGTAGGGATCCTCGATGCCGTCCAGTTTGTCGCTCATGGAGAAGCGCATGGACCAGTCGATGCCCACATTCCAGCGTGGCTTGAACTTGTATTTGATACCAAATCCAACGGGAATGTTCATGGTCAGTTCCTTGTTGCCGTAGGTGAATCCCAAGCCCATTTGGATGTATGGTGAGAGTCGCTTGCTGCCTTTGAATCCTGTTCCAGTGCCATAGCCCCAGAAGTTGAGTTCGTATTGGCAACCTACGTCAACCAACGAGTTGTTGAAGTCCCATTTCTGTCCCGTCTTTTCGGGGAACTTGTTCTTGCCCTTGCTGGCATTGCCCTTCACGCTTCCGAAGCCGAGGTCAAATTTGAGCGCCATGCGTGGGTTGATGTTGTATCGCCCCATCAATCCGCCAGCCATCGTCACATTCTTGTAGAAGCCGTTGGTGTTGGCGTCACCCATATAGAAACCGGAACCGCCCATTGCGCCGAGCTCCAATGCATATTCCAATTCTTGCGCATGGACATTCACGGCGAGGAGGATGGTCGCAATTATTGTATAGAGCCTTGCCATACCTTGCCGTTTTCTTGGATAATCCACAGATCTTTGCCCACTGCTACGATGCTGGCTACACCATTGACTGGTTTCAGGTCTTGTGGCGTGGGGTATTTCTCCGATTGAGGATGCCACGTGATGCCATTGTCGTCTGAACGGTACAGTTCGGCGTAAGCATCCTTCTCCACTCCGATGGCATACAGCGCTCCGTTATAGTAGGTCACGCTGGGGTAATCGAGGTGTGGCATTCCGTAGGTGTTGTCAGGAGTCACTTGTATGTAAGCCCAAGGCAGGTTGGTGCTCGTGTCCAATGTGGAACTCTTGCACCATGTCACCCCGTTTTTGCTGTTCTGACTTGAGATTCCGGTCATCACCACCATCTGCAGATTGGAGTTCGTGCCGGAAGGATAGGTGATGGCGTTGATGGATGTTTCTGGCAGCATGTCCAAGTCACCCGCCTTGTCTACTGTCCACGTGCTGAGGTCGGATGAGCCGATGATGGATGTGCCATCGTAAGCATAGAGGTAGTATGCATCAGCTGCCAACAGACGCTCCACTGATTGATTGGAGGCCTTTGTCCATGTGGCGGCTTGTTGTGCGGGATTGGAACGGTAGATGTAGCCGTCGTCGCCCAAACCATAGAAGTTGTGGTTGAAAAGCACTATGGAACTGTTGTCCACAGGGATTGTTTTCGGTGTGCTCCATTGGGAGGCATCATCAGCAGCGGCAATGGTCACGACAGGTTGATGATGGTCGTTCTGGGCAAAAACAAAGACTTTGCCGTCAACATGGAACGCTTTGCTGGCTCCTGTGATGGTAAGGTCGGAAGTGGTGGCTTCCCATTCCAGCGTGTCGGTATATCCCACATGCTTATAGATGTCCACCTTGTAAATTCTTTTGGAAAGTTTGTCCGTCGATTCACACAACAACTCCACAGTTTTGTTGAAGTCGATGATTGTCGAACCTGAATTCAACGGATAGTAGAGTTCGTCGTTCTCCTGCAACTTGTAATAGACATTTCCCTGTGCATTGACGTTTGCTATCACTTTTGACAAGTCTACCCAGTTAGGCAATGAATCGACGGTGTAGATATGGCCGTTCAGTTGGTCGATGTTAAAGAAAATCTGACTGCCGTATATCGTTCTTGAAACGAGTGTGTCAGAAGCGTGACCATATTGATCATACTTCTTGGTCTTGACATCGCTGGTGATGCTGCTGACTGAGAAGGCTGTAATGGCACATTCGGGTGTGGTTTCAACATTATCGCTTCCCATGCATGACACGAGTGTAAACACGATAATCATCAGCACGGTCATGCTCTTGAACGTATGCTTTTTATCTAAATTCTTCATTGTTCGCAATAAGCCAATATACAAAACGGTGCAAAATTACGAACAATTTTTGCATTAGCGAAGCGTTACGCCCGATTTTAACGGATTTTATGCTATATTAGGATGTATTAAAGTGAAAAGTGAAGAGTGAAGAGTGAAAAATCTAAGTATCCAATCATCTGGATGGCAAGTAACTTGGATTTTTCACTCTTCACTTTTTACTTCTCCTCTTCCAACAGCCTGCACAACTCTTTCATCCCCTCGCTGGCTCCCTTCATGATGTGATGAATGCCCAGGCTTGGGTTGTAAGGTACTTCTTTGGGATCGATGAGATATATTTTGCAATGCCCATTGGCATAATTCAGCAATCCGGCAGCGGGATAAACATTGAGCGAGGTGCCGATGATGACGAGGATATCTGCTTCTCTCACCTTTTCGATGGCGGGTTCAATCATGGGTACGCTTTCGCCAAACCATACGATGAAAGGACGAAGCTGACTGCCGTCTTTCGCCTTGTCGCCCATCTTGATAACGGGGTTGTCTTCGGGCAAGGTGACGATGCAGTTCGGATTGTTAGGGTCACGTGAGGAAGTGGCTTTCATCAGTTCTCCGTGCAGGTGGATAATGTTCTTTGAACCAGCACGTTCGTGCAGATTGTCAACATTCTGTGTGATGACTGTTACATTGAACTTGTCCTCAAGGCTTGCCACCAGTTTATGACCTTCGTTGGGCATCACGCTGCTCAGTTGCTGGCGGCGCTCGTTGTAAAACTTCTGCACCAGTTCCGGGTCACGTTCGTAGCCTTGGATGCTTGCCACTGCCTCTACGGGATACTGTTCCCAGAGGCCACCGCTGTCGCGGAAGGTGCTGATGCCGCTCTCAGCCGACATGCCCGCACCGGTAAGGAATACTAAGTTTTTCATGCTTCAATGTTGTTTTCTTTATCATAAAAGGGATGAGACTCTCACCTATGGGGTAGGTGAGAGTCTGACCTATGACATAGGTGAGAGTCTCACCCCTTTTGAGGAGATGGAAGCCTCCTCGAGGAGGATGTTGCTTAATAGGCGACGGAGCAAGCTAAGCCCAGTTTTCGTACTTGTTCGCCGATGGCATCCAGTTCTTCTGGCGATGCTTTCTTCAGTTGATGGGCAGGAGTTTCTCGGTCAATGGTATAAATCATCACTTCGCGTGGCTGTATTGCCTGAATGGTTTGAAGCCAGGGTTGCACAAATGCCTCGCTCGTGTTGTCAACCGACTTCCCTTCGTATTCGCCCTTCATGAACATTGTCTGGATCACGCAGCGATTGCCGAATCTCTTCAGCCCTTCGATGATTTTCAGCACATCGTAGTTGCCGTTGGGGCGGTCGATGAGCGCAATATAGTCAGGTGAGATGGTGTCGAGTTTGCAGATGTTGTTGTCCACCTTGCATAAGGCATCAAACACCGCTAGGCGCAGGATTTGGGTGCCATTGGTCAAGACGCTCACCTTGGCATTGGGGAAGTATTGGTGACGGAGAGTCAGGGTGTCTTCGATGATTTCAGGGAAGTGAGGGTGAAGAGTTGGTTCACCATTCCCTGCAAAGGTCAGCACATCGGGGGCTGTCCCTTCGTCTTTCATCTTGATAAGTTGATTCTCAAGCGCTTCCCGCACTTCTTCCCGTGTGGGCATTTTCTGCTTAGGCACGAAATCGTGATTGAAACCGCACTCACAATAGATGCAGTCAAAAGAGCAGCACTTACCATCACCGGGCAAGAGGTTGATGCCCAGCGATATGCCGAGACGGCGACTATGAACGGGACCGAATATGGGGGATGGATAGATGATCGTCATTTTGGTAATTTACAATTTGACAATTTACAATTTACTATTTGCCATGCGGCGAGAGTGGATGCGGTCATACATCTGACTGGTCAGCCAGAAGAAAAGCACCGCTGCGAAGAATCCACAGATGGAGTCGATGAGGTAATGTGCCTGTATATAGACCGTTGCGCAACATAGCAGCAGATACAAAGGCATCATGAGCCAGAAAAGCCACTTGTTCTTTGCTTTCCACGCCAACAGCATCGTAACCGTACTCATGCCCACATGACTGCTGGGGAATGCGGCAGTGGGTCGTTCGCCCACCTCCTGTGCGCCCAGGACGAGTTGGCTGAAGATGCCCTTGATTTCGGGCATCAGCATCTCCGTGTGGGTTTGAAAGTAATAGCCGACAGCAGGGAAGACACCCGAATCGGCTGTTTCCACACCCACCGCCTTGAAGTAGTATTGGGGTCCTGCTACGGGCAGGAACTCGTAAATTACGTAGAAGAGGAAGAAGGAGGCAAGGAACACAAATCCCGCCTTGTCAGCCTCTGGATAGCGGCAAAGCAGATAGAAGATGAGGGTAGCACCCATCATATAGTAATAGGCATAATAGCCCATGTTGAAGGCTTCGCTCCAGAAAGTGCTGGTCACAATGGTGTTGAACACAAGGGCTGGTTGGCAACCAAAGAGTGTCTGGTCGATTCCTGCGAAGATGTGGTCAAGATAGGGAAGTTGTGAACAGAAGTCGTAGGTCTCCGGATACCAGAATATCAAGCCGAGCAGGGGAGGAAAGACACGCAAGATGCGTAAGGCACGGCAAGGATACCAACGATAGATGCCGTACATGCCTGCTATTGCTGCAAGCATGATGACACGTGTGACAATCATGCTCGTCGGGTCGGAAAGATTCTTCCAATAGATGCCAATGAGGATAGTGGTGAACAGCATGTAAATCAGCGTAATGCTTTCCATGCTCCACAACCCTTTTTCGTAGTTTTTCTTGAAGTATTTGTTCTTTATATCCATTTGTTCTCTTTGTACCAGTTCATACATTCTTTCACTCCTCGTTCCAGTTGCCATTCAGGGGTGAAACCGAGGTCTTTCTTCAATGGGGCGATGTCGCACTGCCAGTTGCGTTGGCGCATGATGCGGTATTTGTCGCCATTCAAGGTGCTGGGTTTCTTCGTCAGTTTTGAAAAGTCTTCAGCCACCACAGAAATTACTTTTAACAGCCACAATGGAGCCTTGATGTGCAGAACGTTCTTAACATTCAACTCCTTCTGAATGAGGTCGCTGAAGGCACGACTATCGTAATTGCAGCCATCGCTGACAAAATACGCCTTCCCATCTGCCACATCGTTCTTTCCGATTGCAGCGAAAATGGCTCCCACGAGGTCGCGCACATACACAAACGTGATGACCTGCTTTTTGTAGCCCACTGCAAAATCGACGTGCTGCTTGATGGATTTCGCCATCATGAAATAGTCCTTTTCGCGAGGACCATACACGCCTGTGGGACGGAAAATGGTGTAGTGGAACTTCCCCTTGGAAGCAAGGCTTTTTTCAGCAAGAAACGCCTCGCTTTTCACTTTGCTCTCTCCGTATGCCGTATTGGGTTTTGGCTGGTCGGAAGCCACCATGTCGTTGTAGGTGCCATCAGCATTCTGTTCTTCACGGATAGGACCTAACACGCTGAGGCTACTTACATACAGGAACTGTTCGGGCAACATGTCCAATTCGTCGAGCGTGTTCACCAGGTTCTTTGTGCATTGAAAATTGTGCAGGTCAAAGTCCTCCCGTTTCAAACACTTTGTTGCACCAGCCGCATGAATAATGATGTCCCACTTGCTCACAGTTTCCTTGTAGGCGGTGAGTTGTTCCCGGAGTTTGATGGCATCGGTCATGTCGAGTGTGGCGAACTTCAACCGCTCGTCTGTCAGCCATCGGCGACTGGAATGTGCCCGCATGCCAGCCCATGTTTCCATGCCCCGTTTTAATCCTTCTTCACAAAGGAAACTTCCGATGAAACCGCTTGCTCCAGTAATCAGAATCTTCATGCTTTTTATCAATTTGGCTGCAAATTTACGGAAAAATATTATTTTATGGAGGAAAAGTTGTAACTTTGTGCACAAAATCATTGTTGCCTATGTCAAAGAAAGAATCAAGGCTGGTCAAGTCCAGTATCAACAAGCGTGAAATGAGAGACATGTTGAGTGACTACCTGAGCCGGAACCAAGGAAGATCACTCACGCTGAAGAATGTGTTCAGCGAAATGGGGTTGACAAAGCACCCGTTGCGCATGCTTTGTGTGGATATTCTGAACGAGATGCATGAGGAAGGAGACATCGTGAAGAACCGCGATGGAAACCTGATTTTTCGTGGCACCGCCCATGTGGTGGAGGGAACTTTCAACCGTACATCAGGCGGACGCAACTATGTTGATACCGACGACGGCATGGGCATCTCCATCTATGATGAAGACACGCATCATGCGCTGCCTGGCGACCGTGTCAAGGTGGGCATTCATGCCAAGAAATATGGCAACCACAAGTTGCATGGCGAGGTAATTGAGATTGTGAAACGTCGCGAGAAGCCTTTTGTCGGTACTTTGGATGTACAGCATAGTGTGGCATTCCTTTCGGTGCCGACGGGAATCTTGCAGAGCGACATCATCATTCCTGTGGAGAAGTTGAAAGGTGCCAAGAATGGACAGAAAGTGGTGGTGAAAGTCACGGATTGGCCGATGGGGGCTCGCAACCCGATTGGTGAGGTGATTGACGTGCTTGGGGATGAGGGCGACAACAACACTGAGATGCATGCCATCCTTGCAGAGTTTGGCTTGCCTTACAAGTATCCAGAGAAAGTGGAAGCCGCTGCCAACCAGTTGGATGTAGGTATTACGGCTGAAGAACTGAGCCAACGTGAAGATTTTCGCGATACCTTCACCATCACCATTGACCCGCGTGATGCTAAAGACTTCGACGATGCCATTTCCATCAAACAGTTGAAGAAGGGACTATGGGAAGTGGGTGTGCATATCGCTGATGTGAGTCACTATGTGTTGGAAGGTTCGGTGATTGACCAAGAGGCACAGCAACGTGCCACTTCCATCTATCTGGTTGACCGTACCATCCCGATGTTGCCCGAGCACCTCTGCAACATGCTTTGTTCGCTCAGACCTAATGAGGAGAAGCTCACCTTCTCTGTCATCTTCGAGATGAATGAGGAGGCGGAGGTGCTGAGCCGTCGCATTAAGCATACGGTCATCAAGAGTTGCCGACGTTACACTTATGAGGAGGTTCAGTACCTGCTAGAACAGAATGGTGAGGCGCGGGAATGTGAACTGATTCGTGAAGGAAAGATTCAACCAACGCAGCCCATTCCTGCACAGGAGGTGTTGCCAGACACGGAACTCAATGCTTTCCGTGACAATCTTGCACCGATTGACCCTGCCAAGATTCCTGTCACACCTGTTCCTGCCGACCATCGTCAGGGTGAGTATGCCGACCTGCTCATCACGCTCAATCGTATGGCTCATCTCTTGCGTGACCAGCGTTTCAAGGAGGGTTCCATCGACTTTGACCGTGAAGAGCCCCGCTTTGAAATTGATGAAAAGGGGAAACCCATCCGTGTCTATTTCAAACATGCCAAAGATGCCAACAAACTGGTGGAGGAATTCATGTTGCTTGCCAACAAGGCGGTGGCTGAGAGTATCGGATTGGAAAAGAAGCCGAAGACGCTTCCCTATCGTATCCATGATATGCCCGACATCAACAAACTCGATAACCTTGCTGGTATGGCATCACGTTTCGGTTTCCAACTCCTGACACAAGGCAAGAAGGAGGATGTGGCACACAGCCTGAACAAACTGCTCAGGGATGTGCAGGGCAACCGTGTGCAGAACCTGATTGAGATGGCATCGTTACGTGCTATGCAGAAAGCCGTCTATTCAACTTATAATATAGGGCACTATGGTTTGGGCTTCAAGTATTACACCCACTTCACTTCGCCCATCCGACGCTATCCCGACCTGATGGTGCACCGTCTGCTCACACGTTACGAGCAGGGTGGGGCTTCGGCAAGCCAGAAGAAATATGAAAATCTCTGCGAACACTCCTCACAAATGGAGCAGTTGGCTGCCAGTGCCGAACGTGCCAGCATCAAGTACAAGCAGGTGGAGTTCATGAGTGACAAACTCGGACAGGAATTCGATGCACACATCAGTGGCGTGAATGAGTTTGGTGTGTATGCAGAGATTGATGAGAACCATTGTGAAGGACTCATCGCTGTGCGATTCTTGGGAGATGAGGCTTTCGACTTCGACGACAAGAACTATTGTCTCGTCGGTCGTCAGACGCACCACCGTTTCTCTCTCGGTGACCCCATCCGCATCAAGGTGGCACATGCCGACCTCTTCCGTAAGCAACTCGACTACGAGCTTGTCTCTCACGAGTCTTCCATCTACACCAATTCTCCCGTCTTTTACGAACCTTTTGTTCAGAACTCCCCCAAGCGCGGTTCCAAGCATACAGGCAAGGCGCCAAAGCGGGAAAGAAAGAATGGTGGTCGGCAGAAGATGAGGAAGAGATGAGCGCTTGCGCTTCGCTAAATGATAAACGACAATTGATAAATGATAAATAAAAAGCGAGGGTGCGGTTGACCGCACCCTCGCTTTTCAGTATTGTTCTTTCAGATATTACTTCTTGAGGTACTTGTTACCCTCGCTGTCGATGACGATGCCCTTGTAAGAGTCGTCAACAATCTGACCAGCTGTGTTGTAAAGCACCTTCTCTGCTGGCTGCTCGTTGTTCACAGTCTCGATGCCAGTGGCAACCTCTGAGAATACATCACCAGAGAGGTATGAGATTGTGAAGCTGTCGAAAGTAAGGCAGTCATTTGAAACAGATTCTGGCTTGCGGAGACCAAGTCTGAGTGTCTCACCGTTCTTCACCTCGATGGTGACAGTGTTCTTCACCTTCTCAGGAGACTTCACAAACCACTGGTAGATACCGTACAAAGAGTTTGGATAGTAACTGCCATTGACAATCTTATCAAATGGGCTTCTGTCCTCTGCATCCACTTCAACGTGAGTCCAACCTTCCGTTTCAGTAACCAATTGACCATACTTTTCAACGTTTTCCTCAGGACCAAGCACTGTTACCTTGGTTACATAAGGCTGATTGGTCTCTTCGTCGACTTCATAACCTCTCACCACTTCAGTGAAGCTGTCAGCAGAACCCTTGAGGCTTGCCTGAGCCTTGATGTAGTTAGAAGCCTCGCTCGTCTGAGTCTTGGCATAGATTTCAGCATTGTGGCTTTCGCCCTCAGTTTCGTACTTATTCACAGATTCCTCAGAAATGTCTACATCACGGTAAACAGCCAGGCAGCTAATTTCATACTTACCAGCAGGCATACCTACGAGTTCCTGATAGAATTCACCTGTGCCAGAGTTCCAGAGTTCGCAGTGTCCGCGAGAGAGTTGCATAGTCTGGTCATACGTGTTGATGCCAAGACCTTGCCAACCATCACCGTAACCTCTTTCCCAAGGTTCACCATCCACTTTGAGAATCTCAACCCATTCACCATCCACCTGATGCATGTCGAAGCTTGGGTTCACGAGCATTGAAGTAAGGTCAACAGGAGCAGCCTCCGTTGCACTTGCAGCACCCAGTTTCTTCATCTTGTCGATGTTCATAGGTGTATTCAGACTTTCCATGAACTTGTCGAGTGTCTTGGTTGTCGAAACAGCAGCAGCAAGTTCACTCTTCTGATTAGCGAGCGTTGTGTTGAGAGATGCGTCACCGAGATTGCTTGCCTCAACAAACACCTTAATATAATCTCTATACTTCTCAGCGAGCTTGTTTGCTGCATCAATGTCCTTGTAAGTGTCAGCGGCGTTCTCACCCAGAGTCAAAACAGCCTCCTGAGCAGGTGCGATGATGGCATTTACATCAGCAGCGTAATTGCCAGCACCACTGGTAGCTTCTGCATAAGTGTCAATAGCCTTGAGATTATCATACTCCTTGGTAGCGGCATTGATGTACTTACGTGCTTCATCCAGATAACCTCTGTACTCCTCGAAGTTTTCAATGGTGTAAGGAGCCTTGCACTTGTCAACGAGACCAGCCACCTTCGTCTTGTCACCCTCAAAAGTGAGCGATTCAGCAGCAGTCTTCACCTCTGCGATTTCCTGCTTAATCAAGTTCTCCACAGGAGGTTCCTCACCGTAGAAGAGGAGACGGAAACCAGTATAGTGAGCATTGTAATCAGACTGACCACCAATCAGGAGCTGACGGTCACTCACGTGGATGATACCCGTTGTGAGTTCCTGCCAACCAGAATCATCGCCAGCAGTACCCATAGGTGACTTCATCACGTCACCATTGGTGTTCTCCATGAAGATGTTGTGGAAATTGCCGTTACCGTCACCCCATCCGCGGATGAGCGCCTTCAGGCTGTAGTAACCAGAAGGAAGACCGACGATGTTCTGACATACATCCATAGAACCGCTGGTGAAGAGACCTGCGTGCCAAGTGTCGGCAGCACCGATAAGACCTCTGTCATCATAGTACATATAGAGACCATTTGTCTTGCCCTCATAACGGATGCGCTGGAACCACTGGTTCTTCACATTCTCATCGTTCAGCACGATAGTCACGTCAGAAGCAATCTCCGTACGATTCATTTCAACATCATCCTGCGTATATTTCAGCTTGTCAGTATAGTTACCGTCACCGCCACCAACAGCATTCAGCCAAGTTCCCTCGTTGATGGAATAATTGCCCTCTTCGTCCTTGACAATCTCAACGCCGTCGTTTACGAACCATGGGTGGTTGATCACAGCAGAGAAGTCCTTGGCGCCATTCTCGTCAGCCTCCTGCGTTTCGAGGTAGTCACCACGTGCATCAGCCAGCTCGTTGAAGTACTTCATGCAGAAGTCGTAAGGAGTAGTCTCCTCAAAGTCGGCAGTTGAGCAAGTGTTAATCTTATTCAGAATATTATTGAACGCAGTTTGGAAAGCAGCCTTACCTGGATAGTCTGTGCTTTCAATCAAAGACTTAGACTTTGCCAACACGAAAGAGAGGTGACCAAGATACTGGTACAGCTCTTCATAGTCAAGGTTCTTCTGCTTGAGGTCAGCGATGAAGTTCAACAGATCCTGACCTGTCACCGATTCGTATGTCATAGCGGCAATCTGGATGTCGTCGTCAATCTTGTCAGAAATCACAGATGTGAATGACTTGTCGAAACCATCGAACTCAGCATTTGTGAATTGTTCCTTCCACTGCTCCAGCTCGGCGCTTTCATTATCAAACTCTGTAGAAGCAAAATCCACCTGAGCTTCAGTAGTGTAACCATCATTGTAGATAATCTGCCACTCACTCAGAGCCAGCCAGTCCTCTGTCACGTAGTCAGTCTTGCGGTAGCCAATACGTACATACGCATCGTTCTCCAGCAAAATCTTGAACTCGTTCCAATAGTAATCCTTCTGGAAGAAATAGCTTGCACCAATGATACTTCTTGGATAGTAGTAAGTCTTCTCCACGTCCACCAACTTACCTCTGGCGTTCGTCTCTTGTTCAATCACCACGAAACTACCGTCGTTTCTCCAGTCGTCACCGTTAGGAGTCCAAGAGCACAGGCTTTCAGGGCACTTGACGTCGAAGATGTGGCGAATCGCTGTCTTGAATGTGCTTACAGGCTCATCACCAGCAATGGCACTTGCCTCGTCAGCATACTCCTCTGCATACGCCCAAGCATTCTTCTTGCTCTGACCTTTCTTCCAAGCATTGAAACAGTCAGTAGTCTGCTGACCGCTGGCATCACGATAGCAAGCTTGTACTCTAATGGTGTAGTAACCAGCAGGAAGCTTCACTATCTGATACACATCTGGATTGTCATCCGTCACGTGACCGTCACCATAGTAACCCATACAGGTGCTACCCTTTTCGTGGTCACCATACATGGCATCGTTTTGGTCAATGTAATCGAAGAAGAACTTCTGACCAACACCCTTCCAGTATTCGCCATAGTTGCCTTCTTTGCCTGCAGATCCGCCATTGCTCTTTGTTGTCCAAGGCTGTGTTGGATCTACATCCTTCATGCCGAGATCAGCAATCACATTTTGTCCCTTTTCCCATTTTGATGGGTCAGGATTCTGTGCAAAGGCAGTCATTGAAGCTACCAATGCCAGAAGCAAAGTGTAGATTTTTCTCATAACAAATAGTTTTAATTAGTAAAAAAGTTGATAAATTATTAATAGTTTTGGTAAAACTTTCTTGTTTGGGTTTGTGGTTGTCTGTCACCCATATAATATAAGGGAAAATCAGACGGTAAGTATTCGGGGCAAAGTTCGGTATATTCTTGTTAAAAATGTATAACTGATGTAACACAAATTTTAGATTTTGATACAAATATTTTAGAAAAGCGGGAAGGTGAATGATACCTTCCCGCTTTTGTTTCCTGAAATATCTATTTATGTTGCAAATTAGAACTTGAAGTCCACCGCAAAGCGGATTCCGTTCTTTTTCAGTTTGTCACCTCCATAGATGTCTGGCATATTGTTGTAGTTAAGGCGACGTACATACTGTACGGTAAGCACCTTAAAGATGTTGCTGATGCCGACAGAGAGTTCCATGTAAGGTGTATCATCCATGACGAATGTTGTCTGGTGTCTGTCTCGCGTTGGGAAGACAAAGAGTTCGTTGTCATCCGTCTTCACGAAGGGGTTATTCCTGTCAGAGAGGTGCCCGTAGAGCATCTTGAAACCGATGTATTCACGCAGTTTCATCTTCTTCAACAGCGGGATGCGGTTGAGAATCTTTCCATCAAAGCTCCAGTTGATGAACAGTGAGGCATAGCTGTCGTTAAGGAACTCCATGTTACGAAGCATGTTGAACGACCAACTGTCAAACTGAACGAAGTAGGAGAGGTTGGATTGAGGGGTGAAGAGCATCGGGAAAGGAACTTTGTTCCATTGGTGACCACCTTTCAGATATGCCTCGATGGAACCACATGCACCAGGCAACCAGAATTTCTTGAAGATGGTGGCTTCGGTGACATTGTAGTTGTATTGTCCACCCAAGAAGCCATCCATACCGATAGTGTGTTCCAGCGTGAAGATAGGAGCGTCCTTATTGATGTGGAGACGCTGCTGCTTACTGTTGATAAATGTCTCGCGTGGAGCATAGCGGAAACCGAGTTTGATGTCGGAAGTCTTGATGTGAGGCACGATGGTCTCAATGCCGTTGTTGTAATCACAGTTACGCAGATAGACGAGTTTGCCAGTTGGCGTCAGCTTCGAGTGGTCGAGGGTCGCTGTCCAAGTGATGTAGTTGTTGGTTTCGTAGTTGAACTTCAGTTTCATGTCGTTCACATACATCATCTGATCGACCTTGCTGGTCTTGAACGAACTGTACACGTTGTCCTTTGACGTACCCGAGAACTTGTCCACCGGCGACATGTCGTCGTACATATAGGTGGCAATAATGCTGCGGCGGGGGAACTCATGTGCCATGTACTTCTTCTTGTTGAAAGAATATTCCAGTTCACCCTTGTATTTCCACTTCTTGTCCTTTGTTCCGTAGGCACCATAACCCCTCACGAAGAAGTGGGGAGACAGGTTACCAGTGGTTTGCAGGCTTGCCTGATAGCGCCAGCCATCCACATCGTTGTGCGACACGATGGCATTGAGCGGGATGAAGTCAATTTTGTTGGGCTTTGGAGTCAACTCGATAGAGTTCTCGACCACAGCTGTGAGAAGGAATTTCCAGAAACCGCCAAGGTCTTCGTTTATCTTATCCACCGACTTGCCAAGGTTGCTTTCGGTGTTGGTCAATGGGATAGGGCGGATGGAAGCCCAGTAAGTGGAGTCTTTCAGTTCGGCATCAGCCATTACACGGTCTATTTGAGGCGACTTGAAAGCCTTCTTGTCCGTGATGGGGTCAAAGTTGTAGTTGCTGTAAGTGGAGTAGCGTTGGCACTGGAACTTGATGGCGCCATAGAGACCGCTCAACTCCACCACCATGTTATCGACCTTGATGACACGCTCACCTGTAGGCAAAGTCATGAAATCCTGGATGACCAGCAGGTTCTCGACGAAGTTCACACCTGAGTTGTTGGGGATGTTCAGCACGGCACGCTTCACCTGATTCAGGTTGTCATCCGTGATGAAGAGATGTCCTGAGAAACCGAAGTCCTGCGTGTTGTTCGGCAAGAAAGCCACATCGATGCAACGCTCATCGTCCAACATGATGGTGTCTTGTATATAATAATGGTAGAAGCCGATTGCCTCGTTGGTGGAGATAGGACTGATGAACGGATGCTGGAGCAGACGCACATTGTCCTTGTAGATGTCCACGTCGGTGAAGATGTCCTTCACGTAAGTGGTGAGCATGTCGCCTGATGACAGCATCGACTGGAAACCGTCGCTGCGCTTGGCGTTGATGGTGGTCTTCACAGCCTTAGGGTCCTTGCGGTAATTCTCCTCCGAAGAGGTCTCATTCACCATGATGGGGATGATCAGTTTACCTGTCTCAGGGCAGACTTCAGCGATGGAACTCTTCTCCACGTCGTTGTAGGAGAAGGTTTTCTTCTCGTATTTGTCAAAATGGTAGAAATCCTTTTCCTTGATGTCACTCAGTTTTTTGTTGGCAATCACCTTGCGCATGAGGTCCACTGCGGGGTTGTTCTTGCGGCTGTACTTAATCTTCGACTTCTTCACCACCACCTCGTTCAGCAGGAAATCCTCCGGGTAGAGTTTGATAGTGCTGTGAATCTCCGATTGTGCACGGTTCACCGTCACTGTCACAGGCTTATAGCCCAAGAACGACACTTCAAACTTGTTGTAATTGCTGAGGATCGGCAGGACGAAGTTACCGTCAATGTCGGACGCGCGTCCTTCCGATGTGCCGATATACTTGGCGGTGGCAAAGGGGATGGGTTCGCCATTGCTGGCATCGACCACTTTGCCATAGAACTGCGCCCTTGCACCGATGGCACAAAGGGCAAGTATCAAGAAAAGGGATAGTTTGTGCATGATTTTAGTCGTTAATGAGGCACTTGCCTGTCATTTCCTTGGGTTGTTCCAAACCCATGATGTGGAGGATGGAAGGAGCCACGTCTGCCAAGACACCATTCTGAACCTTTGCATTCTTGTTCTCCGTCACATAGATAAATGGAACGGCATTGAGCGAGTGTGCAGTGTTAGGAGTGCCGTCTGAATTGAGGGCGTTGTCAGCGTTTCCGTGGTCGGCAATTATGATGGTTTCATAATCCATGCTCTTGGCAGTTTCCACCACCTCGTTCACGCACTGGTCAATCGCCTTCACAGCAGCCTCGATGGCAGTATATACACCAGTGTGACCCACCATATCACCATTAGCGAAGTTCACCACAATCCAGTCGTATTTGTTGGTCTTGATGGCTTCCACCAGTTTGTCCTTCACCTCGTAGGCAGACATCTCCGGCTTCATGTCATAAGTGGGCACTTTGGGAGAGTTCACCAAGATGCGGTCTTCACCCTCAAAAGGTTCTTCGCGGCCACCATTGAAGAAGAAGGTCACGTGTGCATATTTCTCTGTTTCAGCTGTATGCAACTGCTTGAGACCCTTTGATGCGATATATTCGCCGAGGGTGTTCTCCACGTTCTCCTTGGGGAAGAGGATGTGAACGCCTGTGAAAGATGCATCATAAGGAGTCATGCAGTAATATTGCAAACCAGGGATGGTCTTCATGCCCTGTTCTTCCATGTCCTTCTGAGTCAGCACGATAGTCAACTCCTTCGCGCGGTCGTTGCGGTAGTTGAAGAAGATGACCACGTCACCTTCCTTGATGCGACCATCCACGTTGCAGTTGATGAGCGGCTCCATGAACTCGTCGGTGTTCTTGTGCTCCTCGGTGTGAGTGTCGTAGCAAGACTGCACACCTTCCACCATGTCAGCCACTTCACGTCCTTTGCCGTGTACGAGCTGGTCGTAAGCCACCTTGATGCGGTCCCAACGCTTGTCGCGGTCCATTGCATAAAAACGACCGATGATGGAGGCGATGGCACCCACGCCCACCTCGTCAATGTGCTTCTGCAGGTCTGCAATGAAACCCTTACCCGACTTCGGGTCGGTGTCACGACCGTCCATGAAACAGTGTACATAGCAGTTCTCAATGCCATACACCTTGGCGATGTCAATGAGTTTCAGGATATGATTGAATGCAGAGTGAACACCGCCTGTTGACGTCAAGCCCATCAGGTGAACGCTCTTGCCGTTCTCCTTAGCATAGCTGTAAGCTGACTTGATTTCGGGGTTCTCCAAGATGGAGTTGTCCGCACAGGCGCGGTTAATCTTCACCAAATCCTGATAGACGATGCGTCCAGCACCGATATTGAGGTGTCCCACCTCTGAATTACCCATCTGTCCATCGGGGAGACCCACGTTCTCGCCTGATGCCTGCAACTCAGAGTGAGGATAGTTTGCGTTCAGATAGTCCATGTAAGGGGTGGGTGTCTGGTAAATCACGTCACCCTTACCTTTGTCACCGATTCCCCAACCGTCGAGAATCATCAAAAGTGCTTTCTTAGCCATAATGTTCGTATGTTTTTAGTTTATTGAAATCAAAAAGACAGTGTGTTCACACACTTTGCGGCTGCAAAGTTACGACTTTTGAACGAAAAGTGAAGAGTGAATGACAAAAAAAACGTACCTTTGTAGCCATTGAACACCTAAAATATTAAATATGAATATGAAGAAGAGTTTTTTGATGTTGCTTGCAGCAACTTCTGTCACCTTGATTCTCGGCGGTACCACTTCTTGCAAGGAGATAGCAAAGATCCAAACAGAAGCCCTAAATGACAGCGATTCGGTTGCCGTGAATGCTGATTCCGTTTCCGTCCCCGTTTCCTCTGAATTACCCAGCACGTTGGATAATGCGCCTGCCCCCAAAGGAAAACTCTCCACTTGGCTGCCAGCTGGTTTCATGGAGGATGGCTCTTACAAGATGTTTATTCTCGAAGGTGATGAAAGCCGATTCGTTCATAGCGGTATAGGGGAAGATGAAACCATTTACGTTCTCCGTCTCGTGAGTTATGAACAGACCGATTCGACCAAGGAAAAGACTGAAGATGGTGGTTACTGCGAAGAGTTTGGCGGACCTCTGGTGGTCGATGCCTACGACCCGTCAACCAAAGCGTTTGTAGGACGTTATGAGGGCAATTATTTCTGCTCATGCGACTATGATGCAGAGGGTGAACTCGTGCATGGAGGCGAATCTTACCAAGGTGCTTTCACGAAAGCTGATGGCACGAAAGAGGAATTCTCCTTCTTTGGTGACTAAGAAAGGAACAGAACGTGGATTTGCTGACCCGCATAGACATTCCTGAATCCGAATGGAAAATGAACGCCGGCGCGAAAGTGCTGCTGGTCGGGTCGTGCTTTGCCGATGAAATCGGGGAGAAGATGGTGCGAGGAGGCTTTGACGCAATGGTCAATCCTTTTGGCACCCTCTACAATCCAGCCAGCATCGCCGCCAGCCTTTTAAGGGCACTGAGCGAAAAAGAAGTGGCTTTACCTCGTTCCTATGAATCCCCCGCTGTCGAAGCCTCTTTGCCGACGTCGTCGACATCGGTTGACCGACGTCGTCGACATCGGTTGGTCGACCTCGACGACATCGTTTTTGAGGATACGGAAGCAAGTCTCTGGCACTCGTGGATGCATCACAGCAGTTTCTCTTCCGCTGACCTTGCGGAACTGGTGGCACGAATCAACCGTACCACACATGAGGTGGCGAATTTTTTGCGTGGTGCCGATGTGCTGATTGTCACGTTGGGAACAGCCATCATTTATCGGTTGAAGGAGACGGGCATGCTGGTTGCCAACTGCCATAAACAGCCGGACAACCTTTTTGTGCGCGAACGCCTGAACGCCTACGACATCGTTGACCAATGGCAGATGCTCCTGCAATTGCTGGAAAGTGTGAACCCGAATTTGAAGGTCATCTTTACGGTCAGCCCTATCCGCCATAAGCGCGACGGCTATCATGTGAACCAGATTTCAAAGGGGATTCTGCTTCAAGCTGTGGATGAAATAGTCAATGGTCAGTTGCCCAATAGTAAATGCAGCTATTTCCCTTCTTACGAAATCATGATGGATGAACTGCGTGACTATCGCTTCTATGCCGATGATATGATTCATCCTTCAACGCAGGCTGTAGAGTATATCTGGCAACGGTTCCAAGACACTTACTTTGACAATAAAACCAAAGATGTGGTGGCGAAGGCAACGAAAGAGTGGCGAAAGGGTCAGCATCGAACTATCATTGATAATTGAGAGTGAAGATTTAAGTTTTCAGAAAAGATGTACACGATTGATGAAATTGCGCAAGTGATTGGCGCAGAGAGAAAAGGAACAATAGAGGCAAAAATCAATTGGCTGTTGATTGACAGCCGAAGCCTTTGCTTTCCAGAGGAGACGCTCTTCTTTGCTTTGCGGACAGAGAAGAACGATGGACATAAGTATATAGATGAGTTGTACCGTCGAGGTGTGCGCAACTTTGTGGTGGAGGAGGCCCCCCTCTTGTCCCCCCAAGGGGGGATGAACCATCCGGATGGCAACACTTCCCCTTGGGGGGAGGAAGGGAAGGGATTTTGCAATTTCCTTGTGGTGAAGTCTCCTTTGCAGGCTTTGCAGAACTTGGCGGCTTATCATCGCAGCAAGTTGAACATTCCAGTGATCGGCATCACGGGCTCGAATGGTAAGACAACGGTGAAGGAGTGGCTGTATCAGCTGCTTTCGCCCGATTTCAATGTGTGCCGTTCACCACGTAGTTATAACAGTCAGGTGGGAGTGCCCTTGAGTGTATGGCTCATCAATCCTCATCATGACCTCGCCATCATTGAGGCAGGTATCTCACAACCTGGAGAGATGGCAAAACTGGAACGCATCGTGAAACCCACCATTGGTGTCATGACCAACTTGGGAGCAGCGCATCAGGAGAATTTTATGAGTTATGGCATCAAGTGTGCTGAGAAGATGCAGCTTTTCAAGGGATGCAAGACATTGGTTCTCAACTCGGGGGATGCCTCCATCTTGCAGTGTGCTGAAACCTTGCCTGAGGAGGTGAAACGTGTGAGGTTGCAGGTGCGTCAGGTGGAAAAAGACAATCATCGTGCAACCATCCATTTTGAATATCAAGGACAAGTGGGGCAATACACTATTCCTTTCATTGATGATGCCTCCATCGAAAACTCTATCACGTGTTTTTCTACTGTGCTGGCGGTAGAGAAAGCCCCCCTCTTGTCCCCCCAAGGGGGGATGAACCATCCGGATGGTATCCCCTTTCACGGGGGAGATGCCCGTAGGGCAGAGAGGCTCTCTGTCTTATGTGAGCGTATGAGCCGTTTGGAACCTGTGGCGATGCGTCTGGAAGTGAAGGACGGAAAGAATGGATGTACGCTCATCAACGATTCCTATAACTCTGACGTGCAGTCGTTGGACATTGCCCTCGATTTCATGAGCCGCCGTCCGGAAACGAAGAAACAGCATCGCACCTTGATTCTCAGCGATATTCTTCAGAGTGGAGAATCACCCCGAAGCCTTTATTCGCGTGTGGCACAGATGGCTGCCTCTCGCGGTATTGAGAAAGTGATTGGGGTGGGCGAGGAACTGATGGCTTGTGAGGGGTATTTCCCAATGGAGCACTATATGTTCCACACCACTGATGCGCTCATCCGCAGTGAGGTGTTTGAACAGCTGCGCAATGAGTTTGTGCTCATCAAGGGTGCCCGTCAGTTCCGTTTCGATAAGGTGAGCGACCTTCTGACGCTGAAAGTGCACCAGACCATCTTAGAGGTGAATCTCAATGCCCTCGTCAACAATGTGCGCTATTATCGCCGTTTCATGAAACCTGAGACGAAGATGGTGTGCATGGTGAAAGCAAGTGGTTATGGTGTGGGTTCGTTGGAAACGAGCAAGACGTTGCAGGACAACGGGGTGGATTATCTTGCTGTGGCAGTGGCTGACGAGGGGGCGGATTTGCGTGAGGCAGGCATTACAGCCAACATCATGATTATGAACCCAGAAACCACCTCGTTCAAGATGCTGTTCGATTATAGCCTTGAACCTGAGGTGTTCAGTTTCGACCTGCTGGAGCAACTCATCTATGCTGCCGAAAAGGAGGGTATCACCAACTTCCCCATCCACATCAAGCTCGACACGGGCATGCACCGATTGGGCTTCAATCCCGAAAAGGACATGCCCCGCTTGATTGAACGGTTGAGCAGGCAGTCGGCATTGGTGCCATGTTCGGTGTTCAGCCACTTCGTGGGAAGCGACGGTGATGAGTTCGATGCTTTCTCTCATCGTCAGTTTGACCTCTTCGACCAAGCCAGCCGTCAGTTGCAGGCTGCTTATTCCCATAAGATTATCCGTCATATCTGCAATTCCGCAGGTATTGAGCATTTCCCCGAATATCATTTGGACATGGTGCGTCTGGGATTGGGACTTTACGGTATCAATGCCCGCAACAACCATATATTGAATAATGTGGCGACGCTGAAGACCACCATTCTTCAGATTCGTGATGTGCCTAAGGGTGACAGCATCGGTTATTCGCGCCGCACCGTTCTGGAACGTGACAGCCGCATTGCAGCCATACCGATAGGTTATGCCGACGGTCTCAACCGCCATCTCGGCAACCGTGGCTGCTATTGTCTGGTGAATGGTCAGAAAGCCGACTATGTGGGCAACATCTGTATGGACGTCTGCATGCTTGACGTGACTGACATTGACTGCAAGGAGGGTGACCAAGTGGAAATCTTTGGTGACCACCTGCCCGTCACCGTGCTCAGCGATGCCCTCGGCACCATTCCATATGAGGTGCTGACAGGCATCAGCAACAGAGTTCAACGAATTTATGTTCAAGAATAATTTTATGTACGATGAACGATGTACAATTAGGAATGAGGAATTAGGAATGAGGAATTGAATCTCTAAACTCTAAACCCTCAACCCTCAACTGTCAATTGTCAACTGTCTAAAACTCTAAACCCTAAACTATCAATTGTCAACTCTCAAGATGCTGAAACGTCTTTTCGACATATTATTATTGCTGCTTATTGTACAAACCGTGTCTGCTCAGCGTCTGATACGTAGTTTCAGCCGTTACTATGTGGAGGAGCAGGCACTGCCGCAGCGTGTGGAGCCACTGCTCACGGATGTATGGTCGCAATACGCTCCATTTAATAATATGTGTCCGCTGGACGCTCAGGGGAACCGATGTGTGGTGGGTTGTGTGGCGACAGCCATGACACAGGTGATGCGCTATTGGGAGTGGCCAAGGATGGGAACTGGCTCTCATGAATATGTGGATGTGAAGGGGTGTGGACAAAGCCTTTCGTCAAATTTTGCAGAACACACCTATGACTGGCAGAACATGATGGATGTTTACAGGGAGGGGGAATACACACCGGCTCAGGGGGATGCCATCGCGCTGCTCAGCAGTGATTGTGGCATCGCTGTCAACATGACTTACGGGGCAGAATCGAGCGGGGCACGTTCCATCTATCAGCCTATGGCGATGGTGAATCATTTTGGTTATGATAAAGGCACACAGATGCTCTTCCGAGATTTCTACTCGTTGGAAGAAATCACTCTGATGTTGAAGAAGGAGTTGGCGGCAGGTCGCCCTGTGTTGGTTTCAGGATACACTAATAACGGAGGTCATGCCTTTGTCATAGACGGATATGACGAAAACGACTGGTTTCATGTGCATTTGGGTAATCCGGACAACGATGGGGACGGGTGGACTTATCTTCCTTATATGGTTGCAGACCAACCCACGTGGTACTATAAGGATAGCCCTGAAAATGGGATGAACTACCTTCAAATGTTTACCATAGGCTTAATGCCTTCTAATCATGTCGAAGCTATGGGTGTTGAACGGCACAACTTTGCCTTTCAGTATATTAGTGCAGTGAGGGAAAAGGAGGAAGTTCTTCCTGTCTATCCTCGAAACAAGGTGGATGTCACAGTGCATGACCTCTCCAATGTGGGGTGGAATCTGCTGGACGATTCTGTTGCCATCATGCTGAAATATGGAGATGAAGTGGTATGTCCACTTTATACTTATCAACGGCAATTTGAATTGGAAGAAGTCGAAGACACGACCTACACTGATACGTTACATCTTTCCATCCCAACTAAAGTGAAAGACGGGGTCTATACGATGGTGCCGATGTATCGTGACAATGCCCTTGAAGGAGGAAAGGAATGGCGTGAAGCTCGCACCTCGACAGGCACTCCTAACTACTTGCTTGCTCATGTGCAAGGGAAGGAAGTGACGCTTAGTAGCGACACCGCCTCTTATGCGTATCTGACGTTGGAGGATTATGATTTCCCTGACTTCATGATACATAACACGAATCCAGGATACAGTTTGACGCTCAAGAATCACAATGCCGAAATGGTTGGACGTCTCTATCTGGTGTTGGAAAGCGTGGATGACCCCTCAAAAACCTTCTATCTGCAACGGCAAGGGATTACCATGGAGAAGGATGAAGTGAGTACAAGAAGTTTCCATAAGAGTCGCCTCTATCTGCCTCGCCTTGGATGCTACCGGTTGCATATCCGCTACGAATCCAACCTTTTTGCTGATGTTATGTGCGAACTCCCACTGTCCGAAGAGATTATCATCACCGTTCTTTCTGGAGATGAGATAGAAATTGCCTCACGATGTCCGTGAGTTTGTTGGCACCCTCTGTGTTCAGATGGTCACCATCGTAGAAATCGGCATCGCCAAATCGGACGTCAGCCTCGAGGTCAAGATAGTCCACCTCGGGATAGGCATCCAGTAGCCGTTCCAACACCTGCCGGTTGATGTCTTTCTGCCTTTTCGACTCCCATCTTCTGAACGTCGGGGAAACGGGGGTGTTCAGCAGGATGATGCTGATGTGACGACTTCGGCATTCCTCAAAAATCGTTCTGAGGAAGGTCTCGTTGAGCGTGACCAGTGTGGTGTCGGTGTAGGTGTTGCTCTCTGCCCTTACTTTGCCATTGTCCCATTCTGCAGCCCGAGCCTCTTTCGTGTATTCTGTCGCCCATCCGAGACTGTCCCAATGGTTCTGGCTGGGAGTGAAGAGACTTTTCAGTTTTTCTCTTACCAAAGGCATCGACATGATTTCGAACCCATACCAACTCAGACGGGGATGGATGTCGCAGTCCATGTAGATGCGATAGCGCATGGCTTGAAACTGCTCGTTGGGCTGGTGCTCAAAGTCTTCCCACAAGGAACTGTAATTGAAGGGAAGGATGATGGTTTTCAGTCGGGTGAGCGGATAGTGCGTCAACAAATAGGCGTCATATCGGTAGGTTTGCGACTGCTGGGCTAAGGAGAAGGCATGCTTGCCCAGTCTGTCAGGACGGATGCCGTAGAGTGTGTGGCTATGTCCCAAGACCAGCGTCTCCACCGTGGAAGCATGTTTCAGCATCCATTGGTGCTTGTCGCGGGAGATGTTGGGAAGACTCTCCACGTATATCTCCGCAAGGACTAACAGAATGAGCCAGGGGAGTGAGAATAAAGATAATTTCAGTAGATAACGCTTCATGTCTTAAAACTGTGCATAGATGAACTGGTGGGCACCGCCAACCTTCAGTAGATAGAGCAGCACAAGTGCCATATAAGCCGTGTAACGCACCCACGTTTTCCATTCGGTGGATAGTTGCAGGGCGTATTCCTTCTTTTTGTGCATCGCCACCCATTCTGCCGTCAACATGAGCAGGGTGAAGAGGAAGGTCGCCAAGGGGAACTGATTCGCATCCAAAGAGACATCGCAGAGCGGGGAGACTCCAAAGGCGAGGTTGCGGATGAAGTGCAACAGGCTTGTGATGGAGTCGGCACGGAAAATCAGCAGTCCGCCAGCGACAAGCAGATAGGTCAGAAGCATCTTGCCCACATACCCCAAGGGGGGAATGTAGCCTTCAAACTTGACTTTTTTCTTCGATGCAAAGGTGCCGTTGAGAATCAGGGGAATGAACAGGAGGCCATGATAAAGACCAAACAAGGCGTAGGTCCAGTTGGCTCCATGCCAGATGCCGACCACCAACATGTTGATCATGCATGCAAGGATGATGCCTGCATTGTTCCAATCGCGAAATCGGATGTTGAGTGGCATGAACACATAGTCGGTCAGCCATGAGGTGAGTGACATGTGCCAACGGCGCCAATAGTCAGCCATGTTTTGGGCAAAAAAGGGATAGTTGAAGTTCTTCGCCACATGAATGCCCAGCATCTTGCCCACGCCAATCGCCATGTCAGTATAACCGGAAAAGTCAGCGTACAGTTGTACAGGATGGATGAGGAAGACGAGTAGCAACGCCATGGGGGTGCATTCATCGGTCTTGCTCCACCCCACCTCGATGAATCGGAGGAATGAATCAGCCACCACCACCTTCTTAAAGAGTCCCCACAGAATCTGACGGAGTCCGTCCACCGCTTGGTTCTCTACGGAAGGGTAGGTGAAGGAACGTGCTGTCTGAAGTTGGCTGAGGAAGGGTTTGGGACGGTCGATGGGACCAGACAAAAAGGTGGGAAAGAAGGCAATGTAGGTGGCAAACGCTACAAAATCACGGCACGGGGGCATGTGGCAACGATGTATCTCAACGATGTAACTGATGAGTTTGAATGTGAAGAAACTGACGCCAACAGGCATCATGATGTTGAGGGTGAGGGGCGACACTTGCCAACCGAGATGCTGCAGGAACTGCATGGATGCTTCGACGAGGAAGCCAAGATACTTGAAATACACCAGAATGCCCACACCTGCAATGACACCTGCTGTGGTCAGCCATTCAGCTTTCCGTTCATCTCTATGGTTGTAGCGGTCAATCCAGAGCCCCAACCCATAGAAAAGGCTGGTGGCACCTATCAACAGCGGCACCACTCGCCAATCGATGATGGCTAAAGAGATGTAACTGCACAGCAGCAGCCAGAGATTCTGTTCTTTCGCGCTGTTTTTCAAAGGAATATAATAGACCAAGAAAACGACGATGAAGAACAAGAGGAATCCTGTAGAATTGATCTCCATATTGATTAGAGCTTACTCTTGATGCAGTCAAGCATTTCACCGACATTGTTCCATGACAGAATCTCGCGGCTGGTGAAGCGGATGGAGAAGTTCTTTTCGATGGCCTTAATCAGTTGAATGTGGGTCAACGAATCCCAATCCTCAATGTCTTCAGCCGTGCTTGCATCGGACAAAATGATGTTTTTGTCGTCCAGAATGTCTCGAAAGATGTCTTGTACTTGTTTCAGTATGTCAGTTTTTTCCATGTCTTTTTATATGAATATAATTAAGTTTGACGTCGTAACTTCAGACAGTTGAATGAATATAGCATTCACGTGGCTGATAACCAGCGACGTCCAGTATGTATTGTTGGACCGTTTCCCGCTTGATGGGGGTGAACCCTAATCTGTCATAGTGTTTTGCCACCATTTGATTCTTCGGGGTGGGAAGATATTCCCCGATGAGATGTTTGTAGCCTGCTCGTTTCGCGGCATCCACGATGGTGTTCAGCATAAAGTCTTCCATCCCTCTGTTCAGTACACGGCACGACATGAACCATGTGTCCACAAAGAGTGTGTCTTTTCCTTGCTTCTGTAGGATGATGACCCCGATGAGGCCATTGTCACCGAACTTGTCATCCAACGTGAAGCTGAAAGGCATGTAGGCATCGCTCTGGGCTATCTCCGTGATTTTGGCTTCCGTGTAGCGTATGGTTCTCAAATTGAATTGGTTGCTTCGTTGCGAAAGTTGTGCCACGCGGGGTGTGTTGAACTTGTCGAACCCTCTCACCACACTCGTCATGTTGAGGCTTTTCAGAAAAGCCTTTTCATCGGTGAAGGTTTGGGAAGCAGTGGCTCTTTGTGCTTGTGCCTGATACTGCCTTGTGCGGTCTTGGTCAGCTGTGCTGTAAGAGGCAGTCTCAAACAGGTTGAGCGAATAGAGGTATTCGAGATAAAGACCCGGGTCGTCAGGCAGTTCGGGCACCGTCACCTCGGGCAGATGCTCTCTTACCATGTTTCTTTCGAAGGGGTTGTCGTCAAGAAACACCATCGAATCGAATCCGATGTTCAGTATGTGCTGAATCTCTTGAATGTTTTCAGCCTTATTTTTCCAGTTAGCAATAAACACGGCAATGTCTTCCAGCTTCAAGACCATTTCAGGGTTTTTCAAGAATGGTTCTTTTGCCTTTTCTTCATCGTTTTTTGAACATATAGCAATGATGATGCCCCGCTCTTTCAGTTTTTTCACCCATTCCTGAAATTCAGTGAACGCTTTTCCGATGCCCAATCCGTGCCCAATCTGTATTCCTTCCCAACCATCATCACCTACAATGCCACCCCACAAGGTGTTGTCGAGGTCTAGTATCAGGCATTTCTTTCCTTTCCCCTCAATGGCGCAGATGATGTCGAGCGTTCGACTTGCCACAATGGGCAAGGCATCCAGACTGAGTAGCAATTCGGTGTTGATGTATACGGCAGAGTCGAACAACTGGTCGCGCCCCATCTTGTTTTGTATCCCAGCTAAGTCGCAGATAAACAGATTCTTGCACTCTTGCGAAAGTTGCATCAACTGGTAGTTGAGTTTCCTGACTTGGTAGGTGAAAGATGTTTCCACCTTGTTGGCATAAGACCCGAACACCGTGTCCTCTATTTCGGGATAGTTATAATAGATAATGTGTGTCTTGCTGTTTTCACACAAGTTTCTGACGAATGACAGACGTTCTTCTGCCCATTTCGCCTTTTCTTCCTCTTTCAGCAAGGCATGTTGTTCCATTCCCTTGTGTGTGGACTGAAACACAATCGTGTATTGCAAATCTTGGGTGTAGAGCAAACTCGTTCTGTCCATCACTTGTCGCTCCACTTGATTGTACTCAGCCTCCCATAAATCAATGCAGACACCTCGCTCCACTCCTTCCCCTTTGATGGCAGTCGCCAACATCTGTGTGGCGCTGTCACCCAACAACGCCACTTTGCACTTTCTCAGTGTGCTCAAATCCTTTTTCAGGTTCCGTTTCAATGTCTGGTAGTCTTTCATTTCAGTGAATTCAACTGTCAACTAATTTCAACTGGCTGTAGTAGCAGAGTTTATAAAAGGAGAAGAGGAAGAGAGAAGGGTGAGGGGAGAGAAGATTGCGGCGAATCGCGGAGCCAAAGGCTTTGTAGGTGCATTGAAGCAGCCATGTGGCACGAAACCGCTGAAACTTCAGGTAAGTTCTCCCTACATGGCTGTGCTTTTCCATCCTTTCACCTAACATTTTCAGTGTGCGCAGCGCTTGCTCGGTTTTTTCAATGAACCGCTCGTTGGTGTCCAAACCCATGTGAATGAGTGGGTTGTCAATATGCAGGATGCTGATGCCACGCTTCTTCAGTTCCACACCGAAGAGGGCATCTTCATAACCATATTCGCGACAGTCTTTATCAAAAAGAATGCAAAGGAACGTGGAACGGCGCATCATGACGTTGAAGGGGGTGAACTTGTCATAAGGGTTCAGATTCCGTTCTGCCGCACTGCGATGGAGGTCAGCCTCTTTCTCATATTTGAAGCGTAAGGAACGGTGGGGGTCGTGGTTTTCCTGCTGGTGCAACAATCCTCCCGCCACAACATCTGCCTTCCCCATTTGCTGATAATAAGTGGCAAGGAAATCCGCCTTCTCCACCTTGGCATCGCAGTCGATAAAGAGAATCCAGCTGAACCTTGCTTCTCTTGCCAACTGATTCCGTATATTGGCAGGACCCATATTGTCCTTGTTGACAATATGGCGGCAATGGCTCAGTTCCGTCATCTTATGATTGGCGATGATGCTCACCTGCGAACGGCTTCCATCCTCTGCCACCAGAATCTCGTAGGGAATGCACAACTCCTCCGCCTGAGCGTGCAGGTCAGCCACCAGCTGATAGCAGGTGTAGTCGCGTGTCGGAATGAGGATGGAGAGCATACATTTGTTTTTGTTATGCAAAGATAAAGAGGAATTAGGAATTAGGAATTAGGAATTAGGAATTATTTGCTGTTCAACGTGTTTTTTTACTGAAAAAGTGACAATTCCTCATTCCTAATTCCTAATTCCTCATGAATTTTCCCTACCTTTGTCGCGACATATATCAGCACCTTACATGAGCATCCTCCTGTCTTTCATCATACCCGCTTACAATGCCGAGCCTTACCTTCGCGAATGTCTCGACAGCATTGGTCGTTTGACTATGCGGGGACATGGATATGAAGTCATCGTCGTGGATGATGGCTCCACGGATGGAACGGCTGAGTTGCTGGCAAACTACCAGAAGACTCATGCCGAGGTGGTGGTGCTTTCTCAGGAAAACCGAGGATTGAGCGCAGCCCGCAATGCTGGTTTGCGATGTGCCAAGGGGAAATATGTGTGTTTCGTCGATGCCGATGACCATATTTATGCGGCGCAACCACCAGTTGATGTGCTTGGCGGTCAGGATATAGACATTGTGGGCGTGAATATCTTGCAGGTGGATGGTGCAGGCAAACGGATGCCCTACCGACGCTATGTGCCTCCCTATAATCACCTTTATGTACCCGCCCGCACCTTCATGCAAGGTCGCAATCTCATGCCGTGTGCGGTGGCTTATTTCTTCAGAAGGGCATTTCTCGAACAGGAAAATGTGCACTTCACCGAGGGCATCTATCATGAGGATGAAGACTTCACGGTGAGGGCATTCGTGCAGGCATCCTCATTCATGGCACTGAATGTGGATTGGTACGAGCGTCTGCTGCATGCCGAGAGCATCACCACAACGACCGATGTACACAAGCAGCAACAGAAACTTCGTGACCTCGTGAAGGTGCTTGGTCGGCTGGATGGTATGGCACAATCAGACTCCGAATGGGGAGCTTGCATGCAGTATAAACTCGACTATCTGGCAGTGGACATGTTGCGCTTGCTGCTTCGCCAGAGGCATACCCGACCATTTCAAAAGGAGATTGTGGGTGCCATGCGTGAACTTGGCTATTTCCCACTCCGTTGGCACAGTGAGTGGAAACACATTCTGTTCAATGCCTATACAAGGGCTATCTTATGTAATGTGTAGAACAATTCACATACACCCTTCACACCCAACACCCTGAGCAGCACAGCTTTCACCCTTTCAGCAGGTCTTAAACCCTTTGTTCCGATGTGAACGGGGCGATAGGGCAGGAGAATCTCTTTTCTCAACCGTTCATACACAGCAATCTGGATGTTCAGCACACGCATGTAGCAACGGTCGTCCATCCATCCGACCTGCAGATGCGCTTTCAGCAGACTTTCCAATGCCAATCCGTCGGCAGTGGCAGTGATGCCCTTGTTGTTCCAGTGGTAGAAATACACCCCCTTGTCGGTGGTGGCAATGCAACGTGCCTGCTGCAACAGCAGTGGCAGGGTGTGCATGTCCTCAAACACTTTCCCCTTCGGGAAACGCACATGATCAAAGAGGCTTTTCCTGTAAATCTTGTTCCAGACGTAGGTGTGTTCGTATGCCAGCCCTTTTAGCCAGTATGTTTCCATGTCCTCATAGACCGTTGGTTCGAAAGAGACCAGCGATTGCCGTTCACTGCCATAAGCCCGATAGAAAGGGAACTCCACGATGTCATAGCTCTCCACCATCGGCATCACCTGTTCCAAAGTGCCCTCACCCAGCTCGTCGTCCGAATCGATGAAAGCCAACCATTGTCCCCTTGCCGCGTCAATGCCCGCATTCCGTGCATCGCTCAGTCCTCCGTGCGCCTTATGAATCACACGGATTCTTGCATCTCGTCCTGCCCAGTCATCACACATGGCAGGGCAACGGTCAGGCGAACCGTCATCCACCAAGATGACCTCATAGTTGGCGTACGACTGGCTGACGATGCTTTTCAGACATCGGTCGAGCGTGTCTTCCACACAATAGACGGGAATGACAATTGATAGTTGACAGTTGACAGTTGACAGTTGACAGTTGACAGGTGACAGTTGACAGTTGACAGTTGATAGTTGACAGTTGACAGTTGACAGTTGATAGTTGACAGTTGACAGTTGACAGTTGACAGATTCCATTCCTCATTCCTAATTCCTCATTCCTAATTCCTAATTGGCTTCGATTACTTCATGTGGCGTAGCGCATTAATGTATGATGAGGATTTTTGCCACGGCACCATTCTTGCCGTCTTCATCGGTGCAGAGCGCATAGTAGATGCCAGAACCCGCTCGTCTGCCATTTGGCAGGCAGCAGTCCCATGAGAATTCGCCACCCACGCTCTTACCCTCCGTGACCAGCTTGCCAGCAGCGCTCACAATCTTCACTTCCGAGTTGTACATCAGCCCCGTGATGTGCACGTTCCCCTGATACTCGGGACGTACGGGGTTGGGAAAGACCTTCAGTTTGCTCGAACTCATCGATTGGGCGGGGTCGGTGGCATCGCCATGATAGGAACAAAGCCCCTTGCTGGTGGCAATGAACACCTCGCCAGTCTCGCCATCAATGGCAATATCGTTGATTTCATCGCTGATGAGAGGACTGTTTCCCGTGGTGAAATGCTCAATGGTTTCCATGCCATTGGCACTGAGCAGATACACGCCATTGTTCACCGTTCCCACCCACTTGCGGTTGCCGCCATCCATGACGATGCACTTGACGGGGATGCCGTTCAGCAGGTAGTCGCCCAACCCTGAACCGTCATTTCTTGGCACAACGGGTTGAGTGAAAGTGAAAGTGCTCTTGAAGACCTCTTCTGGAGTGGTGGTCATGAAAATCCCCTTCGTACATCCCATCCATAGCTCTCCGTTCAGGTCTTCCTTCACACAATAATAGAGGTCGGGTGTGTAGCTCTCCCCGTTCTGGTTTTGGAACGTGGAGACATAGCGATGCTGGTCATCCTTATCCGTGTCGATGGTGCCCTTCGTGTCAATGACCAGCAATCCCGATTCGCCATTAGAAGAGGTTCTTCTCGAATTGAGCCATGCCCATCCGCGCCTGTCAAAATAAGTGTGGTCCCATGTCGGTTTCGTGGCAACCTCCTGATAGTAGTAACTCTTCCAAGAGCCATCCTTCTTCAGAATGCGCACGATGGTGTCACATTCGTTATTGCACATCCACAGATTGCCGTCCTTGTCATAGTTGAGGGCAGTGACACGTACATACCTGTCGGCATGCTTGTTGTTTGGCAAGATGCTCGTCAACGGGGAGTTGTCAAAGCTGTAGCGGTTCACCAACCGATAGTTCTTGAACTCATAAATGCCACTGCGCTTCGTGCCCAGCCAATGGTGCTCCGCATCGTTGGGGTCTTGCACCACATCCGTCACATTTTGGTAAACAGCCTCTCCCACCAGTTTGATGGCATCCTCCTCGTCAAAGGCACTCCATTCCCCATCCTCATACTTCATCGCCGTGCCCGCATACTCCACCTCGGGATAGTAGAAATTACCCCCTGCCACCAACAGACGATTGCCCACCATGTTCAGCTTGTATGACCAATTTCTGACAGGGGAGTTGGGGACAATATTCTTGACTTTCTCCAACAATGCCGCCTCGTTCTTCCTTTCCTCGTCCGTCTGTCCGAAGGCGACTGCATCGCTTGCCACCTTTTTCCAGTTGTTCACGTCTAACAAATTGAGGCTGCGGTCACCCTCCAACACATCCGTCGCAGTCTTCACATAGATTTTCTTCCCCACAATGGTCGCGTTGGTCACCTTGCCATCGAACGTGTAAAAATCCACGAAATACCCCTTCGTCAGATTCAGCAGCGCCACACCCGCATTGAGACTGATGAGCGCCTCGCTGCCCACCACCTTCAGCTCGTTGATGGTCTTGTCGCTCAACGCCTTCATCTTCAGGTCGGGCATGTTCCATCTCGTTTCATCCATGCCGATGAGGTCGATGTTGCCATTATCATACAAGGCAACCAACTGATTCGTGGAGGCAGAAAAAGCAATGTGTGCAATGCCGAAGTCGCTCAGCACATTCGTTTTGTCATAGAGTTCCACCGTCTGGTCTTCCGTGTCGTAACTGTAGAGGTCGCCATTAGCAAGCACAAAGATGCGAGCGTCCGCCTTCACCGCCTGAGTGGCATTGTGATAAGACGCATAGATTTTCCAATCATCGGCGTGCAAGCATTCGATGCCTGCCAGACAGAATAATATGTAGAGAAGGAACTTTTTCATACTATCTATAACGAAATTATTGTGGCTTTATTGCTTTCAACATGCGGTCGTTGCCAAACATGTCCTGCCGCAACTCCACATCTCGGTATCCCATCTCCTGCAGCATTTTCACCACCTCCTTGCCAAACCTGCGGTTAATCTCAAAAAAGAGCATCCCATCCTTTGCCAGCATCGAACATCCTAAATCCGCAATCCTCCTGTAGAAGAGCAAAGGATCCTTGTCGGGCACGAACAGGGCTAAAGAGGGCTCATGCTCCAGCACATTCCCTTCCATCTCCTCTTTCTCTTCTTCACAGATGTAGGGAGGGTTGCTGACAATGAGGTCATAATAGTTGAGAGTTGAGAGTTGAGGGTTGAGAGCTGAAAGTATATCCACTTTCTTCATCTTCACGTTTACTCCATTCCTTTCCGCGTTCTCTTTGGCTATTTGTAGTGCCTCCTCACTTATGTCCCATGCTTCCACCTCAGCATTCTCCAGCTTCTTTGCCAAAGCTACTGCAATGCATCCACTGCCTGTGCCGATGTCTAAAAGTTGACAGTTGACAGTTGACAGTTGACAGTTGATAGTTGACAATTGACAATTGACAGTTGACAGTTGATTGTTAGGGTGAAGGCTTTCCACTATCCAATTGACCAGTTCTTCCGTTTCCTTTCGGGGGATGAGCACTCCTGGTCTCACCTTAATGGACATGCCGCAGAAATCCGCCTCGCCCAACACATACTGCACAGGCTCTCCCTTTGCCACCCGTTCAGCCATTTGAATCAGTACTTGCCGATGGGCTTCCCCTTTTGGTGCATTCATCAGCACCTCCGTGGTTGTCATGCCGCACACCTTCTCCAAGAGCAGAAGGGCGATGGCTTTTGCCTCGCCTTCATCCATTTGTCTCTCAGTCAGTAGCGACTTGATGTCCAGATACAAGCTCTTCATACTGCAAAAGTACATCTTTTCTTCTGTTCCACCAAAAGAATAGGCACAAAACAGGGTTATACGGGTGATTTCCTTTTTTCTGCAAAGTTACGTCAAGAAAGAGTTATAACCAAAATATTCTACGAAAATCGGGAAAAACGAGAATATTCTACATTTTTACCCCAAAAACGAGAATATTCTACGATTTGCAACTCGTTTGTGGGCAAGACTTACGTTCGTTTGTTAGCAAGACTTACACTCGTTTGTGGGGAACACTTGCATGCGCGAGTGGGGGAGACGAAAACGCAAAGGTTAAAGTTAAATGGTTAAAAGGTTAAATATTTGTTTTTTGTATCCAACTAATCAGCAAGATAGTCTCGCGATCATACTGGTGAGTCCCAAAAGTGGCGAGCTCCATCATGAAGCCCGCCACTTTCTTATAGTGTGTCAGTTATTGACTGTTCGTCAGCTTATTTCTTAAAGATCTTCTTAGTAGTTCCGTCAGCGTACTTCACGATGTTGATACCTGGCTGGAGAGTGCTGATCTGAGCACCAGCTGCGTTGTAGATAGCTACGATAGTCTTAGCTGCTGGAGCTGCTTCCTCAACACCTTCGATAGCATTGGCATCACCTGCATCGCCAGATTCTTCCTTCGCGCTGGCTGTACCATAGTACGTGAGTTTGAAGTTGTCTGCTGCCAACCAGTTAGCGTTAGTAGACTTAGCCATTACACCAAGAGTAATAACAGATTCTTTATCCAACTTGAATGTCACATCGAAATGCTTTGGAGAAGCATCCTGAGTGTCAAGCAACGTAGAGTTAGTCTTGCCTTCAGCATCGCTGACAAAGAGGACGAGTCCCTCGATTGCAACAGTTGCATCTGGTTGCCACTTAGCATTGATATCTGCACCGAGAGTGTAGGTACCTGCTGGGAGAGTAGCGGAAGTAGTTTGTTCGATAGTACCATCGTCCAATATTGCACCCGATCTCCAACACTCGATAAATTGGTTCAGAGAAACATCACCATTCGTGTAAGTGTTGTTGTCTTGGTATCCGTTGTTCTGTCCCAGAGCCATTACAGTCCAACCATCAGCCTTGCCAATACTCAAGTCTGGGTTCACAATGAAGCCTGTTGCATCGTATGGGTCATCGTCTGAAGCAGATGCCATTTCTTCCTTGACCTTCTTCATCTCAGCGTCTGCTTTAGCTGCATTCACTTTATCAGTCAAGGCCTTCACTCTAACGGTCAAATCATCCAGCTCTTCATTATTCAAATCCATATATGCATCACCTGCAAGTTCCTCGTCCATCTCACCGACTTCTTCCCAAATAGCAGCCTGCAAATCGGGATCTATATCCTCAAATGCAGTGCAAATATCGAAGTATGCCTTTTCTGCGGCCTTGTAAGCTGACACCAGCTCGACATTCTTCTTAGCTGCGTTATAAGCGGCATTTGTTTCAATCAATACCTCATACTTGGCAGCAGGGCTCAAATCTGTTTTTTGTGCCTCGCTCAATGCGTATTGTGCATCCTGAAGGGTTTGGTCTGTCATGCTACTTTCTGAATTCTCAATGAGGTTCTTAAGTTCTTCAGCCTTGATGGAGAGCACCTTCTGAGCAACTTCTGGATCCTTAGCACGATAAGTCAATTTAAAGTTGTCGAAGATGACCCATGAGTCGCCCTCTTGATTGGAAGATCCTTTCACTCCGACACGCATCTTTTCTCCATCCAGTACCAGACCGTATGCTGTTTGGGTATACATACCAGCATCGAATGCTACGGCTGCAGAACTCATACCATTGGGGTAGTATTCAGTGATAGCACTCTCACCTTCACCATAGGTGTATGTGTCATAGTTAGTACTACCATAGAACTCCTGTCCTTTATTCTCTTCACCAAACACGTTGGTAAATGGAGTGGTCATTGTGTTCATGTATACAAAGCATGGAGAGCCACCTTCCTTCACAAATTCATTGCTCTGTTCCTTATAAGCCTGGAAAGCGGGATTGCCACGTTTGTAGCGATAGAAACCTTGTACAGAAATCTCATACAAACCGTCAGGAAGACCTTCTTGCTCCTGATAGATGTCGAATGCAGAATTGTTCCATGCTTCTGCACACTTGTCTCCTACGGCAACATTACCACCTGCGGCAGCTTCTTTAGTCCAACCTGTCCAGTCATTAGTGGAGAAGTCTGGGTTCGCGAGTAACTCTGTGAGATCAGAGCCATTCTTGATGGAAGTGCGCATAGCTGTTTCGTAGAGCTTGTTGAGGAATTCAAGCTCAGTTTTGATTTCCTCAGTCTTCAATAAGCGGTTGGCGAGGATGTAAGCAGAATAACCATTCTTAAAGCCTAAATCAATAGAAGCTTCATCGTCAGGACCAATTTCTTCGCCCAGATCATCGATGTAATCGAAAAGAATGTCTGCATCATCGCCTACGAGGTCAATTGTGCCGTCATCAATTCCTTTCTTCAACTCATCCACCTTGTCTTTATATGCCTTGTATGCATTAGCGTTGGCTTGAACACTATCAGACAGCGAAACGAGTTTCTGTACAACGTCAAGGAGTTCTTCAGCATTCTTTGCTTTGCCGTAGTTAGGGATGGCATTGTTGTAATCATCCAAAAGCTGCTTCATGGCAATAGTCTCTTCTGGGAATGGCTTTGCAAACATGTCTGAGTTGTTACGAACGAAGTCGAGAGACTCATAAGAGTTGCCCATGTAGTAAACGTGGAAATCCTTTGCAGATACCCAGTTGTAATTTGCGCCTTCAATCATCACACCGAGAGTCAGTGTACCATCTTCTGGAACAATTGCGTATGTTTCAAAGCCGTCCTTCCAGTAGTTGAGCATATTGTTGTAGGTGTTGTATTTGGCACCTTCTATCGCATTAGTCTGAGCCTCATCTTCGTTGGCGAACAAACTGTTTCGGCTCACATTACCAAAGAGATAAGCTCCCTTCATGAATTCAGCACCACTTTCGTTATAGATACGGATGTTACCAGTAATCTTGTATGCACCAGGTGCCACTTTGACCGTGTTGCGTTGGAATTTCTGGTCGGAAAGGGTGTTTCCCTTGCCTTTCCAAACCTGAAGGAAGTTAACGACCATGTTGGTGCCATCGGCTCCGTTGTTAGCTTCGACAGACCATGTGTTGCATGCAAAGTCACCCACGGTGCCTTCGCCTGTGAAGGTGCGAGTCCAATCAGTAATAGATTTACCATCCACATTCGTCAACAGGCTGGTGATGTCACCTGGTTTGTCCACTGTCGCGTTCTTGATGTCGTAATCTGCCTTAAGAGCATCAATCTTCTTTTCTGCTTCGGCGCATTGAGCAGCAGTTGAAGCGATGTTGTCATAGACAGCCTTTGCCTCTCCGAAATCAACAGCGGGATAGCCTTCTGTTGCCTCGTCAAGCTTCTTCTTCAGAGAAGCGAATGCGTTGACACGAGCGGTTTCTGCTTCAATGTCTGCCTGCTTGGATTCATCGCTGGCATAGAGATCTTCTGCAGTTTTATAGCTGTGAGCAGCATCCAATGCCTTTGCATCGTCAATAGCCTTCTTCAATGCCAAGAATGCATTGATAAGGTTCGTGTTTGCAGTGAAAATTTCATTAGTTGATGCTGGGTCTGCATAAATGGCTTCATACTTAGACCAGTCACGTGCAGGATCAGCCTTCTTGGCATCTGCAATCACCTTGCCGAAGTTAACAGTTGGAGAGAACTTGTCAATGGCAGTCTTGATTTCATCGTAAGTAACACCTTCTTTGACGAGCAAAGCTTCGTAGGAAGAGAAATCTGCTTCAATGCCGAGCTCCTTGGCATCAGCAACTAATTTCTTCAAGCCTTCAGCAATGTAGTAGAGTTTGAAAGCTGGCAGTTTTTCATCATACTCAGAAGCGCTGACGATAGCCCATGTGCTGTAAGCTGTACTTTCGTCAAGATAGGTGTCAAGGTTTCCTTCGTCGAATTTTTGTACGCCGAAGATACCCATGGAAGAGTACTCATATACAGTTTGCTCACCTTCTTTGATGACGTTACCAGCCTCGTCTTTTTTCTCGGTTCTCAGCATGTAACCCAACTGGAAGGTCTTGTCGCCATTGTCTTTGGCGATGTACCATCCGTCATAAGGACGACCGGTGTCACCATCCACCCAAATGCCGTCTTTGTTGTCTGCGGTTAGATAGTTTTTCCCGCTCTTGTTTTCGAACATGTAGCAGGCTTTACCATCTCGCTGGTCTTGTGCAGCAGCAATAAACCACTTGTTTCCCTTAAATTCTCCTGCCCCCATAATCAAGTCATTGTAGGTGCTCTTGTCTTTTGTGCCAACTAGGGAAGCACGGGTTCCCCATGCACTGCCGGCAGAAAGAAACATACCTGCCTCCACATTGTAGAGGTAGATTTCAGCTTTTTCTTCTACAGATGCCCAGTCAGTGTAGGTTACCTCAGGCTTCGCGGGTTGTGCAATAGCACTCACCGCTGCAAGCAATAAACTTGCAAAAAGAAGTACTGATTTTTTCATAATGAGTTAGTAATTAATTAATATAAAAGATTAGTTAAACATTTGACTCGTTTCCCTTATTATTAATAATGTATAAATAGGATGAAGTCGTTATTAGTTAGTCTCTGAAACCAACTCTCACGCAAGAGAGATGGCATAATTTTAGGTGACAAAGGTATGAATTATTTGCTACACAAACAAGCCTTTCCTCAAAAAAAATGAGGAAATGACTAAAAATGAACAAAAAAGGAGCAGTGTGGATGACTATTGCTTGGATTTCTCGAGAGCAACATTGATATTCGGGCAAATGTTCTCTTCGCCAATGAGTTCGTTGAAGCCATTTTTGACAAGAACACTACGTACATAATCGTTGACACCCGAAAGGATAATCTTGATACCTTCTTTTTTCGACATCTCGATGAGATTGGTCAGGTTGTGCATGCCTGTAGAATCGATGAAGGGCACCTTGCGCATACGGATGATACGTACTTGCGGACGTTCTTTCATGCGCACCATCACCTCTTCGAACTTGTTGGCTATACCGAAGAAATAAGGGCCATTGATTTCATACACTTCCACATTCTCGGGAATCGCCAAGTGCTCAATGTTGGGATTCTCTGCCAAGTCGGTCTCTGCAGTGGGGTCTATCTCGTCATCGTCGGTGAGCACACTCACTTGGGTGGTCTCTGCCATACGACGCATGCAGAGGAGGCATGCCAGCATCAAGCCCACTTCGATGGCAATGGTCAAGTCGAAAATGACGGTGAGCCCGAAAGTGAGCCAAAGTACAAAGATGTCACTCTTGGGGTTGTGCATCATCTCACGGATGGTGCGCCAGCCGCTCATGTTGTAGCTGACCACTACAAGCACTCCTGCCAAACAAGCCATTGGGATATATTTAGCATAAGGCATCAGGAAAAAGTATATGAGGAGCAGCACCACGGCATGAATGATGCCGGCAACAGGAGTCTTACCGCCATTGTTGATGTTGGTCATGGTGCGGGCGATGGCACCTGTGGCTGGGATGCCTCCGAAGATGGGGCTGAGCACGTTGGCAATGCCCTGACCAATGAGTTCCTGATTGGAGTCGTGCTTGTGTCCAATGATACCATCTGCCACTGTGGCGGAGAGCAGACTCTCAATGGCACCGAGCACTGCTATGGTGAGTGCTGGTGAGAGCAAACCCTTGATGTTGTCCCAATTCAGCTAGGGGACATCTGCTTCTGGCAGGGAGGGGTTGATTTCGAACCTGTCTCCGATGGTGTCGACATGGATGCCGAAGTAGTTCGTCATGATGATGCCTGCGACGGTCATGGCGATGATGGCGATGAGCGAACCAGGCACTTTCTTGCTGATGAAAGGGGTGCAGGCTATGATGACCACGGATAAGACACCGACGATGGCTGTGGCAAGGTCGATGGTGGAGAAGTTCTGTATGTAGCATACCCATTTCTCGATGAAGTCAGCAGGCACAGCTCCCTCAATGTGGAGACCGAGCAAGTCTTTTACCTGGGTGGAGAAGATGGTCAGTGCAATACCACTCGTGAAACCTACGATGATGGGGTAGGGAATGTAGCGGATGATGGTGCCGAGGCGCAACACTCCGAGCAAGATGAGGAAGAGTCCTGCCAGAACTGTGGCAATGGCAAGCCCTGTGAGTCCGTACTGCTGGATAATGCCATAGATGATGATGATGAAGGCACCTGTGGGTCCGCCTATTTGTACACGACTGCCACCGAATGCGCTGATGGCGAAACCTGCTATGATGGCTGTGAGAATACCTTTTTCGGGTGACACACCTGATGCAATGCCAAAAGCGATGGCCAAGGGAAGTGCAACGATGCCCACGATGATTCCAGCCATTAAGTCGGCTGTAAATTTCTTCTTGTTGTAATTTTTGAGTGCATAAACCAACTCTGGTTTGGAGGGACGAAATCTCTTCATGCTCTTTTTACTTTTTAACTAATACTCTGAATATAAACCAAATGTGTTGTATAATTGTTGGCACAAGCCCATAGTGCTTTGCCATTATCCTGAATCGTTCGTTGAGGGAGGCTCGCCGATGGGCAGTGGTCATGCCCTCGTTGAGGTAGTCGGCAAGGGGTTCCTTGATGAATAGATTTTCCATGCCGAGGCGCTCTCCTTCTTTCATGCAGCGGATGCACCAGTCGAAGTCTGCGGAGAACCGATAGTGCGTGTCGTAGAGGGGTGCAAGCTGACGGTTGATGTAGAAGGCTTGATGGCAGACGAGCATGCCTTGCCGGAAGGAGCGCCATGTGAGGTGCTCGGGTGGTGTCAGACGCCGACGGCGCAGGAAGTTGCCTTCGTTGTCAACGATATGGGTGTCGCCATACAGTATTGCCACTCCGTTCCCGTGTTGGGGGGATGGGAGTGAGGCGGCGATGTGTGCCAGTGTGTCCTTGCTGTGCAGTTTGTCGCCTGCATTCAGGAAGCAGAGGTAGTCGCCTGTGGCTTTCTTCAGCCCTTTGTTCATGGCGTCGTAGAGTCCATGGTCGGGTTCGCTGCAGATGATGGCATGGGGATAGCGGCGGGCAATGTCCAAGGTCCTGTCGGTGGAAGCTCCATCGATGATGATGTGTTCGACGTCGGGATGGGTTTGTTGCGCCACGCTCTCCATGGTGCGCCCGATGGTGGCTTCGGCGTTGTATGTGACGGTGATGATGCTAATTTTCATAGACATCCATGTATTTTCGTGCCACGGCATTTTCGCTGTAGGTGGTCATCACCTTGTTGCGTGCCTGCCGACTCAATGTGGGATGGTCGGTGGCGAGTGTCCAGAGGATGCCGTCGGCAAGGTCTTGTGCGTCTTTATAGGTCGCCACGTAGCCGTTCTTCTTGTGGTCAATCATTTCGGGGATGCCTCCCACGTTGAATCCGACACAGGGTGTGCCGCATGCCAGAGCTTCCATGATGGTGTTGGGCAGGTTGTCCTGCAGCGAGGGGGTGACATAAACATTCACGGCATTGTAGAGCATGACCATGCGTTGGGGGTCGCTGACGTAGTTGACGGGAATGATGTCGAAGGGCACCTGTTTGCGCACGTACTCTGCCTGACCTCCCACCACCACCACTTCTGTGGCTTGAGCTACGTCGGGATGTGTCTTCTTGATGAGCTGGAGAGCCTCGACCAGCAGTGTGAATCCCTTGCGCTCGTCGGTGATGCGTTGACAGCCAAAGAGGAGCAGCTGCTTGTCTTGTGGCAAACGGAAGGCTCGACGTGCTTCTGCCTTGTCCATGGGAAGGAAGCGCTCGGTGTTGATGGCATTGGGTATGCTGACCACCTTGTGTCCCTGAGTGAGCCGTGAGGTCTTGGCTAAGTCTGCCATCCACTGACTGCACCCGACAAATGTGAGGGAGGCGGTGCCATATATTTTCTCCTTTTGCAGGAACACCCTTTTGGCGAGGTCGTCCCAGAGGCTGCCGCTCATCAGTGGGCAGTCGTGGCATAGGCTTGTGTATTTCTGACAGTCGCCCGAATAGTGGCAGATGCCTGTGAAATACCATTGGTCGTGCATGGTGATGACCACCCGCTTGCCCGACTGGAAGATGTGGCTGATGTCGGACAGGGAAAGGAATCCTTGGTTGATCCAATGCAGGTGGATGACGTCTGCCCTCTGAAACTCGGTGAGCCGGGTGATGTCGGTGCCTGTGTTGGCGATGTCCACCTGAAAGAGGTTCTTTCGGCTGAAGTTGTTGGCAATGAAGATGCATAGCCGTTCCCAGACAAACTTGAGGGGTTGCATCCAGCCGTTCCCTACAGGCAGGACGGTGAGGTGGTCAGTCTGCTTGTCGCGCACAAGCATCTTCACCTTGACTCCGTTCTTTTTCAAGGCTTCCATGAGGCGATTGGCGGCAATGGCTGCACCTCCGACGCGTTCAGATGTGTTGACGATTAGGACTCTCATTATTCAAATCGGGTGCAAAGGTAGGGAAGAATTAGGAATTAGGAATTAGGAATTAGGAATTATTTGCGATTCAGGGTGTTTTTTCGTTGAAAAAGTAACAATTCCTAATTCCTAATTCCTAATTCCTAATTAAAATAACTATCTTTGCAACCAAATAAAAACTTGTATGAAAGAGTTTATCATATCTGAGACGAAAGTGGAGACTGCGGTCATTGTGGGTCTCATCACGCCTCAGCAGAACGAACGGAAGACAACGGAATATTTGAACGAGCTGGAGTTCTTGGCGGAGACGGCTGGTGCGAAGGTGATTCGACGGTTCACCCAACGAGTGAATGGTCCGAGCAGCATCACTTACATTGGCAGTGGAAAGTTGGAGGAGATTGCTGCGTTCATCAAGCAGAAAGACGATGAGGAAGACCCTGTAGGGATGGTCATTTTCGATGATGAGTTGTCTGCCAAACAAATCAGGAACATTGAGAAGGCTTTGCAGGTGAAGATATTGGACCGCACCAGTCTCATCCTCGACATCTTTGCCATGCGTGCCCAGACGGCGGCGGCTAAGACGCAGGTGGAGCTGGCGCAGTATCGCTATATGCTGCCCCGACTGACGCGATTGTGGACACACTTGGAACGTCAGAGAGGTGGTAGCGTGGGACTTCGTGGTCCGGGTGAGACGCAGCTGGAGATGGACCAACGTATCATCCGTCATCGCATCTCCCTCTTGAAACAGCGTTTGGTCGAGATTGACCAGCAGAAGACCACTCAGCGGAAGAACCGTGGAAGGCTCATCCGTGTGGCATTGGTGGGTTATACGAATGTGGGAAAGTCCACGCTGATGAACTTGCTGTCGAAGAGTGACATCTTTGCGGAGAATAAGCTTTTTGCCACGCTGGACACGACGGTGCGGAAGGTCATCATCGAGAACCTTCCTTTCCTTTTGTCGGACACGGTGGGCTTCATCCGTAAACTGCCCACCGATTTGGTGGAGTCGTTCAAGAGTACGCTGGACGAGGTGAGGGAGGCTGACCTGCTGCTGCATGTGGTGGATATCAGTCACCCTGATTTTGAGGAGCAGATACAAGTGGTGGACAAGACATTGGGCGACCTCGGATGTGCTGACAAACCACAGATGATTGTGTTCAACAAGATTGATGCCTACACCTGGGTGGAGAAGGAGGCGGATGACCTGACTCCCCGCACAAAGGAAAATATCCCGTTGGATGAACTGATGAAGACGTGGATGGCGAAGCTGAACGAGAACTGCTTCTTCATCTCGGCAAAAGAACGGGAGAACATGGATGAGTTCAGGGAACTGCTCTACAAACGGGTGCGTGAACTGCATGTGCAGAAGTACCCTTACAACGACTTCTTGTATGACAACTATAACACAAACGGAGAAATAGAATGAGAGAACTGACAGTAAATGAAATCGCTCAGTTGGAAGAGCGTGGATGTTGGGCAGATGATTGGACCGACATCTTGGTGGATGAGGCTTTTGTGCCTTCGCAAATGACGAACGTTCTGCTCTATGGCCATGTGGAAATTGGCGGTTTGGGTGGTTCGGTGGAAGTGGAAGAGGGTTTCCGTCGCCGTTGCTGTGTGCGGAATGCCACGTTGCGCAATGTGATTATTGGCGACGACTGTCTGGTGGAGAATGTGCGTGGCTACATCTCCAATACACAGATTGGTGACCGTTGCTATGTGTCAAACATTGGCATCATCACGAATCAGGAGGACAGCACCTTCGGTAATGGCACGGAGATTTCAGTGCTGAATGAGGGAGGTGATGCCAACATCATTATTTGCGAGGGGCTGACGGCACAATTGGCATGGTTGATGGTGAATTTCCCCAAGACGAAAGAGTTGGCTAAACTCTCAATCCAAAACTCTCAATCGTCAACTGCCAACGGTCAATTGTCAACTCCCCACATTGGGGCTGGTTCGCGTGTAGTGGGCGTGAAGGAGATGAATAATGTGCGCATTGGCGAGGGGTGTGAAGTGCAGGGCAGCTGCAAACTGACCAATTGCACGATTCTCAGCACTGACGATGCAGGCACGCTCATTGGCTCTGATGTCATCATCGAAGACAGCATCGTGGCAGCTGGTGCCAGTGTCATTGATGGTGCAAAGGTGTATTGCAGCTTTGTCGGTGAGTCGGTGCATATAGGTAAAGGCTTCTCTTCCGAGGCGAGCGTCTTCTTTGCCAATAGCTATATGGACAATGGCGAGTCTTGTGCAGCCTTCTGTGGTCCTTTCGCCACGAGTCACCACAAGAGCACCCTCCTCATTGGTGGCGCCTTCTCTTTCTATAATGCCGGTTCGGGCACCAACCAAAGTAACCATGCCTACAAAATGGGTCCTATCCATTGGGGCACACTTGACCGCGGTAGCAAGACGGCTTCGGGCAGTCACATTCTTTGGCCTGCCCATATTGGCAGTTTCTCCATGGTGATGGGTAAGGTGCAGAACCACCCGCAGGTGCAGAAACTCCCCTTCAGTTATGTCATTGCCGAAGGACGTGAGACGGCACTGGTACCGGGCATCAACATTCGCACCGTGGGCACATGGCGCGATGTGGGCAAATGGCCGAAACGCGATAAGCGCCCGCTCAGTTCGCGTAATGACATCATCAATTTTGCCTTCCCCAATCCTTACATCGTGCAGTCTGTCCTCGATGGCAAGACCATCCTTGAAGACCTCTTGAAGAAAAACCCTGAGAATACAGAGGTGTTCACTTATCATGGCTGTAAGATGAAACGTGCCTCCTTGCTGAAAGGCATCCAGTATTATGATTTGGTGCTCAAGCTCTTCCTTTACCGTTGTTTCCAGAACAACACTGCCGACACCGAAGAGAGCAATGGTGGACGTTGGGTGGACATGATGGGATTGCTGGCTCCGAAGAGTGAGCTTGATGGCGTGGTGCGTGATTTGGAGAATGGTGTAATCAGCACAGTGGATGATTTGAAGGAGATTCTCTCGCAGATTCATAGGGATTATAACCAGAATGAGCAGGCTTATGCCAACTTCATTATGCAGAACTGTGGCGACAGCCTCTTCATCGACCGTGACCATTGGATGCAGGAAGCGGAGGAAGCCTATTCCCTGTGGCTCAAGATGGTCAAGGATGATGCTGAGAAGGAATATCAGATGGGAGATGTGGATGCTGAACAGCTCCGCGATTTCTTGGAAAGTATTCAGTAAGGCTATCTGGAAAAAAGAAGAAAGAGTCCTGTGGAAACAACAGGGCTCTTTCTTTTGCGCTTCAGGATGGGCTTGAACCAACGACCCCATGATTAACAGTCATGTGCTCTAACCAACTGAGCTACTGAAGCAGGTCTAACTGAAAGACACTGCAAAGGTAGCACAAATGATGGAAAGTACAAAACAAATGGGGCTTTTTTTCTGAAAATTGTCTTTTAGCGTGTGAAATTATAGTTCCATGCTGGGTTTCATCACATCATGACACTTCACCGAATACTGTTTGGAGAGGCTGTAAGGAGCAGTGGCACGGATATCCTCCACATTGGCACCAAAGCCGATGGTGTATTTGCCAGGAGCTGATTCCCAACTCTGCGTGGCTTCGTTGTAAGAAGCGAGGTCGTAGAGTGAAACTTTCATGGTGAGTGTCTCACTCTGCTTGGGTTGCAGTTCCTTTGTCTTGGCAAAAGCCTTCAACTCACGCGCTGGCTTGTCAAGACCTCCTGCAGGGGCACTGACATAGAGTTGCACTACTTCCTTACCTGCCACATTGCCTGTATTGGTCACGGTGATGGAAGCTGTAAGCCCGTCCTTGGTTGCCTTCACAACAGGTTTGCTGTAAGAGAAGGTCGTGTAACTGAGTCCGAAACCGAAGGGGTAGGAGACAGACTTGTCAGCAGTGGTGAAATAGCGATAGCCCACATTGATGCCTTCCATGTGTTTGGTGTAGTCTTGGAACTCTACCTTGTTGTTGCCACCGCGCATCCGCATATTGTTGTTGACAGGACGCACGTTGGGGAAATTAGCACTGGAGGGGAGGTCAAGAAGTGTGTTGGGCCAAGTCATGGTGAGCTTGCCGGAAGGATTTGCCTTGCCGGTCAGTACGTCAGCCACAGAATAACCACCCTCTTGTCCTGGTTGCCAAGCCAAAAGGATGGCATCAGGCTTTCCTTTCCACGATGCTGTTTCAAGCACGTTACCCATGTTGAGCACCACCACCACAGGCTTTTTGGCAAGGTGGAAAGCGTTGCACACATCTGCTATGAGCTGCTGCTCTACATCGGTGAGGGTGAAGTCACCTTCTTCCTTGCGGTCAGAACCTTCACCAGCTTGTCGTCCGATTGTGATGATGGCGAGGTCTGATTCTTGTGCCTGAACGTCAACAATAGTGCGGCTTACTGCCATCTCTGGAAGCACAGCCTTTCCCCAGAACCAGCCGCCTCGTGCAGGACCTGCTGCCGTAATGCTCTGCTGATAGGTCTGATAGCTCTTATAGAGATTTGCCAGTTTGGTGTTCACTTGTAATCCTGCTTCTGTAAGACCTTGCATGAGGTCGATGGTGTGTGCCTTGTTCACATCGCCCGATCCACTGCCACCAGCAATGAAGTCATAGGAGGTGACGCCAAATACAGACACCGTCTTGGCATTCTTCATGGGGAGTGCTCCACCTTCGTTCTTGAGCAGCACCATACCCTCCGTCGCACTGCTGCGGGTGACGGCTGCATGTGCCAGCAAGTCTGGTTTGTTGGAGTATTTGTAAGCTCGGAAGGCAGGGGTTTTGACGAGATACTGAAGGATGCGCTTCACACAGATGTCAAGGTCTTTCTCTGCCAGTGCTCCGCTCTTCACTTTGTCAATGATGTCCTTGATTTGCGATTCAGCTCCAGGTTCCATCAAGTCGTTGCCAGCCTGAATCTGGGCGGCTGTGTTGCGCAGTCCTGTCCAGTCTGTCATCACGATACCGTCGAAGCCCCACTCGTCACGCAGAATGGTGGTGAGCAGTTCACCGTTCTCTTGAGTGAAGGGACCATTCAGACGGTTGTAAGAAGACATGATGGTCCAAGGTGCAGCTTCTCGCACAGCGATTTCGAAACCTTTCAGATAGATTTCACGGAGGGCACGTTGCGACATCACTTCATCCACTCCCATGCGGTTGGTTTCCTGAGAATTGCCAGCAAAATGCTTGACCGAAGTGCCCACTCCCTGACTCTGCACGCCTCTCACGTAAGCGGCGGCAATCTTGCCCGTCACGATGGGGTCTTCTGAATAGTATTCAAAGTTACGTCCGCAGAGAGGAGAACGGTGAATGTTCATGCCTGGTGCCAACAGAACGTCGCAGCCATATTCAAGCACTTCGTTACCGATGCACTTACCCACTTCCTCAACGAGTTGGGTGTTCCAAGTGCAGGCGAGTGCAGTGCCTACAGGGAATCCTGTGCAGAAATAGGTGTTGGTGTCGTTGTCACGTCGTGGATTGATTCTTACTCCAGCAGGACCATCGGTGAGGACAGAAGAAGGGATGCCGAGACGTGGAATCGCTTGTGTCATGCCAGCTGCTCCTGGCACACGTTGAGCGTGACCACCAATCATGCCATTGTTCGTTGATGACTCAATCTGACGGTTGCCACCCACTACCAGCATGGCTTTCTCTTCAAGCGTCATGGTCTTGAGGACTTCGTCGATGTTGTTGGTTTGCAATTTCACTTGGGCAGTGAGTGTGCTGATGCTCCCAAGAAGAATTGCGAAGGCAGTAAAGATTGTTTTCTTCATAAGGAAAAAATTTGTTGTATTGGTTGTGTTTGTTATTGTATCATGCTCAAAGAAGCATATTGATGTATGTCCTTTCGGTTACTTGCATTGTTTGAGTTCCTCTTTCAACTGCCCTTGTGGAACACCAAGCTGGATGGCATGTTGAAAGTCTTGTTTGGCAAGATGCTTGTGACCCTCTTTCAGATGAAGGTAAGCACGGGTGAGAATCATGTTCTTGTTCTCTGGTTCCAGCGAGATAGCTTTGTCCAAATCCATGATGGCAAGTTCGGATTGTTTGGCTTCTGCTTCAATCTCGGCACGTACAGAATATAGTTCTGCCTTGTCAGGGTGCTGGTCGATGAGGAGGGTGAGTCGCCTGATGGCTTCCTGTGGTTTGTTGGTGTTTTGGAAAAGAATGGCGACACCCAGCAATGCGGCATAGTGGTCTGGCTGGATTGTCAGCAGCCGATCATAGTCTGTCTTGGCATTTGAGTAGTCGCGCTGCTGTTGGTAGATATAGGCACGTGCGAGCAATGCATCGGTATTGTTAGGTGCCACTTCTAATATCTTGGAGTAGTCAAGCAGTGCCTTGCTTTGGTTGCCCAATGACATGTAGAGGTCGCCTTGTGCCTTGAGAATGGGAACATTGAGCGGAGCGATGCCAAGTGCCATGTCGTAGCTGTCGATTGCCTTCATTTGTTCTCCCTTGAGTTCTTGTATGTGAGCGATATTGGCATATGCGAGGGCATTGCGTATATCATCCGGAGAGGTCTTGAGTGCCTGACGGAAACTTTCGATGGCTTCGTCGTAACGCTGCTCCTGTGCAGCGGCAAGTCCTTGCTCGATATAGGATTCGTAAGATGATGCCTGTGCCCAGGAAATGAAAAACGAAAAACAAAAAACTATAAATGCAAGAATCTTTTTCATTTTAGTAGGCTGGGCGGTATTTGTCTTCTTTTTCATCTTCGAGCATGGAAAGATAGGAGTTGTAGCGGCTTTCAGCGATATCGTGTCGTTCCACTGCCTCTCTCACGGCACAATGAGGCTCGTGCGTGTGGGTGCAGTTGTTGAAACGGCAGTCGGCAGAGAAACGGAATATCTCCTTGAAGTAGTGGCTCACCTCCTCCTTTTTCATGTTGAAGGTGCCGAAACCTTTGATGCCGGGCGTGTCGATGACGTATCCGTCCCCTTCCGTTTCATACATCTCGGAAAAGGTGGTGGTGTGCTTGCCCGTGTTGTAGGCATCGCTGATTTCGCTGGTGCGCAGGTTGAGGTGGGGTAGAAGTGCATTGATGAGGGTTGATTTGCCCACGCCGCTATTGCCTGAGAAGAGTGTGATTTTCCCCTTCAGTTCTGAACGCAGTGCCTCCACGCCTTCACCTGTTTTGGCAGAGATGCAACGGCACGGATAACCCACTGTCTCGTAAAGGTTCACCACACCATCCAAATAGTCCTTCCACTCATCGTCGATGAGGTCAACTTTGTTGAAGACAAGGGTGACAGGTACACTGTATGCCTCAGCACTTGCCAGGAATCTGTCAATGAATTGCAGAGGTGTTTCTGGTTGTTGAATCGTCACGATGAGGAAACACATGTCCACATTGGCGGCGATGATGTGTGACTGTTTGGAGAGGTTGGTCGATTTGCGGATGATGTAGTTCTTACGGTCATCCAGTTCTGTGATAAGACCCTGCTTGGCTTGCTCAATATCGCCATCCACCTCTTGAGGTGTAAAAGTAACCTTGTCACCTATTGCCACAGGATTGGTGGTGCGAATACCACGAATGCGGAAGTTGCCCTTGACCTTGCAGTCAAAGACCTCTCCCGCATCTGATTTGACGGTATAGCTATACCCAGTGTTTCTGATGACGAGTCCGTGCATTATACCGTCATGATCTCTTTGTTCTTTGCATCGAGCATGCCATCAAGCTTCTTGATGTACTTGTCATGCGACTTCTGCACCTTGTCCTCATAGTCCTTCTCCATATCCTCTGGAGTGCCGGTCTTGATGGACTTCTTCAGCTTCTCGATGGCATCACGGCGTGCATTGCGCACACTCACCTTGGCAGTTTCAGCCTCTTTCGAACATTGCTTGGTCAGTTCCTTACGACGTTCCTCTGTCAGTGCAGGGATACCGAGACGGATAATCTCACCATTGTTCTCCGGCATGATGCCCACAGATGAATCGATGATGGCCTTCTCAATCACCTTGAGCATAGATTTCTCCCATGGCTTGATGGCGATGCTGCGTGCATCAGGCGTGTTGAGCGATGCCACATTGCTGAGTGGCACCATGCTTCCGTACGATTCCACGCGTATTTCGTCAAGGATGTGCACGTTGGCGCGTCCTGCGCGGATACGACTGAGGGCTTCTTCGAGATGCATAGCTGCAAACTCCATTTTCTCCTCAGCTTCTTCTAAATACTTCTTTACGTCTTCCATTATTAAATATAGACCCTCTCCCCAACCCTCCCCCGTAATGGGGAGGGAGTGCCATTCGGCGAGGTTCCAACGAGGGTATTGTTAAAGTTAATAATATATTTCTTCTCATTTTCCCTTACATCCCGCATGGTCTCCCTTCCCATTACGGGGGAGGGTTGGGGAGAGGGCCTCTTTATTTCAAAATTCCAAGGTCATTTGCGAGTCTTCAGCCACTTTGGTGCAATCGAAGAAGAAGTGCCCCCGCTTGCCCACTACATAGCAGTAGGGTGAATCGGCTTTCTTGCTTTCCCCTCGAAGGAACTGGTAAATCTCTTTCCATGCCTCGTCGTAGGGGTGCTGCTCGCCAAAGAGTTGCGGCTCCATGTTGCAGATGTTGCGAACGATATGACTTATGCGTAGGCCTTCCTTGCCCGCTTCCATCAGCAGTTTCTGTAGATTGGGTTCAAACCAACGCATTTGTTCAGTTAAAAGTGAAAAGTGAAGAGTGAAAAATCTAAGTTACCTTTGTTTCTTGTCTTTCTTGTGATAAAAGTTACTCAGATTTTTCACTTTTCACTTTTCACTGATGTATTTTAGAGAATCGTGCATCCTGCGCAGGGCTTCAACTGCTTGAAGAAGTCGTTGCCCTTGTCGTCCACAAGGATGAAGGCTGGGAAGTCCTCCACTTCAATCTTCCAGATGGCTTCCATGCCCAATTCTGGATACTCCACACACTCGATGCTCTTGATGCTTGATTGTGACAACACAGCAGCCACACCACCGATAGTGCCGAGATAGAAGCCGCCATGCTTCTTGCAGGCATCTGTCACCTGTTGCGTGCGGTTACCCTTGGCTATCATCACCAACGATGCTCCGTTCTCTTGGAACTCATCCACGTATGGATCCATGCGGTTGGCAGTGGTGGGACCCATCGAACCACAAGGATAACCTTCTGGTGTCTTGGCAGGTCCTGCATACAACACAGGATAGTCCTTGAAATACTGAGGCATACCCTCTCCTGCATCGAGACGCGCCTTCAGTTTTGCATGGGCGATGTCACGAGCCACGATGATGGTGCCCTTCAGGTTCACACGGGTGGATACAGGATATTTGGTCAGTTCGGCTCTCACAGCATCAATGCCCTTGTTCAGGTCAATCTCAATGCCCTTCGTGCCTTCTCCTGGACGACGGTACTCCTCAGGAATCAGTTCAGTTGGATTGCTGTCCATCACCTCCAGCCATACACCGTCCTTGTTAATCTTTGCCTTGATGTTGCGGTCGGCAGAACAGCTGACACCCATACCGATAGGACAGCTGGCACCATGACGAGGCAGACGAATCACGCGGATGTCGTGTGCCAGATATTTACCGCCAAACTGTGCGCCAAGACCAATCTTGTAGGCTTCCTTCAGCAACTTCTGTTCCAAATCCACATCGCGGAAGGCACGACCTGTCTCGTCACCCGTTGTGGGCAGTGAATCATAATATTTGATGCTTGCCAGCTTCACGGTCAGCAAGTTCTTCTCTGCCGATGTGCCGCCAATCACGAAAGCGATGTGATAAGGAGGACAGGCAGCTGTACCCAGATGCTTCATCTCTTCCACCAAGAATGGGAGCAATGTGCCCTCGTTCTGGATGGTCGCCTTCGTCATGGGGTAGAAGTAGGTCTTGTTGGCAGAACCACCACCCTTTGCCACCATCACAAAACGATATTCAGCACCTTCCGTAGCCTCAATGTCAATTTGGGCTGGCAGGTTGCACTTCGTGTTCACCTCGTCATACATGTTCAATGGAGCGTTCTGAGAGTATCGGAGATTATCCTGCGTGTAAGTGTTGAACACACCACGAGAGAGTGCTTCCTCATCTTCAAAACCTGTCCACACCTGCTGTCCCTTCTCACCATGAATGATGGCAGTGCCAGTGTCCTGACAGAAAGGAAGAACACCCTTGGCAGCCGTCTCTGCATTGCGCAGGAACTGCAGTGCCACATACTTGTCGTTCTCGCTTGCTTCTGGATCGCGCAGTATTTTTGCCACCTGCTCATTGTGCTCGCGGCGAAGCATGAACTCCACGTCGTGGAACGCCTGTTGAGCTAACAGCGTCAGTGCCTCTGGTGACACCTTCACGATTTCCTTGCCTTCAAACTCGCTGACAGAGATGCCCTCTTTCGTGAGCAATCGATATTCTGTCTTGTCCTTGCCCACCTGGAACATAGGAGCATACTTAAATTCTGGTGATTGAGCCATAAATGTTAGATTAAAATAGTTCTGTTATCAAAGTTCCGCCCAATTGGGGCTGGTTGTTTATGAATAGTGGATGCAAAGATACACCAAATTATCGAAAACGAAAACTTTTTTTCATTTGTTTTTGTTTTTTCTTCTAAAACAATAGGCACATAAGGAAAAAGGTCGTACATTTGTAGGCATAAACTCAAGATCAAACAATATGACAAAGAAAATCCTTACCCTCGTTTGTTGTTGCGCAGCTGTTTTCAATACCTTTGCTCAACCTTACAAAGACCCCAATCTTTCTGCTGAAGCAAGAGCCAAAGACCTGTTGAGTCGCCTCTCTCTCCAAGAGAAGGCACAACTGATGGAACACACCTCTCCAGCCATCGACCGCCTCGGCATCCCTGCCTTCAACTGGTGGAACGAAGCCCTGCACGGCATTGGTCGTAGCGGCACGGCGACGGTCTATCCCATCACTATGGGACTCGCTGCCACTTGGGATGACGCATTGGTGGAACGAGCCTTTTCTGCTGCCAGCGATGAAGCACGTGCCAAGAACAACATAGCCCGTCAGAATGGGCGCATCAGGCAATATCAGTGCCTCTCCTTCTGGACACCCAACATCAACATCTTCCGTGACCCTCGTTGGGGGCGTGGACAGGAAACCTATGGTGAAGACCCTTATCTCACCACCAAGATGGGACTTGCCGTTGTGCGTGGATTGCAAGGAGCACAAGGTGACGAGGGCATCGAATATGGCAGCAAGGGACAGTATCGTAAGTTGTTGGCATGTGCCAAGCACTTTGCGGTGCACAGTGGTCCCGAATACAACCGTCACAGCTTCAACCTTGAAATGCTTCCCGAGCGCGACTTGTGGGAGACCTACATGCCAGCCTTCAAGGCATTGGTGCAGGAGGGTGATGTGCAGGAAGTGATGTGCGCCTATCACCGTTTTGATGGCGAACCCTGTTGCGGCAATTCCCGTCTGCTTAATGACATCCTGCGCAAGGAGTGGGGGTTCAAGGGACTCGTCACCAGCGACTGCTGGGCAATCAACGACTTCTTCAACAAGAACAACCACGGCACATCCGACTCCAAGGAGTCTGCCGTGGCGACTGCTGTTCTTGCAGGCACCGATGTGGAGTGCGGCAGCACCTACCGAAGCCTCACCGATGCGGTGGCACAAGGTAAGATTACCGAAGAGAAGATTAACGAGAGTCTGCTCCGTCTGCTGAAAGCACGTTTCGAATTGGGCGATTTCGACAGCGAAGACCTCGTGCCATGGAAAAAGATAGGTCCTGAAGTCATTGCCAACGATGAGCACCATCAGATTGCCCTTGATGCAGCCCGCAAGAGCATCGTTCTCTTGCAGAACAAGCAGAACATCCTGCCTCTCTCCAAAACAGCCAAGGTGGCAGTCATAGGTCCCAATGCCAACGACTCCGTCATGATGTGGGGCAACTACAATGGTTTCCCTCGCCACACCGTCACCATCCTCGAAGGCATGAAGCAGAAAGGCAATGTGATTGGCTACATGAAAGCCTGCGAACTGGTGCAGAACTCTTCACGCCCTCAACGGAGAAACGATGAAGGTCCTGCCAGAGATTATGGTCACGATGAGGCTTTGCAGATCAAGACAGACGATGCCACCAAGACCACCGACAAGGATGTGCTCGACTGTGTGAAAGATGCCGATGTTGTCGTGTTTGTGGGAGGCATCTCACCCCGTGTGGAAGGCGAGGAGATGCGCGTCACCCTGCCCGGTTTCCGTGGTGGTGACCGCACCAGCATCGAACTGCCGCAGATTCAGCGCGACATGCTGAAGATGCTGCACGATGCAGGCAAGAAACTCGTGTTTGTCAATTGTTCAGGCAGTGCGATGGCATTGGTGCCCGAAACCACCACTTGCGACGCCATCGTGCAGGCATGGTATGGAGGTGAAGCAGGAGGCGAAGCACTTGCCGACGTGCTTTATGGCGATGTCAACCCCACAGGAAAACTCCCCATCACCTTCTATCGCAGCACCGACCAGCTGCCCGACTATGAAAGCTATGCCATGAAAGGGCGCACCTATCGCTACATGACAGAAGCCCCCCTGTGGTATTTCGGTTATGGGCTTAGCTACACCGATGTCCGTTATGGCGCACCCACCTACAAGAACAACACCGTCAGCGTCAGCCTCACCAACACGGGCAAAGTCGCCACAGAAGAACTGGTGCAAGTCTATCTCAACAAACAAGGCGACACCGATGGTCCCCGCGCCACTCTCCGTGCCTATAAGCGATTTGTCGTGCCAGCCGGCAAGACTGTGAAGGCAGACATCCCTCTTCCTCGCAACAGCTTTGAATGGTGGAACCCCAACACCAACACCATGAACGTGAGTGCAGGCACCTTCAATGTGATGGTAGGACCATCCAGCAACCCTGCCGACCTCAAATCAGTGGCTGTCACCATCAAATAATCAAAAATCATCTTCAACCGACCATAACAATGAAAAAGATTGACTTCTTTGAGCTAAAAGTTCTTTTTGCAGCGACAGTGCTGCTCGCCATCATGGCATGCACCAACAACAAGCCCGCAGAGGCAGTGGAAAACCCCGAAACAGCTGTTGAAGCGACAGATACGTTAAGTGAGGAAATCAAGCAACAGAATATGGAAGAGGTGCAAGCCTTTCTGAAGGAGTGCAACGCTTTCTTCATCGCCACAGTTGATGGTGACCAGCCTCACGTGCGTCCTTTCGGTGTGTCCGAAATCATTGATGGTCGCCTCTATATCATCACTGGTAAAGTCAAGGATGTGTATAAGCAGATGGCAGCCAATGGCAAGTTCGAAATCTGTGCCCTCAAGCCTTCAGGCAGTGAGTGGATACGTGTCAATGGCACTCTGGTGAACGATGATGCCCTGTCTGTGAAGACTGAGATGCTGGAGCGCAATCCCAGCCTCAAATCCATGTATCAGGCAGACGACGACAACATCGCCGTGCTCTACATCACCGACGGCTCAGCCCGCTTCTGCTCATTCTCAGGTCCTGAACGGAAAGTCAGGTTCTGAAGTTATTGCTCGACGAGGCCAATTGCACGAATCTTTTTTAACTACGAATTGCACGAACCTTTAGCTCGGCGTAGCCAATCTCCATCAACAAATGCGCTGCGCTGAAATAGCTTGTATCATCAATCACGGGCACTCAGCGCATAATAACATGCGCTGTAATAACGTAATATTATGCGCTGGGTGTACGAAATGAGATGCGCACGGTGCGCACGTAGTTCATCAACACCTTTCAGCGTCACTCGTATACACACTTCAATGTCACTCGTATACAACATCAAGCGTCACTAATATACTCAGCTCGATGTCACTAATATACTCGATTCTGTGTCAAGGCTATACTCGTTCGTGCTTAAGAGGTATTCTCACTTCTGCTTATGAGGTATTCTCAATCCTGTGTAAGGGGTATCCTCAAAGGGTATGTTTGGCGTTGCGCTAAATGATAAATGATTTAAGTTTGACTTCGTCGAGCTCTAATCCGATTAATCAGAATCAATCCGAGTCATGGCTTACCCATAAGCAAAAATCTGTTTAATCCGCTCAATCGTTCCGCAGGAACTTGTTTATATAAAAACATACCCCTTTGGGATGATTAAGCTGATTCAGCAGATTTATGGGATTTATCTAAATCCCCACACAGGGTTTTACTGGTGAACCCCAAATAATCTAAATTTTAGTTTCATATGCTTAACTTCCCAAGAACTTGAGTTTGCTAAATTTAAATCATCTTTCATTTAGTGCAGCGCAGCGCCGCGCGAGGCGTTCCATCCGTGTCATCTGTGCCATCCGTGTGAGCTTTTTTATTTCTCACAGATTTCACAGATTTCACAGATTTTTGTTTGCTCCCCTTTATCATTTATCATTTTTGGCTTCGCCGAAGATGCTCACGCTCGGCATAGTTCAAACAAGTTTGACCTTTGCACTCGCTCAACCGCATCTTTCCTCACTCCTAATTGGCTACGCCGAGCTAAAGGTTCCTAATTCCTAACTCCTAATTCGGAATAACTCTCAACATTACACATTTTCATCCAATTCTGTTTCATATTACTCATGGTGCTCCATTAGGGTTAGCACTAAACCTATCCTGCGGCTTCCCATTTGCTCGCCCACGGCTATCGAGGTATCTCACCCATACAGGTGTCGGTGTCTCACCCATACATGTGTTTGTATCTCACCCATACACCCAACGAGGTCTCACCCATAGAGCACTCCTTTGGTGTTCCTTTAGTCCTCCTTTAGTCCTCCTTTAGTCCTCCTTTAGTGCTCCTTGGGTTCGTAGTGGTAAGATAGTGGTAAGATAGTAGGTTCGTAGTGGTAAGGTGGTAGGTTGTTTGTAGTTGTTAACTGTCAACTCAAATAGTTCTTCCATTTTTTTATCTCGCAATTCTTACATCCAGCATGGCAACTCCTAATTGGCTTCGCCGAAGATGCTCATGCTCGGCATAGTTCAAACAAGTTTGACCTCTGCACTCGCTCAACCGCATCTTTCCTAATCCCTCATTCCTAACTCCTCACTTATCCATGCAAAGGTTAAAGTTAATTGGTTAATTTCATTTACTTCGCTTTTTTCATTGTTGGCTTCGCCGAAGTTACTCGTGCTCGACAGTAAAAATGAAAAAAAAGTTTCTTTCATTTTGTTTTGTGCTTACTTAATCGTAACTTTGCAACTGCATCTGTCATCAAGCGCAGCCCTATACGTGGAACAGCTGATGTACAGAGCACTACATAATAAAAGGCGTTACTGACGCTTTGTTTTTGGCTGTGTCGAAACTACCACAATCGAACTGAGGACAAGAACATTGCAGGGTGACTGCCACGGGGTGTATCATATACTCTCCGTAGTGTGCAGCGAGGCTCGCATGGCCTCAACGCACACTTTACGGGGTGTTTCCATACTCCAAACGTGGATGTTTCTCTGTCTGTTTTCCTCAAAGGCTGTGGTAGGCCTCGAACAGCAAACAGGCAGAAGTAAGCATCCACGTTTTTTATGTGTAGTTAGTAATCATCTAAAACAAAATTGTATAAGAAGTAGAAGGAAATAAAGAGTCTTTGGCATCCTTGATTTAGCTGATTAACCAGAATTACGACCTCAGGAAACACATCAGTTGGACAAGTCTCAGGATGTTCTCGCTCAATAGGGCGTGGACAGAATGGTTGTTGTCTGATGTGGGCTGTCGTAAGCCTTGGTTAAACACATCGTCTTCCACGCCCCCTTTTCAAAAATGAAGAGAGGGCTTTTTCATGTCAAAGAAGAAGTATAAAGGAATTGACTTGTTTTGTGGAATTGGCGGCTTTCGCCTTGCAATGGACGATAATAACGTAAAGTGCGTGTTTTCTTCTGATAATGATAAATTCGCACAAGAAACTTATCATGCAAATTTTGGAGAAACACCCCATGGGGACATAAAGAAAATTGAAGCCAAAGATATACCTACCTTCGACATTCTTGCTGCAGGTTTTCCATGCCAACCATTTAGTTATGCAGGAGAGAAACAGGGGTTCAATGACGAGATTAGAGGTACGTTGTTTTTTGACATCTGTAGGATTCTTGAATACCACAAACCTCCTATGGTATTTTTGGAGAATGTAAAGGGGCTAAAATCTCACGATAATGGAAAAACACTGAACACTATTATCGAAAAACTGAAAATTTTAGGATATTTCCCGCATTGGACGATTCTTTCATCTCTTGATTTTGGTTTGCCTCAAAAAAGGGAACGATGGTATTGTGTCGCTTTTAGAAAAAACGTCGAATTCTCATGGCCCCAACCTGTTGGTGGGCATCCAACATTAAGAGATATCGTCAACATTAATGACGATAATCCTTCATTAAGACTTCCTCAGTTCGAACTGAACAGGATTGATTATCACTTTTCTGTTGCAAAGCCTGGAGACCGGGTGAAACATGACAATTCAAAATATGAACCTCACACAAAGAAGGGTAAATATGGTATATACTCTTTCCAAAAACCCGATGGTTCTTTAAGATTCCATGTTGGAGACGTTGCTAAGACTCAAATACAGGAAGCGTTTTATTCATGTCTTGACACATATGCTTCAACCATTATTGCAAATAGAACGCCCAAACTATGGGATATCAGAAGAAAACTATCTGTATTGGAGGCTCAAAGATTACAGGGATTCCCAGATGATTTCAAATTTCCCGTTTCGGATGCACAAGCATATCACCAATTAGGAAATTCTGTCAGTGTTCCAATTATCAAGATGATAATGAAAGAAATGATTAAAACTTACGAAAATAACAAATAGCCATGAAGTATTTTTCCGTTGATACCGTAGTGAACGCTTATAGTGGTTTCCAGGATTGTATGACAAATAAATCTTGGGGCTATTTGGCGTTGCTGAAAGGATGCAAAAGTTTTATCCAGCCCTCTGTTCCATATGAAGTTGATATGGATATCGTTTCTAACTTTCTTGAGAACATTTTCAATTTATCTCAAACTAAGAAGGATTATAAGAGTGGGCGTTCACTATATGTTGTTTTTTCAAAGATTTGGGATAACTATTTCAATGACCAAGGAAATTTTTCTCCTAATATATATGATATAATTGTCTGGGCTTATCGAAGGAAGTCATTCGATGATAATGTTACGAATGAAGATATTATAAAACTTTTCTCCGAAGAATTCAACATTCCATCGAATGTATTAAGCAATAGCTTCAATACAAAACAAAAGAGTATTGCATTTTCAAGCCATTTGTATTCGGAATCCGAATTAAAGTCAAGGCTTAGTTTAATTGGAGTAGAGATCACCAAAAACAATATTGACGCAAAGAAAGGTGGCGTTGTCGCTTCACCTGGTGAGATAAGTCGTGGACCATTTGTACAAACCTTGTATGCAGGATTAGAAATAACAGATTATGTAATCATAATGCAATCAGATTACATATCACTTTATGGAAGTAGCATAAACCCACATAAAACTAATTTAAAAGACACCCTAAAAAAAACATCTACTCTTCAGCAAATCTTCTATGGCGCTCCTGGTACCGGCAAATCCAATACCATCAAGAGAGAAGTAGATGACAAGGGCTTGCCCAATGTGCGTACCACTTTCCATCCAGATAGCGATTACTCCACCTTTGTGGGTGCATATAAGCCCACATCAACGGAAGTGCCAATGATGACCATGATAGGCACAAAGGCCGTTCCTGTTGAGAATCCTGATGGGACACCACGAAAGGAGAAGAAGATTGTTTATGAGTTTGTTCCACAGGCCTTCTTGAAAGCTTATACGGGAGCATGGAAGAATCAGGATGAACCTTTCTTCTTGATTATCGAGGAAATCAACAGAGGAAACTGTGCCCAAATCTTTGGTGACTTGTTCCAATTGCTTGACAGAAACGATGAAACAGGATTATCTGATTATCCCATATCTCCAGATGAAGATATTCGGAAATTTTTGCAGACAGACAAGAAGTATGGTTTTGCTGCTTTGACAGAGGAACAAAAGGCTGCTATTCCAGAAAAGGTGTTGTCGGGCGAATGGATGATTCTGCCAGGAAATCTGCACATCTGGGCAACCATGAACACAAGCGACCAATCGCTGTTCCCCATTGACTCAGCCTTTAAGAGACGTTGGGATTGGCTGTATATGCCTATTTCAGACGGTGGGAAGGGATGGCAGATTAAAGTGAACGGAAAGCGGTATGACTGGTGGGAGTTCGTTCAGAAGATCAATAACAAGATTGGCTTTACAACTAATTCTGAAGACAAAAAACTTGGCTATTATTTTTGCAAGGCAAAGAATGGCGTCATTGATGCAGAAACCTTTGTTGGCAAGGTCTTCTTCTACATCTGGAACGATGTATTCAAGGACTTTGCAGAAGAGGCAGGTGATTTGTTCAAAGATACAAGCGATACAGAAAACCCATTGCTTTCGTTCAACAAGTTCTATACTGTGGGGATGGATGGCAAAACAAAGGTTGTGGAGGATAAGGTGGAACTGTTCTTGCAGAATTTGGGCGTGAACGAAGTGGAAGACTCTGTTCATGACGGTGACGAGGTGATTGATGATACAGAGTCAGGTTCCAGACGTATTTTGCATGTAGAATTTGAAGATGAGACAATAGCCATTAAGCGTTTCCCTCAATACTTGCAGGTGCTCAAGAAAATAGGTTTGGATAAGGCAGAAACGGTTGCTTCAGAAAAGGAAGTTGATGTACTTGGATGTGCTCTGGTTACAAAGGAACGAGAAGAAGCAATTGAACAATCCCAATATTCATATGTGGAGTCTGATGGCTACTACGTGATAAAGGGTATAAAGGGAAAGGTTATGTTGAACTTCCTCCCGCTTATCTCAAACAAGTATAATCTGAACTTGAAGATTGGTTATAAATGAGAATCCTCATTGAAGAATATCAGTACGACGTAGCCAAGGTGAAGGACATTCTTCATGGCATTGATGCCTTGGAGAACGTGGAGGGTAAAATCTCTATTCACTATGTGGGGTATTATTATAATACCCTGCTGAAGGACTGCGTGTTTATTCTTCCGAAGGTGCTTCTCAAAGATGTATGCGGACAAGAACTTGCTTTCGGTAAATATCTGCCTGAAGATATTGTCTCTCCCGACAAGAACAAGAACTTGGAGGTGCAAGAACGGGATTTCCTGTATAAGTTTGCCGTTTGGATTTATCGTGCCATTGTTGTCTATAAGAACGACAAGAAGAATGACACCGACATCGTGTATCACACGAAGATTGCTCAGATAGGCAAGGGAAGCCGAAGGTTGAGCAATACCTATCTTGACATCATTTTGCAGCTGTTTCAGTTCAATAAGGATAACCAGAGTTTCTTCTTCTTCATCGTGAAGAATCTACATTCGGGCTACAACAAAATCAACTGGACACGCACCATCAGCCATGAAACGGCATTGGTGCAAGAAGAACAGCCCATTTATCTGAAGCTTGTCAATAAAAGAAGGCAAATCAACTTTGACGAAGAGTTACTTGTCATCTTTTTCTCCATCCTGAACTATCTTGGCGACACTTACGGCTTTTCCAAAGACATCAAGTGCCAATTCACACTCATTAAGGGAGTGCAGTTCAAAACTTATCTGAAAGGCTATGGACGCACTCGTTTGCGCCAGATAAAGTATAAATATTTCTCCGACAAGGCACTGGAACTTTGGAATCTCTGCTACGCTTTCTTCGACGAAGCCCGACAGGTATTTGTCAATACGGAGAAGAAGGAGTATCTGCTGGTGAAGAGTTTCCACATCGTCTTTGAAGCCATCATTGATGAACTGATTGGTGACAATCCTTTGCCAGACGGAATGGACAAGAAGCAAGAGGATGGCAAAATCGTTGACCACCTCTTTACTGCCAAAAGCCTTATTGAGAGCGAAACGAGCCAGACATACTACATAGGCGACTCGAAGTATTACAAGATGGGGCATCCGCTTGGCACAGAATCTATCTATAAGCAGTACACCTACGCTCGGAATGTCATCCAATGGAATCTTGACATCTTCAATCGTGGTGAGAAGCCACAATCGGGCATACAACTTCGTGACGATGTGACAGAGGGCTACAATATCATTCCGAACTTCTTTGTTTCTGCAAAAATGGATGAAGCCTACAATTATGCCAATGATGGTATTGAGAAGACGGATAGGCAGCACAATCGCCATCGCAAGGAACAATTCAAGAATCGCCTCTTTGACCGTGACACGCTGCTGTTGTTCCACTATGACGTGAACTTTCTTTTTGTCCTTTCATTATATGCCAGAAACAACGCTTCACAGAAAGAAGGTTGGAAACTCAAAATTCGCAACAAGTTCCGTGAGGAGATTCAGGATTGGTTGCAAGATGACTACGACTTCTATGCTATGGCAGCAAAGCCGGGTGTGGATGCGAAAAAGTATTTCAAGACACATTTCCAAGAAGTGTTAGGCAAGACCTATACGCCTTTTGCCGACAACACCATTTTCTCATTGGCACTTGACAAAGATGATCCAGAAGAGAATAATGAGCAGTTGTTGGCTGATTTGAGGAAGTTCTTTATCGTGAAGCCTTGCCGATTGGGCGAGAAGCCCGAACCAATCATCGAAGCGGCAAGGAAGACAGAAGGATCCTCTATCCCTGCAACAGATAAAGAGGGGATCCTCATGGTGATGATGGAGAACTACGACACGAAAAGCAAGACGTTCCTTCCTTCGGGAAAACTTGCTATTGGCATCAAGTACACAAGAGATTCAATGGAGATTCTTGATCATATATCTTCGATTGGATATGTACTGTTCCATCATCGCAACACGAATGGTCTACATTTGTATGCCGTGAAGGGGGATTGTAAGGTGGCTTTGTCTAATGATGTAGAACCAGATAGATATAAGAATGTCAATACGGCTGGGATGTATCTGTCAGTCGACATAGACATATCTGCTGAATTAGATGCATCTGCTCTTAATTCAACTAAGAAAGAATGGACAAAAGCAACAAGATATGATGCGCAGTTTGCTTTTGTCAGCGAATTATCAAACTAACATCATTCATCTCCATCATTCATCTCCATCGTACATCGTACATCGCTCATCGTACATCAGAATGTGCTTCGGTGTTAAATGGTTAAATCCGCATTAAGTGGTTGGGGGTTATGCTCTTGACATGGTTAAATTTTTGTTTTTTCCAAAAGCAAACACAGGAATATATATGTTAACCGGTAATTTAGCATAAAAAAACGTTCTCTTGATGGCGAGTGCGTGATATTTGAGCCTTTTTTTATACTTTTGCATAGTCAACTCAGCGAAGCGCTCACTTCGGTAACTTCATTAACTTCAAAAAAATAAAACTTGCGAACCTTCAGCTCGACGAAGTCAAACTTAAATTGAATTATTGATGTTAGATTGACGTGTATATTGACGAGGATTCACGTCAAATAAAATCATTGAAGGTCAGTTTTTAACACGTCAATTTTCATCATTTTTTTCTGCTGAATCATCGGCGGTATGTTTTTTAAGACAAGTTCCTGCGGAACGATTGAGCGGATTGAACGGAGATATTTTTTTAACCACGGATTTAACCGATTCAACGGATTATTTGCTTTCTTGGCGAAAGCCCCGTCCGGATGGTTTCCCAAGAGCCGCCAAGGCTCTTCCAATTCGTAAAATTCGTCTAATTCGTGGTCGAAAATAATAAGTCCGATGAATGATAATTAGGGGTTTGGTTCGTGTTTGTTCAGATTCCCTTCTTAGTTTGATTTTGCCAGATAGGCTTTGGCGGTGCCGAAACGGAGGTAGAAGTCAATGCGAACAGGCATGTGGCGGGAGTCGTCGGTGACGTAGAAGCGGAGGAGTTCCTTGTCTTTGTCTTTTTCTTCGTAGTCGAGCAGGGAGAAGATGAGACAGTGGTAGGTCTTTTTGTCATTGGCTTTCCAGTCTTTCTTGCCCCGATAGACGAGTGTCTGTTCTTCCACCTTTTTTCCTGTTGCCATGGGGAAATGGATGCGCTGCCCTATCTTGTAGTTCTTGGGATTGAACGAGCGGGCAAGGGAGAGGATGGAGAGCATGTCGTAGTTGCAATCGTTGCTTTCGTGATGGTGTTCGGAGAGTTCGCCGTGACGATTGAGGAATTTCTGCCGAACATGGCTCTTGCCGCCTGGATAGGTGTACCACACTTCATCGACGGTGTAGTGCTTCCCTTCGAGGGAGCCTTTGCGGAAGTAGAGGGGTACGAGTTGGGGGGTGATGTAGGAGATGAGGGTGTCGCGCATGGTGAAGACCGCGTCACACCGCTTGTTGGAGGTGAAGAGCAGGTCGTTGCGCAGGGCTGCCTGTCCTTTGTATTGGGCTGCCTTGATGGTGTAGTAGGCTGCACCGCATTTTACCCAGATGAATTTCCAGTTGAAGTAGAGGTCGTAGGTGAGCCGTTCGCCTGCCTTGAAGGCTGTGTTTTCGGTCGGGCATTGGGCGCGGGAGGGTAAAGAGTAAAGTGAAAAGTGAAAAGTGAAAAATAAAAGTAACCCCCATCCGAATGGCAGGTAAAATAGATTCTTCACTTTTCGTTTTTCACTTTTCACTTTCATGTTTATTCCAAGAGTGTTGAGTCGTTGACAATCAGTACGATGCTATCTGCTGCCCCTTCTTCTTTTGGTTGCTCAAAAAAGGGATTGTCGGTCTTGTTGTAGGACAGATAGAGGAATGCGAAGACGCATCCAAGGACGAGAATGCCAAGGAACAGGGTGCCGAACATCATGTAGCGGTTCAACCGTGCTGCTTTGTTGTTGCGAAGGGACATGATTTATTTTAGTTGACAGTTGAGAGTTGAGAGTTTAGGGTTTAGAGTTTAGGGTTTAGGGTTTAGAGTTTAGGGTTGAGAGTTTAGGGTTTAGGGTTTAGAGTTTAGGGTTTAGAGTTTAGGGTTTAGGGTTTAGAGATTCAATTGACTCCGTCGAGCTAAAGGTTCCTCATTCCTCATTGGCTTCGCCGAAGATGCTCACGCTCGGCATAGTCCAAACAAGCTTGACCTCTGCACTCGCTCAACCGCATCTTTCCTAATTCCTAATTGTGAAAGATACATTGTACATTTAATTGGCTTTCAGTATTTTGTTGTATTCGGCAGGGGCGTTGAGCAGTTCGATGGCTCGTTTCAGGTCGTCGTCGTCTTTCAGTGCTTCTTCTATGGTGCCTGCCTGGTAGTAGTAGCGGCGTACGATCTCGTTTGCCATCACCTTGCGGAGGTCGCCCTGTTTGCGGTCCATCTCACGGTCGAGGTTGTGGGCAAACTTCTTTTCGAGGGCTTCAAATTCTGGTTTGGCATCTTCGTAGTAGCCTTCAAACTCGGCAATCTTCTTGAGGTCTGCCAACCGCTTTTCGCTTTGGCGGTCATACTGGAAGTTGCTGTCCTTGACCATCTGCTTGAACTCGGCATAGTCGGCATCGGTGATGGCGAAGTCTTTCACGGCAGGGATGGTGGGGTGGTTCTGGCAGTATTTGGTGCCCCAGTCGGTCAGAACATCATCGTTGGAGAGGTAATAGACGATGTTGGCGAGGGTGTCGTGCTTCACTTCGATGTCGGGTTTGATGCCGTTGCCTTCGGTCACTTCACGACCTCCTGCTGTGTGGAAAATCCGTTTGATGCTGTCTGCCTTTGTGTCCACTTTCTTGCCTGTGGTGCGGTAGATTTCAGCTGCTTCACGCAATTTCTTGTAGTCAATCTTCTGGATGCAGCGTCCGGATGGCAGGTAATACTTGGCTGTGGTGAGCTTGATGCTGCCATTGTAGGGGAGTTCGCGGGAACTCTGCACCAAACCTTTGCCGTAGGTGTCGCAACCGACAACGACAGCACGGTCGAGGTCTTGCAGAGCACCCGACACAATTTCTGCCGCACTGGCTGTTTCGTCGTCAACGAGCACAGCGAGCGGAATGTCGAGGTCGAGCGGGTCGTTGCGGGTGGAGTAGGAGTAGTTGGCTGCCACCATCTTGCCTTTGGTCTCCACAATCTTCAGGTTTTTGGGAGTGAAGAGGTTGACGATGTCGATGGCTTCATTGAGCAGACCACCGCCATTGCCGCGAAGGTCGAGGATGATTTTCTTGGCTCCCTTTTCTTTCAGGGAGATGATGGCTTTGCGCATATCCTTGGAGCAACCTTCGGTGAACTCTCTCAGAAAGATGTAGCCGGCATCGCCCACCAAGCCATGATAGGGAATGGAGGGGATTTTGATGCTTCGGCGTGTAATCTTGAAGTCGCGTGTCTTCTTTTCTCCCGGACGCTGAACACGGAGCATGAAGGTTGTGCCGGGTTCGCCACGCAGCAGTTCACTCACTTCTGTCGTGTTCATGCCTTTCAAGTCGTTGTCGTCAATCTTCAGCAGCACATCGCCCACCTGCAAACCCACTTCAGCAGCAGGCATGTCTGCGTATGGTTCCTGAATGATGACAGTGGAGTCTTTCCTCATGCGGATGATGGAACCAATGCCGCCATATTTGCCTGTGGTCATCATCTTCAACTCACCCATGTCTTCCTCGGGATAGAACTTGGTGTAGATGTCCAGCTCGTTGGTCATGGCATCAATGCCGACGCGGATGACCTTGTCAGCTTCCAATGAATCCACATAGAAGATGTCCAGCTGACGGTAAATGCTGTTGAAGATGTCCAGATATTTCGCCACGGAGAAATTGTGCTCCAACTGGGCGAAGGAGGTCAGGAACGAGAGGCAAAAAACTAAAAGTGATAGAAACTTTTTCATATTGCAATGTTGATTTGTGTGCAAAGGTACAAAAACTAAAAACTAAATACTAAAAACTAACAGTTAAAGTATCTAAAGTTGAAGTTGAAGTTAAAAGGGGAGAGAAAAAGGGAGTGAAAGCATTTACAATTTGACAATGGATGATGAAGAATGGCAGCTCTCAATTTCCTTTGTTTCGAGGATGATGTTCCAGTATTTCCTCGCGCAGATGTGACGTGTCTATATGGGTGTAAATCTGGGTGGTGGCGATGGATTCGTGACCGAGCATCGCTTGAATGGCACGAAGATTGGCACCTCCTTCAAGCAGAGAGGTGGCAAAGGAATGACGGAACGTATGAGGTGAGACCGTTTTCTGTATGCCCGCTTTCTCCACAAGATCCTTAATCATCAGGAACACCATGACACGTGTAAGGGGTTTCTTACGACGATGGCTGACAAACACAAAGTCTTGATATGCCAACGGAATGGGCAGCTGATTACGACCTATGAAATAGAGCTGAATCTCATGGATGGCCTTCTCCGAAATGGGCACCAGACGTTGTTTCGAACCTTTTCCCTCCACCTTGATGAACTGGTCATCGAAAAAGAGGTTGCTGATTTTCAGATTCACAAGTTCAGATACACGCAAACCGCAAGAAAAGAGCGTTTCGATGATGGCTTTATTGCGCTGTCCCTCAGGTTGGCTAAGGTCGATGACCGACTCGATGGCATCAATTTCATCCACTGAAAGCACATCTGGCAGATGCTGAGGTTTCTTGGGAAATTCCAGCAGTTCAGTAGGATTCACCTCCAGCACATCGCTCAACACCAGGAAATGATAGAAGCTCCTCACCCCCGAGAGGATGCGGGAAAGCGAGACGGCATGGATGCCCACATCCACCATCAGTGCCGAGAAATGGTGGATGTCCTGCAGTTCGATAGACAGGAAATCCTTCCCTTCGTCCTTGATGAATCGGAGAAACTTATCAAGGTCGCGCATATAGGCATCGATGGTATTGGGTGAACTGCCCTTCTCCAACTTCAGATACTGGTAATAACGTCGTGTCAGGCGTTGTTGCTCCTTTTCTTCCATTGCTGCAAAGATAAGGAAAAATGGAAAGAATGAAAGAATGAAGCAATGAAAAAATATAAAAAAACAAATAATAATAGACAATAATGGTGTTGGAAACCAGCAAAATCCCATAAATCCGAATCTGCTGAATCATCGCGAAGCGGTATGTCTTTATACAAACAAGTTCCTGCGGAACGATTGAGCGGATTGAACGGAATTGAACGGAGATATTTTTTTAACCACGGATTAAGCTGATTTAACGGATTTTTTTGGACTACGAACCTTTAGCTCGACGAAGTCAAAGTTGAGTTAGAGCTAAATCCGTGGTTTTATGTTTTCTTTATTTTTCCAATTGCCAAATAAATTGTACATTGTAAATGGTCAAATTGTACATGCTTTAATCCTCCTCTTCTATCCCCGCATTTTGTCTTCTGAGCCACTCTTCTTTTGTGCGGCTCCAACGCTTGTGAGTCCATAGCCACATCTCTGGATGCTCCTTGATGTCGGCTTCGAGCAGTTCGAAGTAGCGGTCGGTGAGGGTGTTTTCAGGCACGGAGGCTGGATGGTCTTCCATCGGAATGATGTCCAAGTGGTAGTAGCCTCGTTTGGGGCGGCTCATGCGTCCGTAGGTCATGAAGGCATCCACTTTGCGTGCAATGTGTTCGGCACCGATGAAGACTGCCGTGTCGTGGTTGAGGAAGGGCACAAAATGGTGGATGCTCGCCCATTTGGGCTGTTGGTCACTGATGAATCCGATGGTGTAGTTGACACCTTCCTTGCGCAGCTGGAGGATGCGTCGGAAGGTTTCCTTCATCTTGATGTTGATACCACCATATTGTCCGCGCAGTTCGATGAAAAGTTGATCCATCAGGTCATTGCGTAGGGGATGGTAAATTTGCCCGGAGCGTCCCCATGCCTCAAGTTTGTAGTTGATGGAGGCAATCCACTCCCAATTGCCAAAATGACTCAGATATAAGAAATGGAGCTGTTGCCCTGCATCGTGGCGTTTCTTGATTTCATCCAATCCGCCAAAAGTCATGCGGCGCATGATTTCCTCCTTCGACATCGATAGCATCTTGATGTCTTCGAAGAAGTTGTCGCACAATTGGTGGTAGAATTTCCGTTCGATGTCTTTCCGTTCTGCCTCACTCTTTTCGGGGAAAGCGGTACGTAAGTTCTCGCGCACCACCTTCGTGCGGTAGCACCTCCTCACGAAGAAACAGATGAAGTCGGAGAAGACGTAAAGAACGGGGAGTGGCCAGATACTGATGGTCCATAGCCATCCTTTGAAAATCTTATAAAAAAACATGATTACTTGTGTAGCAATTTAAGTGCCCTTGATACAATCGTGTCAGGGGCGATGTTCATGCAGCGCATATCACCGAATTTGCAGGGTTTCTTTCCGTAGATGGAACAAGGTCGGCAAGGCAAGTCGATTTGCAGTTCGTTGTCTGCCTTTTGTCCATAACCTGAAAAGCCTGCTTTGGGGTGTGTGGCTCCCCAGATGGAGAGGGTGGTGATGCCGAAGATGGAGGCGATGTGCATATTGGCAGAATCCATCGAAATCATCAGGTCCAACTGCGACATGAGCAGCATCTCGTTTTTCAGTCCCCCCATTTTTCCACATACGTTTAGGACGGTTGAGGGTTGGGTGTTCTCCCATGTTTGGAGTATGTCGCCCTCTTTTTTGCCGGCTCCGAAAAGCAGCACTTTGCACCCCTCCTTTGCCAGTGTGTTCACCACTTGCTGCATCTTGTCCAATGGATAGATTTTCTGCTGGTGTGCAGCGAAAGGTGCCACACCCACCCATTTCTCCTCAGGCATCTTCTTGCCCACCAATTTCCTGATGGGTGCAAAGTCCTCTTTTTTCAAGTCAATCTTGAGGGGCTGAGTCAAGTCGATGGGGAATCCCAGTGAGCGGAACACCTCCGCATAGCGTTCTGTCATGGGTGTCAAGGCTGCGTGTGTCTGTCCGTTGCCGATCAGCGCCTTCTTCTCAGAGCGCCCCTTGTTCACTTTCGCCACTTTGGTGCCTGCCATGGCAAAGCATGTGCGGATATACTTGGAACGGAGCACATCGTGAAGGTCTGCCACGGCATCGAAGTTTCCTTCCTTCAGCTTGTTGTAAATCTTTGTCAAGCCGATGATGCCATCCTGCTTTTCAAAGTCAATGCCTTTCACCTGCACATTGGCGGGCAGCCACTCAAACATCGGCACAAAACGTGTGCGCGTCAGCATGGTGATGCGCAAGTCGGGATGCTGGGTGGCAAGGGCATGGAGCACAGGCACCGTCATGGCAGCATCGCCCATCGCACTGAAACGCATGACGAGCAACCGCTTAATGACTTTGTTGTGTGGAGAACTGAACATGGGGGCAAAGGTAGTGAAAACCGAGCGAAGAACAAAATAAAATGAAATATATTTGTTATTCAGCGGTGCATCCTACCTTGAGCAAAGCCAAAGTGCCGCTATCCGAACTTGCGTTGGTATGTGTTCCCCACTCGCGCATGCAAGTGTATTCCACAAACGAGTGTAAGTCTTGCCCACAAACGAGTTGCAAACTTTGGAATAGTGCAAGGTTTGGCGACAATGTTCGCACTTTTGCAAGGATTTCATTTTTTCTTGCATTTTATTGATAACTTTTTCTTACCTTTGCCTCCAGTTTATGAACGAACCTAAATTAATGTTTATGAGAAGAATTACTATTTACGGAATCCTGCTGCTGATGGCCTTGACCATGCAGGCCCAGACTTCTGCCAAGGCGAAGGAGCGTGTGGCTGAGGTGAGAAAACTTTATGCTGCGGCAAAGGAACGCATGGCGCAGAATGACCGCGAGGAAAATCCTGCACGGAGCGGCATGGAGACGACGTACTACTACATGGTGCCAGGTGCTGGGCCTACAAAACACCACATCCATTATTATTTTGGTGAGGAGGAGAGTGATGAGGGCGAAACGACTGGTTTTACCCCTTATTTCATCACCGTGTCGTATAACGTGGCTGCACGCAATTTCTATGAGGAGTATCTGATTGACGAAAAGACAGAGAAACTGATTTTTGCTTATTACCATGCTCCAGAGTATGATGGCTCGAAGAGTGAGACGCGTTACTATTATTATAAAGACGGAGAGGTGGCTCATCAGGATGTGAAGGGGGAGAACTATCATGATGCTGTGTTCTCCACACGTCTCGTTCACGACTTTCTGGAGGCTTTTCACCATATTTTACATGTAGATTATTGATGCTGTTAAGTTAAAAGTGAAGAGTGAAAGATGCGGTTGAGCGAGTGCAGAGTCAAACTTGTTTGAACTATGCCGAGCGTGAGCATCTTCGGCGAAGCCAAAAGTGAAAAATCTAAGTAACCGAAATGAAAAATAAAAGTAACTCTATTGATATGAAAAAGACTTTGTTCATGATGCTTTGCTCGATGTTGGTATGGACATCGTGCAAGGATGGCAAGCAGGGTGGGGAGGCTGCCGATGTGGTTGCTGACTCGCTTTCAACCACCGAGCGTGCTGAAGCCGCTGAAGAGGAAACTGAGGTGTCAGACAATGTGTCCACCATTGATGTGGAGAAGTATTGGCAAAGGTTCCAAGAGCTGTATAAAGAGGGAGATTTGGATGATATTCACTATCCTTTGACGAAGTATGCCTTCATCGACATTGATGGGGATGGCAAGGATGAGGTGTGGGTGCGCACTGAAAATGACGAGGATGGCGCCCTCTTCTTTTTTGACGATGAGGAGGAACCTCAGTTGATTATCACGGAGACTGAAGGTAAACGCCTTTCCGTTGCCAAGGGATGGGTAGGTAATGGTTACCCTGCTGGTGGTCCTTCCTACATCAATCATTATGTTGTGCTGAAAGACAGCCATGTGGAGTATGACTTCACGGATTTCCAAGTGTATGAGAACCACGAATACTATTTGCGTGACACGGAAATCACAGAAGCTGAGGCAAAGAAAATCGAGGATGAAATCAAGCGCATGGGTGAAGGCAATGCCGTGACACCTGAATGGCAACAAAGAGCAAGTAAATAAAAACAGAAGATAGATATGAAAAAGTTATTGATACTGTTGGCTTTCTGTGGTTCGGTTGCTATGGCTTTGGCACAGAAGAACTACACCACTGACGAGATTCGTGCTGGATGGGCGAAGAAGACCATCACAGGTGTGAAGAGTGGCAACATCCTTCCATTGCTCACCGCTTTCAACAAAACATGGCGAACAGCTCCTGCCACGGCATTGCTGGCAAGCCCCGTCACGAACGAAAATCATGAAGACTCTTATGCCATTGTGGTGGACACTCCTAATGGCTATGTGAGCGCCGCTGAGTTGGGTGATGATGGCGAGGACATCGAGGCTTGTGTGTGGAAACGCTCAAATGGCCACAAGCTCTTTGCTGTGGTCTATACGCGTTATCACGGATTGGCTCCTCATCCTATTGCTCTCTTCTACGACTATGACGCCACAAAGGGCACTCTCACACCTGAGTTTGATGTGCCTTTGGTGCAGTTCCTTCCTTCTTTTGCAGACCGCACTGTCGATATGGTTCACATCCATCTGCCACAGAAGGGGAAGGATGTGGTGGTGGACGAGTACGTCATGCCTTGGGGCATCTCCATCAAACAGACGTACAAATGGAACGGCATGCAACCTGAGTGGACAAACACCACCATTGAGAGCTATGACCAGATGTGCCGCCTGTACGACACTACCTATCAGTTGCCTGAGAAGGTGAAGTTTGACAGGTATGCCCTTTATGACTTCGATGAGGATGACAATCCGGAATTGTGGGTTTCTTCAGCCAACAATGACAACCAGGCCATCTACACCATTCGGCAAGGTAAAATTGAGATGCTGGCATCCACTTATTACAAAACCCACTTCATCTTCCACGAGAATTGCGTGATTGGTTCAGCAGGCAGTTGCGGAACTGGGTGTTTCCGTGCAGATTACACCAAACTTGGCGAGAGCAAGCCCGTGTATCGCTTTGCCGACCAGCAGGACTATAACTACCAGAAAGACGAAATGGTCAGCACCTACTACAAGGATGGTCAGAAGGTGTCTGAAGCTGAGGGTGAACGCATCATGAAGTCTTTTGGTGAAGTGAAGGACATCATCCCTCTGATGCACGAGTTGGAGGCAAGGGAATAATATTACTCAACTTTCGGAAATTGAGTAATAAAGATTAAAAAAGTAGGGGCTTCGTATCAATCGGAGCCTCTATTTTATTGTTTTTTTACAAATTGAGCCATTTTTTTTGCAAAAAAGTAAGGAATATAAAAAAAGAACCTATATCTTTGTCGCAGAATAACATACACAAACCTTTATCATTATGAATAAATTATTATCAATCGTCAAAGGAAGCGGGAAGGCGAGTTCTTTCCTCTTGTCAGCTATGCTGTTGCTGTTGATGTTGCTCTCGGCTGAGCGTGTCAGTGCCTACGACTTCATGTGGGACAGTGATAAGTATGCGTTCCGTAACATCGGGACGAGTGTGAGCATTGAGTTGCCTATCTACGACAAGGACGGGCGCGACATGTGGGTCATCGACGGCTATGTGAAAGTAAAGGCTGCCGGCAAGACGGAGCAGACGCTGCTGCACTACAAGTCGGAGGGAGACATCTCGAACAGTGCGAAGAACAACGATGCCAAGTTTGATACGAGTGCTGGTGGCGTACTGAAGATTAAGGACACCAGCGGCAGTTGGGTGCGACTGGGCAGCAGTCAGCAGACGGTCAAGATTTATAGCAGTGGCGACAACTTCACCGCTGTGCTGGAATGGGAGGCTCCCTACGAGTGGCGCGGCATGGATCTGGAATTTACCGTTCAGGTGCATGGTGACCAGAACGCCTGGAAGGAGTGGAACAAGTCATTTACGAAGAAGATTCCCGCTCTGACGGCTCCTCCTGCAAAGATTGAACCCAGCATCGTCAATTCGATGCTCACGATTGAATCGGGTCACACGAAGGAGATCAGTGTGATATGGCAGATTGCTGCCAGTCAGGTGACAAGAGCCGTTGCCACTTACAAGGCAAATGGTGTGGAAACGAGAACGACGTTGCCGAATGAGAGTTTCGGAACCATCTTTGTGCCGTCGGACAAGTTGATCAACGACCTGAAAGTGGAGGTTGATTATATGGACAGCGAGAATCATAAGGTGACGGGGCAGCAATCGACAACCTTCGATGTGCCTTATTTCCATCAGGCCAAAAACGTGAAGACCAAGTTGCTTACCAACGGCAACGTGGAACTGACCTGGGAGGTGGATAATCCCACCCGGACGGATATTCAGCAGTCGGACTACTGGCTCATTCAGCGCAACACGACAGGCTCGATGAAGGATGACGATGAGGGATGGACCACCATCGGGCAGGTCAATTTCACGCAGGGTGAGCAGTGTTTCAGTTTCCTTGATGAGACGCTGACGAGAGTATATGAGAGCAAGACGGTCTATTACCGTGTGCAGCGTGCATCGGTGGCGAACAGTTGGGGGTATGGCACGTTGAGTGGGGCAGGCAAAGGTGTGCTGTTGCAGAAGTTGGCACTGCCCGATGTGCTGTCGGCTACAGCCGTCAAAACTGAGGATTGGGGCAGGAACGACCAGCATAAGGTGGTGCTGAGTTGGGAGACCAATCAGAATATCACCGACATAGATAGCCCCACCTTCTGTCTGCGTAATCTCAACGACTGGAATGAGTTGTGCATCCTGGTGAGCAAGGGCTTCAACACCGTCAATGCCGTGATGCTGAACGACATCGACGTTAGTGCCAGTGAGTTTATGTTGGGTGAGGCAGAAATGCCTTATTGTGGTGTGTTTGATGGACGTGGTCATACGCTGACCGTCAATTACAAGACGGAGGAAGATGATGCCGGTCCGTTCCGATATGTAGGCAGCGGGTCTGTCATCAAGAATCTGCATACGAGAGGAACCATCCAGACCTCCAAGAAGTATGCAGGTGGCATTGCCGGAAGTTTATCAGGCATTGTTACTTTTGAAAAGTGTCGTTCATCGGTTGAGGTCATTTCAACGGTCAATGGCGACGGTACGCATGGCGGTTTGGTCGGTCATATAGCCGAGGACGCGGTTCTATCCATCACCGACTGCCTGTTTGCTGGCAAGTTCACGGGCAGTCAGACGAACAGTTGTGGCGGTATCATAGGATGGCGACCCAGTGGAAGCCGCCTCACCATGAAGCGTGTACTTTTCAATCCACAAAGTGTAACTTTCAGCGCAAGTGGTTCGAGCACGTTCTACCGTAATACAAGCAATACTGCTCTTTGCCAACTTAGCGACTGTTACTACACGCAGACCTGCGGTGCTGCACAGGGCACCCAGATTTCGCGAACGGCTCAGGACCAGCAGACCAAGTTGGGGGACAACTGGACCGTGCTTGAAGGCATGTGTGTGCCGCTGGTAGTGGAGATTTTCCGTATTAAGGATTCTTCGGATTGGGAGACTTTTGCGACACTTGTTAAGAAAGGGAATACAGAAATGAACGCCGTACTCGAAGCCGATATTGATATCAGCAAAAGCGAGATGATGGTGGGTACTGAGGCTAATCCGTACAGGGGTGTGTTCAATGGATGTGGACATACGTTGACGGTGAAGTATAGCACCAGCATTCAATATACGGCTCCGTTCGCCTATGTAGGTGCTGCCACCTTCAAGAACCTGCATGTGGCAGGTAGCGTAAAGGGCGGCATGCATAGTTCTGGACTCATTGGTAAAGGTGTGGGTAGCGGAAGCACTACCATCATGAATTGCCGAGTGTCAGCCAACATCACATTTAGCGGTTCGTCCGTCAATGCACCTCACGGTGGCGGTTTCGTCGGTCATGGCTATGACATATATTACAGAATACAAAACTGCCTTTTCGACGGCACCCTTACTGCCACAAGCAGAACGGACTCTTATGGAGGCGTTTTCGTTGGTTGGGAACATACGGCAAAAAGTTACCTGGAAAACAACCTGGAGTGTGGAACCTATAACAACATAGCGCATGCTGGCTTCTCCTACCGTTACTCTTCAAGTGCGATTGCCTACGGAAACGGTGGTGACAGCGGCAGCAAGAATAACTATTCGTTCCAGAACTGGGGGGAGATGGGCAACGGCTATGCCAATGTCAAAGACCTCTCAGCGGCAGAACTGGCCGGTAAGTTGGGAACTGGCTGGATGGTACAGGACGCTCAGTGCGTGCCAGTGATGGACACCAGTTCTGAAGGAGACTATTATAGAACTTACGTGTGGGATCACAATGCCCAGATGAAGTTGTACACTGACAAGTATGTGAAAGGAGAACTTCGCTACACGGATGAGCGTGAAATCACCGAAGATGAGCGGAAGGCTGGTCGGCTGGAGATGGAACTCCTGACACCCTGTGTGGATTATGGCTTCCGCATCGAAGTGAACCGAGGCAGTTCGCTGCTCAGCATCGGCAACAAGACTGAGGACGTTGCGTCGTCCGTCTATAGCATACCGGTGATACCTGTACCATCGGTATCAGGAGACACGATTGTTCTCGCTTCGCGGCAGGACTGGGAGAATTTTGTGGCTGCAGTGGCTCAATACGAGGATGAAGACATGAAATCCTACAATGTGGTCATGACAGACGACATTGATTTGGGTGACAGTCAGGCCGTCATCGGTGACATTACCGATGTCAATTATACCAAGTTCCGTGGGTCGTTCGATGGTCGCGGACACACGCTGACCGTCAATTACAAGCGGCATTCAGCCCCTTTCCACTGGCTGGAAAATGCAACTATCAAGAATTTGCATGTGGCAGGCAATATCAGTGATAATTACTATGTGGGTGGTATTGCAGAGAGAGCGATATCCTCAACGATAGAGAATTGCCGCGTGTCGGCAAATCTTATGACCACCGTTACCAGTCTGAACACGAATAGTCCCCACATTGGCGGTATCATAGAAAATGCTGAAAGAGGTGATATTGTGATCAGGAACTGCGTGTTTGACGGGTCTATGAGTTTTGCGGGCAGCCTCGTTAATATTGGTGGAATGGCAGGAATTCTGAGCAGGAATACTAATGTTCTGATAGAAAACAGCGTTTTCAGTCCCTCATCATTGCCTTCTCGCCAAACCGATTGTGCAACGATGATTCTCAGTTACCTCGGATATGATGCTGTGACTATCACGAACAGTTACTACACCAAACCAATAGGCAAGTTGCAGGGCACCGATGCTTCATCGTACACCCTCTCACAGTTATGTGCGGATCTCGGCGACCCATGGACAGTGTACAAAAACAAACTCTCTCCCTGGACACACGAAGAGTATTCCACATCACCCTTCTACTTCGACAACAACGTGAAGTTGGATTCAATCCAGTCAATAACGATACACGACGCCGTGCTGCTGAAGTGGTACACCAACGGAGGTGCTGCCGATTACTACGAGGTGTATCGTCGCGACCTGTCTGACACGAAGGGCTTTGTATTGCTGAATGGAGAGGTGCAGGAGAGAAGTTTCACCGACATGACTGCCAAGGCGCATCATGAGTATGAATATAAGGTAAGGTCAGTGGTGCAGTGCGAGGGCGTGCATCTCGACTCTATCACTTGCAAGGGTAAGTGCGACAACTTCGGTCGTGTGAGCGGTTTCGTCCGCATGCCCAACGGCATCGGCATCGGAGGCGTGGAAGTCAAGGCGACTCCTTTGCCAGAACTCAGCGGCGTGGGAGTGGAACGCACCGTGACCACCGACGAGACAGGCTACTATCTCATTGATTCGCTCTACTATGTGCCTAACCATGGTGGATACACTGTTCAGGTGTTAGTGACAGGTGATGGTCCAGACTATACGGATGCCGTCATCAACTTTACGGAGGACAAGAACGAGTTCACCAACATGGTGTTGGCGCTGCGTGAGTATTACGTATTCACCGGCAAGGTGCTCTACGAAGGCTCCAGCATTCCAGTGCCTGGCGCACAGTTCAAAATAGATGGGAATCCTCTTTACAACCACCTCCAGAAGCGTGTGGAGACCGACACTCAAGGCGCATTCACCCTCAACGTTCCGGCAGGACCGCACAAGATACAGGTGGAGAAGGAGGGACACGTTTTTGAATATGACGGCTACTACATCGATAAAGACAACAAGAATGACTCCACGGAGCACAATTGGCAGCGCAACATTGCCGATGTGTATCTCTGGGACCAGACCCGTGTGACGGTGCGCGGACGTATGGTGGGCGGCGAGATTCAAGGTTCGAAGCCTCTGGGACAGTCCCTCTCGACCAACAACCTGGGTCATAACCTGAAGATGGTGATGCAGTTGGAAGGCGACAACACCTCATGGATTGTGCGCGACCCGCAGAACCTCTCCATCACCGAGCGCAAGGACTCGCTGCAGCATGGTGCCATTGACCAGAAGACCAAGCAGCCAAAGGAGATGACCCGTTGGGAGATGACCCGCCACAGCATCACCGTCCATCCCGATGACCAGACGGGTGAGTTTGAAATCAAACTCTTCCCTGCGAAGTATAAGATTACGGAGCAGTCATGCACGGGCTATTCTACTTTGTTCCAGCAGGGCAAAGTGGGCGAGACGCTCGACCTGACCCATGTGGGCATGGACAGCATCGTCGAGTACAAGTGCGTCTATCATTCACCCGTGCGACTGGCGGTGAACCAGTTCAACTACAGCGGTGAGCCGTTCTATGGTGAGTCATTCTATATGGCGCAGGACATTGACAACCACGCCGACACGGTGAAGATCTGGACACCGGGGACGGGAGACACTGCTGCACGCTACGTGCTCGGACATCCTGTCTTCATGAGCAATGCCTCCTATCTGTTCAACCTTCAGGCACAAGAGGAGTATCCGTTTGAAAACCGTCTCGACACGGTGGCTGACATCGTGCCGCTGCATGAAGGTACGGTCTATTTCCACAACGACCTGGTGGGCAACAATGTGACTGACAGCGTGAAACTCGATTCTGTCGGACGAGGAAAGTATCAGTTCATACCAAAGAACACCACGTTCCTCGGAAACGACAAGAATTCACTGCGCACCCTCGACATCAACCTGCTCTACGACGGTGTGTACTACGACATCAAGCCGTTCGATGGAAAGACCTTGCAATGCTACGTGATGGGTGCCATCGAGAATCAGGGAAAGCAAACCATCGCCAAGGGTGCCACCCACCTGATTGACATCCTCCGCGACCCGCCAGGTGCCGGCAGTTCTGCCTACATAGAGAAAGGCTCGAAACTGAAGTATTCCTACACGGCAGTGCTGGACGGCAAGTTGGGCATATCGATAGAGAAGACCACAGGCACAGGCAGCGACTACTACATCGGCACCTGGGCTGGCGCAGGCTCCGGTCCTGCCAACGGAACCATCAACTCTACCAGCACCACCAGCGACTGGACGTTCAGTTTCAACATACAGGCTGGCGGCACATGGGTGTACAGTTATGAGATGAACACCACCGAACGTATCCAGACCTCGACAAGCGGCAAGTGGATTGGCGACAAGGCTGACATCTTCATCGGCTTCACCGACAACTTCATCTTTGGCGACGGTATCGCCGTGCGTATGGTGCCAGAGAGCCAGTATAAGAAACTGGTGAATCGCACGAAGGGTGCAACGACAGTGGGGGAGAACACCTTCAACGTGAAGAACGGTACGGTGACCGTGCTGGCAGAAGGCGTGGATAATGACGGCAAGAAGGTCTATCTGATCAGCGATGAGGTGATGACCTACAGCACGAAGTTCAACTCTGAGTTCATGCACACCGCTGACTACATCGAGACGGAACTGATACCTTATTATATCAATCTCCGCAACGAGCGACTGTTGCCGAAAGGCACTTCTACAGCCGAGGCACAGGCGATGGCGGACCGTGACGGGCGCAACGTCTATATCAGTACCGTTGATGCCAACGACCCGACCTTCGGCTATCATGCAGACTTGACACTTGACAATAAGGACAGGTACACGATTGTCAGACCTGCGAAGAACCCGAATCTGACAGATGATGTGGCAGATTATAATAACCAGATAGTGACCTGGGCATCGTTCCTGGCACAAAACGAGTATGAGAAGGTGTTGGCTCCTTATACGGCAGACCTGGTGAAGAACATCGACTTTGACGGTGCAGCCAATGTACAATATAGCGAGACGTTTACCACCAGCGATGACTATACCTGCTACTTCCGTATCTCGCCTCTCTCGTTCGCCAAGGGCGGCGCGATGGATGGCGTCAACAACTTGGTGAAGACCACCTTCGATACTTTCAGTGGAGAAGACAGCAAAGGGCATCCCTCTGGCGAAATCTATGTCAATCCAGGATTTGGTTCCAAGGTGAAGTTCAAGATCAAGCCTGTGTTTAACGCTGACTTCAACGACAAGAACGGAAAGTCGGAATCGTGGTCGAAGAAGACAGGCTTCACGCTGAGTGCGGCGGCTCGTTCGAACTACAACATCAGCGTCTATCGCACCAAAGTGGATAAGAACGCAATTGACGATGCCGTGAAGAAGGGCGATGCCGATGTGTTCCTGCAGTACATCAACAACACGCTTGACCACGTGCGTGGCGGATTCACAGGGCTGGGAGCCGGCATGAACTGGACAACCTATGCAGGCAGTGATGAACAAATCTATGGTAATTTCATCTTCAAGACCAATGGTGGCGCGACCTGCCAGCCATGGGAAGACGAGCGCAAGACGAAGTACTACAGTCCCGGCACTGTCTATGACCAGAAAACCATCAAGATTGACCAGTTGCGCATCTGGGCTGACCAAAGCATCGTGTCGAACGTGCCATACGGTGAGCCTGCCCGCTATACCATTCACATGATGAACGAGAGTCCGCTTCCAGACGAAGCCACGCAGATTTTCAATCTTTCTGTTCCAGACAACATGAATCAGCATGGCGCAAAGGTGCTGTTCGGTGGCAATCCGCTCAATGGCACAGGTTACACCGTGCTGATGAAGCCAGGCGAAGTGATTACGAAGGAAATAGAAGTATATGCAGGAAGCAGTTTCGACTATGAAGATTTGGGCATTAACCTCATGGAGCCCAATGACCCCAAGCGCATCGAGACATTGAAACTCTCTGCTCACTTTGTGCCTTCGGCAGGCAGCATCGCCATCTCGACCCCCGGCGACAAGTGGGTGATGAATACCGAGTCGCCTTACAACCAGCGGGAACGGGGTTTCTACATGCCTGTGCGTATTGACGGCTTCAACGTGAACCAGCGCAACTTCGACCATATCGAGTTGCAGTACAAACTCTCCACTCAGGGAGATAAGGACTGGGTGAACATCTGCTCTTACTACAAGAGTGACTCGCTGATGGCGCTCGCCAGTGGTGCATGTAAACTCATTGAGAACGACGGTTACATCATGGCAAGTTTCTTTGGCGAGAAAGACCCCGTGGAGCAGAACTACGACCTGCGTGCCGTGGTATATTGCCGGAACGGAAATGGTTTCCTTACGGCAGCATCGCCTATTCTCACAGGTGTGAAGGACACCCGTCGTCCTCAACTCTTCGGCACACCGAAACCGGTGAACGGAGTTCTGGGCATTGGTGACGATATTACGATTGCCTTCTCAGAGCCGATAGCCGGCAATTATCTTTCTGAAGTGAACAATTTCGAGGTGCTGGGCATGACCAACTCCGCCAACATCACCCAAGGCACTTGTCTGCGCTTCAATGGTGGTTACGGGGCGGAAACCAACTCCGGCCGCAATTTCTCGGCGAAGAGTTTCACATTGGATGTGATGATTAATCCTGATGAACACACCCAGCCGATGGGCATTTTCAGACATGGCACGGTGAGAAATCATTTGCAAGCAGGTTTGAATGCCGAGAACTATCTGATGGTCATCATCAACAATCAGCCGTTCTACAGCGACAAGCCTGTGGAGTTCTCCGGATTGCATCAGGTAAGTTATGTGTTTACAGCCGACATGGAGAAACAGCAGACCAACATTGCCTTTTATGACGGAAACACGAAGATTGGCGAGGCGGTTTATGAAGGTATATATGAGGGAATGGGTACGTTGTCATTGGGCAATAGGCTCGTTTTAGATAATGACACTGATTTCGAATCAGAAGATTACCACGGCACCATGCTGGAAATGCGCATCTGGAACAAGGCGCTCTCTGAAAACGAAATCAAACAGTATGGCAAGAAGCGTCTGACAGGTTATGAGTCAGGATTGCTCGACAATTTCGCGCTCAACGAAGGTAAGGGAACCATCTGCTACAATAAGGCTGTGGGTGGCACCGACCTCACTCTCTATTCTGCCACCTGGAATGTGCCTGCTGGCTTGAGCGTGAAACTTGACGGAGAGAAAGGGGTGGTGCTCAACGACAGTGCTTTCGTCCGCACTGACACGCAGGACTACACATTGATGTTCTGGTTCCGCACGAGCAGCCCGAATGGCACGCTTCTGGCGAATGGTCTTGCTCAGGATGAGCCACAGTGGAAGAATCACTTCAATATCGGCATGAAGGACGATAAACTGTACTATCGCAACGGCAAGTTCGAGGTGACCAGCAATAAGACGTACAACGATGGAGCATGGCACCACCTGGCAGTTACGTTCAACCGTTCGCGTAATGTCGGCAATCTGTACGTTGACCATGATTTGTTGCAGACATTCCCTGTTGACACACTGGGTGGCATCATGGGTGGCACGCTGTCTGCGGGCATCACCTACGAAGATGCCTACACCACTTCGGGAGCACTTGAGGGCAACATCGACGAGGTGGCACTCTACGAGATGACTCTGCCTGTCAGCGTCATCAAGGACTATGCTTCCACCACGCCTTCTGGACGTGAGATGGGCACATTGGTTTATCTGCCTTTCAGCCGTTCAGAAATGCAAAAGAGCCATGAGCAGCGCATGGTTGCATCGGGACAAAGCATCAAGCAGAGCCGTGACAATCAAGGCAACTATTCCACACGCATGGATGTCATCATCCCCGATGATATGATGGAACGGGTGAGCGACCGTGAGAACTATGCTCCTATCGACAATACAGGACAACGTGAGAACCTGAACTACAGTTATGTGGTTGATGGTCAGAACATGCTCATCAACATTGACGAACCAGCCGTGAATATGGAGAAGACCAATGTCTATATCACCGTGCGCGATGTGGCAGACCTCAATGGCAACCTGATGGAGAATCCTGTCATGATGGATCTTTATGTCTATCGCAATCCATTGCGGTGGTCGGAAAAGCGTCTGAACGTGGAAACCTATTATGGTTATGGTGCCACAGTCGATGTGACCATCCAGAATCAGAGCGGGAAGTCGCATTCCTACTACATTGAGAACCAGCCGCTCTGGATCACGCCTTCGAAGACCAGCGGAACGATTGGCGCCACCGATCAGGAAACCATCTCGTTGAGCGTTTCGCCCTTTGCCAACATAGGTGACTTCGACGAGGTTATCAATCTGGTCAGCGAGGATGGCATGAGCGAAGCATTACCCGTACACATCAAGGTGCGTGGAGAAAAGCCAGACTGGGCAGTCAGCGAAGCCCTGAAGAAGAAGAATATCGCCATGAATGTGGTGGCACGCGTGAAGATAGACGGCATCGTGGCAGACGACCCCGACGACATCATCGGAGTGTTTGGCAACAGCCACGAGCCGTTGGGAGTGGCACGTCTGAGCGTTGACAACACCGCCAATGCCAACGAGCCACTGGCATTCATCACTATCTACAACAACTCCACCGCCCAGCAACCCCTGCGCTTCGAATACTTCGACAGCTCCACAGGACACATCAGCGTGCTGAAACGAGAGGATGGCGAACCACTTGTGTTCCTTGCTGATACGCTCTTGGGCACCACCAAAGACCCCATCATGCTGGTGAACAGCGGCGAGGAGGTGCAGATGATGCATCTGAAGAAAGGTTGGAACTGGGTGTCCTTCTATATGAAACCCGAGAAGAACACCATCAGCAATCTGCTCAACCGTTCCACGAAGTGGGATGTGGGCGACGCCTTGGAAGTGTTAGGCACCACTGGCTTCTATGAAATCAGTTACAAGGGCATACCAGACGCTGACAACCCCACACGAATCAATTACTTTTGGGACAATGGCAACGACAGCATCGAAATCGATGCCACCAAGATGTATCGCTTCTATTCTTGTTGTAACAAGACAGCCTATCTCTCAGGGAGAAGTCAACAAGACTACATATTGGTGCAACCTGGATGGAACCGTATTGCCTACCTCTCTCATCTGAACCTGCCCATTGCCACGGCTATGGCTGACTATACGGCAGATGCAAGCGTAGGCGACATTATCAAGTCGCAAAACGAATTCTCCATGCTTGTGGAAGACACGCAAGGCAACCGCATGTGGAAGGGTACCCTGACGCATCTGACAGCAGGTCAGGGTTACATGCTCAAGCATGTGGGTACCAACAACCTGTCGTTCTACTATCCTTCCTACGAGGGTTCCTCACGCTATGGCAACCTGAAGAAGAACTGTGCCGCAAAGTACGACAACTGCACAGGCAGTTCCATGAACATCGTGGCATGCACGGCAGGCATTGACTTGCAGGAAGGTGACTGCTTGGTGGCATTCAATGGAGCGGAACTATGTGGAATGGCAGAAAAGTCAGACGACGACCTGTTCTACCTCTCGATTGGTGACTATGGTAACAACGCACTGAACTTTGCCGTCCAACGAGGCGAGGAGCTCATAGCTCTGAGTGGTGACCTGATGACCTACAAGACCGATGCAGTGATGGGTACGGTGGACAACCCGACTGTCATCCACTTCGCAGAAGTGAGCCATCAAGAGGCGGGAGCGTGGTACGACTTGCAAGGTCGCAAGCTTGACCGACGTCCACAGATGCCAGGTGTCTATATCTTTAACAGAAAAAAAATACTGATTAAATAATGAAGAAACTATTGTATAGAGCAGGTGTGGCACTGGTTGCCACCCTGCTTCTGGGAGCTTGCAGCTCGTCAGATGACGATGAGTCAAAGGAGACTCATGGTACCAGCATGACACTCGAAGAAGGTACGGATGCACGTCCGTCGTGGGTGGTTTCCTATGACCCTAATTCATTGGATGATTGGCCCATGTCTGTCCAGATTGGTGTGCAATCCGTGCTGTTGCCTTATGCGTCTTCTGAAGACCTGATGTGTGCCCTGCTGAATGGTGAGGTACGTGCTGTAAGCGCTCTGAAAGAGACAGGCGGACAGTATTATTTCATGCTTCCCATCCAGGGAAACAGTGGCGAAGGTTCCGTCACGCTGAAATACTATTGCGACAAGTTGCACCGCATCTTTACCGTCAGCGACTGGAAAGAGTTCGACTCCACCATTCAACCCACCGACCAAGGAGTGCCCTATGAAGTGCCCTTCTTTACAGGCGAGGAATAAGTACGAACTGAAATGCATATAGAATCGTGAAAAGAATTGTATCTGTATTGATATTATTGTGCATGATCGTTTCAGCGTATGCTGATGATCCCATTAAGATTTGGACGAAGGCTGACCTTATTGCCTTTAGGAATGCCGTGAATGGCGGGAATAATTACGAAGGAAAGACCGTGAAGCTGATGGCAGACATCATCGTTGATGATGGGTGGGTTCCTATTGGCGTGTCTGATAATGTAGCTTGTTCATTCAAGGGCACGTTCGAAGGACAAGGTTATACGATTTCCATCACTATCTCTACAAGTGTGTATCCAGCTCTTGGTCTGTTTGGCTATCTTCATGGTATCGTACAGCATCTGAAGGTGGACGGGCAATTCATTATTACTGAAAAATCTCTTACTACTTGTGTTGGAGGTATAGCAGGATATAACAAGGGAACTATCAGCGAGTGCGCCAACCTTGCCAAGATTATTGGAACGACGGCTGGTGGAATTGCGGGAGAGAATAACGGAACCATCACCAACTGCTATAACCGAGGGAACATCCTTGCTACAGGTGATGGTGAAGGTACATATTACTTGGGAGGTATTGCAGGAGCCTTTAATGGGACAGCTATCTCAAATGTATATGCCTCCTGTGGTAAAATGGACAATGCGGGTACTCCTGGTGGTATTGTGTCAAACAATCAGAGCGTACCATTGTCAATCTGTTTTTATGATGTTACATGGAACGGTTCTACAGATAAGATGACTGGCAGCATCACGCTTACAGGTAATGCCCTCAAAGCGTCTTTTGACAATGATATCTGGACATTTACCGATGGACAGTTGCCAGAGTTGACATGCTTCAAAAACAAGATTGTTCGCCTGAGTGAAACAAACGACAACAGCGCCATTCTTACCAGTTATCATAATCAGACGTGCACAGTTGAGCTTAGTGGTCGTACACTTTATAAGGATGGGGCATGGAACACTCTTTGTCTGCCTTTCGACCTTGCCCTCAGCGGTTCAGTGCTTGATGAAGAAGGTGTGGTGGCAAAGGTGCTTGACAGCAGTGGCACATCGCTTGACGGCAAAGGTTTGCTGACCCTCAGTTTCACAGATGCTCCTTTAACGATTCTTGCTGGCACTCCGTTCATCATCAAGTGGAACAATACGGGTATTCACCTGACCAATGTGCAGTTTAGTAATGTTACTTTAAACAATACTGCTCCGACACCTGTGACATTCGACAATGCTTTTGGAGCCTCAGGTCAGTTCGTAGGTACGTACTCGCCCTTCAGCATCGATGCTGGCAACATTGACAAGATTGTGCTGCTGTCAGGTGACAACACATTAGGCTATTCAAAGAATCCTCGTACCCTGCGTTCCTGCCGTGCTCATTTTATGATTCCGACATCATCCAGCATTCGTGCCATGATGGACTTCGACATTGATTTCGATGGAGGAGAAAGCACAGGAGTCGCTGCGCTAAATGACAATGGAGAAATGATACATGATAATGATGGTTGGTACACGCTGACAGGCGTGAAACTGGATGGCAAGCCTACAGAGCGGGGAATCTACCTCCATAACGGAAGAAAGGAGGCGGTGCGATGAACAACAAAATCTATATGAAGCCTGAGATGAAGGCGGTCTATTTTCACCACCAGCCACAATTGATTGTCACTTCTGCCCAAGGGGAAGACATGACTTGGGATCCTAATGGCATTGAAGGGGACGACCGATAACGCTTGACACAACGAAACCAATAAAGAAGGGTACACTGAACGGTGTACCCTTCTTGTCATATGATCTGAAAGAAACTTATTCGTCTTCCTTGATGGTAGCCTTCACCGTTCCGCCATTTTTCGTGTAAGAGCCGCACTTGATGCCGTTTTTCGTGGTGAGCTCATCCTTCGACACAGTCACGGTACCAGCATTGATGGTCAGTTCACCATCCACTTTGATGCCCCAGCATTTGTGTGGGTCTTCGCTATCTTCAGGCACTGTGCATTTCTTGCCCGTTGCAGCGATGGTGATAGTGGTGGTGCCACTCTCCTCACCGATGGTCATATTGCCGTCTGCCTGAATGCCACGTGAACCATTGCTCTTTGCCTCGATGTTGATGGTGCCGCCACTGATGGTGACGTCACCTTCAGCCTTCACGCCCTTTGCATCTTCAGCGCTGTTCACAGTGATGTTGATGGTGCCAGCCTTGATGATGACACTGCCCGTGTTCTCCTCGTCTGCCACAATCTGGTCATTGTCGTCAGTCTCGTATTCCACTTGAATGCCGTCGTTCATGGTGTTCTCGTCGATGGTCACTTCACCACCATTCATCTGGAAGAACTGTCCCACATGGATGGCGTCATTGGCAGCCTTTTTGATGTTGATTGCCTTCACCGACTTCTTAATCTGGAGGTATTCCTTCGATGCGATGGCATGGTTGGCATTGCCCGTCACGTTCAGCGTTCCGTTACCTTCAATCTCGAAGTGTCCCTTCGTGTAGAGGCATGCCTTCTGCGACCCGTCGGCATAGTCAGCCAATGAGTTGGTTGTGCCGTCTTCCATCACAAGATTGATGCGTTTTCCGCACTGGATGTTGATGGCTGCACCCTTGTTGGAGGTGAGATCCACACCGTTCAACAGCACAGAGAGTTTGTAGGCACCTGTGATGGTGAGCGAACCATCCGTACTGCTACCCGTGATAGCATAATAGAGTTCCTTCGATGTGGTGGTGCTCTCCAACACCACGTGTGAACTGGTGCCACTTGTGCAGGTCACACCCTCCATTTCTTCAGGAATGTTCACGGTGGCAGTAGAGCCGCTGTAAGTGATGAGCACCAACGAGTCATTCACTTCCTCTTTTGGATCAGTCGGATCACTGGGTGTAGGGTTGTCATCCGGAGTTTCGGACTGTTCCGTGTTTTCCCCCTGATTGTTGGCAGAGGGTTCATCGTCATCACCGCACGACGAGAAGAGCACACTTCCCATCATGAGGGCGCAACAGAGATAAATCAGTTTCTTCATAATTATATCATTAGAATTTCAATTTGTATCCGATGCCAATCAGATGCCCGTTGGGGTCATCATCGTCATCCTCTGTCTGATAGCGGTAGAACACATCCAGTTGATGCTGCTTGGTCAGATTGATGTCCGTACCAGCCGTGAACTTCCACTTGTTCGTGGTGTAGTTCAGTCCGCAACCGTAATCCACAGAGGCGTAGGGGTTGACAGGGCAATGACGTATGTTGTACTGCACCGTAGCCTTCGAGCGCAGCACCGAGCGGTCTTTCGACTCATACTGCTTCTCATCCACGCCCTTGAGGTATGTGCCCCCGTCAGGGTCATCCTCGTCTATCAGGCGATACTTCGCCACCATCGTGTTTGCCTTGCGTGAATAGGTGTATTGGAACGTCTCCTTCAGCGAGAACTCCCAGCGCTTCGAGGGCTTGTAGGATGCAGACAAACTTGCGCTGAGGCGGTGGCTGCCACGCCAATAACCTTCCTTGTCGTTATAGCCATCATATACAGGCACGGCATTCCCATCCCCGTCCAGGCTATAACTGTACTTCGTGTTCACCTCGGGCAAGAAGTAGCGCCACATGTACTTCCATCCCAACGAAGCCTTCACATTGATGGTCTTGGAAGGGTTTTGGAAGAGTCGCATGTCAAACACGCCCCCCACTGTCCAACGCTCAATCTTCCGCGTGTTGTCCTGTGTACGTGCTTCACCCTCCACGCTGAAACTCATCCCCGGACGTATCTTCTTCTCCACATCAAGCGAGAAGTCCATGCCGAAGTCATCACTTTGGGCAAAGGTCACCAGGAAAGTGAAAAGTGAAAAGATAAAAGTGAAAAGTCTAAGTTTCATAAGTCTTCTGTGTTTACGTTGCGTTAGCCCCAATTGTACATTGTACATGGTAAATGGTACATGCTCAGGCATATTCTTTCGGCATTTTCTGAGCCGACTCATCCTCCTCGTCCGTGTTGTAGTAGATTTTGATGAGTGCCATATCCTTCAGGAAGTCGATGGACCCGATGGATACATTTGTAATGTCCAGACCTGTGCGATTCTTCAAGTCCTCGATAAGCTCCTTGCGCATGCAGGGTTTGATGAGGTCAATCTTGTCATACTTGATGTATTTCGACGACAGACTCTTCACCAACTTGTTAGCTTCAGCAATCCATACGCCCAGCACAAACACAGCGTCCGTCAGAATCAGTTCACCCATGCTCGTCATCAGAGGACCTGCAAACTCAGGGTGTTTCGGACTAATGTCTGCAGCCCAAGCTAAACCATTGATTGCAGCCAGCGAGATGATGAGGAAGAGGTACGTCATCTCACGGATGGGTACTGACTCTGTGCGGTAACGCATGATGCAGAAGATGGCGAACAGACCCATTGCAATACCCGTCTTGATTTTCGCGTCGCCCATCAAGTGAATCAGCATGAAGATACAGAAACCCACCAGAATGTAGGTGAAGAAGAAATCGCGACGGCGTGCCTTCGGAAAATAGAAGGCACGGGCAATAATGATGGTGAAAACCGTGTTGATAATCAGTCGCAGGAACAAGTCAAGGATTCTGCATGTATCGCTTGACAGCACTGCAAAAAAGTCGTTTAATGCGTCCATAAATATATTTACAATTTTACTATTTACTATTTACAATTTCACTCAACTCTCATGGGCAGGTTAGAGTTCGTGGTCGATAAATTTCCTTCCGTTAATTTTCTCAAGATTGCGTAGCTTGGGCTTGAAATTGTTTTGTTTCAATCCAGGGTCAGTCAGCGCCATGCCGATGCAGCACTTCGAGAAACCTGTGGGATGTACGTGGATGTCCCTCAATAGGTTGCATACGGGTGAGAACACGTTGCCGTCACGTTTCAGTTCGATGATGACCAGTTGGTCAGTCCCGTGGTCATGTCCCGTCTCGAAGTTGTGGAACCCGATGTTGAAGTCAATCGTCAGGCGCTCCGTCTTCCCCTTGTTCACCAACGTCACCCGCTCAAACTGGTTCCTCACCACCGCATTCAGCTTGTCGAGGTCAAGCCCCGTCTTTCGTTGCACCAGCTCATGTGCCCCTTCCACACCTCTGAAATCATCCTGACTTGGCACCTCAATGCGCTTCTTCTTGGTTCGGGCATGGTTGTTCTTGTTCTTAACCTCCAAAAACGTCAGGTGGCTTGCCACATACGTCCTTACCCTCACCTTCATGCGTCGTGCCCGTTTGTTGTGATGCATGATGTACATGAGGTGATCGTCAGTGTCATAGTAAGTGGTCAGATAGGGGATGATGCGCCTTTCGAGCGTCTCCTGCACAAAATACTTGTCCTGCACCAGTCCGAGCAACTGCACCAACTGCTCCTTCGACGCCACATATTTGGTGTCGAGGCGATTCATCAGACGGATGTCCGACATTTCCTCCAGTGTGATGGGAGTCATCGAGTCAAGTAGTTCCTTGATGGCACTATCCTCCTTGCTCATTGTTCAGGTTTGGGTGTAGGTTTGGGGTTTGTAAAGTTTAGGTATAGTCAAAATCGGGGACAAAGATAGCACAAAAAATCCTATCCATGTCACACAAATGCCCTAAATTCACGTTTTTTAGGAAAAAAGCAGACCAACTTCATGTTTTTCCACTGCCAGTTTCCTTAAAATCGGTTGTGCTGCTGGCTTTTATTTGTACCTGTTCGTGCCTGAGAGGATGTGCCAGCGGTTGCGCATGGCTTGTCCAATCTGTTTGAAGTTTCCGTAGCGGAGATTGTTGAAAAGCTCTTCCAGTGAGCGCCCCACCTTCAGCCAAGGGTGTCCCCATGCGTTGGTGCGATAGACGTGCTCCTTGAAGGAGATGTTTTCAACCACGTGGGTTGGATGGCGTAAGGGAAACTGGAGGTCGTGACGCTGCATGGTGTACATGCGGCGCAGACGGGCTGGGATGGTGTTGAGGTTGGCGGCATAGTGGGTGCTGTCGGGCGTGGCGCCGAGGTTGTTGACGAGGTTGCGCGTGGGCATGATGGCAAGCTGGTGGTTGAGCACGAGGCTCATGAGGAAGATGGTCTCATAGTATTCTTTTCCAGAGTCGCGGTGGTGGCGGCACATGTCGAGCAGATGGGGGCGATAGCGGCGCAGTTTCCACAGGTCGTTCACTTGGCGCATGGCGTAAGAGTCGTCGAGGAAGGTGTAGTGGCTGTCCCATTGGTCGATGACGCGTCGCCAGCTTGCCCATCCCCAGATGCTGAAAACGGTGGTGAAGAAGTAGTCGTCGGGCACGTCGGGAGTAACTTCGTCGCTGTTGAAGCCTGCTATCATGCCGATGCGCTCGTCATCGGCATAGCGGTCGAGCAGTTCCTTGCAAAAGGGGAAGAAGGACTGGGAAGGCACGTCATCGTCTTCGAGCACGATGCAACGGTCGGTGATGGAGAATGCCCATTTCTGGGAGAGGTATTCGGATGGGTCGCACCCATAGTTCTTCTCTTGGTAGAGTTGGTGCACTTCACATTCCCAGTCAATGTCGGCAACAACTTGACGGCATTGGAGAATACGCTCCATGTCGTGCGGTCCACGTGGCCCGTCCTGATAGAGGAACAGGCGTGCTGGACGTGCTTTCTTAACTTCGTCGAAGACTTTTTGGAGAAAGTCGGGACGGTTGAAGAATAGGATGAGGACAGATACGTCGATGTTGGAAGGGGGCATTTTTAGTTGAGAGTTTAGAGTTTAGGGTTTAGAGTTTAGGGTTTAGAGTTATCGCCCGAACAAATATTTCTTGAGGAAGGGGCTCATGCGGAGGATTTCGGAGATGAGGAGGCAGAAGGCGATGATGATGAGTGCGGTGCCGACGGCGAGGACTATGTCGAGAACGAAGTTGGGATGGTGGGCGTCGAGCCACTTGCCCACTTCGGGGAGTTGGGGAAGGAGTATGAAATGGAGGAGATAGACGTCGAGGGTGCGGGTGCCGACATATTGCAGTCCGCGCCCGATTCTGGTCTGTTGGGTGAAGCGGTCTTGGTGGTTGCGGAAATACATGACGACAATGAGCATGAGGGTGTACATGGCGAGTGTCTTAGGCATGATGGTCCATTCGTGCTTGATGAAGTGCCACTTGAAGATGTCGGCACAGCAGAAGAAGGCGAGCAGGACTGTGACGAGGAAGAACCCTTTGGCGTCGAAAAGGCGCTGGACGCTCTGCCAATAGCGGTGGGCGATGTTGCCAAGCAGGAAGAAGTGCATGAATTTGAGTGTCTCGTAGAAGGAACTGTACATCATGAAGTCGGTCTTGTACCACTTGCCCAAGGTCTGTGGCATGTAGAGCGAGACGCTGGCGGCAAGGCTGATGACCCACAAGATGACGATGGCGGTGTGTTCGGTGCGTTTGCCGAATCGCTGGAAGATGGCTGCGACAAGGTAGTAGATGAGGAACATCTGGAGGAGTACCCATGTGAACCAATAGCCGAATTTGGTGGGTGTCTGCATGGCGCGCATGAAGCCTTCATCGAAGGGATAGTTGGTGCGGAGCACAAGGAAGATGCCGAGGAACACGAGGGTGGGGAGCACCTGCACCTTGATTTTCTTCCATGTGAGGGTGGCGAAGCTCTGGGGTGTCCAGAGCCATGATGCCTTATATGCCAAAAAGCCGCTGACGAAGAAGAACAGGGGCATGCGGAAGAGCACGAGGAAGGGGAGGGAGGCGGAGAGCTTTTCCGACTCCACAAATCCTGACTGCGCCACGTGGTAGGCGACGACGAGTATCATGGTGAAGCCACGCATGGCATCGAGCCATTGTAGTCTTGGAGTTTTAGTTTCTTCCATGGAGCATTTGAATGAGTTGGTCACTTTTTCCGCTGACAAACTTGCGTGCAAACATCTTGCCGCTTGCCATCAGCATGGGGTAGTCGGTTTCGTCCATCACCTTGATGACGGGGTCATAGACGATGCAGTGCAGAGGGGTGAGGGCGGTGAGTCCAGGATACCTGCCCTGATGGAGCATGCACTTGGATGCCCATCGCGGACTGTTGAAGGCGATGGTCTGGGGAAGTGTCTCGGAGGGGGCGAAGGAGTCGGCAAAGTAGCGGCGCACTTCGGGGGTGCGCGTATAGACTTCGTAGATGTGGTTGAGCAGCCCTTGCGACACGCACCACCAGTCGGCTCCTTTATAGAGATGCCAGCGCTCGCCATTCACGGTGAAGAAGAGGGGCTTTCGGACTCCAGTCCATTTCTTTATCTTGCGGCACAAGACACGTAGACGCTCATTCCACCGACGGTTCAGCCAATGGATGTGGCAGAAGGGACGTGCCACTTGGTAGAGTTGCCGTTGATCGTTGGGGAGGACATCGGTGTCCATGCAGTAGCCAGCCATGAATTCTTGGTCAGGATGTGCTTCCAACCATGCAGTGATGTGGTCGTTGCTCCACAAGGGATAGTCCAGCCCTGAGAGGAAGAAGATGCGGTCGAACTTCATTGGGTAGTTGAGCACAGCCTGCATGAGTGCCATCTGGTCTTCCACCTGTCGGATGGTGCCCCAAATGACATCGATGCGGTTGTCCACAAAGTGGATGTTTTCCCCTTGCAACAGAATGGTGAAGGCTCTGATGTCAGATTTCCTGTCCACATGCACAAAGAACTGCGCGTCGCTATGCAGGGCATCGATGAGCCTCTTGAGTTGAGGCGCATCAGTGTGGGCTGATATGAGGTAGGCTATAGACATGATAGTTGACAGTTGACAGATTCAATTCCTCATTCTTTTCATTGTTTGCTTCGCCTATTGTTCCCCCCCCGATGTTCGTTCGCATTTTACGTCGGCTTCGTTTCTTTGCAGAATGCTACTTCCATCGTCCTGACAGCCATGGCACTTTCTCGACGTAGGGGACGAGCCAAGTGCAGATGGCGAAGACGAAGAACAGGAGGACGATGATGTCGTCCCAGTGACCGTAAATGCTGTGTCCGAAGACGATGTGGGTGAATCGGTAGAACTGGAGAATGGGGTAGTGCGCCACGAAAAAGACCATGGAGTGCTGTCCGATGTAGTTGATGCCAGGCACTCGTGGCAATGGCCATTTCAGCAGGAAACCAGAGAGCCCCAGCAGGATGATGATGGTGTTGACAAAGGCTGCCAGTTCGTTGCCGTTGAAACGGTTGGAGTGCATGATGTATTCTCCGTGCCACACGATGTTCAGCACGATAAATGCTGCAATCAGCACAGACGACACGACAAGCGTGAAGTTCCGTCCCATCCGTTCTATCAGCCACCGCCATGTGCGCCCCATGTTGAAGAAGAATACACCCATGAATACGTTACTGAGACTCATCGGCAGCGGATTGTCCAGTTTCCACATCCAGTAGCTGAGCAGGGGGCAGGCGAGCACAACAACCGTCTGGAACACGGATATGGGCTTGACGATGTGTATTTTCTTGATGAAGTGTACTAATACATAGGAGGCAAAGAAGGAGAATAGGAACCACATGGGTTCGTTGCCCCATACGGCACTGGTCTTCCATAGGTGGCTCCATTCCATCGGCTCGATGGGGTGATGATAGCGTTTAATCTCGAAAGGGAGGTAGAAGGCATACACTGCCCACCCAATCAAGCCCCATGATACATAGGGGATGAGTAGCCGCTTGGCTTTGTCCTTGATGTATGCCCCAGTGTCGCCGGAAACGGTCTTGTTGAAGTAGCCTGCCTTGAAAAAGAAGAAGCACATGAAGAAGAACGACCACGCCATCACCTCTGTCCACCAGTCATCATCCTTGTGACCGCAGAAAGTAATGATGTGCAGCAGTATCATGCGGATGATGCAGATGCCGCACAGAAAGTCAAATGTATGGTTGCGTTCTTTCATGGATGCAAAGGTAGGGAAAAATGACAAAATGACAAAATGACAAAATGACAAAAAGGTGGAAAATGTTTTTCAAGCGTGCTTGAAAAGTGAAAAATTTAAGTTACCACCGCTTTTGTTGCAGCCTCACTTGCTTTTTCTTCCAACCTCCCCCGATACAAGACAAAGTATATCTAATCCTTTTTCTTCCATCCTCCCCCGATGTCCGTTCGCATTTTGCGTCGGCTTCGTTTCCTTGCCTCGCAGAATGCTACTTCCATCCCCCGATGCAAGAAAAAGTATACCTAATTCTTTTTCTTCCATCGTCCACTCAGCCACGGAACCTTCTCCACATAGGGCGTGAGCCAAGCACAACTGACGAGCACAAACAGCATCATCAGGATGACATCCTCCCAATGGTTGGCTACGGAATGATGGAAAGCGATGTGGGTGAAAGCATAAAGGAAGAGGAGGGGGTAGTGTGCCACGAAAAACACCATGGAATGCTCCCCGATGAAGCCCACAAGCGGCACGCGCTTCAGGGGCAGTGCCAAGAGTAGTCCTGATATTCCCACCAAGGCGCAGAGGGTGTTGATGCCTGCTCCCCATGGGTTCTGCACGAACTTGTTAAGACTCATGTCATATTCTCCGTGCCACATGCGGTTGCCCACCACAAACTCGGCTATGAGCAAAAGGCTCAGGATAATGAGCCACCCCCTCGGCACGCGGCTCTGCAGCCATCGCCATCCCCTACCGAGATAGAAGAAGAACACACCGGCAAACAGGTTGTCAAGGCTCATCCACAAAGGGTTGTGCTGTGTCCATAGGTAGTAACTGACAAAGGGGAAAGCGACAGCCACCCAGCGCAGGTACTTCACCTTATTGAGGAAATGCACCAGTACATAGGACATGAAGAAAGAGAACAGGAACCACAGCGGAGGGTTGCCCCACACATGGCTGTCTTCCCACAGGTGTGACCAGCGCAGAATCTTATAATATCTCTGGAAATTGTCGGGGAACACCAGCAGGAAACCAAAGAACACGATGCTGCCGATGATGCCCCATGTGGCATAGGGCACCAGCAGCCGCTTCACACGGTCCTTCAGATAGGTCCATGTGGGGGTAGAGACTCCCTTGTTGAAATAGCCAGCCTTGAAAAAGAAGAAAGACATGAAAAAGAACGACCACGCCATCACCTTCGTGAACCAGAACTCACCACGATAGCCGCACATGCCCATGACGTGCAGCAGAATCATGCGCAGAATGCAGAGTCCGCACAGGAGGTCGAAAGCGTGGTTGCGCGTTTTCATGCGTTCCATTGTTGACAATTGACAGTTGAGAGTTTAGAGTTTAGAGTTGAGAGTTGAGAGATTCAATTCCTCATTCCTCATTGGCTTCGCCGAAGATGCTCACGCTCGGCATAGTTCAAACAAGTTTGACCTCTGCACTCGCTCAACCGCATCTTTCCTAATTCCTAATTCTGAAAGATTCATCGTCCATCTTTCATCGTTCATCCTTCCATGTCAGACGGTCTTCGGTCATCCGCTCCATGTAGGACTGGATGAGTGCTTTCACTTCACGTTCCATCTGCTGTTCCGTCTCCCCGGTCCTGCCCAGCAGGTTCTGCTTCATATACCAGTCCTGCTTGTAGTTGTAGAGCGCCTTGGCTTGCCCACTTTCGGTGAAAAGCAGCACGTAGTCGCCCTTCACATAGTGGTACATCCCGTTGTTGTTGGTCACCGCCCACGTGTCTTGGTCGGGAGTGTTCAGCAGGTCTTGTCCGAATGCCACATAGGGCTTGTCATAGCCCAGATAATTCAGCACTGTCGGCATGATGTCAATCTGTTGGGCAATGCAGTGGCGACGTTCGGGCTTGATGTCGCCCGATGGGTCGAAAATGAGGATGGGCACGCTGCACACGCCCAGTTCTGTCTGATACCGAGGATCCGAATTCTTGTTGGTGTGGTCGGCAGTGAGCACAAAGATGGTGTTCTTATACCACGGCTGTTTCTCTGCCGTCTGGAAAAAGAGACGCAGTGCATGGTCCACATAGCGGATGCACTTGTGCATGACGTTGGCATCGCCTGGCTCGTCCTTGTAGATGTCCCTGTATCGTTCCGGCACGGCATAAGGGTGGTGCGAACTGGCAGTGAACACAGAGGTGATGAACGGTTCCTTCATCTCCGTCATCTTCAGGGCAAAGAACTGCAGGAACTCCTCGTCCCAGATAGCCCACATGCCGTCGAAGTCCTTGTCGCCGCCGAACCGCATGTCTTGGTTATATTCAGTTCTGCCCAGATAGTGCCGATACCCTGTGGCTTTGGCAAAAGCCTCAAACCCCATCGACCCGTTTTCCGCACCGTGGAAGAAGGCAGACTCATACCCCACCTTGCCCAACTCCCCTGCCAGACCGCTCACCTCATTCAGCGATGCAGGAGTGAGGAAGAAGGGCTCGATGAAACGTGGAATGCTGGAAAGAATCGAAGGCATGCCGTCAATGCTCTTTCGCCCATTGGCAATGGTGAGGTCGAACGTCAGCGACTTCCCTATCAGCGAATCGGTGAAGGGGGTGAGAGTTGAGGGTTTAGAGTTTAGAGTTGAGGGCTGAGGGCTGAGGGCTGAGGGCTGAGAGTTAGGGTTAAGGTTATCGTTAGGGTTATCGTTGAGTGCCCCGATATACTCCTTGCCATAACTCTCCATGATGAACACCACCACGTTCTTCCGCTTCATCGTGCCACTGTCGGCAGGGAAATGGACTGGGCTGTAAATCATGTCCAGTTCGTTTCGGGAAAAGAACTTGGGGTCGGCAAACACATTCTTATTGATGGTGCGAATCATCGAGAAAGGAGTGTTCAGAATCAGTGCAGCCTCGGCAGGTCGGTTCACATACTGATTGGCATTGCTGATGGTGATGGGGCGCACAGCCGTAGTGGCTCCCCCACGCATACCCGCAATGGTGATGGGGATGTAGAGTCCGAAACATAATGTTTGGATGACATAATAAGTGAGTCTCCTCTTCGGCAGGTGCAGGTTCAGCTTGCCATGAGGCTTCACATACAGCATCCACAGTCCAGCCATCAGCACCATGCCCACCAGCACCAGATACCAGTGCCGCCATAGCTCGATGCCAATCACATCGCCAATATTCCCCTCGTTGCTGAACTCCTGAAACACCGAGGAAGTGGTGCGTCGCCCCGTATATTGGAAATACACAGCATCAGCCAGATTGGCGATGATGCACAGCGAATTGACCAGCACAAACCCCCATTTCGCCACCGTCTGCCAGCCGTCAGTCTCCTTCCAGTGCAACGGCACCAGCATCATGATGGCATAAAGGATATTGGTGTAGAGTATGGCAGAAGTGTCAAACATCCAACATCCCCTCAGTGCATCCCAAAACGAGAGCGTGTCGAAGCCCTCCGACAGCACCGACCAGTTTTCGAACAGGTATGTCAGTCGGCACAAACCATAGGCGAAATACACCAGCACCAGATTGACGACGAAGGCGATGGGGCTGGAAATGAAGGATTTCTTTAGTTCCATGTGTATCATTGTTGTTCTGTTGACAGTTTTAATGTGAGTTCGATATAACCCAATTTGTTTTCGCGAAGCGATTCCTTATACTGAACTGACGTAAATTGTACAATGTAAATGGTCAAATTGTAAATATCAAAGATGTTTTCTTCGCTTGTATGCTTTGATGCGCTCAGCAAAGGCAACGTCTTTTTTGTTGTGGGGGTCGGGGGTGAAGGTGAGTCTCTCGGGTATGTCCCTGCCGGCATCTACCACCTGTGTGTCGGCACCCTGTTTCACGATGTAGAGCGAGTCGTAGAGTGTCCCATCGTTGGCATCCCATGCTGTGAGAAAGAGCGTGTCACCCCTTGTGCGCACCATCTGATAATATCTGCTCCCCGTTCCGAACTTGTCCACCCTCTCGTCAAATCCAATGCGGTAACTCTTGGGAGAGCAGTGGCTGACGGTGTAGATGGGGGGTGAGAGTTGAGAGTTTAGAGTTGAGGGTTGAGAGTTTAGAGTTGAGAGTTGAGTGTTTAGAGTTGAGGGCTGAGAGCTGGTGGTCATGCGGGCATAGGCATGTTCGTGTCCTTGCAGCACCACATCCACCCCGTGCTCACGGATGATGTCGTCGAACATCCACCGTTGGATGAGGTTGTTCATGCTGCCGCGAATGGAGTAGAGAGGATGGTGCAGCACCACAATCTTCCATTTCGCCCGACTCCCTTCCAGTTGCTCCTCCAGCCACCGACGCTGTGTCCACAGGTAGAAGAACTCCCGATTGCTGTCCAGACAGAAAAGCTGCACATGCTTATACCGCACGGTGAACACCTGATTCTCTCCCACCATCGAGTCGAGGAAATAGGAGTGGATGAGAGAGAAACGACGTTCCAGTTGACAGACCACGCCCTTCAGATAGTCGTGGTTGCCTGTGATGGTCAGCACGGGCACCGACAGCCCCACGCTGTCGAGGCTCTCGAACGTCTCACCCCAATAGGCATCGGTGGGGCGTTCGGTCAGGTCGCCGCCACACACGAGGAATTCCGTGTCGGGATTGCGCCCGAACGCCTCGCGTAGCAGCTGGTTGGCAATGCCCCCGATGGAGTCCTGTATGTCGCCCATATATAGAAACGATGTCTCGGGCTCATGGGATGGAGGCAGATGAAACTCGTGCCATTCAGATTTCTTGCCCCCCGTACACACCCGATACCGATAAGTGTGCCCCGCCTTCAGGTCTCTCAGTCTTGCCACATAATAGGCAGCCTTGCCACTGCGGGACACAAACACCTCGCCTGTGGCAGTTGAGAGTTGAGAGTTGAGGGCTGAGGGCTGAGGGCTGAGGGCTGAGGGCTGACAGTTAAGGTTATCGTTAAGGTTACCGTTAAGGTTACCGTTATCGTTTAACTCCACCAGCTCCACAAACGACTCCTTCACCACTTTGCCGCATGTCCAGCTGATGTTGCGGTTGCGCACTCCGTCCTCATCGCCAAAAGTCAGCAATATCCTTGTCGGCACGTCCGATGGTTCGTATGCATCCTCTTCGGGGTTGTCAAACCACACGTTCCATCGGCTTGCGCACCAACAACACAGAGCCACTATCAGCAAGCCCCATAGGTATCGGCTATATTCACTTAAAAATGTCAGTTTTGCCAGCTTCATCAGAACATTTTCCTGATACGTTCAATGCCATCCACAAGAACATCCACCTCTTCTTTCGTGTTGTACAATGAAAATGATGCCCGCACTGTGCCTTCGATTCCCAACCTTCTCATCAGAGGTTCGGCGCAATGATGACCAGTGCGGACGGCAATGCCCAGACGGTCGAGCAGGGTGCCCATGTCAAGATGATGGATGTCGCCCACCAAGAAACTGATGACGGCATCGTGTTGTCGGGCGCGCCCGATGATCCGCATGCCCTCAATGCGCTGCAGCTGTTCCAAGGCATAGAGAGTCAGTTCCCGTTCGTGCGCCTCAATGTTCTCCATGCCCAAGTCGTTCACGTAGTTGAGCGCCTTAGCCAAGGCATGGGTTGCCACATAGTCGGGGGTGCCAGCCTCAAACTTGTAGGGAAGGGCGTTGTAGGTGGTTTTCTGAAAGGTCACGTTCTTTATCATTTCTCCACCTCCCTGATAGGGAGGGAGTTTCTCCAGCCAGGCTTCTTTCCCATAGAGCACCCCCACGCCTGTGGGTCCATAGACCTTGTGACCTGAGAAGGCGAAAAAGTCGCAATCCAAGTCCTGCATGTCCACCTGCATGTGGGGCACCGACTGAGCGCCATCCACAAGCACGGGGATGCCCTTGTCGTGTGCCATCCGCACTATTTCCTTGACGGGATTGACCGTGCCCAGCACATTGCTCACTTGGGTGCAGCACACAATGCGTGTGCGTTCTGTGAGGAGCTCTTCGAGGGCATCCAGCTGTAACTCGCCTTCGTCGGTCATGGGAATCACCCGCAACAGTGCGCCCTTCCTCTCGCACATCATCTGCCAAGGCACGATGTTGGAGTGGTGCTCCATGGCGCTCACCACCACCTCGTCGCCTTCCTTCACCATGGCTTCGCCCAATGAGAAGGCGAGCAGGTTGATGCTCTCCGTTGTGCCGCGTGTAAAGATGATTTCGTTGGTGCTGCGTGCATGGATGAATGCCCTCACCACCTCGCGGCTTGCTTCGTGCAGGTCGGTTGCCTGTTGGGAGAGGAAATGCACCCCACGATGTACGTTCGCATTTACGTTGTAGTATTCGTCCACCATCGCCTCCACCACCTGACGGGGCTTTTGCGTTGTTGCACCATTGTCTAAATACACCAAGGGCTTTCCATACACTTCTCTGGAAAGAATGGGAAAGTCCGCGCGTACTTTATTTACGTTATACATTGCTTACGGTTGACTGTTGAAAGTTTTTGCAAAGGTAGTCAATTTAATTAGGAATTAGGGATTAGGAATTAGGAATTGTTACTTTTTCAACGAAAAAACGCCCTGAATAGCAAATAATTCCTCTTTCATTTTCTCATTCTTTCATTTTCTCATTTTTTTCCCTACCTTTGCATTCAAATTGTAATTCGATACAAGATTATGGCACAAAAACCAAGCATTCCAAAGGGAACACGTGACTTTTCGCCAATGGAGATGGCGAAGCGTAATTATATTTTCAATACCATCAAGGATGTGTATGCATTGTATGGTTTTCAGCAGATTGAAACACCGGCAATGGAGAATCTCTCAACGTTGATGGGTAAGTATGGTGAAGAGGGTGACAAACTGCTCTTCAAGATTCTCAATTCAGGCGATTTTCTGCATGGGATGACAGCGGAGGAGGTTGCGACGACGAGTACGGGAAAGTTGGCGGCAAGGTTTTGCGAGAAGGGTTTGCGATATGATTTGACAGTGCCATTTGCCCGCTATGTGGTGCAGCACAGGGAGGAACTGACGTTGCCATTCAAGCGATACCAAATTCAGCCTGTATGGCGTGCAGACCGTCCGCAGAAGGGCAGATACAGAGAGTTTTATCAGTGTGATGCAGATGTGGTGGGCAGTGATTCATTGTTGAACGAGGTGGAGTTGATGCAGATTGTTGATACGGTGTTTACCCGCTTTGGTGTGAGGGTATGCATTAAGATGAACAACCGTAAGATTCTGACGGGTATAGCAGAGATGATCGGTCAGGCAGACAAGATTGTGGAGATAACGGTGGCGATGGACAAGCTGGATAAGATTGGTTTGGCTGCAGTGAATGCTGAGTTGGCTGAGGCAGGTATCCCTGCAGACGCGATAGAGCAGTTGCAACCCATCATTCAATTGAATGGTTCAAATGCGGAAAAATTGGCGACGATGAGGAATGTGCTGAAAGATTCGGAGACAGGATTGAAGGGTGTGGAAGAAATGGAGTACATCTTCAGCAAACTGGGAACGAAGAATGAGGTGGAGTTTGATTTGACACTGGCGCGAGGCTTGAATTACTATACGGGTGCCATTTTTGAAGTGAAGGCGCTGGATGTGGAAATCGGCTCCATCACTGGTGGTGGACGCTATGATAACCTGACAGGCATTTTTGGCATGCCTGGACTGAGTGGCGTGGGCATCTCGTTTGGTGCGGACAGAATCTTTGATGTGCTGAATCAGTTAGACCTTTATCCGAAGGAGGCTGTAGGTGCCACGAAGGTGCTGTTCGTCAATTTTGGCGAGTCAGAGGCAACCTATTGTATGCCTATCTTGTCAAGGGTTCGCGAGGCTGGCATTAGTGGTGAGCAGTTCCCTGACGCAGCGAAGATGAAGAAGCAGATGAGCTATGCAAATGCCAAGGGGATTCCGTTTGTGGCGCTTGCTGGTGAGAGCGAGATGAAGGAGGGGAAGATTAACTTGAAGAACATGATGACAGGTGAGCAGAAACTGGTGACGGTGGAGGAACTGGTGGAGGTTTTAAGGAAGTAGCAGGCATTGGATGGTTCATATAAAGAAGACCACGGAAGGAAAATGTTTCCCGTCCGTGGTCTTTTTTCGTGCTTTTCCCGCACATGCTCCTATCATCCATTCTGTGCCTTTGCAGCCTGAAGGTTTATCTGTGTGGTGACGCTGCTGAGGAGCTTCTCCATGATGATGGGCTTGTTGATGAAGTCGTTGGCTCCCAGCTGGAAGCCTTTGGAGATGTCCTGTTCGGAGTTGAGTGCCGAAAGAATGATGATGGGCAGGTCTTTCGTAGCATCGTCTGCACGGAGACGGCGAATCACTTCAAAACCATCAATACCTGGCATCATGAGGTCTAGCAGCACGAGGTTTGGCTTTTTCTGTGCAATGGCATCAAGGGCTGCCTGACCACCATTGGCTGTACGGATTTCAAACGTGTACTGAGAGAGCATCTTCTTGATAAGAAGGATGTTCAACGGAACGTCATCCACTACGAGGACGGATAGGCTTTCGACGTCGATTCCTGGTGTGATGTAGTTGTTCATATCGGTATGTGTTTTAAGTTTTATTGTTTCGTGTGATGTTTGCTTACATTTCCTCTATTTCGTCGGTGGGGCGGACGGGGGCTGCCTGTGTGGTGCCTGCCTCGCCTGTGGCTGTGTCGTCGGGCGTGGGGGAGATGTATTCCATCTCCTTGATGAAGTCGTCGATGGTGGACTGGTTGCCCTGCAGCTTCATGTAGCTGTAGCAGATGGTCTCGCCCGGCTTGAGGATGGACACGGAGGCTCGGAGGGTTTCTGACATCATCACTTGAAAGTTAATGATTTCCTCTTCCGTGTCAATGCCCTTATGTTCGCGGATGACGGAGCCCACATAGGTGATGTTGTTGGCTGCCGACACCTTGTTGTTGGGGAAGTAGAGGCAGACGAGTTCGATTTCCTCGGGGCGTATGGGCATGGTTTCGCCTTCTTCGTTCAGTATCCATATCTTGCCGACAAGTAGGTCGCCTTCGATGTTGCCTGAGAATTTCTGCTCTGCCAAGAGACGGATGCGGCTGACGAATCGGTTGTATTCGATGTAGTTGTCGTAGAATTCGGTGTAGATGGTGAATCCGATGTTGGGCGAGATGATGCTCTGCTTGCCCTCGGAGGTGATTTCATAGACGTTGACGTCCTGTGGGATGAGTTCCTCGACGTCGTGCAGTTCGTGACAGCTGGTGCAGAGACTTTGTGTGCGAGGCTCGATGAAGGTGTTGCCGCAGGTGCTGCATGTGTGGATGACCGCTGGACGGTCGTAGTCCATGCCGATGTGGCGAAGTATCTTGTGGCACTTGGGGCAGCGCAACTGACCTCCGAAGTTGTAGGTGTGTTCGGGTGACACGTTGGCGCAACGGAAGTGGTGGATGACTTCCTCGGTCTGCACGGAGGACTGTCCGCACTTGGGGCAGGTCTTGATGTAGAGCAGATGGGAGTGGAGGCAGGTGGGGCAGAGGTACACCTTGTTGACGAACTTGGTGGAGCGGAAGAGCCCTTTTTCTGCCATGGACTGAAGGAACACGAAGTAGTCGGAGAGTTCGTATTGCCCCAGCCTGTAGAAGAGGTCGAAGACGGGGATGACATAGCCTGTGGAGGCTGTGACGTCAAGTTTGGGTTCGAGAATGGTCTTCTTTCGTGATATCAGGTAGCGTGTCAGACGAATGAAGAACTGGTTGGAGGACATGATGGGGTCCTCGGTGGCTGCAAGTCCAATCAGGGTGTTGTAGTTGATGATGTTCTCGACGGCTGTGAGCACTTCCATGTCGTTCCAGTTGTCTGAGTAGCCGTCGATGATTTCGTCGTAGCTGCCCATCTTCCCTTTGAGGGAGGCAGACACGAACAGGGGCTTGTAGCAGCACTTGGTGGAGGTGACAGGGTTGATGCTGTTGAGGATGGTCTTTGTCTCCTCGGCAGAATCGTTGGTGATGAACACAACATCGAAGAGGTATTCAGGGAAGTCTGGGCTCTCGTCAAGAGCAAAGGGGTTGTCGAGAACGAGCACCCGTCTGTCACCGTCGTTATTTTGGATAGTTATCATACGCTTTGTACGACTTGATTGTTATTATGGTCTTTGTTCCACACTTCTGCCCCTGCTCCGTTTTTACATGGGGTGCATCAGTTAAGTTGCAAATTTATAATAAATTTTTCTAAAAAAACATTTTCAACACTTTTTTTTTGAAAAAATGTTGTTTTTTGTCTTTTTTCGGTGCATTATGACGGATGTTTAGTCTAAATACCCTGCTTTCTTGAGTTCTTTGGCTGCCACGTCGCACTCGTCCCACCATGCCTGTCCGAACTGACGGATGAGCGGCTCTTTAAGGAACTGATAGACGGGCAACTGCAGTTGCCTGCCCAAGTCGCGTGCCGGTTGACAGATGTCCCATTTGTGTACATTGACAGCCGTCATGCCGCCCACTTGGGAGAGGCGAACGGGGTAGAGGGCGCATGAGATGGGCTTCTGCCAACGGAAACGCCCACAGCGGTAGGCTGAGTCTATGGCACAGAGGGCGCAGCCGTTTTCATTTTTCACGAACACGCAGTCTTTTCCACGAATAATCTGTGTGACGAGTTCGCCATCCCTGTCAGGATAGACAACCCCCTTCGCTTCGATTTGGCGTCGGGCTTCGGGAGGGAGGTCGTCGTGCAGCGCCTCATAGGCTTGCTCAAGGAGTGCCACCTCGTCGGTCGTGACGGGTGCGCCAGCGTCGCCTTCTATGCAGCAGGCTCCATGACACTTCGGCAGGTCGCAACAGAAGAACACCCTGAAGAGGTCGAGGGAAACGAGTGTGTTGAGTATCTCAAGCATAATTCACAATTCATAATTCATAATGCATAATTCATAATTGGGGGGAGGGTGAGGTGCTGATGAGTTGGCGGCATTGGGCTTCGTCTGCCATGAGTTGCCGATGCAGGGCTTCGAGGGTGTCGAACTCCTGTTCTGGACGAAGGTGGCGCAGGAGTTTCACGGTCAGGGTCTGACCGTAGAGGTCGCCTTCATAGTCGAAGATGTGTACCTCGATGCTTCGTTGCTGACCGTTGTGGAGGGTGGGACGGGTGCCCACATTGAGCATGCCATACCCTTGGTCGGTCGCCACCAGATAGGCGCCGTTCTCGGGGATGAGTTTGCAGGGTGCCACGTGCAGATTGGCGGTGGGATAGCCGAATTTGCGACCATTCTGAAAGCCTCGAACCACTTCGCCTTCCAGTTCATAGTGATAGCCCAGCAGGTGATGGGCGTCTTCCACTGCTCCACGCAGCAGTGCCTGACGGATGGCGGTGGAGGATATGCGCTGTTCGGAGACGAGTTCTTCACAGCCCACCACTTCCATGCCCAATTTCTCCCCATGGCGCAGATAGTCGGCAAATCCTTGGCTACCGTGACCGAAGTGGTTGTCATAGCCCATCATCAGCACTTGCACATGCAGCTGCTCTTTCAGCACGTCGCGCATGAAGTCATTGGCGTTCATCTGTGCCAGTGTCGGGGTGAACGGCATCATCTCCACGCGGTCGATGCCTGTGAGGAGCAGATGCCTCTCTTTTTCTTGGGGCAAGGTCAGCATCTGTGGCTGAAATCCGTCTTGCAACACCTGCATGGGGTGGTTGGGAAAGGTCAGGACAACAGACTCCAATCCCCGTTGGCGTGCTTGGCTCACCACCTGCTGCAGCACATACTGATGCCCCCGATGTACACCATCGAAGGTACCAATCGTTGCCACACATGGCTTCATCATTGATGGATTTAATTCATAATGCATAATGCACAATTCATAATGCATAATTGTTTATGCCGTTCATTTGCAGAGTCGGCAGTCTTCGCACTTGTCCAATTCGCCACGGAACCGTTTCTCCACCTTCACATAGAGTTTCTGACGCAGGGGCTCGAACTTGATTTGGTCAATCACCTGCCCCATGAAGGCATTCTTGAGCAGGGTGCGTGCTTCCGTCTCGGGGATGCCCCGCTGCCGCATGTAGAAGAGGGCGGCTTCGTCCATCACACCCACTGTCGAGCCATGGGCGCACTTGACGTCGTCGGCATATATCTCCAGCATGGGTTGGGTGTAGATGCGGGCATCGGTGGATGCGCACAGGTTGGCGTTGGTCTCTTGCGAGGTGGTCTTCTGGGCATCTTTCTCCACAAGAATCTTGCCTGCAAATGCCCCGACAGCCTTGTCGTCCACCACGTATTTGTAGAGCTGGGTGGAGGCGCAGTTGGGCACTTCGTGACGTATCAGGGTGTTGTTGTCTATGTGTTGTGTCCCTCCGCCTATGACACATCCGTTGAGCGTCACCTCGCTGTGCTCGCCTCGCAGATAGACGTCGCAGAGGTTGCGTGTCTGACCATTGAAGAGGGTGATGCTGTTGTGCTTGACGGAGCAGTCACGCCCTGCATGGATGTACACATTGCTGAAACGTGAACACAGGGGAGTGGTCTCTTCGGTCTCATAGAGGTCGAGACGGGCACCATCGTGGCAATACACTTCGATGACCTGTGTGGTGAGGAACTGTTGCTTGTCGGCTGCATGGTCGCCCATGATGATGGTGGCTTCTGCACCTTGTTCCATCACAATGAGTATGCGGCGGTTCATCATGGTGGCGGCTGTGCCACGGAGCCAGTTGTCCACCACAATGGGGTCTGCCACCTGCTGATTCTTGGGTACATGGACTAAGAGGGCATCGTGCACCAGCGCAGTGTTGAGTGCCGTGATGGCATCGAGGGGGTCTGCTATCTGATGATAGTAGGGGGAGACGTCAATGGGGGCGTTCTCTATATTATATATGTACGCGGAGGGCTTGACCGTGAGCGGTGAGAGGGATATGCCATAGTTGGGAGCGAAAGCGGCATCGACGTCGGTGTACCTGTAGCGTTCCACCTTTCGGGTGGGGAAGCCCATACGTCGGAAAGTCTCAAAGGCTTCGTCGCGCACGCTGTTCATCACCTCACAGCTCCTGCTCTTGATCAGGTCGGACACCTCATGGTAAAGTTCTATGTACTGCTGTTCACTCCTCATGCCAGTTCTTCCTTTATCCAGTCGAATCCTTGTTCTTCTATCTGCTGTGCCAGCGCGGCTGTGCCTGTCTTCACGATTTTGCCGTCGATGAGCACGTGCACGACGTCGGGACGGATGTAGTCGAGCAAACGTTGGTAGTGGGTGATGACGATGGCTGAGGTCTGAGCCGTGCGCAGCTTGTTGAACCCTTCTGCCACGATGCGGAGGGCATCGACGTCAAGCCCCGAGTCAGTCTCGTCGAGGATGCAGAGGGTGGGTTCGAGCATCGCCATCTGGAAGATTTCGTTGCGCTTGCGTTCTCCTCCCGAAAAGCCTTCGTTGACGGAGCGGTTCATCAGTTTCTGGTCTATCTCCACCAACTTGCGCTTCTCACGCATGATTTTGAGAAAGTCGGTGGATTTGAGCGGTTCTTTGCCCTGTGCTTCACGACGTGCATTCACTGCCGCGCGCATGAAGTTGGTCATGCTCACACCCGGTATCTCGATGGGTGCCTGAAAGGACATGAAGATGCCTGCATGGGCACGTTCCTCGGTGTTCATGGTAAGGAGGTCTTTGCCGTTGAAGGTGATGCTGCCTTCTGTCACCTCGTAGGAGGGGTTGCCCACGATGACGTTGCTGAGCGTGGATTTGCCTGCACCGTTGGTGCCCATCAGTGCATGTGTCTCGCCATCGCGGATGGTGAGGTTCACCCCCTTGAGTATTTCTTTGTCGCCAACCTTGGCGTGGAGATTCTTGATTTCTAACATGTTTACTTTAATTCATAATTCATAATTCATAATGCATAATTCTTTCATTTCCTCATTCTTTATTGTTGGCTTCGCCGAAGATGCTCACGCTCGGCATAGTTCAAACAAGTTTGACTCTGCACTCGCTCAATCGCATCTTTCATTCTTTCATTTCCTCATTTTTTATTGTTGGCTTCGCCGAAGAGGCTCACGCTCGGCATAGTTCAAACAAGTTTGACTCTGCACTCGCTCAATCGCATCTTTCATTCTTAAATCACCCCACCGTTCCTTCAAGTGATACTGATAATAGTTTCTGTGCTTCGACAGCAAACTCCATGGGGAGCTTGTTGAGCACATCCTTGGCATAGCCGTTGACGATGAGGCCTACCGCCTCTTCGGTGGAGATGCCGCGTTGGTTGCAGTAGAAGAGCTGGTCTTCGTTGATTTTGGAGGTGGTGGCCTCGTGCTCTACGGTGGCTGTGTTGTTGTGGATGTCCATGTAGGGGAAGGTGTGGGCTCCGCACTGGCTGCCGAGCAGGAGGGAGTCGCACGAGGAGTAGTTGCGGGCATTGTCGGCTTGCTTGCCCACTCTGACGAGTCCCCGGTAGGAGTTTTGTGACTTGCCTGCCGAGATGCCCTTGGAGATGATGGTGGAGCGGGTGTTCTTGCCGAGATGTATCATCTTTGTGCCTGTGTCTGCCTCCTGATGGTTGTTGGTGACTGCCACTGAATAGAACTCTGCCACGCTGTTGTCGCCACGGAGCACACAGGAGGGGTATTTCCACGTGATGGCAGAACCTGTCTCGACTTGTGTCCAAGAGAGTTTGCTGTTCACGCCCCGCAGGTCGCCGCGCTTGGTGACGAGATTGAGCACACCGCCCTTGCCCTCAGCATCACCGGGATACCAGTTCTGCACGGTCGAGTACTTCACCTCCGCATTATCCATCACCACAATCTCGACGATGGCGGCATGCAGCTGGTTCTCGTCGCGCATGGGTGCGGTGCATCCCTCCAGATAGGACACGTAGGAGCCTTCGTCGCATACGATGAGGGTGCGTTCAAACTGCCCCGTGTTGCGTGCATTGATGCGGAAATAGGTGGAGAGTTCCATGGGACAACGGGTGTTCTTGGGAATATAGACGAACGAGCCATCGGAGAACACGGCGCTATTGAGAGCGGCAAAGTAGTTGTCGCGGTATGGCACCACACTGCCCAGATATTGTCTGACCAAATCGGGGTGATTCTTCACTGCTTCGCTGATGGAACAGAAGATGATGCCCTTCTCCGAAAGTTTCTCCTTGAAGGTGGTCTTCACAGACACCGAGTCCATCACTGCGTCCACCGCTGTGCCCGACAGCGCCAACCTCTCTTCGAGGGGGATGCCGAGCTTGTCGAAGGTCTTCATCAGTTCGGGGTCAATCTCCTCTGCCGACTGAGCACCTTTCTTGCTCTTGGCGGTCGGGTCGGCATAGTAGGAGATGGCTTGGTAGTCAATCTCTGGAAGATGCACGTGCCCCCATGTGGGCTGAGCCTGTGTGAGCCAATGACGGTAGGCTTCCAAGCGGAACTGCAACAACCAGTCGGGTTCGCCTTTTTTCTCGGAAATGAGACGAACAACCTCCTCGTTCAAGCCTTTTTCTATGATTTCAGTGTGTACCTCGGTGGTGAAGCCAAATTCATATTTCTTCTCCGCCACACTGCGCACAAACTCATTCTTCACCTCTTTGCCTTCCTCTCTCATTCTTTCGTTCCCTCATTCTTGGTGGGCTTCAATTTGTCCACCACTGGTTTGAAACCGTACTTGGGTTCACAGCCATTGGCAATCTCGGTCTGGTCGGTCACCAAAAGGATGTCGGGGATGACCACCTGTGTGGCATGCTTCACCTGATAGAACAGGTCGGAGCGTGCCTCCAACTTCTGCGTTTTGAACCCTGCATTGCTGGCTATGAAGTCGAAGAGGTTGAGCGCCACACTGAGCATCAAGGCATAGCAGACCACTCCCACCAAGGCACCCAGTATGCGATTGAGGAAGTTGAGTTTCAGCTTCTTGAAGAACTCTGTGAGAAAGGCGGCAAGCCAACCTAAGACAAGCGGCACGATGATGACGATGAGCACAAAGGCAATCAGGCGTCCGAACCCGATGCTGGCACCTGTCTTGTCTGCCAAGAAATCGCCAAACTGATGATAGAGTGTGGCGGCGATGAGCAAACCGACCGCCACACCCAGAAAGTGTGCCACCTGCTTGAAGGCGCCTTGTTTCCAACCTATGACAGCACCAACAATCAGTACGATATAGATGAGTATATCCATACCTGAATTTTAACTTTCAAGTCTCAATTTATTCAAAGTTTTGCCTTCACCTCCACCTCGGTGTAGGTCTCAAGCACATCACCCTCACGAATGTCGTTGTAGTTGACGATGGAGATGCCGCACTCGAAGTCGCGTCCCACCTCCTTCACATCGTCCTTGAAACGCTTGAGGGCAAGGATTTCGCCAGTATGCACCACAATGCCGTCGCGCACCACACGCACCTTGTCGTTGCGGTGAACCTTTCCTTCGGTCACCCAACATCCTGCCACAGTGCCAACCTTCGTGATGTGATATACCTGACGCACATCCACCTGAGCCGTGACCTCCTCCTTGAGAGTCGGAGCCAGCATGCCTTCCATGGCATCCTTCACCTCCTCGATGGCATCATAGATGATGGAGTAGAGACGGATGTCCACGCCATATTGCTCTGCCAAACGACGGGCAGCAGCTGACGGACGTACCTGGAAACCAATGATGATGACGTTTTCGGAAGCATGTGCCAACTCCACATCGTTCTCGCTGATTTGACCCACAGCCTTGTGGATGACATTCACCTGAATCTTCTCTGTGGAGAGTTTGATGAGTGAGTCGGAAAGTGCTTCGATAGAACCGTCCACATCGCCCTTCACCACCAAGTTGAGTTCCTTGAAGTCGCCCAAGGCAATACGGCGTCCCAGCTCGTCCAATGTCAGACGTGTCTGGGTGCGAAGACCTTGCTCACGTTTCAACTGTTCACGCTTATTGCAGATTTCACGAGCCTCCTGCTCGGTGTCCATCACATGGAAAGTGTCACCTGCAGTCGGTGCACCGTTCAGACCAAGAATGACGGCTGGCTCGGCAGGAAGTGCCTGTTCTATGCGCTGACCACGCTCGTTGAACATAGCCTTGATTCGACCATAGTGCGTACCTGCCAGTACGATGTCGCCCTGATGGAGCGTACCATTCTGCACGAGCACGGTTGCCACATAGCCACGTCCCTTGTCCAGCGTTGACTCAATGATGGAACCAGTGGCTTTTCGGTTAGGATTCGCCTTCAGGTCAAGCATCTCAGCCTCCAGCAGCACCTTGTCCATGAGTTCCTCTACACCGATGCCCTTCTTGGCACTGATGTCCTGACTCTGGTACTTGCCGCCCCATTCCTCCACAAGGAGATTCATGGCAGAAAGCTGCTCCTTGATTTTGTCAGGATTGGCACCCGGCTTATCAATCTTGTTGATGGCAAACACCATTGGCACACCTGCTGCCTGAGCATGGGCGATAGCCTCCTTTGTCTGAGGCATCACGTCGTCGTCGGCAGCAATGATGCTGATGGCGATATCTGTCACCTGAGCACCACGGGCACGCATGGCTGTAAACGCCTCGTGACCAGGGGTGTCGAGGAAAGTAATCTTTCGGCCATCCTTCAACTTTACCTTGTAGGCACCGATGTGCTGGGTGATACCACCAGCCTCACCAGCAATCACGATCGTGTTGCGGATATAGTCGAGGAGCGCGGTCTTACCGTGGTCACCGTGACACATCACCGCGATGATAGGTGCGCGTCTCTCGAGGTCTTCCTCCTTGTCTTCTTCCTCTTCGATGGCATTAGACACCTCACCAGACACATACTGTGTGGTGAAACCGAACTCCTCCGCTACGATGTTGATGGTCTCTGCATCCAGACGCTGGTTGATGCTCACCATCATACCAATAGACATACAAGTGGCAATGACCTGATTCACAGAAATGTCCATCATCGTGGCAAGTTCGTTGGCAGTTACGAACTCTGTAATCTTCAGCACCTTGCTTTCTGCATTTTCAGCCATTTCCTCTTCCGCCATACGCTCATGGATAGCCTGACGCTTGTCCTTACGGTATTTCACGCCCTTTTTCTCCTGCTTGGCGGTGAGACGTGCTAACGTCTCCTTTACCTGCTTTGCCACCTCTTCCTCAGTCAGTTCTACTGGCTTCAGAGGCTGCTTCTTCTTATTCTTCTTCTTGCCCTGACCTTGCTGCTGAACCTGTTGGTTCTTCTTCTGCTGGGCATTGTTCTGACCCTGCTTTCCACCTTGCTTCTTGCCTTGACCTTGCTGGTTCTGTCCATTAGCCTGTTTGGCAGCAGCGTCTATGTCAATCTTGTTGCTGTTGATGCGGTTACGCTTCTTTTTCTGACCAGCACCCTGCCCATTCTGACCCTGAGCATCGCCACCCTGAGCCTGCAGACGCTCCTTGCGACGTTCTGCCTTGCTCTTTCGGTCAGGACGTGTTTTGCTGTTCAAACTTGACAGGTCAATGAAACCTACCTGCTTGAACTGCACGCCAGACTCAACTGGTGCAGCCAGATGGTACACACCGTTCTCGTCTTGTTCTAGGCGGTCTGCTGGAGACTGCTTGCCTTTTTTCTTTGCAGCAGGCTCTTTCTTTGCAGCCTCTTCCTCCACGGGAGAAGCGGGCTGTTCAGCAGGCGAAGCAGAAACCTGTTCGGTCTCTTGCTCCTTTTCCACCTTAGGTGCCGCCTTTTCCTCTGAAGTGGGAACAGCGGGTTGGGGCTCAGCCTTCACTTCCATCTTGGCCTCTTCCTTCTTCAGGTCATTGATGTTGCCGACAATCTTCAGTTGAGGCTTTTTTGCCGCCTTTTCCTTTTCAAGGCGTTCCTTCTCCAGACGTTCCTTTTCAACACGGGCAGCCTGCTGACGTTCCTTCTTCTCCTGCTGTTCTTTTACCTTCTGGTTCTGAATCTTCTGCTTCGTTTCAGCATTCTGCTTCATGTCTTCACCAAACTCCTTCTGGAGCAGGGTGTACTGCTCGTCCGTGATTTTAGCGTTTGGCGTCGCGTCTTGTAGCGCCAAACCCTTCTTCTGCAGGAATTCAGCCACGGTGTTGATTCCCACATTCAGTTCCTTTAATGCTTTGTTCAGTCTTACTGCCATATAGACTTAATGATATTTTTATGTGCGATTATTCTTCAAATTCTGCCTTCAAGATGCGGATCACCTCGTCCACGGTGTCTTCCTCAAGGTCTGCTTTCTCAACGAGCATGGCACGTGGGGCGCCCAACACAGCCTTCGCAGTGTCCAGACCAATGCCCTTGATGGCATCAATGATCCAAGGCTCAATTTCATCCTTGAACTCATCCAGATAAATATCTTCTTCGTCAGGCTCTTCGCCGTTCAGTTCGCGGAACACGTCAATCGTATAACCAGTTAACATACTTGCCAGTTTGATGTTGTCACCGTTCTTACCGATGGCAAGACTCACTTGGTCAGGCTGCAAATACACCTCAGCCTTCTTCTTCTCTTCGTCAAGCGAGATGGAAGACACCGATGCTGGGCTGAGCGCACGCTGGATGAACAATTTGATGTTGCTTGTATAGTTAATGACGTCAATATTCTCGTTGTGCAACTCACGTACGATACCATGAATGCGGCTACCCTTCACACCCACACAGGCACCTACGGGGTCAATGCGTTCGTTGTAACTCTCCACGGCAATCTTCGCCCTCTCACCAGGGATGCGGGCAATGCGCTGCACCGTGATGAGACCATCATTGATTTCAGGCACCTCCTGCTCCAGCAGACGACGCAGGAACTCAGGAGAAGTACGTGAAAGGATAATCTTAGGATTGTTGTTCAGGTTGTCCACACGGAGCACTACGGCGCGAGCCGTTTCACCCTTGCGGAAGAAGTCACCTGGAATCTGTTCACTCTTTGGAAGAAGCAACTCGTTGCCCTCGTCATCCAGCAACAGCATCTCGCGCTTCCAAATTTGGTACACTTCACCGCTCACAATCTGACCCACCTTGTCCACGTATTTGTTATAGAGGTTATCATGTTCGAGGTCAAGAATCTTGCTTGCCATTGTTTGGCGCAGAGTTAGGATGGCGCGGCGTCCAAACTTGGCAAATTCCACCTTCTCACTCACCTCTTCGCCCACTTCGAAATCCTTGTCAATCTGCTGAGCTTCTGACAGGCTGATTTCCGCATTCTCGTTCTGCACCTCACCATCTTCCACCACAACACGATTACGGTAAATCTCAAAGTCACCCTTATCTGGGTTTACGATCACGTCAAAGTTCTCGTCCGAGCCATAAGTTTTCTGCAATACGCTGCGGAAACTATCCTCAATCACACTTACCAAAGTGGTTCTGTCAATGTTCTTGGTCTCCTTGAAGTCCTTGAAAGTGTCTATCAAGTTGACACGTTCTGTTAATTTTTTTGTAGCCATTATAGTAGTTTTTTTAGTTGTTCCAATGTCCGTCTATTTGAAATCAATGATATTCTTCACCCACTTCACGTCACCATAACCAAAGGACTTGTCCACCTCCACCATTTGAGGACGTTTCTTACCCTCAATTCGTTGTTTCTCCATCACCGTCACCACAAAGCCCTGTTCGTCCGCACTCTTCATGGCACCCTCCAGCTTCTTTCCGTCAGCTGTCAGCAACTCCACGTCATAGCCTATGGAGTTGATGTATTGCTGTAGTACCTTGAACGGCTGCCCGATGCCTGCTGACCCCACTTCCAACTCAAAATCCTCCACATCGCGGTCGAAGTGCTCCTCGATGAAACGGCTCAGTTCACAGCAATCCTCAATCCACACGCCATCCTTGTGGTCAATCTCCACCGTGATTTTGTTCTGCTCGTCAACCGTAGCATCCACCAAGAAATACTCCTTGCCCTCCAACCATTCGAGAGCCAAATCCTTCACTTTGTTTTTGTCAATCATACAATCATTTAAAACTTACAATCAGCCACGAGCCATTGTGGCAAAATGAACAAGGTCCCCCTTTCTCCGCCATGCAGTTGACAAAGAAAAGAGGGAACTTTTCAGTCCCCTCATTCATTTCGAGTGCAAAGGTACGGCAAATTTTAGACACTACAAAATAAAAGAACACCTTTTTTTATTTTTAGGGTTAAAATGACGAAAATTACCATTTACTAAAATTACCTTTTTGACTTTATCCAATGTCAATAGCCAGTTTACCCACCGAAGCAGCCAAACTGTCGTAGGTATAGCCAATCAGGTCAAGCGCTATCTCTGTCTGGTCAAGTGTGGCTTCACCTGTCGTCAATTTCCTGAGCACTTCAATCGCCTTATGCAGGTTGGCAGGTATCATGTCCTTCTTGTTGATGGGGAATCGGGCAGCGTTTCTCGACAGCATGATGCCAAACGTCTTCACCTCCTGACGGCAGCCTTCCACCAGCTCACCCAATGCCTTACTGCTCAGTTGTCTTGCTTCCTGCTCTGTAGCAGCCTTACCTGCCGCATCCATCAGGCTACGGAATTCTTTGAATCGCTCAATACCCTTGTGGGCAATGGCATCAGCCACCTTGGCTGGATTGTCAAGGGGCAGATGGTGCAAGTCTTTCGACACCATCTTATTCAAATCGACACCATAACTCTCTTTGTTCTTCAAGACGTCCTGAATCACCGTCTGGTCTGCCTCCTTACCGAACTTCAAGGCTTCAATGTCGCGCAGTCTCTCATATTTAAGCAGTTCTTCAGGACTCATCTTAGAGATATCTGGCAGTACTGCACCAATCCTCTTCTGGTATTCATCATAGAACAGCCTCTTGTACATCAAATTCACTGCTTCCTCACCCATATAGACACACTCGCCCTTCGAATTCACCCAGAAGTAGGTGACATCGCGGTCAAAGGTCACTTTCTTGCCCATCAGCAAGTCAAGCATGTTGCTCGATGTGGCAGTAGGCATCTGAATCTTGTCCGGCGATATGTGATACTTACGTGCAATGTATGACTTTATATTGCCGTCCACCGACTTATACATGGAGTTCAATGCGTCATTGAAGTAGGCACGTGTCGGGATGAAGTCATCACCCAGCCTGTTCAGATAACTCATCGCAAACTTGTCCGACTGCACCTCCAGAATCAGCCTGTACATCTCACTCGTCTGCGACTTATCATTATAACGCTTCACCGCTTCTATGACTTTCTGAAGGTCTTTCACCTTTTGCTTTGCCTCTTTACGAGCCAGAGCCAGAGGCTTGTCCAATGAAGAACTCTTGAAACCTTGTTTCAGCAGGACATCAGCCTCCTTCAAGCTTTCCTTGGCATCCTCAGCAGCTTTCGCACCCTTGAATGGGTTATCATTCCACAAGCGGAAGGCACTCTTCCAGTTGACCACGCTGTTCAGTTCTCCCTTCACAGCATCCCACAATTCGTTCCCAATGCTCTTAAAGTTATCCCACGAACAGCCCTCCTTCATCGCTTTCAGCAGTCCCTTGTCCCATACAGCCTGACCAGCCTTTCCCACATATGACAACGTACCAAAACCAAGCCGCATGCCTTGCTCATACAGATAGTCAATCGTCACACTCTCCGCTCCCACATAGAACACTTCATACCACGACACGTCCTTGCCCGGTTCACCCACTTCCATTGCCTTCTCCTGCATGGCACCCATTGCCGCAAAATAATCTATGGCTCCAAAGGTGATGAGCCCCACGCCGATGCGCTTATAGAACGGCAACTGATCCAAGTCTTTCTTCAGATAGTAAGTGTTCTCCAAGAAAGTGGGCTCCTTGTCAAGGAGTGACGCCTCATAGTTGTCCAGTTCCATTTGATAAGTCGCCACCTTCTGATGCGACTGCACAATCTTCCTGATGGTATCCTCGTCGTAGCCAAACTCCACCTTATACCCCCTCTTCATCGTCTGAATGGCAAGAGCGATGGGGAACATCTCTCCCGATGGATCTGTCACACGGAGGTGACCATCCAGATGGTTAAGCACCCTCTCCAACTTCTCATCCTGCTCCTTGGCAAGCTGACCTTCCTCAGGAGTGCCCAGACAGCGTCGGGGCTGTGACAGCAGGTGAAGCCTGCGTTCTGCAGCAGCGTAGGTCTTCCCACCATGCGTCCACGTCAGCGTGGCATCCGCATCGAAGCGGTTGGGCACACTCAGTGCCGCACTTTGGCATTGGAGCATATAGTAGTAACCGCCTTCATAACGCTTCATGCCCTCCACCTGCAGATTCAACTTGTCGATAATCCCCTGTGCGCTGGGGTCGGTGCTGGCTTTCAACGTCAACGACAGTTCCTTCGGGTCTGGCTCTGTGATGTCAATCTTGTGGTTGCCCTCCTCCAGATGATGGTCATAGAAACGCACCTTGCACCAGTTCTGCGCACGGACAAACTTCTTGTCATCCACTGTCACAATGGTTGTTTTCTGGTGCTTCACGCGGTCATACTTCTCCAGGTAGCAGCCCACATCACTCGACACCTCGAACGCCAGTCCCATGTAGAAGCGGAACAACGGGAGTTCTCCCCTGATGGTGAACCCTTCCTTGTTGCGGGCTTCCACCTTCAGCAGGAAGTTCATGTGCTTACCCGCAATGCCGATGTCCTTCTTCTCGTCACGCAACAAGTCTGTGATGAGGGCATGGAAAGGCCTGTCCTCCTTCTTCAGGCTATACTCCACCTGCACGTCATACTCCTTGGCAGGGTTGCCATCCATGTCTGTGATGCGGACATCCAGATCCTGTATCTCCTCCACTTCCATACCCATCACCAGGAAAGGCACTTTCACCACCTTGTCATATCGGGCAGGAATGGTCACGTTATCATGTCTGGGGTCAAATATAATCCCTGCTGGCTGAATCTTGAAGTGTATCTTGTTCGTGTAGGAGCCTTCGGCACTGGCGATGGTGAATTTCACGATGCCCTCCTCGGGTGGGGAGTCCATCTCGGGGGCATAGACATAACTCGTCTTCCAGCCATTCACAATCTCGCCATCCTCCACCACCAGATAGTCGTCCCCGCTGGTGATTTGTATTTGTCGGGTCAGCCCCTCGTCTGTGAACTCAGCACCATTCTTGGGCATCCTGACAATGCAGGCACACACCTGCTGGGCGGCGTCACCCACCACCAGCGTGTCGCCAAAGTCCTTGTACAAGTCCATGCGCAGGTCGTCCGGCTCCTTCTCCTCTTCCTGCTCTTCCTCGCTGTTCTCATCCTCCTGACCTTGACTCTCACGCTCCTGCTTCTTCCTCAACCTCTTGCGATAGGCTGCCACACCACCTGCGGCTGCACCTGCCACAGCACCGCCAACCGCCACTGCCACAGCAATCGGAATCAAGAACTTCATCGTACCACTCTCCTCCGATGCCTCATTGTCCTCTTCATGGATGGCAGGAGCGTCAATGCTATCACCCTCAGCGAACATCGTGCCGGCACAACTACCTTCACCTTCTATCGTTGAATAAACCGGATGATCATCATATACATCTTCATAATTATCCCATTCTCCATTCCAGAGATCATAACCATCATCCAACGTGCCATCTTCGTTATAATGATAATCTCGATATTTAGTGGAAGACTTTAACCCCTGTATGTCTATTTTAATTGAAAATATCCTACCTTCCTTCTGGAAAATATAACTATTCTCGCTAAAATAAATCAACTTGTCATATTCCGATTGTGCTGATGCCTTCTCCGCATAGACCAGTTTTTTTTCCTCATATTTTTCAGTATTTTTATATATTTTTCCAGTCCTGAAGCCTTTTCTCATGATCTCCGTATTCATTTTAAAGTTCCATTGTGTGGGACTAACGGTATATGCTCCATCAGTAACAAACCACGTATCTCTCACTATACGTCCTTCCCTATTTTCCCATTCCTTCTCTATCATCTTGCACTTTCCTTGGATAGTTATATCTGTACAACTACCCTTTTCATTATATGTGAGACCATCATCATCGTATTCCGCTTTTAAATCTTGGGCAGGAATAGTGATGACAAAATAGTCTTTGGTCAGTTTTAAATGACCCTTTGCACGGAAGAATAAACTTATGGGACCATCCGTGATAATAAAGTCCGCATCTATCAAGACATCCTTATCTTGTCCCACAGCACTTAGAGGCATCAGCATAGCCAATGCCGTCAGGAAGGTTAGCAATTTGTGTTTGGTGTTCATAGTTGATCAAGTTTTTAGTGATGAAAGTTAGTATGTCACCGGCACGGTGTACCTCACACGGACGGGTTCCCCGTTGATGGTGCCAGGGCTCCAGCGGGGCATGCTCTTCAGAAGACGCATCGTCTCTTTGTCAAGGTCGGGGTCAAGAGATTTGACGATTTTGAAGTCACTCAGCGAACCGTCCTTCTCCACCACAAACGAGGCAATCACCCTGCCATGCACCCCCTTCTCCTTGGCAGATGGGCTAACATTCTCGTTAAGGAATTTGGACAAGCCAGAGATACCACTCGGGAAGGCAGGCTGCTTATCTGCCACCTCATAAATCTTGTCGTCGTCCTTCTTGCCACCATTCGACGGTGTGGACTCCTTCGCGGCAGTCACAGGCTTCTCCTCTCTCACCACTGACGGCTTCTCCTCTCTCACCATATCCTCCACTGGCTCAGGCTCCACCTCATCATCCACCTCTTCCGATGCCGCAGGAATCATCTCCTCAAACTCCTTATCAGCCACATACGTCCCGTAGTCATCCTCATCCTCCTCGTCCTCATCATCCACATCAACTTTCTCCATCTGTGCATCAGCCTCAATCAGTCCAGCCTTCTTAGCCCAGTTCACCACGAAGTAGGTGATCGCGCCACCCACCACCAACATCACCACAAAGAGGATGATGGCGATAATCAGGCACGACTTCTTCCCACCACCACCCTTCTTCGGTGCAGGTGCCGCAGGTTGTGCAGGGGGAGGAGGTGTTGGTGCACTCTCCACAGCGGCAGGAGCAGCAGGAGGAGGCGTTGGTGCACTCTCCACCACCGGTTGTGCTGGAGGAGGTGGTGGCGCAGGTGCGCTCTCCACTGGTGCAGGCGTTGGCTCACTCTCCACGGGTGCAGAACCCACAGGGGGAGGTGGTGTACTTTTCCTGCGCAACGGTATGCTTATACGTCCAGGGGTCGCCATGCTCTGACTGTCAGTCTCAGGGGCAACTGGCTCGCTCTCCACTACTGGCTCGCTCTCCACAGGAGCCACATCAACTGGTTCACTCTCTACTACTGGTTCACTCTCTACAACTGGTTCTTCCTCCACAGGGGCAGGAGTCACATCCTCTGGCTTTACCAGGGGAGAGCCGCAAGCGGTGCAAAAAGAACCGCTATCGGGATTCGGGTGTCCGCAATTTCCGCAATATACCATAGTCTTTTCTTCTGATTTAGGTTAGAATCTTATTATTGTTGCAAAGATGAGAAATAAAACGTCAACTTCCAAACATTTCCCCAACTTTTTTCACAAGGAGGAGTAAGACCGAAAGTCGAATTCACTAAAATTACCATTTACTAAAATTACCTTTTTTACTATTACCTCGCGTTTCCAATCTTTCCTTCTTAGGTTACAGACACAGAAACACCCACAAAGCCATGAGCCTTGTGGGTGTCTGCCATTACTTATTCCTCTTGTGTGAGTTGTATGGACAAATGCCAATCATAATTGTTATAACGACGTTCATAGTTCGAATGATAGTCGCGTTGTGATTCATTATATTTGCCTTCCCATGAATCCCATCCTTTACTGTAAGAATTAGACTCTTCTCTCCATGTGAAGGAGGTGATATAATCTGAGAACAATTTTTCAGCGTTATCATAACTTGCGCCATAATAATCTTCGTGGTCATTAGACCAAGACCACTCGAGATTCTTGAAAGTTATGGCAAATTGTTCAGAGTCTTCACTATTCCCCTCATTATGATATGGTATATCATAGTCTGCGCTGTGATCTATACCATCAGTATCGTCTCTAGTCGTCGAACTCTTATTGCATTTGACATGACCACTAATGATGTACTTTCTAAGTAGATTGATTCGAAGGCTGATATCCCAACTTGCTTCCTTAACACATGTGCTTTTAGAAGTGTAATAGTTCTCTTCTTGATGGACATACTCATCACTTTCCTTCTGAGTGTCAGCACTGGTAACCTGCATGATACTATCGTTCACATATGTAACTGTACATGCCACAGGTTCTCTTAATTCCGAAATACTGGGGAATACATTAGGGTTAGGTACATACTCAATCGTCCAAGGAAGTTTTTCTCCAGTCCTGTACTTTTCACTTTCTTGGGTGTTATATTCAGTCATAAAGTCAACATAGACTTTGGTGTATTTTCCCTTTGGTGTTTGCAGAATGCGAATGTCACGTGTGTCACTGAACGAAAGCATTTCGCCATTGCCATTATAATAGAAACAATGCACGATTAATGGTATATCACGGAAAGACACTGTATTATTGCGTTTTGTGGTCTTTATAATGATAGTGTTCTTCTCAACCGAAAATTCCGCCCAAGCGTCATCATCGCCTTCGAAGAAAATTGGATCAATAGCCACTGAATCGCAATTTGTCATGAAAGATATACGTGTCTCGGAAGGCTCACCATCCACGAAAATGGTGTCGGCACACGCCACCTTGATGTAGGGTTTCACATGAAAGACTGTGTAAGGTTCAGCGTAGATGTCACGTCCTATGAAACGAATGTAAGGGGCTGCGACATAATCACCTATTGGCAACGAACTGATGTCAAACGATGCAGAGAATTTATCCCACGTATTCCACAAACTATAATTCTCCTTCTCATTATATTTAATCATCAATGGCTTATCCCCCGTTATATATGTGTGATCATATAAATTCGTATATGCCTTGACAATACCCACACCAATAGGCCAAGACCAACAGATATCGCCTCGTGGACGAATGGTGGCTTGAAGGTTGGTGTCATTTATATCAACTTCAGTTTTACGAAATTCCGGGAAGAGATGCAATGTCTTTTGCCATAATCCGATACTTCCATCCATGAACTTTATCCCCTTGGGGTCGTACCATAAGAACCACACCTTACTCGTGGCTTCATAGTCGATGGCGCACTTTGTAAACTCCAAAGATGTGTTATACAGAGCGCCGTATACATTCCCTTCCATCGCCGCTCCTGCATCAAGCGTGATGTTACCGCTTAATTTAGGGCCGGTATAGACGTCTAATCCGATTTGTGCATCAATCACTTTATGTAGCCACTCGTTTGTGTGCAACGAGAAATCTTGATGTACACCTGTCTGGAAAAAGCCATTCATCTCTAACTGGAAAGTGGCATTGGGGTTATTGTCGGCAGGATGGTCATCGTTTGTCCATGATCCATAAACATCGACATTATCAATGGTGATGGATTGTGTCATGCTACCCGAGAACACAGGATAATTGAAACTACCTTTTAAATGCCCCTCACAACGCACGAACGCGTCTGGTATAGGACGCACCTCGAAAATGGGCAGAGTGGCGGGGAACTTTACGCCAATTGTTTTGCCTGTAAACGGGAAAGTCAGGCTTTCGCCCATCTTGAAATCTGCGGTTATGCCAGCATCGACACCTAATTCTTCTGTGAGCATCAACTTTGTATAAAAACTGCTCATACCAATATTATAGACAGCAGTGGCACGAACAACCAATTTCAGTCCCAGATCGAGCGTCACTTCATATCTGTCGCTTTCTTTCAATGATTTGTGTAACGTTGTATTCAGATTAAAGAGTGTAAGGTCTGTGTTGCCAGCAACTTTTCTTAAGTTAGAAGATGGCACACCAGCAATTCGACGAGCCATATTGCCTCCTTCATCTGCCACAATCTGTTCCACTGTAATGAATTGTTGGAACAAATCGCCCAATGAATCAATAGAATCGCATTGTACCACAATACCGTCACTCTTCTCACTCACATTACGCACTTTACCACCAAAGCCACCAGCAAAACGTTCCCAATCAAAACAAACTAACACGTCATTTGCCTTAGGACGCTTGTCAATTGGCAAAGATTTATCGAAGAAAAGCGTCAAGCCTTCATTGCTTTGCAAGAATGCCGTCATTCCTTCGTCGTCCATACGACGCAAGCGAGGATTGTATATAATCTCTGGTTGTACAAAACCGACAGAATCAATCGCCGCAAGTGGAATACGGTAAATTGTGTCAGCCAGTTCAACATCCTGTACCACATATACATCATGTTCTATGGAGTCAATGTCAAACTTGGAATAACCGATACGTTTCACATCATCATAGAAGAATCCATTGAACTCACCGTCATTACGGTAAATATAAAATGCATCCTGTGCATGCATAACTTGACCAGCCATCAGCATTAAAACAGCGGTCAGCAAGTATTTGTAATAGCATTGTGTTTTCATTTCTTAAAAAATTTATAGGTTGCATCTCCAACTTTTAGAATATAGGTTCCAGCAGGTTGGCTGGCAAGAGATATGACGGCAGTTTGACCACCGCGAGCGGTTTGTGTGGAAAGCAATTTCCCATCAATAGCATATACGCAAAGAAGCGTACCCTCAGCAAGTCCATCAAATGACATTTGGTCTTTCCCTTGTCGAAAAACAACTTCATTCGCGGGCGTTTTCGGTGAATCAATGGCTGTAACCATTCCTTCATAAGTGTAGCGAAGAATATTCTCTAATTGATAATAAATAGTGGTTTTGTTTGTGTTGATGACTAACTGACCGTCTTCAAACGTGGTCTCGGGTTCTTCGGTAAGGTCGAAATACACCTTTTCTCCAGACTTTTGCCACACCACTAATCGCTGCGTGTCTGTCTGTGCCCATACTGTAGTAGCAGTAACGAGCATAAACACAAAAGTTAGTAACAGTTTCTTCATATTTGTTTTTGATTTAAGTTAATAAAATATGTTATTAATAAGTGATGTCGTGTTCGTATAAGTATTTCGGGGGCAAAGATAAGCATGAAAAAGGAAACATCTCTCTCAAATTCATAGAAAATATTCTAATATTCATAGATAATGTCTCTCAAATTCACAGAAAATGCAAAAAGCGGCTGTCAGAAGGGGAAAAAGGGGGTGAAAAGGGGTGAAAATGACTAAAATTACCATTTACTAAAATTACTTTTTTTACCTATATACACCAAGAGGGGGTCAACTGACCTCCTCTTGATGTTGAATAAAGCGTGTGTATGCTTTGCCGTACTTGGTGATGGACAGATTTTCGCTTGCCTTGGCGATGAAGGATAGTGGGAAGAACACCCTGTGGAGCAGTTCTGGTGCACCTTCTGCCTCCCAACTTATCTTAATGGAAGCGGTGACATCCACCCTTGCTGCCTTTAGTCTTTCCAGTATCGACGCTGTTCGGGTTCCATACAGGTGAAAGCACAGGTCTTGTAGTTCGATGTACCCCTCTGGGAAAATACCATTAATGAGTTTGACAATCTGATAGAGATAATCCACATCATTCTGCGCTTTCTCCACGTCAGGGTGCTTGATATGCAGATAGTTAGTAGCCATTTCCCGACTCCTCCCAATCTTCTTCCAACAGATTCCAATCCTTCGGCTTCCATGCGTTCGGGTCTTCAAGTTCTTCTCCCTTCTCCGTCACCATGTCATCCTCCACGATGGTCATGCGGATGTCATTGGCAACCTTTCGGGGATTGATGTCGCCTGTCGAGATGAGGTGATCTATCAGATGAGAGAGTACATTCAGCACCTCTTCCCCACCTTCTAAACCCTTCCTCTCCACAAATTTCTTGCCTACACAGATAGAGCCAGGGAAGATGTCTGTCTGCTTGGGCTTGCCCTCCAGCCTTGCGTTTCGGTAGGTGCCGCCCAACCGGAAACCAAACGTGAAGCGGCTGCCATAGTCAACAATCTTCATTTCATGCTCTCCCTTGGGGATTGCGTAGAACATGGGGTTCATTGCCCCTTCTCCCTTGAACACCGTCTTCTCGAGTGTCTTGCACTTGAAGCCCGTTGTCTGCTCGGTAAGCACACCCAGCGTATAGTCTGGGGTG
>JAILDV010000041.1 GCA_024688885.1 Bacteroidaceae bacterium | reverse complement strand
ATTTTTGAGGCAACTCGATTCCACCAAGAATCGTGTCCGGCATTTTTACAAAGAAGTTGTGATGAAGCCTTTGCTTTTGTCAAGAATTATCCGCAATATACAAATGATATGTATTTTGAGTTTTAGCAATCTATTCGGTTTGATGAAATGAAAATGTTTTTGTATTTTATCATCATCTGTTGTGCTTTCACCATATCTTGCTGTTCTGAGAGTTCTTCGACGAGAAACGGTGATGTGCTATTATATAGGGTTTCTTGGAAGAATGTGTATGATTGTTATGATGAGCGGGAAGACACACTTTTGTATGGTTTGACTTTCATAAACAAGGAAATACATCACTATACAAATGGGGAAAAATCTTCGTTTTTACAGTTTCTGATAGAAGATCCTGATGAGGTGACAGGAAAATCGTACCAACGTTCCGTGAATTTAGATGAAGAAGAAATACTCCAATTTGGCATTTTCCTTGATTCTTGTTTGAATAGAAACCTGCAGGATGAAAGCTATTGGGAAATGCGACTAAAATCAGGGTCTATCTTTTATTATGACAAAAGACAAAAGTCTATTGTGTATTGGTGCAATCAAGGGAATAATACTGGCTTGCAGATTACTCCTCAGCGATTAAAAGAAGTTCTTGCCAAGGTGATGGAAGATGAGAATTTGCGAGATGATTAGTGCTATTGACTTGGGTAGCTATGGCTTCAGGAAGCACGAAAAAGGTATTGGTGTTAGATTCCAGAATGCCAATAGATATGATAATGTCATAGTTATATTCTCACCATCAGCAGGTGTCAGGAATATGTCTTTTTATAAAAAATTGGTAGGTTCGTTTAAATAAGAGGAAAATGAAAAATTTCATAATTGCAATAATGATGGTCTTGCTAACCTGCTCATGCTCTAGATTGGGGATGTATAAAGAGAATGACTTTGGTTATATGATGAATGATTTTTATAATTGCCATTTCAGATATCCAAAAAGTTCTGAGGATTATTGTAACATGTTTTACAAGAATGACAGTCTGAACAACTTTGTATTTGTACGTATGATGGCAGACACGTCAGAAATCCATGTCAAATCGTATGAAGAGTACAATGTCTTTATGGATTCTATTTATGATGTTCATAATCGTTTAGGGGATTATGGTATTCCACACTATTTTTCTTGGCCACGCATGTATAAAAATATGTCTGATGATGATTTCAAATGCACGAAGAATAAAATCATTTTTTATAATAAAGAGAATGATACAAGGTATTACGCCTACACGGTCATGCATGTGGTGCATAAATGGCTGTATGGCAAAAAGGAATGGAAGAAATTTGATATGTTAGAGAAACAACTCATCATGAATTACAGAGTTGTGAAAACATGTGTGAATGATTCCATGAGGTTGCAATTGCCTGATTCTATTTTCGATTACCCCAAGGCCTATCACGATGTGTTCTCTATACTTGATCGTCATGTAAGCCAAAGGACTCAAAAACAAAATGATGGGAAAATGAGGCATTATTTGATTCGTTATTATGGAGATGGGAAATTAGTGCCAGCAGAAGGCAAACACTCTTTGCCTGAAGAATTTGTTCATGACACGTTGGCGATACACTATTTGGATTCGTGTATGAATATCGATTCAAGAATTAATTTTATCCAATTCTGCAAATGAACGCCGCGCATCAAGGAAATACGGGCTCTTCCTCGTCAAGCACCAATTACATCATGTCAAAGGAATCTACAGTGTAAATACCTGAATGGCGAAGTATAACCTCAACACCCCCTTTTAACAGACCGCCGTAAAGCTCGCGAACCTTATGGCGGTCTGTTTATGAGCCTTACGACGTTAAGCTCAAGGTGGCAACGAGTGTCGACTTTTAGGCATGTTTTTCTTCCGCTAATTGCAAAAACACATAACCCTTTGGCTATCAAAGATGGGCACTCAGCGCAAAATAACACGTGCTGTAATAACGTAATATTATGCGCTGAGTGTGCGAAATGAGATGCGTACGGTGCGCACGTAGTTCACAAACACCTTTCAGCGTCACTCGTATACAACATCAAACGTCACTAATATACACCTTCAAACGTCACCAATATACTCAGCTCGATGTCACTAATATACTCGATTCTGTGTCAAGGCTATACTCGCTTGTGCTTAAGGGCTATTCTCACTTCTACTTAAGGGGCATTCTCAAGTCTGTGTAAGGGCTATCCTCAAAGGGTATGTTTACGCTGCGCTAAATGACAAATACTAAATGACAAAATGGGCTCTTTGGTACAAAAATGCGCCCCAACTGCAAAATAATTCCTAATTCCTCACTCCTAATTCCTAATTATTCCCTACCTTTGTACCCAAGTTTTCGACGAGCCATCTATTCGGCTGAAAGAATGATGGTGCGTTGAATAACATTTTATTATTCATTTATATACTAAAATTATGTATTTAGATTCAGCAAAGAAGGCAGAGATTTTTGCCGAGTATGGTGCTTCTGCCACCGACACTGGTTCTTGCGAGAGCCAGATTGCACTCCTCACTTATCGTATTCAGCACTTGACTGAGCATGTGAAGGCTAACCACAAAGACCACGTAACCAATCGTGCACTGGTTCAGCTCGTGGGTCAGCGTCGTCGTTTCCTCTCTTATTTGAAGAGAAAGGACATCGAACGCTATCGTGCAATCGTCAAGAAGCTTGGTCTCCGCAAGTAATCGGACATCCAAGAACAAACAACCGCGGCATCCTCGAAAGGGTGCCGCGGTTGCTGTTTTTGATGACCTTTACAGTTTCACGGTTTGGCTCTTGCCATTGTAGGTGATGGTCTTTTGTGCACCGCCAGCCACTTTTACGTGGAAAGTGCGTGAAGCTGGCATGCCTTCAAAGGAGCCATTGCGTTTGCCAATGGTGAGTGTCTTCGAACGGTTGTTCCATGTCAGAGCGATGGTGCTGTACTGTCCCTTCTCATAGTTGTAGTTGTCACCTTCGTCTTCGTAGAGGGTGAAGGTGGCATCTGCTCCCGGATACACCACAATGTCGAGGTTGTCGAACTTGTTTTCGTTGGCATACTGCACATCAGGACCAAGGGGAAGGATGGAGCCTGCCTTGATGTAAAGGGGCGAATGATTAAGAGGTGCTGCGGCAGTGATTGTCTGCCCACCATTCAAAAGGGAGTTAGTCCAATAATCGTACCATTGTGCACCTGCGGGAAGATACACACTGAAAGTCTTTTCTGTCTTCCAATCAACGGGCGCATAGGTCTCACGCTGGAGGTTCTGCTTGTCCCATCCCGACATGGGGTCGGTCTTGACGATTTTCTCTTGTGTGTAAAGCGGGTCAACTACGGGGCAGACAAGCACGTTGTGTCCGAAGAGGTATTGGCGGTTGTTGTCCCATGTCTGCTTGTCTTCCTTGAAATCCATGAAGAGGGCACGCATGAAAGAGTCGTGGTGTGCGGTCACTTGCCATGACTGGCTATAGATGTAGGGAAGGAAGCGGTAGCGGAGTTTGACTGCATCGACGAGGGCGTCATAGACAGGTTCTCCTTGTTTGCCGAAGTAGTAGAGCTCGCGATAGATGTCAGCTCCGTGGCTGCGCATCATAGGGGTGAAGGCACCGAATTGCATCCAGCGCACGTAGAGTTCCTGATACTGAGGGTTGCGTGTGGCGGAGTTGTGGCCCTGTGTGTTGTAGGAGCCAGCGAAGAAGCCACCGATGTCGGCATTCACGTTAGGGTTAGCGGTGAGGGTGTAGTTAAGACAGATAGGCACTTGCTTGCGGAAGCTATCCCATGAAGAGCCGATGTCGCCGCTCCAAGTGTTGGCACCATAGCGCTGCTGACCAGCAAAGTAGGAGCGGGTGAGGATGAAGACGCGCTTGCTGTCGTCGATGGCACGTTGGCTGTCGTACACACCACCCACGGTCATGAGAGGGAAGGCGTTGCGTACGCTACGGAAAGTGCCCATAGCTGTGGGCTGGTCACGCTGTTCGTCGGTCACGTTCATCTGATCGGGGTCAGTGGAGTCCATCCACCATGCGTCGATGCCCATCTGGTGGAGACGGGAGAGGTTTTTCCAATAGATGTCGCGTGCTTCTTTACTATACACGTCGTAACAACGCACGCCACTGGGATAGTCCATGCGTGGAGGCCATTGTGACAATCCGCTCTGCGGCCATGTCTGGAAATCCAGCAGCAGGTTCTTCTCCTTCATTTCTTTGAAAGCTTTGGTTTCAGGACCAAAAGACGCCCAGATGCTGATGCTCATGTGGGCATGCTGCTTGTGCACTTCATCTATCATCTGTTGTGCGCGGTCAAACTCGGGGTTGAGGAACTCCATGGCGTTCCAGTTGTAGTTGCTGCCCCAATATTGCCAGTCCTGGATGATGCCATCGAAAGGCACTTTGAGGTCACGGTATTTGTGCACCACCTCTAACAGCTCATTCTGTGATTTGTAGCGTTCACGGCTCTGATGAAATCCGTAGGTCCACAAAGGGAACATGGGAACTTCGCCAGAGAGATGTCTCATCTCGGCTATCACCCCGTCTGCATTGCCACCATAGATGAAATAGTAGTCACTCAGTTTGCCTACTTCCGATTCCAACTCCACGTTGCCTGCAACACCTTTTGCAGGAGTGATGAGGTGGGTGGGGGAGTAGTTGTCCCAAAAGATTCCGTATCCTTTGATACTTTGATAGAAATGGGCAAAGTCTTCAAGGTTGCTCTGCTCCATGTGTCGGTTCTCGCCACGCTGTGACATCTTGCCATTTTGTAGAAGACCGATACCATAGATGCCCTCGTCTGCTTCCACGGAGAATGTCTGCTTCACGCGGAATGCACCTGCGTTAGGTCCTGTGGTGATGGGAGTAAGAACGCTTTCGCCAGCTTGGGTGAGAAGATTACCCTTGTTGTCGGCAAAGGTCACCTTACCTGCATCGACAGTGACAGTGAGTGCCGAAGACTTGTAAACGGTGGCATTGCCTTTTTGTGTCTGACTCACCTTCACCTGCTCTGGCTGGGCAATGACCACAAGCGACTTTTTCCCAGCCTTCTGTCCATTATCGTTCACGATGCGGACAGTGCGGGGTGTGTAGAATTCCACTGTCTGTGCCCAAGTCGTCAGGACGGACAGGGTTACCAAAGATAAAAGAAAGGTTTTTTTCATATGAATATGAGGTTTTAGTGAATGATTGCTGCAAAGGTAGGGCTTTTCTTCTTTTGGGAAGGAATGATGTGGATGAATCAACAGAGTAGTGTGGTTGATTTCAGTGGGTAATTACGTTGAATCAACAGAGTACTATGGTTGATTTCCCTTTAGTTCTGAGGGGTTCTTTCCAAGGTCTTCCTGGAAGCATTTTGCCATGTAACTCGCTGAACTGAAGCCGGATTGCTCTGCCACTTCTGCCATGGTGAGCGAGGTGGTTTGGATGAGATGGACTGCATGGTTCACACGGATGCCTCGGATAAATGCCGTCGGAGTTTTTCCCAGCATGGCAGTCATCTTCTTGTAGAGTCCAGTACGGTCCATGCAGAGGTCTTGGGCAAGGCGTTCAACCGTGTAGTTGGGCGTGGCAAGATGCTGCTCCACCAGTGTCGTGGCACGACTGACCAGCTCGTGGTCAATGGGTATGGTGGCAGCTGTGGCAGGGGGTGTGGAGTGTGTGTCAGAGACGGTGCTGTCGGTGTGCTCACCTTTTCTTTTCCTTCCAAAGAACCACCATAGGAGCATCAAGCACACGAACCCTCCACCCATCAATATCCATACTAAAGGTGTGTGTGATTCAGAAGCGTCGGCATGTCGTCCCACCAACAGTCCGTGGTCATAGGAGCCTATCCACACATTCCCGTTCCTGTCGGTGAAAATGGTGTTCAATCTGCTGGAGGAGATGTAGGAACCATCCGTCATCAGCACTTGCTCTATCTGCTCCGCTTTTCTGGAAGGCAGGTCTATCCTCCACATGCCGTCGCGACTGACAATGAAGGCAGTGTTGTTATCTGTCAGTGAGATGGTGTGCAATCGGTTGGCACGGAAGATTTCTGTCCATCGTCGGGTGTGGGTGTCAAATTCCAGACACAGTTTTTGGTCTATCAACTGATAGAAACGTCCACGAAGGGTGTCGGTGACGACGAGTGAGGTGATGGCGGTGGAGTCAAGCGAGGCTTGTACAGCATACAAAAGATGGTTTCCCTCACTGCATACCACCTCTCCGTTGGCATAGAAACGGTACTGTTTTCCTTGGAATGTCTTGAGGTCGAGCAGCAGGTGGGTGGTGTCTTGCTGAATGAAGAACACGTCGCCTTGGTCATCTACAAACACGTCGTCGGCACTGTCGGGCAGACAATCAGGGATGAACTGGAGCTGCTTGTCGTAGCACCATATTTTTCTGTAGTCCTTCACCCACAAACGGTTGTTCTTGTCGGCATAAACGTGATAGGCGCCTTGATAGCCGGGCAAGGGAGTGGATGACAGCGTGTCCTTCGGTATGATTTGGAAATGATGTCCATCCCAAACGTCAATGCTCTGTGGGGTGGTGGCGGCAATCCTTCCGTCGGGCAGTTCGAGAATGTGCAACACGCAGTTGCTGCTCAGTCCATCGCTGGTGTCAAGTGGTGAAAACACCAACTGTTGTGCACAACAAGAGATTGTGCACAGCAGTCCGATGATATGTGAAAACGTCCGCTTCAATTATCTGACATAGATTTTCTTCTGTCCCTGTATGATGATGCCCGTTGATGTGTCCGAAGCTGGTTTGCCGCTCAGGTCATAGCGTTCACCGTTGCTTTCCTTGCCGCTTTGCATAACGGCAGCAGGAGCGTCAATGCCTGTGGCGAGTTCCTCGGACGCCTTCGAACGATTGCCAGCATAATCGACGGCTTTCACTTTATAATAGTAGTGTTTGCCTTCCTCGGCAGTCTTGTCGGTGTAGGAGGTGGTGGCAACACCGCGGGCAATGGTGTTGTATTCAGGTTCTTCACCCTCCTGCTGGGGTACATCGGCACGCAGCACAATGTAGGTCAGCGCGTCATTGTCAACAGGAGCTGTCCATGCCAGTTCCATTCCCTCTGCACCCAGCTCTTGGGCAGTGAGGGTTGTTGGTGCAGCAGGAGCTCGGGTTTCCGCTTTCGAATCGATGGGTTGGAAACGCCAAAGGTATGCTGACTTGGAACGAGCCTTAGGAGATGGTCCCTCTTTCAGGCACACCTCCGAACCCGATGCAGTGTTCGTGCAGTAGAGGTATTTATTGGACAGACGACTGATAATGTAATAGTAACCATCCTGTGCATACTTCAGATACCATTGCTCCTCCAGCAAGTGCTTGCCATCGCTATCGCCCGACCAGCAGATGACGTTGGCTCCCTCGTCAAGGTTCAGATTCAGCACATTCAGGTGGGAATTCTTGCCTGTGGTCACATTGTCAATAAACCAGTTGGATATGTCGCCAGTGGTATATCCAGGAGTCACCTTCCAGTGTTGCGATGTGCCCGAAGACTGAAGGCTTGAGGTGGTGACGTTCGCATTTTCATACCCAGTAAGCACCTTGCCGCTGTATTGGTTCAAGATGAGGTAAGTGCCATTGATGACACTGGGAGCCACATCTTCGCCCCATGTGATGTCGAACACACGCTCAGCATTGATTTGTCCTTTCTGGTAGCCTGTGCCGCCTGGCACTTCAAACACATATCTTCTTGTAGGGCCATCGCCATTGAAATACACATCCCTGTCCTTGCTGACAAAAGCAAAAGTGGATGTGGAGGCTTGGCGCTCCGACGAACCGAGATAGCCATGCACCTCATCGGTTGTGTTGTTGCGATACACGGCACCGCACGTCCACGCTGCACGGTTCTCGCCATACCCCAACCGTACCCCTTCGTTTGAGTCGAGGCAGAACTGACCGCGTGCTTTCGAGTCAAAGCCCCACCAGATGCCATTCTCCATGCCGTAGTTTACACCCACGATGGCTTCACCCACATTGTGCAGCTCGTCGGCAGTTGCCACCTTGCCATCCCTCTTCAGTCGGGTGAAGAAATTGGCATAGTTGTCAAACGAGCCAGCCAACTGGTGCGTGTTGCCCTCGTCCAAATAGTTCTTCAGATAGTAGAACCAAGTCCATGCTTTGTCATTATTCAAGGTGTTGCCGCCACAAACGCGGATGTCCTTGAAGAAGTCATCCGCCTTGATCAGTCTGGCGATGGCAAGGAAATCCCGCTTGGCTTGATCCTCGTCGGTGGCTTGTTCCCATACGAAGTCGGGCTCGTTGAAAGGCGATACGCTTACCACCTTCAGTCCTTGACTCTGCACATACTGCACACTCGCCTTGATGAGCTTGTACCACTCCTGTGGCTTGCCGCGATAGTTTGTCCTGCCCGTATAGTCTCTCTCGTCTGTGTCCAGATAGTTGCCATTGCTGTCGGCAGGACGGAACAGCGCTTCGTGGTCGCAGTTGAGGTTTACCTCTGTCGTGCCTGTCAGCTTGATGAGGTTGCAACGCCACTGCAACTTCTTTTTCTGACGGTCAGTAAGGGAGAATGTGCCATCGCCATTGTCTGTCACGAGGTCATTGGGTTGGAACGACACACGTCCTGTAGCAAAGTTTCCCTTGCCGATATGCGCCACACCTCGCTTCACATTGAAATCCCAATCCCATGCGGCATCCATGCCCCAATTCACCTTGTATTCCTTGCCAGTGTCAGACAAATCAAAAACGATTTCCACATCAGCCCTTTGTGCTGCTTTCAGATAGTCAGCCCCTGTCTGTGCAGAAGAAGTGAAGAGTGAAAAACTAAAAACTGAAAGTAAAACAAACTTTTTCATATAGGTATGTGTTAGAGTTTCAAAAAATATAGGAAAGTTCTCTGCCACGTGGGGCTCGCTATTGCGCTTTCTCGTCCAAGTAGGAATCCTTGAATCCCAAGAAGTAAAGCACGCCATCCAGTCCAATGGTGTTGATGCTCTGCTGTGCATTCGCCACCACACGAGGCTTTGCATGGAAGGCAATGCCCAAACCTGCTTGGGAAAGCATGGGCAGGTCATTTGCTCCATCACCTACTGCGATGGTCTGCTGCAAATCCACTTTCTCCACCTGTGCAATCAGTTTCAGCAACTCCGCCTTCCGCTTGCCATCTACAATCTCTCCCACATAGTTGCCTGTCAGATGCCCTGTCTCGTCTATCTCCAGTTCGTTGGCATACACATAATCAATACCATATTTCTTTTGGATGTACTCACCGAAGAAGGTGAATCCACCACTGAGGATGGCAATCTTGTAACCATATTTCTTCAGCACATACATCAGTCTGTCCACACCCTCCGTAAAGGGCAGGTTCTCTGCAATTTCCCTCATCACACTCACGTCCAGTCCCTTCAGCAGCCTGCACCGTTCCGTGAAGCTCTCCTTGAAGTCAATCTCACCCCTCATGGCACGCTCCGTGATGGCAGCCACCTGCTCATACACCCCGTTTCTTCTTGCCAATTCATCAATCACCTCCGTCTGAATCAGTGTCGAATCCATGTCGAAACAAATCAGTCGCCGCATTCTGCGGTACATGTTATCTGTCTGGAAAGAACCATCAATCTCCATTTCGCCCGACATCTGCAACAGTGCTCCGTGCAACGCCTCCCTGTCTTTGGGCGTGCCTCGTACCGAAAACTGGATGCATGCCCTCGTCTTCTCCTTCGGATGCAGAATGCTCGCACGCCCAGACAGGCGCTTGATGCCGTCGATGTTCAGTCCTTGTTCCGCAATCAGCCGACTCACCGCCTCAATCTGTCTTGCCTTGAGTCTTCTTCCCAACACTGTCAGGATGTAGCGGTTCTTGCCTTGACGAGCCACCCACGCTTCATACTCTTCCATCGTCACGGGAGCAAACCCTATGTTCACTCCAAGCTCGTTCGCCTTGAACAACAGCTCCTTCATCACATAGCCCGACCTGTCATCTCTCACCTTGATCAGGATGCCCAGCGACAGGGTGGAATGGATGTCAGCCTGTCCGATGTCCTGAATGTCCACATCGTGCTGCGAAAGAATGTCCATGATACTGGCTGTCAGCCCAGGGCGGTCTTCGCCAGTAATGCGCAGCAGCATCAATTCTTCTCCCTCACTGCCTCTGGACTTTTCGCCCATCACTTCCAAAGATTGTTCTTTTCCCATATTACATAGATTTAGCTTTCTGTTGCAAAGGTAAGGAAAAAAATGAAAAAATGAAAGAATGAGAAAATGAAAGAGGAATTATTTGCCATTCAGGGTGTTTTTTCGTTGAAAAAGTAATAATTCCTCATTCCCTTTTCATTTTCTCATTCTTTCATTCTTTCATTTTTTCATTTTTTTTCCTTACCTTTGTGCTCAAATTGAAAGCGTAGAAAGAAATGTATCGGATATTTAAGACTATCAGTGACGTGCTCAGTGGGAAGGCAAGCCTTTTTGTCATTCTCACAGCCGTTGTCACGTTCTTTTTCCCTGTGCTTTTCGAATGGGTGAAAGGCAACACGCAAACCGTGATTTTGGGCATTATCATGCTGACGATGGGACTGACATTGACTCCCGAAGACTTCAAGCTGTTGGCGAAACGTCCGTTCGACATTTTGATAGGAGCCATGGCGCAGTTCACCATCATGCCCTTGGTGGCATTCTCGCTGTCCTGGCTGTTCAGTCAGGTGCCTGCATTTGCCCCTTACAGCACGGCAATGGCCATTGGCATCATTCTCGTGGGCTGCTGTCCAGGCGGTGTGTCGAGCAACATCATGTCGTTCCTCTGCAAGGGCGATGTGGCATACTCCGTAGGCATGACATGCGCTTCCACTCTGCTGGCTCCCGTGCTCACCCCCCTGCTGGTGTTGTGGCTGGCAGGTGAACGGGTGGATGTGGATGCGTGGGGCATGTTCCAGCAAATACTCATTGTGACCATCATCCCCATCGCCATCGGTTTCTTCCTGAATGTGTGGTTGGGACACAAAGAGGTGTTCAAGAAGATACAAGGTTGCATGCCTGGTGTGTCGGTGGCATGTTTGGCATGCATAGTCGGTGGAGTGGTCACCACGGTTCACGACCCCTTGGTGGAAAATGGCATGGTGCTCTTCCTTCTCACCTTCGGCATGGTCTTCTGTCACAACACGATTGGTTATGTGCTTGGCTATTCAGTGGGCAGGATGTGCGGGTTCTCCATCGCTAAGAAACGCACGCTCTCCATCGAGGTGGGCATGCAAAATGCAGGGTTGGGCACCAACCTTGCCATGACATTCTTCGTGGCAACCAACCCGATGGCGGTTGTGCCCTGTGCCATCTCATGTGCATGGCATAGCATCAGCGGCACCATACTTGCAAACATCTTTGCCAACCGAGACAAGCATGGATGATGTACGATGGATGATGTACCTTTCACAATTAGGAATTAGGAATTAGGAATGAGGAATTGAATCTCTAAACTCTAAACTCTAAACCCTAAACTTTCAACCCTAAACCCTAAACTCTCAACTGTCAACTGTCAACTGTCAACTCTAAACTCTAAACTCTAAACTCTAAACTCTCAACTCTCAACCCTAAACTCTCAACCCTAAACTCTCAACTCCTAACTCCCAACTTATGGTCCTCAACTACATTTGGATTGCATTTTTCCTTTTGGCAGCCTTGTGCGCCATCATTCAGTGCTTCATTGGCAATACAGGCGTATTTGCCGACATCGTAGGTTCCACATTTGAGAACGCCAAGACAGCCTTCGAGATATCCATCGGGCTCACAGGAGTCCTTTCCCTTTGGATGGGTATCATGAAAATAGGAGAGAAGGGAGGCGTCATCAATGTCTTGTCACGCATGCTGAGCCCGCTCTTCACACGGCTTTTCCCAGACATTCCTAAAGGTCATCCCGCCACAGGTCACATCTTCATGAACATCGCAGCCAACATGCTGGGATTGGACAATGCTGCCACACCCTTAGGTTTGAAGGCGATGGAGAGCATGCAGGCGCTGAATGTGGAGAAGAACCGCAGGTTGAGTGAGTCGCGCGGATGGACTGCCGAACAGGAAACGGAGAGAAACGAGACAGCCACCAACCCCATGATCATGTTTCTGGTGCTCAACACATCGGGACTCACCATCATTCCTGTCTCCATCATGGTCTATCGCGCCCAACTGGGAGCAGCACAACCCACCGACGTGTTTGTGCCCATCCTCCTAGCCACCTTCGTAGCCACGTTGGTGGGCATCATCATCGTGAGCATCTATCAGCGCATCAACCTGCTGCAGCCTGTCCTCTTGGGCACTCTTGGCGGCATGTGCCTGTTGGTGGCAGCCACCATCTGGGGCTTCTCACAGATGGAGAAGGAGACCATGGACATGGTCAGCACGCTCGTTGCCAACATCATCCTTTTCGGCATCATCCTCTCCTTCATCATCGCAGGTATGGTGAAGAAAGTGAATGTGTATGAATCGTTCATCGAGGGAGCCAAAGACGGGTTCACCACAGCCATTCGTGTCATTCCCTATCTTGTAGCCATTCTTGTAGCCATTGGCGTGTTCAGAGCCAGCGGCGGCATGGACATTCTCATCGGCGGCATCAACTGGCTTGTGGAAGTGTGTGGAGGCAACACTGACTTCGTGGCTGCTTTGCCCACCGCCCTGATGAAGCCCCTTTCAGGTTCGGGCGCACGCGGCATGATGGTCGATGCCATGACCACCTATGGCGCTGATTCCTTTGCAGGTCGTCTTGCCTGCATCTTCCAAGGTTCCACCGACACGACCTTCTACATCCTCGCCGTCTATTTCGGTTCGGTGGGCATTCGCCACACCCGTCATGCTGTCACTTGTGGACTCTTGGCAGACTTGGGAGGCATCCTTGCCGCCATTGCTGTGGCGTACTTCTTCTTTGCGTAGAGCCAAAGAATGGATTATTGAGAACCCTCAGTTCCACGGAGTCAAATGGGCTACCGCGAGGGCGATGCTGGCAAAACAAAAGGCGTCCTGTTCATCAATTTGAACAAGACGCCTTTTACACAGATGGTTCCCCCGCCTCAAAAAGCAAATCAGCACACCTGACTGCCGCCTTTCACGGGCTTCTCCACGGTGGTCACGCTGATGCTGCCGTCGTAGTTTTCGGCAGAGAGAATCATGCCTTCGCTCACGAGTCCGTTCTTGAACTCGCGAGGAGCCAAGTTGGCGATGAAGAGCACTTGCTTGCCCACGAGTTGCTCTGGCTCATACCATTGCGCGATGCCGCTGACGATGGTTCGTCCCTTCGGAGAGCCGTCGTCGAGCTTGAACTTGAGCAGCTTCTTCATCTTGGGCACACGTTCGCATTCCAGCACGGTGGCTACACGGATGTCGAGTTTGGTGAAGTCGTCGAATGCCACGGTCTCTTTCACGGGTGCCACCTCTGCATTGGCAGCCTCGTTCGCCTTGATGGTGGCTTCGAGCTTGTCGGTCTGGAACTTGATGGTGTCATCCTCAATCTTCGAGAACAACAGGCTGGGCTTGCCCAGTTGCTTGCCAGCAGGCAGCAGGTCTGTCTTGCCGAGGTCTTCCCAGTTCAGTTCGTCCATTGCAATCATCTCACGGAGTTTTGCAGAGGAGAATGGCAAGAAGGGCTCGAACGCAATGGCAAGATTGGCTGTGAGTTGCAGGGAGATGTAGATGATGGTCTTCACACGCTCAGGGTCGGTCTTGATGACCTTCCAAGGCTCTTCGTCGGCAATGTACTTGTTGCCGATGCGGGCAAGGTTCATCGCCTCTTTCTGTGCCTCGCGGAACTTGAAGCCCTCGATGAGTTTCTCCACATTGTCTTTCACAGAGGCAAACTCGGCGAGCGTCGCCTTGTCTGTTTCTGTCAGTTCGCCACATTCTGGCACGATGCCGTCGTAGTATTTCTGGGTGAGTTGCAAAGCGCGGTTCACGAAGTTCCCATACACAGCCACCAGTTCGTTGTTGCAACGAGCTTGGAAGTCAGCCCATGTGAAGTCGTTGTCTTTCGTTTCGGGTGCATTGGCTGTGAGCACATAACGCAGTTCGTCCTGACGATTGGGCAGTTCCTCCAGATATTCGTTGAGCCATACGGCGTAGTTCTTCGAGGTTGAAATCTTGTTGCCTTCAAGGTTGAGGAACTCGTTGGCAGGCACATTGTCGGGAAGGATGTAGGATCCGTGTCCCTTGAGCATGGCTGGGAAGACGATGCAGTGGAAGACAATGTTGTCTTTGCCGATGAAGTGGATGAGGCGTGTGTCCTCGTCCTGCCACCACTGCTGCCAGGTGCCCCATTTTTCGGGTTCCCTCTCGCAGAGTTCCTTGGTGTTGCTGATGTAGCCGATGGGGGCATCGAACCACACGTAGAGCACCTTGCCTTCGGCTCCCTCCACGGGCACGGGGATGCCCCAATCGAGGTCGCGCGTCACGGCTCGGGGTTTCAAGCCGCCATCGAGCCAACTTTTGCACTGTCCGTACACGTTGCTGCGCCATTCGGGGTGTCCTTTCAGAATCCATTCTTCCAGCCACTGCTGATATTGCTCCAACGGCAGGTACCAGTGTTTGGTGGCTTTCTTCACCAAGGGGTTGCCGTTGATGGCATTGACGGGGTTGATGAGTTCTTCGGGGGAGAGGGTTGCACCGCATTTCTCGCACTGGTCGCCATAGGCTCCCTCGGCATGGCAGCGTGGACATTCGCCCTTGATGTTGCGGTCGGTGAGGAACTGGTGGGTCTCTTCGTCGTAGAACTGTTCGGAGGTGATTTCCACGAATTTGCCATCGTCGTAGAGTTTCCTGAAGAAGTCGGCGGCAAACTGGTGATGCGTCTTGCTGGTGGTGCGGCTGTAGATGTCGAAGCTGATGCCGAAGTCGGCAAAGGATTTCTTGATGATGCTGTGATAGCGGTCGACGACGTCCTGCACGCTGCATCCCTCTTTCTTGGCACGGATGGTCACGGGCACGCCGTGTTCGTCACTTCCACACACAAACAGGACGTCACGTCCCTTCAGACGCAGGTAGCGTGCATAGATGTCGGCTGGCACATACACGCCTGCCAAGTGACCGATGTGGACAGGACCATTGGCATAGGGCAGTGCTGCCGTCACGGTGGTTCTCTTGAAGTTTTTCTGTTCCATGTTGATGATTGATTGTAATTTGAGTGCAAAGGTAGGAAAAAATGAGAAAATGAATAAATGAAAGAATGAGAAAATGAAGGAATGAGAAAATGAACGGGGGATTATTTGCTGTTCAGGGTGTTTTTTCCATGAAAAAGTAACAATTCCTCATTCCTCATTCCTTTTTTCATTTTCTCATTCTTTCATTCTTTCATTTTTTCCTTACCTTTGCATGTTCATTAACAAACGATTTGTATGCAAGCAATTATTTTGGCAGCAGGAATGGGGCGCAGATTGGGCGAACTGACGAGGGAGAACACCAAGTGCATGGTGGAGGTGAATGGTGTGCGGCTGATTGACAGGCTCTTGGGACAACTGTCTGGGCTCTCGTTGCGTCGTGTCATCATCGTGGTGGGCTATCAGGGTCAGAATCTGATGGATTATATCGGACACCGCTATGACGGGCGTCTGACCATCGAGTATGCGGAGAATCCCATTTATGACAAGACCAACAATATCTATTCGCTTTCGCTGGTGAAGGAGAAGATGCTGGAGGATGACACGTTGCTGATTGAGAGCGACTTGATTTTCAGTGACAGGTTGTTCCAGATGATTCTGGAAGACGAGTACCCCAACGTGGCATTGGTGGCGAAGTATGAGTCGTGGATGGATGGCACGATGGTGCGCATTGATGAGGCGCGGAACATTGTGAATTTCGTGCCGAAGAAGGCTTTCAGGTATGAGGATGTGGATGAGTATTACAAGACGGTGAACATCTACAAGTTCTCACGTGATTTCTGCGAACAGAAGTATGTGCCCTTCTTGGAGGCTTATTGCCACGCATTGGGTAACAACGAATATTACGAACAGGTGTTGCGCGTCATCACGCTGCTGGATTCTGCTGAGTTGAAGGCTTTGCCGGTCGGCGATGAGAAGTGGTATGAAATTGATGACATTCAGGATTTGGACATTGCAGAGACCATCTTTGCAGAGGGGGATGAGATGATTCACCGTTTCAACTACCGTTATGGCGGACACTGGCGATTCCCGAAAATGCTGGATTACTGCTACCTTGTCAATCCTTATTTCCCCACCCGCCGCATGAAGGACGAGCTGCGCTCCAGCTTTGACACCTTGCTGACGGAATACCCTTCGGGCATGTATGTCAATTCGCTTTTGGCAGGTAAGTATTTCGGTGTGCGTCAGGACTATATGGTGGTGGGCAATGGTGCTGCCGAACTCATCAAAAGCTTGATGGAACAGTGTCAGGGAAAGATGGGCGTGGTTTATCCCACTTTTGAGGAGTATCCCAACCGTCTGGAGAAGGATGCAATTGTCTCATACATCCCCGATGGTGAGGATTTGCAATATGACGAGCAAGACTTGATGACGTTCTTCGCAGATAAGGATATCCAGCACTTGCTGCTGATCAATCCCGACAATCCTTCTGGCAATTTCATTCCGATGGAGGGACTGCTTCGTCTCCTGAAATGGGCGAAAGAACGGGGCATTCAGCTGATTGTGGATGAGTCGTTTGTGGATTTCAGCGATGATTTTGAACATAACACCTTGTTGCGAAACGATATTTTGGAGGATAATCCACATTTGGCAGTGATGAAGAGCATCTCGAAATCGTATGGCGTGCCGGGTTTGCGTTTGGGAGTGCTGGCATCTGCTGATGTGGAGTTGATTCGCAGGATTCGCAAGGACATCTCCATCTGGAACATCAATTCCTTTGCAGAGTTCTACATGCAGATATTCGGCAAGTATGAGAAGGAATACAAGCAGGCGTGCCATCAGTTCATTGCTGAACGCAGACGTTTCGAAGCCTTGCTGAAGGATATTCCTTACATTCGCCTTATTCCCACACAGGCAAACTTTTTCTGTCTGGAAGTCATTGACAGGTATTCTTCTGCAGAACTCACCAAATTGCTGCTGGAGCGGTATAACATCATGGTGAAGGACTGCAACTCCAAGACCTCGCTGAAAGGTAGGAATTATATCCGCATCTCTGTGCGTGACGAGCAAGACAATGATGCGCTGATTGCGGCATTGAGGGAGTTGCGCTGCGCTAAATGAGAAATGAAAAATGATAAATGATAAATTATGGGAATGAAGGTCTGTATTTGTGGAGGTGGAAATTTAGGTCATGTGGTGGCAGGATTTCTTGCTGCCAAGAGTGATTGTGAGGTGAGTGTGCTGACTCGTCGCCCTGAATGTTGGCAGCAGCAGTTGAGCATCACGACACCCGATGGTGATACGCTGCATGGAAACATCCAACAGATCACGGCGTCGGCAGAGGAGGTGGTGAAGGAGGCTGATATGGTGCTGCTTTGCTTGCCGGGATTCCTCATCAAAGAGATGTTGCAGACCATCAAGCCTTTCTTGCAGCCAGGCGTGGCAGTGGGCAGTGTGGTGAGCAGCACGGGCTTCTTCTTTCATGCATTTGAGGTTATGCCACCTCAAACACCCCTGTTCGGTTTTCAACGGGTTCCATTCATCTCCCGTGTTACGGAGTACGGAAAATCTGCAGCGCTTTTAGGTTATAAACCTTCCCTTTCCATCAGCGTGGAGCAGACAGACAATAAGGAGTCGCTGCGACAGACCATCGAGCAGCTCTTTCATGTGCCTGTACAGTTGTTGAAAAACTACTATGAGGTGAGCCTCACCAACAGCAATCCTATCTTGCATCCATCCCGTTTGTACAGCATGTGGAAAAACTGGAAGGAGGGAGTGGTTTATCCCACGCAGACACTGTTTTATGAGGAATGGACGGATGAGGCATCAGAATTGCTCATCGCAATGGATAAGGAGTTTATGACACTTTTGGACACTTTGCCCGTCACAAAAGGAAGCATTCCGACCATTCTGGATTATTACGAGAGTCACGATGCTGTTTCCCTTACACGAAAATTGCGTTCCATTCAGGCATTCATGGGCATTTCATCCCCGATGAAGAAAGTGGAGGGCGGTTTTGTGCCAGACTTCCAAAGCCGCTATTTCACAGAAGACTTCCCTTACGGTTTGCAGCTTATCAAGAATTTGGCACAGCAACAGGGCGTGCTAACCCCGACGATAGATCAAGTGCTGAAATGGGGCACTCAACACATCCAGCAAGCCTCTCTTCGTGAGCGGTTCAACCCCGATGGTTCACAACTGCGTGGTTTGCAGCTTCGCATGCTGGACATCCTGCTCGAAATAGACCGCATCTGCAAGAAACACCAGATTCGTTACTGGTTGAGCAGTGGCACGCTTATTGGTGCTATGCGGCATGGCGGGTTCATTCCATGGGATGATGACCTCGACATCGAGATGATGCGTGAAGACTATGTGAAACTGATGAAAGTGCTGCCTGAAGAGCTTCCCGACTGGCTTGCCTTGCAAAATAGCGATACGGATCCCCATTACTTCTTTTTCTATGCGAAGATACGTGACAGACGTTCCAAGATGCTGGAAAACACCAACTATGACCGCATCTGGAAGGAACAGGGCATCTATATCGACATCTTCCCGATGGAAAGGCATCCGATTGGATTGCATAAGCTTACGGAAAAGACAGTGGGGCACATGTATAAGATTTGGCGCACCAGCACTGACGATGCCAAGAGCATCAAGCAGGTTCGCCGCATCTTCGACTTCAACGACAAGTTCCTCTTTCCCTGCTTACGCTTCATCTGTCGCTTGCTCCCCAACAAGGTGGTGACCAGCGGTATGGGCATCCCTTATCATAACCCTCGCTACGAAGAGGAGATATTCCCCTTGACCACCCACGAATTTGAAGGACACGAACTTCCAGTGCCAGGCAATGCTGATGCCCACCTCCGTCATATCTATGGCGATTACATGCAGCTGCCCGATTTGAATAAGCTCGCACCACACATGGCAAAGCTGGAGATGTGGTGAAAGATTATTCATAATTAGGAATAAGGAATGAGGAAAAAAGAACAGGAGGTCAGCTTTGCCGACCTCCCGTCATTATTCTTGTATATATCTTTCGATTAGAAGCTTACGTAAGCACCGAAAGAGATGTTGTTAGCAAGACCAATGCTGAATTCGTTAGTCTTAATGTCACCAACCTTACCGAAGTCGTAACCGAGCTTACCAACGTGTGCAACGAGGCTCACCTTGTCGCTAAGACCGTAAGCGATACCAGGCTTGAAACCAAGCTCCCAAGCGTTACCATTGTCTTCGATACCGCTGTAGTGGATGTACTTGTAAGCGAAACCACCGTCAACGAAGAAAGTGAAGTCACCAGACTTAACGAACTTGTAACGAACGTATGGGTTGAGGATGAAAGTGTTTCTGTTTGCATCAGCAAGAGCACCAATTGAATAGTCGTCCTTGTCGTTGAAGCTCAGATAAGCGTCACCGTTACCATTGAAGTGAGTGAAACCAATGCCTACAGCAATGTCAAACTTGTCGTTGAGAGTGTAACCAATTTCAGGGAGAAAGCTGAAATTAGCGCCAGTGCCCTGCTTGTCGCCGTCAAATGTAGTCTTACCTGCGCTGAAACCTACTTCACCGCCGACCCAAACTTGTGCGTTAGCTGAAAGAGATGCAACTGCTACGAGAGCAGCAAGAATCATTTTTTTCATAATTTTCTCATTTAATCAATTAGTTTTTCCTACTCTGTTAACAACGTCATTCTGAGGTTTTCGGATTCCCCTCGGATAGGATGACGGTGCAAAGATATGCCCTTTTCATATACCTACCAACAATTTTTAACAAAAAACAACCTTAATGAATAACAATGGATACAAAAGGAACAAAATTGAAGTGTAAACTGTTGTTTCTCGTTAAATTATGTGCAAAAAACGTGAAATGGTGTATAGAGTCTTCACAAAAGGGGGGGTGTGACGTAAAAAGATACCCGTATTCGGAAAAAAGTGGAAAAATTTGTTTTTTCTCTCACTTATTCCTACCTTTGCATGCTTTTAACATTGAATTATGGGAGATAGCAACGAATATAAATACTTAACGAAGATTGATTATCCGATTGACCTGCGTAAGTTGAAGGTGGAAGAATTGCCAACCGTGTGTGAGGAGTTGAGGCGCGACATTATTGAGGAGTTGGCAACGAATCCGGGGCATCTGGCTTCAAGCCTCGGGGCGGTGGAACTGACGGTGGCGTTGCATTATGTGTTTAACACCCCTTACGACCGAATTGTGTGGGACGTGGGACATCAGGCTTACGGGCACAAGATACTGACGGGAAGGCGAGACCGCTTCTGCACCAACCGAAAACTGAATGGTCTGAAACCCTTCCCCCATCCTGATGAGAGCGAATATGACACGTTCTGTTGCGGACATGCCAGCAATTCCATTTCTGCGGGGCTGGGCATGGCTGTGGCGGCAAAGATGAAGGGTGAGGACAGAAAGGTGGTGGCTGTGATTGGCGATGGTGCCATGAGCGGCGGCTTGGCTTTCGAGGGGCTCAACAACACGGCTGGCACTCCCAATGATATGTTGATTGTGCTGAACGACAACAATATGTCGATTGACCGCAGTGTGGGTGGTATGCGAAAGTATCTTGTGCGGTTGACCACAAACACCACCTATAACAATATTCGATATAAGGTTTCAAAGAGGCTGTTTGGGTGGGGCATCCTGAACGAGAAGCGACGCAGGGGACTCATCCGACTGAGTAACAGCGTGAAGTCTGTCTTGGCTCGACAGAAGAATATTTTCGAGGGTATGGACATCCGATATTTTGGTCCTGCCGATGGAAATAATGTGGTGGAGCTGGTGCGCATCTTGCAGGTCGTCAAGGAGATGAAGGGGCCTAAATTGCTCTACATCCACACCACGAAAGGTTATGGTTATGCACCTGCTGAGGAGGATGCGACCATTTGGCATGCTCCAGGAAAGTTCGACCCCGACACGGGCGAGCGTATCAAGAGTGACAGCGACCATCCGTGCCCTCCTAAGTTTCAGGATGTGTTTGGCAAGACATTGTTGGAACTGGCACAGAAGAACGAGAAGATCGTGGGTGTGACTCCTGCCATGCCGACGGGCTGTTCGATGAACATCATGATGAATGCCATGCCCGACCGTGTGTTTGACGTGGGCATTGCCGAGGGGCATGCGGTGACGTTCTCGGGGGGTATGGCTAAGGACGGGCTGCTGCCTTTCTGCAACATCTATTCGTCGTTCATGCAGCGTGCCTACGACAATATTATACACGATGCAGCTACGATGCGTCTGAACATGGTGCTGTGTCTGGATCGTGCAGGACTGGTGGGTGAGGATGGTTCCACGCATCACGGAGCTTTCGATTTGGCTTTCTTGCGTCCCATCCCGAACTTGACCATCGCGTCGCCCTACAACGAGATGGAACTGCGTCGCCTGATGTACACGGCTCAATTGCCGGACAAGGGCGTGTTTGTCATCCGTTATCCCCGTGGCAGAGGCAACACGGTGGATTGGCAGTGTGAGCTGGAGGAAGTGCCTGTGGGCAAGGGACGCAAGTTGAAAGAGGGCAAGGACATTGCCGTGCTGAGCATCGGTCCACTGGGTGTGGAGGCTGAGAAGGCAATTGCCATTGCAGAGTTGAAGTCGCTGAACACCAACCCGTCAGCACCGTTGAATATCGCACATTATGACATGCGCTTTCTGAAGCCGATTGACGAGGAGATTCTTCATGAGGTGGGCAAGAACTTCAGGAAGGTGGTGACGGTGGAGGATGGCGTGATAGCTGGTGGACTGGGCAGTGCGGTGCTGGAATTCTTTGCCGACCATGGTTATGAAGTGGAAGTGAAACGCATAGGCATCCCCAACCAATTTGTGATGCACGGCACTGTGGCTGAGTTGCGACAGATTTGTGGTATGGATGCGCAGAGCATAGCGGAGGTATTGATATGAAAATCGTGATTGCTGGTGCGGGTGCCGTGGGCACTCATTTGGCACGCATGTTGTCGAACGACCGTCAGGATGTGGTGCTTATTGATGCAGACGAGGGGAAACTCTTTCGTCTGGGCAGCGAATTGGACATCAAGACGCTGGTGCGCGAACCCTCGTCCATTCAGGGTTTGCAGGATGCAGAGGTGAATCGTGCGGATTTGTTCATTGCCGTGACACCCAACGAGAGTGAGAATCTGACTTGTGCCGTGCTCGCACGACAGTTGGGGGCGGAAAGGACTGTGGCACGAGTGGATAACTACGAATATATGAAGCCCGAAAATCTTGGACTGTTCAAGAACATGGGCATCGAGTCGCTGATTTATCCCGAACTGCTGGCTGCGGAGGACATCAAGGCGAGCTCTCGTTACAGCTGGGTGCGTCAGATGTGGGAGTTCAACAATGGTGAACTGCTGTTGCTGAGTGTGAAGATGCACGATGCCAACCCTATCGGTGAGAAGGAAATCAGCAATAAGGACAATCAGTTGGTGGGGCACACCCTGAAGGAGATAGGTATGGCGCATGGGCACAATTTCCATGTGGTGGCTATTAAGCGTGATGGCGAAACCATCAGCCCTTATGGCGATGAGAAGATTCTGCCGCGCGACCTCGTGTTTTTCATGACCACCAAGGAGAATCTGGCTGAGATTAGGCACTTGACGGGCAAGGATGACTATCCTGCCGTGAAGAACAGCCTCCTGATTGGCGGTGGGAAGCTGTCGGTGCGTGCCACTTGGAAACTGGCTACCATCCACGACAGCATCAAGCTGATTGAGCCCGACAGGAAACGGACGGAGGAACTGCAGTCGCTCGTGTCGCCCAGGACGATGATTCTGGAGGGGGAGGGCTACGACATGGACTTGCTGAATGATGAGGGCTATGGCAACATGGAGGCGCTCATTGCCCTGACCGATAATGACCAGCAGAACATCCTCGCCTGTGTGGCAGCCCGTCGTAGGGGCATCCGCAAGACAATTGCCCAGGTGGAGAATCTTGACTATTTCGACATGGCTGATGACCTTGACATCGGCACCATCATCAATAAGAAACTGATTGCTGCCAGCCACATCTACCGTATGCTTCTGAAGGGGGATGTGGACAATGTGAAGATGCTCACCATCGGCAATGCTGACGTGGCTGAGTTTGTGGTGAAGGCAGGTTCGAAGGTGACGAAACAGAAGGTGATGGACTTGCATTTCCCTTATGGCGTGAACATCGGTGGTATGTCGAGGGACGGAAAGTCCATGCTGGTGGGTGGCGGCACGCAACTGCAAGCCGACGACAAGGTGGTGGTGTTCTGTGTGGGCAACACGCTCAAGAAGTTGGATAAATTCTTTAAATAATTCATAATTCACAATTCATAATGCATAATTAAAATGGTGAACTGGAAACTCATAGCGAAAATCATGGGGTTTCTCCTCTTTATCGAGGCGGGACTGATGATGCTGTGCCAGTTTGTCTGTTGGATATATGGAGAGGGTGTGAGGGCATTTTCTCCTGCCATTGCCCTTGCATTGGTGCTGGGTGTTGCGGGTGTGCTGCTCGGACGGCGTGCCGGCAAGAAGATGGGCAGAAAGGACGGATACATCGTGGTGTCTTTTGTGTGGACACTCTTCACCCTCATCGGCATGATACCCTTCCTGCTCGACGGGCATGTGCCTGATGTGGCAAGTGCCTTCTTTGAAACGATGTCGGGTTTCACCAGCACGGGTGCCACCATCATCGATGACCTTGATGCCATGCCTAAGGGCTTGCTTTTTTGGCGAAGCCTGACACAGTGGATTGGTGGTATCGGCATTGTGTTCTTCACCATTGCCATCTTGCCAGCCTTCGGTGTGGGTGAGGTGAAGCTATTTGCGGCAGAATCGACAGGACCGCTCCATGACAAGGTGCATCCGCGCATCTCGGTGGCGGCTAAGTGGATTGGTGGTATCTATGTGATGCTGACCCTGCTTTGCATTCTCGCGTTGCTGCTCTGTGGAATGCCTGCCTTCGACGCCATCAACTATTCACTCTGCACCACAGCCACGGGAGGTTACGGCACCCATTCAGCCTTGTTGGGCGACTATTACCATTCACCTGCCATTGAGTATGTGCTTATTTTCTTCATGTTCGCTTCGGGCGTGAACTACACATTAATTTATTATACCATTCTCAAAGGCAAGGTGAGGAAGTTTTTCTCTGATGCCGAGCTGAAAGCCTATCTCATCATCGTGTTGGGGGCTTCACTGATATGCACCGTGGCACTGATGTGGTGCAACACCGTCAATGATTTGGAAGAAGCCTTTCGCCAAAGCCTGTTTACGGTCATTTCCATGCAAACCACCACGGGATTGGCAACGGTGGATTACACATTGTGGCCTGTCCAGTTGATGCCCGTCATCTTGTTTGTCATGTTTGCGGGGGCTTGCTCCGGAAGTACCTGCGGTGGGTTCAAATGTGTGCGTCTCAGCATCATCTATAGGGTGCTGAAGAATGAGTTCATCCACATTCTTCATCCTCGTGCTGTCACGCCAGTGCGGATGAACGGGAATATTGTTCCTTCCAAGGTTGTGCAGACACTTATGGGCTTTGTGGCTCTCTTTGTTTGTGCACTTTTCATGGGTGCATTCGTTTTGGCACTCAGTGGTGTCGACCCCAACGATGTACACCCCAATTTCGACTACTATGAGGCGTTTGGCATTGCCATGTCAAGCATCAGCAATGTGGGACCAGGCATGGGATATTATGGTCCTGTACATTCATGGGCGATTCTCAGTCCTGAAGCCAAGTATGTCTGCTCTTTCCTCATGCTTATCGGACGTCTGGAGATTTTCCCCATCATCATCCTCTTCACTCGTGGTTTCTGGACTTCGCGTTGAATAAAAAACCGATGCATTCACGCAGAATTTTGGCGCCAAACAGCCAAAGGGAACCGAGGTAGATGAGGGCGGCGAGGAGGATGCGGCAGAGCAGCAGCAATGGTTTGTTCTCTATCCAACATGTGGCAAAATAAGTGATGACCATTGTCGTGGCAGCAATGAGCAAGAAGGGGAGAATGTCCTTGAGTGCCGAGAGGAAGGGATAACGGATTTCCTGCTGGAGGAAACGGTGCCAGATGCCTGTCCAGAGAATGATGATGGCAACATAGGCTGTGACCATCAGCTCAATACTGTGAAATGAAAAGTGGAAGGCGAACAGCGAAAAATCCAAATTGCTCCCCAAGGTGGAAATCATGAGGATAGTGCCCAGGATGGCACAGCCTTGGGCAATCACATTCCACATATAAACATCTGACTTACCGCGTGAAATGATGAGGTTGTAGTAGAGGGTGGCGATGGGAAGGAAGGCACCACCGATGCAGAGGATTTGCATGAGGTGGGCGGAAGGCAACCACTTCTCCTTGATGAGGGTGACGATGAATTCAGGTGCCACGAGCGATAGCCCGAACATGAGAGGGAAGGAGATGAAGCAAGTGAAACGGAGCATTTTGGAGAAAGCACGACGAAGCCTTTCAAGGTCGTCGCCCACTTCGACAAAGGTGGGTTGCGCCACTCCTTGCACCATGCCGGTGATGGTGTTGGCTCCCATGGTGTTCCACTTGTTGGCTTGGGTGTAAGTGCCTACCACTCCCTTGTCGTAAATCTTGCCGAGCACAACGGAGAAGATGTTGTTGTTGACCTGATTGATGATGCTGGTGATAAGCATCTTGCATGAGAATGGGAACATCTCACGGATGGGTGCGAAGGAAAACTGGAAGGATGGCTTCCATCTCGAGAAGACCCAACTGATGATGCTGACCATCAGATTGAACGTGATGGTCTGTGTGGCAAGTCCCCAGAACGCCATGCCGTTATATGCCATCACAATGCCGACAGTACCGGAGACGAGCAAGGAGATAATTGCCATGATGGCGAGTTCTTTCTGTTTGATTTGACGGAACAGGATGGCACGTGGCACGATGCTGAAAGAGGCGATGAAGAAACTGATGAAATAGTAGCGTGAGAGGTCTGTCAGGATGGGTTCATGGAAGAAGTGGGCGATGAAAGGTGCACAAAAGAAGAAGAGGATGTAGAGGACGAGGCTGACACTGATGTTGAACCAGAAGACGGCATTGTAATCGTGGTGGGTGGCATCGCGTTTGTTGGTCAAAGCAGTAACGAAACCACTATCTTGTAGGGAGTTGGCAATAAGGGTGAAGATGGTGAGCATCCCAATCAACCCATAGTCGGCTTGGCCGAGCTTACGTGCCAAGACGATGCCGAACACAGCGTTCAGCACCTGCATGGCTCCGTTGTTCAGGGCTCCCCACATGAAACCACGAGCTGTCTTCGATTTCAGGTCAGTTGTAGGCATTGACAATTTGTCCGTTAAAGTTGATTCGGTAGCGGTAAAGTCCGCGACGTGTATTCAATTGTGCATTTTCAGGCACTTCGTATATGACGCCGTAATTGTTCAAGTCGTAGTTAACTCCACATTTGGCGCATTTGGCATGACCGTCAGCGGTGAGTGTCAACCGTCTGTCTGAACGGTCACAAATGGGACAGGCGAGGTCGTAGCAGAGGGCTTCGCCAAAGTTGCTGGTGCCTACGATGAGACCTCCCAATCCAAGCCCGAAATTATTGCTTAATTGGTCAACGGGATAATAGCCTTTGAGTCCAGTGCTGCTGACGAGTTCTATCTGGGTCTTGCCCTCCATGGTACGTTTCCGAATACTGGCAAACTGTCCGTAATTACCCATCACATTGAACAACACATCTGCCCTCAACACGTCGAAAGCACAATACACGTGTTCACGGTTGGAGAAGGTGCTGGTGGCGTCATCGCTGCATCCGTAAAGTGTGAGCAGCAGACAAAGAAGTACGGTGAATTTCTTCATGGTCAAAACCAAAGTAAGGGGGTGTTGATGATGTTGTTGATGCGTTCCATCTCTTCCTCGCTGAAAGTCAGGTTATTGAGCGTCTCCAGATTGTTCTCCAACTGTGCCACCGATGAGGTGCCGATGATGCAGCTCGTCACACGCTCGTCTGCCAGCACCCATGCGAGTGCCATCTGGGCGATGCTCTGTCCGCGCTCCTCGGCAATGACGGCGAGTTTCTTCACAGCCTCCACACGTTCGGGCGTCACTTGGCTCTGCTGCAAGAATCCCGTGCTCTTGGAGGCACGGCTGCCTTCGGGAATGCCATTGTTGTACTTCCCTGTCAGCAAGCCCTGTGCAAGGGGTGAAAAGCAGATGATGCCACTGCCGTTGTCGGCAGCTATCTGGAAATTGTTATTCTTCGCTTTCGGGTCAAACATGGAGCAGCGGTACTGGCTCAGCAGACAAGGCACATGCGCCTCCTTCAGAATGTCATAGCACCTTTGTTGCAACTCGGGTGGATACTTCGAGATGCCCACATACAGCGCCTTCCCTTGCCGCACCAAGTCGATGAGTGCCTGCATGGTCTCCTCCACAGGCGTCACCCCATCGTAGCGATGACTATAGAAGATGTCGAAATAGTCCAGTCCTGTCCGCTTCAAACTCTGGTCGCACGAGGCAATCAGGTTCTTCCTGCTGCTGCCCGTGCCATACACCCCTGACCACATGTCGTGCCCTGCCTTTGACGAGATGAACATCTCATCGCGATGACTTGCCAGCTGGTTCTTCAGAATCCTTCCGAAGTTCGTCTCAGCCGACCCTGGCACAGGCCCGTAGTTGTTTGCCAAGTCGAAGTGGCAGATGCCCGCATCGAACGCCCTCACCACCATCTGGGTGGCAACGGAGAAGTCGTCCACGCTGCCAAAGTTGTGCCACAAGCCGAGACTCAGCACAGGGAGTTGCACTCCTGAATGTCCGCTGTATCTGTAAATCATATTCTTCTATTTGCTTTTTTCATCTGATGATGGTTTTTTATTCGTTGGCGGAAGAACCTCTATTTCGCTACTTTCGAGGGGTTTGATGTAGTCGGAGGCACGTTCAGATGAAACGACTGAACGACCGAGACGACGTTCCATGGTGTGGCGAGCATCACGGGCCACACCACCTCCTTCTTGGGCTATTCGGCGACTTTCGTCCATCGTTTGTGGGTTCGACTGTCGTGAATACTCGGTAGTGGCAACTTCGGCCAATGTATTCAAAGCCAATTCGATATTTGTCATATTGTCGCGCAGGTTCTGTTTGGTTAGCCCCTTGTAACGTTTGTACTCCCCTGTGGTCATACCACTCCAAGCCTTTGTGAGCACGTTGGTGAGGATGGCAAAGTCTTTGGATTCGTGAATACCTGAGCGATGCCATTCGTCAGTCAGTTCCTTGCGCATCTCGATGGAACGCATGCGCTCGTTAATCCAGCGGTCACTATAGCCTTGACGGCGGTAATCTTCAACCGCCATTTGGAATGTCAGTTCTGGGTCTATCATCTGGTCAATACGTTGGGCACCAACCTCAGCGAGCCACCTTTTCACAGGCTCGGCTTTTTTCGACGGTATTGATTGGATAATGCGGAAAATACCTTCTAAATCAGCGGCTTGAGTCTTGTATATCTTCCCGTCGGCAGCCATCATGCGAGTAGGGGTACAAATTGTACCCCACCTGAAGTTGAGTTCTGTGTCACGTGCTCGCATCCGCTTGATATACTGCTTGACATCTGTACTGTCCGTCAGCACTTGCACAATATCCGCCACGGCGAAATAGTATTTTTCCTGTTCCGCATCCCACACAAGGCGCACCTTCTTGCCCTCGAAGAGTTGTATGGCAAAATTCTCGTCCATCATCTTGATGATTTACATCAGTAAACAATTGGTTGCAAAGGTACGACAAATCCTCTTTCCTGCCAAATTTTCCATCGATAAACTCATTGCCCTGTGTGGTTTTACGGCATTGCCTCCGATGGCTTTGTGGCAAAGTCTCTGATGAGGTGCTTCCACTGCCTCAAAAACGACATCGACGACGTCGGTTGACCGATGTCGTCGATGTCGGCAAACCGACGTCGTCGATGTCGGTTTGGGAAGTGTGGAAGAACCGTTCGGGTGGTCCTTCTTTTATGTCGGTAGGGTTTATTTCATCTGCTCTAATAGATGTGCCAGTTCGTCAAGGTTGCGGGCATCTATTTCCAGGTCCAGCAGATGGCCTTCACGGTTGAAGAGTTTGTAGGTTGGGAAACTGTGAACGTCAAGGTGACGCTCGATGGCTGATTGCTGCTCTTCGGGCAGGTTGTAGTGGGCTACGTTGGGGCCACTCACATTATATTCCTTGATGACGTTCTCCCAAGATTCCTGAGGACTCCTGTTGGCCAAATAGAGAAACTCAATGTCATAGTCCTTCAGTCTCGCATATTCTTCGGTAGAGTGGGAGAGGGCATCTTTGCAGGGACCGCACCATGTGCCCCAGATGTCGAGCAGGACGAACTTGCCCTTGTAGGGCTCTACAAGTTTCTTCAGCAATGCCTCGCCTTCGCTCAGGTCTGCGAGGTTGTCAGATGACTTCAGCACCAGCTTGTCAAACTCGCGGTTCTCGATGGCGAGATAGTGGTTGTTTTGCTTTTCGATGGTCTCGATGCAGATGGGGGTGCTCACCAAAGCCCTCAGCGTGTCTAAGACTGTTGGCTGTAGCGATGTGCGCTGACGGTCTATCTCGTTATAGACCATGCGGGTGAGGTGTAGGTCCTTGGTGAACGAGTCGGCATGGAGCGAGTCGAGTGTTTGCAACTGGTCTTTCATGCGGCTGATGAGAAGGTTTTCGTTTATCACCTTCCTGGCTCTTGGGCTATTGATGATTTTGTTCACCTCCTTGAGCATATCAGCGTTTTGGGCTTTGAGTTCTTCGGCTTTGTGCTGCTTGGCCTCGTCGGTGGACTCGGCATTGATGGTAGCCGTTGCTTCGTCAATCCATAGGCTCCATCGGCTGAGCAAAGCCAGTTCCTTGTCGTTCGAGGAAAATTCCTTGTAGTGGTCTTTGACGTTGAACGAAATGGGGGTGTTACGTGCTTGTACGGCATCGTCCAGATAGTCGCGCAGAAACGTGCTGAGGTCGCTGTGCAGGGTGAGAGGCTTCTGTAGTTTCGTCCAGAACGTGTCGTGGGCATATTGTCGGGCATTGTCGGGAAGGTTGAAGCCTTTGGCTCTGAAGCGTGACTGCCCGAAGTCCCTTGCCTGTTGCGCGAGGGTGTTGCCTTTTCTGTACAGATAGTAACGGGTGGAGAGTGTCGGGTGTGCCTTGCAGAGTGAGTCGGTGTTGGCATATTGTGCTTGGATGAGGCTGTCCACCGAGGCAATGTAGGGCGTGAACAATGCTTCGTCACCTTCGCCTGCTCCTTCCCTGCCTTTATATAGGCTGATGGATTTCCAATCAAGAGGATACTTGAAGATTTCGTTCTGCAAACGTGCATCGTCTCCCATGAAGTAGCGACGACCCTCCTTGAAGTCGTAGAGCATGAAGTAAGTCTTGCCAGCCTCCAGCATGGTGCGGATGAAGCAGCGTCGCCAGTCACAGCGGAACTCGGTGCTGTTCAGCACAGGTATCTTCACGGTGAAGCGTCCCAACGAGTCCAAGTCTGCATAGGCTGATGTCTGGTCATCTGTAAGGAAGTCGGTGTGGCCGAATTCAAAAGTCTTCATCTGCTTGTACTCCTCGGGCATGTCCTTGAGCCAGCCCACCACCGTCACGGTGTCTGTCTTGTTGCCCGTATCTACAAAGTCTGTGCGTGTGTCTTTGGTGGGGTAGTCGGGCATGAAGCGGCTGGTAATCATGGCGTATGTGGCCTTCTCGCTGCCAATCTGAATCGTGCGCGTACCTTTCTTGTCTTTACCCACCATGACCTTCAACTCGTCGTTGCCGTTGGTCATAAGGATGGTAGCCTCGCCAGTCTTCTGGTTCACGTCGCGCTGTTTGTAGTTCCAGAACTTGCAGTCGTAGATGGCGCAGTCGTCGAAGAAGGCTATCTTCCAGTCGCCGTTATTGTCGCGCCAATAGGAAGGGAAGAGTTGCTTCCAGCGCTCCTCTACAGGCTTGATGCCCTTGATTTGGAAAGCGCCCTGTCCGTCGCCCTCGATAAAGTCGAATGATTTAGTTCCCTTAGGCAGCGGTGGGAAATGGAACGCTATGTCGCGCTTGCCGTCCTTGTTCGTCTGAAGGTGCTTGTTGAGTTCAATACCGTCGGCAGAAACGACGGTGTAGCGTTGCTCACCCACTTCCAGGTAGGTGTCGCCCGCAAACTGGAACCAG
>JAILDV010000026.1 GCA_024688885.1 Bacteroidaceae bacterium | reverse complement strand
CATTGCCATCATCGAGCACGACCTCAAGATTGGCAGGCCCGTCTTTGAAGTCATGCGTATCCTTGGCAAGTCTGCGCTCACCACGGACAGCATCCAAGACCTGTTCAAGCCTCTCAAAGAGACTGCCAAGCCGGATGATGGGCAACTCTATTTTGACTTCAAATTTGATTAACATATATTAAGAGACACTAGTGAGTGTACTTCTTTGTTTGTGCCTGCCCCACTACTGCGGCGAGGACGAGCAGGAGGGTGATGATGGTTTTCTTATTCATGGTCTATTCAATATTCAGTGCTTTCTTGATGATGGGTTCCAGTTCTTCTGCATCCGTAGAGGTGGAGAGAATGGTGCCGTCACGGTCGATGAGGAACATGGCACCTCCGCCATTGCCGGCTCCGTTTTTGCGCCACACATCGTTTTCGTCGTTCTGTTCCAAGAGGCTCTGCCAAGGATAGTCGTCTTTCTTCGCTGCGTTTTCCATATCCTCTCGCTTGCGTTCACGGGCAATGGCTACGACCGTGAATCCCTTATCCTTATATCGTTCATAGACGGGAATCATGGCCTTGCTGTGCCGACGGCAGGGACCACACCACGATGCCCAGAGGTCAATGAGAGCAACCTTTCCTCGGATGAGTGAGGAAATGGGAACGATTTGACCATCGGTGTTGCGGACATTGTAGTCGATGTAGGGCTTGCCGGGCTGAAAGCGAAGGGCTGTGGTAATCTGCTCGTGAATGGGATGACCCTTGTACAAATTGTATAGTTTTGATTCGTAGAGAGCCACCATTTGCTCATGGGGAGTGGCATCGAAATTGTGGTATACGTTTGCAAATTTGAGCATTTCAATAGACTGCAACACGTGGTAATAAGCCCACAGCATGGGATGTTCGGCATAGTATTCTGACCGGAACGGATAGGTGAGACTATCTAAACTATTGGCACGCTGGAACAACTGCCAACCTTCATCTGTGTAACTCTCGCGTTCGTTGTCATAGTAGAAATCCATTACATGCTCAATGCTGTCAACGTATGCCTTGGGCAGACTGTCTCTATCAAGATTCTCCGCTATCTGCATGAGTGACAGAAATTCGGGCTTGAAGTATTTTTCCTTGTTTTCTTCCAACTCGCGGTTTATCCTCTCCATTTCGTTACGGAAACGAACACCTGCAACGCTATCCATCGCTTGATGCAATCGGCCTTCGTCGCCTGTACTCTCTATCTTTGGAGACTTGTCGCCGTAGATTTCTATCCTTACCGTTCCGTTCTCCACAAGGAACCATCCATAATAATAACTTGCGGTCTCTACATACTGTTTATAGGGTATGACCTCGTACATTTCAGGAACATCCGTTTCAATGTCGCACTCGAAGCGACCATTCACGGCCTTGTGGTGCCATTCTGGTGCATCATTGACGCGCAGGTCTGTCCCCATCTTGCAGATGACGACTTCATCGCCCCATTTGTTATCAACAAACTTGCCTTCAATGTGGCATTTGATTTGTCCCTGCCCCGCCACAGCGACGAGGGCGAGCAGAATGGTGATGATGATTTTCTTATTCATATTTCCTTGTTTTGCTTCTTCTATATTTATATATACGTAGGTTTTGCCCCAAATATGGCAGCCGATAGCGTTAAATATCGTTAATGTGTGATAAAACAGGCGCGGTACTGATTCTGTATCCGTTCCAGAGGCATCGCCAAACGCCGTTCTCTCAAATACAAGTATCAGCCCGCGCCAAAACGCGAGCATCAACTTCTATCATCTTGAGAGTTATTTTTGGCGAAATTTCTGGAACAAGAATCAAAAAGTCAACGCTTCCTTATGTTGTTATGTCTATCAGTTCATTTCAATCAGTTGTTTAACAGGTTCTTCACTGCTTCTTCCATCTTCTCGAACTTGAAGCCACTGACCACGTCGTTCATGAGGGCTTGTATCTTGTCGTTGCAGAGGTTGCCGATGGAGCCTTCGTGGGTGTGGTGGATGTTCTTGTTGGGGGTGAAGTTGCCTGCCTCGATGTCGAGTCCCACTTTCTTGTAGGCGTCGCGGAAGGGCATGCCCTCACGTGCCAAGCGGTTGACTTCCTCTACAGAGAACATGGGGTCGTAGATGGGGTTGTCGAGGATGTGCTCGTTCACCTCCATCTTATTGATGATGTAGGCTGCCATCTGCAGGCAGTCCTTCAGTTCGTCGAAGGCGGGGAGGAAGACTTCCTTGATGATTTGCAGGTCGCGGAAATAGCCCACGGGGAGATTATTCATGATCATCGTCACGGTGACGGGCAGCGACTGCAGTTTGTTGCATTTTGCACGGGTCAACTCAAACACGTCGGGGTTCTTCTTGTGGGGCATGATGCTGGAGCCTGTGGTGCAGTCGGCAGGGAGTTTCACAAAGCCGAAGTTCTGCGAGTTGAACATGCAGGCGTCGAATGCCAGCTTTGCCAGCGTGCCAGCAATGCTTGCCATCGAGAACGCCACGTTCCGCTCTGTCTTGCCACGTCCCATCTGCGCATACACCACGTTATAGTCCATGGAGTCAAAGCCCAAAAGGTCTGTCGTCATCTGACGGTTGAGCGGAAACGAACTGCCATATCCCGCAGCAGAACCCAGCGGATTGCGGTTGGTGATTTTCCATGCTGCTTGCAGATATTGCATGTCGTCCACGAGTCCCTCGGCATAAGCACCAAACCACAAGCCGAACGAACTTGGCATAGCCACCTGCAGATGGGTGTAGCCAGGCATGAGCACGTTTTTGTAGCGCTCCGACTGTGTGATGAGTTCGTCGAAGAGGTTCTTCACCAACCCTGCAATCTCCTTTATCTGATCACGGATGAAGAGCTTCAAGTCCACCAGCACCTGGTCATTGCGGCTTCTGCCAGAGTGAATCTTCTTACCGATGTCGCCGAGTTTGCGGGTGAGCAGCATCTCCACCTGCGAGTGGACATCCTCCACTCCCTCCTCAATGACAAACTCGCCTTTCTCTGCCTGCTGATAGATGGCTTTCAGTTCCTTCAGGAGCACTTTCAGCTCGTCTGCCGTCAGCAGGTCAATCGACTGCAACATCGTGATGTGTGCCATCGAACCCAGCACATCATATTTAGCCAGATAGAGGTCCATCTCGCGGTCTCTGCCCACGGTGAACTTCTCTATCTCCTTCGTCATCGAGACGTTCTTAGTCCAAAGTTTATCCATAAAAACTGATTGTTTTTAAGTGAAAAGTGAAGAGTGAAAAGTGAAAAATCTGAGTTACCTGCCATTCGGCTTGTTGGCACTTCATTGGAATAAGTGACTTAGATTTTTCACTTTTCACTTTTCACTTTTCACTTATTCATACGGTATCATTGCCAGCATGTCAGCAAACTTGTCCACTCCTTTTTCCAAGTGGGGACCCACCATCTGCTTCATGAAGAAGTTGAGGTCGGCATCAATCGTCACCTTAATTTTGCTGCTGCTTTCACCTGTGGGCAACACCTGCACCCACAACTTGAAACCCACAGGAGAATTGGTAGAAGAGAACTTCACGCATTTCTCAGGCTCTCTATCCACTATCTGCAGCGAAATCGTGCCGACAGGACCAGCGGGGACACTGACCGTGTCGGTCGTGAACTCCATCTGTTGCACCGCATTGCGCACTTCGTCAATCTTGTCGGCAGGAATCTTTGCCTGCACATTTGGGTCGTCAAACCGTTCCTTTATCACAGCCAAGTTCGTCAGGTCAGCCAGTTTGGCATACACCGCATTCTGACTGAAAGGAACCTGTTTGATTTGGCTTTCGTATTTTGCCATAAGAACTAATTGTTTTAAGTGAAAAGTGAAGAGTGAAAAATCTGAGTTACCTGCCATTCGGCTTGTTGGCACTTCATTTGCAAGAGTAACTTAGATTTTTCACTTTTAGTTTTTCACTTTTCACTTATCTTTCTTCCACTCGCTTGGATTTGCTCTCCACTCGTTCAGCACAGGAATCTGGCTTTCTGTGATGTAACCAGTCTTCAATGCTACATCTAGTACGGCCTCGTAGTTGGTCAGGGTGATGAGCTTCACCTTGGCATCATCGAACGCTTTCTTTGCCACATCGAAACCATAGGTGTAGCTTGCCACCATGCCGATGACCTCACAACCATTGTTGCGGATGGCCTCTACAGCCTTCAATGAAGAGCCGCCAGTGGAGATGAGGTCTTCAATCACCACCACCTTCATGCCAGGTTTCAGTTCACCTTCGATGAGGTTTTCCAGTCCGTGGTCCTTGGGCTTGCTACGTACATACACGAAAGGCTTGAACAGCGCGTCAGCCACCAGTGCTCCCTGTGGAATGGCACCCGTTGCCACACCTGCGATGGCATCCACCTCTTGAAAGTTCTCCTCTATGATTCGGCAAATTTCCAACTTTACGAAATTGCGCAAATCGGGATAGCTCAAAGTCTTTCGATTGTCGCAATAGAAGGGTGATTTCCAGCCGCTTGCCCAAGTGAAAGGATTGTCTGGCTGCAACTTGATTGCCTTGATGTTCAGCAGTTTCCCTGCAAAAATCTTCTCCAAAGTCTTCATAAGAATTTCTAATTTAAATTGAACTTTGTTGCAAAGTTAGCAACAATATTCCAAACCGCAAAGAATTACATCCAAAATAGTGTAAAATCCAATCTACTCAAACACAAAGTCGTGCAGTGTGCAGAGCGATTTTTCTTTCGTGTCAGACTTGAACACGAAGAAGATGGCACGCTTATACTCCAGTTTGCCCACGTCTGGCAGAACGGCACTCAGTTCCGTGGGTTGCTGTGGCATGTCAGCACGCAGTTCGATGGTGCCTAACAACATTCCTTGCGAATCCCAAGGACGGTCAGCCCGAATTTCGATGGTGCCATCTACACCCAGTGGCGTGGCATTCAACAGCAGGCGCACATCCTTGCGTCCATATAATGGTCCCTTATCGCTGTATCCGCTGCCTCCGACGTTTCCGAAATTGAAGTATTTGTACCCTACAATGCTTCCGTCGGTATTGTTCACCACGTCGTTGGTATTGTAGCGCAAGTCATAAGGTGCATCATACTTCTTCGTTGAAGCCAACGCTTCTTCCTTCGTCATTCCTTCTTCACCACCATAGCTGGCAGCCACATACGAGCCGTAGAAGGTGTTGTTGGGCCATTCGTGGATAGCAGGTTTCGGTCCTGTGTACCAACAAGCGATACCGGCAGAGTGCCTCTCCAATGGATTGAGACCGTCACGGGCAAAGCCTTCTGAAGTGTATTCACCTTCGGTAATCTCCACCTTTCCCCCCTTGCCTTCTTCTACATTCACTTCGATAGGTGCCACCATTGCCTGGCGAGCATATTCATCAGTGCCTGTCTGACGGTGGTAGAACACATACCATTTCCCGTTGATTTCGCAGATGGAACCGTGGGTGTTGCCGTCAGGTGTAGCCGATGCGATGACATTTCCCTGCTCGTCTTTCTCACGGCCACGTCCATCAATGATGGTGCCGCCATACGTCCAAGGACCGAGTGGATTGTCGCTGTAGCAGTATGCTAAGGTGTAGTTGGACATGGGTAAGCCAAATTCCCCTTCCTCAGTGAAGCGGCTGTAGATGAACACATATTTGTCTTTGATCTTACGGATGGAGGAAGCCTCGAAGAAGCGGAACTTACCCTCTTGGTAGCGTCCTGAAATCATATCTTCTACAATCTCGGTTCCAGGCTTGACCGTTGCCATTGTCTTGGGATCAAACTCTGCAGCATAAGAGCGCTCAAATCCCCAATAGCCATACACTCTGCCGTCGTCATCAACAAACACGGCTGGGTCGAACTGCAGCACGCCATCCACCTGATTGGGGTTGTCCTTGCTCCAGTTGCACACCTCAAAAGGACCATCGGGACGGTCACTCTTCGCTATCAGCCCGTTACGGGCACCTGTTTGGTCATTGGGGAACAAGTAATAGGTCTTCTTGCCCGTACTGTCAGTCACCAATGTCACATCTGGAGCATAAAGCACATCGGCAGTACCTTTCGCATCAAAAGGTTCCCCGTTGGCATTCTTGTCCACCACCAGGATGACACCGTCATATCGCCAGTTGTTGAGGCTATCAACAGAGGCTGACCATACCACTTGGTCACGTCCGCAGTATTCGCTGATGAGGTCATCGTGTGAGCCATACACATACACACGGTACTTTCCGGGTTGGTCGGGGTCTTCAAACACATAGGGTTCGCCGTCAGGGATGTGTTCCCAAAGGGGCATGAATGGGTTGCCTACGGTGGTCAGTTTTGTCTGTGCCATTTCTGTGGTTTTGTTGGTGCAGGATGTTGCCAGCGCTGTGCAACAAATGGCTGCAATGAGAGTTTTGATAGAGGCTTTCATTTGCTGAAAACAGAAAGATTAATGAATTGAAAGTTGATAGTTTTTGCAAAGATACGACATAAAGTGAAAAGCGACCAAGAAAAAGTGAGAAATGTTTTATCAAGTGGTTTGAAAAGTGAAAAAACCAAGTTACAATGCGATGAAGAACTGTCAGAATGGCTGCTGATGTAGATTTTTCACTTTTCACTTTCCACTTTTCACTTAAAGTCGTACCTTTGTAGCTCGAATCACCAAGAGAGACTATTATGACTATTTCTACAGCAGAATCGTGTACGGGTGGACGCATAGCGGCTGCCATCACTGCACATAGTGGTGCCAGCAATTATTTTCAAGGAGGGCTGGTGGCATACCAGAACGAGGTGAAGGAACAGATGCTGGGTGTGCCAGCGGAGATGATTGCGGAGTATGGCGTGGTGTCGCGCGAGGTGGCAGAACAGATGGTGAAAGGTGCGTGTCACCTTTTCCACACCGATTTTGCGTTGGCTTCAACAGGTTATGCTGAGGCGTGGGAAGGACATGAGGTGGAGATATGGGTAGCATGGGGTAGAGAAGGTGATGTACACTCGATGTGTCTGCGTGAAGATTTCGGCAGGGTGAAGAATGTGGAGATTGCCACTGAATGTGTACTGGATGAGTTCGGAAAGTACCTGAAGATGATTCATGACCCCTTTGCAGGTAACGAATTTAATATAGCATAAAAATAAAATCAAAATTATATGAAACAAGTATTAGCGATGGTAGCCCTCGTTGTGGCTACACTGCCAGTAATGGCACAACAGACAAAGTACAGCATTAAGGGTACAGCCCCTGCTGGTAGTAAGATGGTGTATATGGGAAACCGTGATTCACATGAGGTGCTGGACAGTGCTGCGGTGAGTGGCGGTCAGTTCTCCTTCGAAGGCTCCTACACCAAGGATGCCCTTCTTTTTGTGAGAGTGGATGAAGCTCCACGTTTCGTTATCATGTTCAATGATGGCACACCTGCCACTATTGATCTCTCCACCAACGTCCTGAAAGGTTCTGCTCAAAATCAGAGTTTGAACTATTATGACCGTCAGAACGATTCCTTGCTGATGCAGATGAGTGCCTTGAGGTCAGAGGTGCTGGATGCCTATTATGATATGTCCTTATCTGAGGAAGAGCGGGAGAGCAACGCGGAAAAGAAGGGTGCGGAGGTGAAACCTGAGTTGGATCGACTGACTGACAAGGATAGGGAACTGATGGCGCAGATGCTGAAGGAGAACGAGAAGACGCTTGTTCCAGCCGCTTTTGTTGATAACCTCGTTGCATTCTATGGAATGGATGGTTTCAAGGAGATGCTGGATGCCAATCCTCCTTATGCGAACCATCCTGCCCTTGATGAAATCAAGTATCGTATTGCTCAGGAAGAGGCGAAACAGAAGATTATGGGACAGCCCTTCACTGACCTTGAAGAGGCAGACACTGAGGGCAACCTGCACAAACTCAGCGAGTATGTAGGTAAAGGTCAATGGGTGCTCATCGACTTTTGGGCTTCATGGTGTGGACCTTGTCGTGCTGAGATGCCCAATGTGGTGGCTAACTATGAGAAATATCACGCCAAAGGTTTCAACATTGTCGGTCTTTCTTTCGACCAGAAAAAGGATGCATGGGTGAAGGCTATCAAGGAACTGAACATGCCTTGGGTACACCTCGCTGACCTGAAGGGTTGGGAGACCGTCGCTGCTAAGGTGTATCACATCGATGCCATTCCTGCAAGCCTGTTGGTGAATCCTGAGGGAAAGATTGTGGCACGCGACTTGAGAGGTGCTGCATTGGGCAAAAAACTGAAAGAAATATTTGGTGAGTAAGCTTTGCTTATTCAGCTAAAAATCTTTTTACATCTTCCAGCATGGATTGGGCTTTCTCCCGTCCGTGCTGGTAGATGGCACGTAGTTTAGGCTCATCCAGTTCGATGCGCCCGATTTCTAAAGGGTGGTCGGGATAGATGACGAGGACATTTCCTTTTTCAGCTTGTTCTTCGATGTATTGCAATTGGGCATTGTACATCTCATGACGGCGTGCCATACATTCCGCCACTTGGGGATAGTTGGGATACCACATCTTGAAGAGCCACTTGTATTTGTTGGGTGTCTTCTGGTAACCTTTAGGTCTGGTGAGGATGACGATGTTGCGCTCGTAGCCGATTTCCTGAAAATGCTGTAGGGGGATGCAATCCACCAATCCGCCATCCAACAGTTTCATGCCGTCGATTTCCACAGGTGTGGAGGCAATGGGCATAGAACCAGTAGCTCGAAACCATTCGAGGGTGCTGTCCTCCACGTGGTCAATCTGCTGATAGACGGGTTTGCCTGTCTTGATGTCCGTGCACGCCAGATAGAACTCAGTCGGGTCAGCTTCGAATGCAGGTATGTCGAACACGTCCAGTTCCATCGGCATCGTGTGGTAGGCAAATTGGGCATTGACGAAATTGCCCGTTGTGATGAAGGAACGCCATCCCATGTAGCGGGGGTCATCCTTGAAACGCGTGTTGTAGCGAAGCCCTCGTCCCACTTGGTGCGACTTGAAGTTGCACCCGAACAAGGCACCCGCCGACACGCCTATCATGCCGTCCACCGTGATGCCTTCCTCTTGCATCACGTCAATGAAGCCTTCCGAGAAGAGTCCGCGCATGCCGCCACCTTCCAATACTAATCCTCGTTTCATGTGTTTATGCCGCTGTTTTAGGTTTTGATGTGCAAAGATAAGAAAAAGTTTAGAGTTTAGGGGGGGAGAGTTTAGAGTTTTTTTGTATCTTTGCAGACAAAAAAGGAAAATATGAGGAAATGGCTCATTTTCGTTCTGTTGCTGTCTGTATGTAGAGCGGTGATAGCACAGGAGACAAAACTTTCTGCTGATGAGAGAGAAGTCCGTCCCAAAGTGGCATTGGTGTTGGGTGGTGGAGGTGCGAAAGGTGCTTCCGCAGTGGGCGTGTTGAAATATGTGGAGAAGTCGGGTGTGCCGATTGATATGGTGGTGGGCACCAGCATTGGTTCCATCGTGGGAGGATTGTATGCGATGGGGCAGACAAGTGAACAGCTCGATTCGTTGTTTCGCACACGTGCATGGGCAGATCTCTTCACGGGTTCGCTTATGGGCGACAGCATAGTGAGGACACTGAGAGATTTGACGGGCAGGGAGATGGTGTTCGATTCGCTGAAGATTCCTTTCCGCTGTGTGGCAGTGGATTTGAACGGAATAAGGGAAGTGGTGCTGAAAGAGGGGAATTTGGCGCAGGCAATGCGTGCCAGTATGGCAATTCCAGTGGTGTTCAAGCCTGTGAAGATGGGGAACATGCGGTTGGTGGATGGCGGTGTGCTCAACAACTTGCCAGTGGATGTGGCAAGGGAGATGGGTGCCGACTATGTGATAGCCGTCGATTTGACCGTCAACAAACACGAAAACGACACATCTTCCCTCCTGTCGCTTTTGCGTCCAGATTTGAAGAAGTATCAGCGTAATTGTCAAGATGCCGACATCTACATCAATCCTAAACTGAAAGGCTATGGTGCAGAAGATTTCATGCCTGCCAAAATTGCCGAGATGATAGCCTTAGGCGAGAAAGCCGGCAAAGCATCACTGAAACAATTGAAGAAACTGAAGAAGAGGCTGAGGAATTAAACCAGCCTCTTCTTGTTTTGCAGTTGACGGCGATAGCTCCAAACACCGTAGAAGCACAATGACAGTGTTGCTAATGCGATGAGGCTTGTCCACAGCAGGGTGGAGTGGCTGCTGCCATCAGCACCCCCGTTCAACCAGTTCACAGCAGAATGGAGAGTGTCAATCACATTTTCCTTGCATGAGTCAATGATGTCCTGTGGAATGATGGAATCCGATGCAGAGGGAGCAGTCACAGAGTCCTTTACGGGTTTTGCGACGGTGTCCGGCTTAATGATGATGTCCGGACGAATAGGTCTGCGTGAACCAGGCCATGCAATGTCTAAAAGATGAATAAACATAAGCGTCAATGTTTAGCTGTTTATATATAATTTAAGTTTGACTTCGTCGAGCTAAAGGTTCGCAAGTGCTCAACTTCTTTAGGAGTTAAGGAGTTATCGCTTCGCTTAGTTGACAATTGATAGTTGACAGTTGACAGTTTAGGGTTTAGTGTTTAGTGTTTAGTGTTTAGAGTGGAGAGTTTAGGGTTTAGAGTTTAGGGTTTAGAGTTTAGGGTTTAGAGTTTAGAGATTCAATTCCTCATTCCTCATTCCTAATTCCTAATTGTGAAAGGTCCATCGTCCATCATCCATCTTCCATGCTTACACCCCGCATGGCTCTCCCTCCCCCTTGGGGGAGTCGGAGGGGGCTTCCATCATTCCTCATTCCTCATTCCGAAAGTTAAAACATAGGCGAACAAGAAGAGCAATCCGATGAGGAAGCTGATGGCATTGCACAGGAAACTGTAGATGGCTGCCTGTTTGAGGTTTCGAGTGAAGAACCAATACCACACCGCTTCCACGAGGAATACCACTACTTCACCGATGAGGATGGTGCCATTTCTGTCGTCAATGAAATAGAGGTAGAGGTTCAGCGGCACGTTGGTCAACACGTTGACGGCAATGGACGAGAGCAGCACCTTCTTCCGTCTCTCCAGCAACATCCACAACACCCCATATTCGATGAGGATGGTGAGGATGAGTGCGGCGAGCAGTTGCATCACCAATTCGTTGTCTACTTCCAGAGGGAACGACAGGGGGCGGGCTATGTCTAAGAGGTGGAACATGATGCCGTCTTGTTTCTTGTTAGAATGTGGCGAGCAGATACCCGGGTATCAATGCTGCCGCTAAAAGTCCGAATGCCAATCCCTCATATCCTTTTAGCAGTGCGTTTGCCCAATAGAGCGTGATAGGCATCGTGCAGTTGATGAGGAAAAGCCCCGTGAGCATCACGGCGATGTGCAGGTCTTTGCCGAAAAAGCAGAGAACGGTTCCCACCACCAAGAATAGCAATGCCTTCCATATTCCCATGCTTTGGGCAATCCATCCACCTGCCATCTTTCCCAACATCGCCACGGCTCCCAACACCAAGATGAGCATGGCGCCTTTTGTGACACCCGTCGTGAATGCCTCCCCTGCAAAGGAGCGTCCTGCCACCATCAGCATGATGAGAAGGAGAAAGGACACTCCCGTCACCTTCCCTGAAACGAGGGAGTCATGACCTTGCTTGTTCGTGTCCTCATGGGTGGAGATTCCACCTTCTCCCTCCAAGGAGGTGATGGGGATAGCCATCATTGCCAACACGCCCATCGCCAACAGGAACACATACAGCAGCAGCCACGAGGCAAACACCGCTCCGACAGCCAATCCGAAAGCGCCTGTGGAAACAAACACACCCAACGAACGGATGTCGTTCCCCGTGTGGACAGCCACTTGCTTGCCACCCCATACGTGAAAGAGCGAGTTGCCCATTCCGAGCAGAACAGAGGTGATGGGCACCCCATAACCCATCGTCTGCCATCCGCTGTCGGTCATTGCAGATGCCG